>NZ_AJYK02000001.1 GCF_000286955.2 Vibrio rumoiensis 1S-45
TAGGCTCATGTGCGGGGTGACGGATGGGGAAACACATTTATGCCCCCAAGCTGCGTTAGCCAGTCACTCTACCGACTTTCAATAGTGGGTGAAAGCCAGTAGAAGTTTGGTGATTCAATGTTTGCCGTGGGCAAATCATCGAACAGTTGAACGATTAATGACCATTCATAAACACAAGCTTAGCTACGAAGATTGCGGTTAAGACGTACATACAAAGCGATACTTCTTTACTCTTACCGGTTGCGACTTTTAGTACCGTATAAGTGATAAAACCTAAAGCAATACCATTGGCGATAGAGAAGGTAAGTGGCATCATCAGAGCGGTGATTGCGGCTGGCGCGGCGTCAGTGAAGTCATTCCACTTAATATGCTGCATGCTGTTCATCATCACAAATGCTACGTAAATTAGAGCACCAGCAGTTGCGTAACCTGGGATCATGCTTGCTAGAGGGGACACAAAAATGGCAGCAATGAACAATAACCCAACAACGACCGAAGACAAACCAGTACGAGCGCCAGCTTCAACACCTGCGGCACTTTCTACATAACTGGTGACGGGTGGACAGCCAACACAAGCACCGGCGACACTTGCCACACTGTCCGCCTTTAATGCTTTGCGAAGTTCTTTAATTTTACCCGTTTCTTTATCAATCAAATTAGCACGTTCGGCAACACCCACTAAGGTGCCTGCGGTATCGAACATATTGACGAATAAGAAGGCTAAAATAACGCTAATCATCGAAACTTCTAATGCACCACTAATATCCATTGCCATGAAAGTTGGGGCAATGCTTGGCGGCGCAGCAAAAATACCGTTGTATTCCACGATGCCTAAGCTCCAGCCTACAACCGTTACGATAAAAATACCGATCAACACCGCACCAAATACTTTACGTTCGCTTAATACACTGATGATCAAGAAACAACATGCGGCAAGAACGGCGCTTGGTTGAGTAAAGTCACCTAGAGAGACTAGGGTAGCTGGGCTTTCAACGACAATACCGGCCGTTTTTAAGCCGATAAGCCCTAAAAATAAGCCGACCCCAGCTGTCATGGAATAGCGTAAACTGTGTGGAATGCTGTCTAAAATCCATTCACGTAAGCTGCTATAACTCATGGCCGCAAATAAAACACTGGAAATGAAGACGGCGCCTAACGCGACTTGCCATGTGTAGCCCATTTCGCCAACAACGGTAAAGGCAAAGAATGCGTTCAAGCCCATGCCCGGCGCTAAACCAACTGGCCAGTTGGCATAAAACGCCATTAATAAAGTACCAATCGCTGCGCCCACACAAGTTGCCACAAACAGAGCACCTGCATCCATACCAGATGTAGCCATGATCGAAGGGTTAACAAAAATGATGTAAGCCATTGTGGCAAAAGTGGTGATACCACCAATGATCTCAGACTTTACGGTTGTGCCGTGCTCTTTAAGTTTAAACCAGCGTTCAAGTAAGCCTGGTGCGCTTTCCGGTGTTGTCTCTAAGGTATTGCTGTTTGAGTCATTCACTGTGCTATTCCTTGTGATTGTGTATCTACTTGCTGTTTATTGAGCTTAGATAGAAGACGTCTTCGGTTTTTTAGGTATGAAGAGGCCTTGGAGGACATTATGTTCTCCATACAAGTGTATTTTCGGGTACAGAGAGCGAAGCCGACAGCTAACAGACTTCACTCAGGATCAGGTGTTATGGGCGACTAGCTGCCGCGATAAGTTGAGAAGCTATATGGTGAACAAAGTAGTGGGACATGATAGTGACTGTCTTGATCGTTAATACCAAAACGAATCGATATATCATCTAAAAAAGGTACGTCGTCAAGTTTGACACCACTGGCAATAAAGTAATTTGCGGTATGAAAAATTAATTCATATTTACCAGTTTCAAAATCGGCGCCTTCTAATAAAGGGGCATCGGTGCGGCCATCAAAATTTGTGGTGACAGTTTTGATCAATTGGCTACCTTGGTCAGTGACTCGAAACAGCTCCACTTGAATATCGCAGCCTGGCACTCCACTGGCCGTATCTAAAACGTGTGTTGTTAGTTTTCCCATAATATGCTCTGCTTATTTGTGAAAGAAATGTGATCATCTTGATTTAATTATGTACACAACATTGTGTTCCGTAAAGGCGAGTAGTTAAAAAATTGATGTTGGATCAAATTGTGTTCAATGGGCATAATTATTAGTTTTATTGTAACGCATTGATATAAATTTATATTTACCTGTGTTTATCTTGATATGAGAGAGTAAAAAAATTTCACATTAGTTGACTATTAAGTCAGGTATATAATAGTAGTACGGATAAAATATTGCGCCAGTTAACAAGTTGTGAACAAATTCATTTGCCATGTTTTACTTATTGTATACAATTAATAAAACAAAGGTATGGAGTTACTTGCTTTTAGGACGGTATGCATTTTGTACTTGTCGATGTTGATTCCAAGTAATTGAAGCTGCTGCTCCAAGCTCGAAAGAATGATACCCAAAAGAATTGAAGTTGCGTGAAGGTTGCCAACAAAACAGCCACTTCAAGTAATAAAGGGTATAAAGCTTGTAAGCGCTCAAATGAGACTATTAAGGAGATGTTCATGGTTAGCGAATATCCACGCAATTTAATCGGTTATGGAAACCAACCGCCTCACGCACAATGGCCAAATGACGCGAGAGTCGCGGTATCATTTGTATTGAACTATGAAGAAGGTGGAGAGCGCTGCACACTACACGGTGATGATGAGTCAGAAGCTTTCCTGTCTGAAATCATTGGCGCACAACCTTTTCCTAATGCTCGTCATATCAGCATGGAATCTATTTATGAATACGGCAGCCGCGCAGGTGTGTGGCGTATTTTAAAACTTTTCGAGAAATTCAATTACCCGTTGACTGCTTTTGCTGTTGGCATGGCAGCAGAACGTCACCCTGATGTGATCAAAGCCATGGCAGACGCGGGGCATGAGATTTGCAGTCATGGTTACCGTTGGTTGGATTATCACAAAATCGACATTGATACTGAACGTGAACACATGCAAAAAGCGATTAATGTGATTAAAGAAATCACTGGTGAGCGCCCTTATGGTTGGTATACCGGCCGTAATGGTATCAATACTCGTAAGCTTGTCGCAGAAGAAGGAGGCTTCTTGTATGACTCCGATGCTTATGATGACGATCTACCATATTGGCATACTGAAGGGCCAAAACCGCAGCTTGTGATCCCATATACATTGGATGCGAACGACATGCGTTTTGCGACCAATCAAGGCTTTAATACTGGCGAGCAATTTTTCCAATATCTGAAAGACGCGTTCGATACGTTGTACGAAGAAGGGGCAGAAAGCCCGAAAATGATGTCGGTTGGCTTGCATTGTCGTTTGATCGGCCGTCCGGGGCGTATTCAAGGTTTGAAGCGTTTCATGGAATATGTGCAGCAGCATGACAAAGTGTGGGTATGTCGCCGTGTCGATATTGCGAAGCATTGGCATGAATGTCATCCGCATCCCGATTTAGCGAAATAACCAGATTTAGTCAAATAAATATCGTCATTTCAGAGAATGACTCTTTTTTGAAATGGCGAGATGGTTGATTGAATCACTTAAAGCAATCAATACATCAATGATAATTAAGTAAAAGAAGGAAGGAACCGTGACCCAATTTCAAACCTGTAAACCAAGCCAAATGACGAAAGCGGAATTTGTTGAAACGTTCGCCGACATCTATGAGCACAGCCCTTGGGTAGCGGAACGTACTTTTGATTTAGGCTTAAATGAACGTTCAGATTCAATTGAAACGCTTCACGCGGCAATGTCGAAAGTGATGTTGGATGCCACACCTAAAGAACAACTTGACCTTATTAATGCTCACCCAGATTTAGCCGGGAAAGCTGCGGTAAATGGTGAGTTAACGGCGGCGTCAACTTCCGAGCAAGCCGGTGCAGGTATTAGCCAATGCAGCGCTGAAGAATTTGCACAATTTACCGATTTTAATGAGCGATACAAAGCTCGTTTTCAGTTCCCTTTTATCATGGCGGTGAAAGGGGCGAATCGTCACCAAATCTTGGCATCGTTTGCTGAAAGAATCGACAATGATAGTGATACTGAGTTTGCAACCGCGATTGCACAGATCAATAAGATCGCTCTATTTCGCCTTCAAAGTATGTAGTATCGATAAAAACATGGAATACCAATGGCAGTAATGAGGAATAATGACATTCTTCGTCTTGGTAAAAATAACCGTAAGACATGTAAATCATAAAAGGGAATGAGGACTGTCTTTAACCACTGATGGTTTCAAAAGAAACCTTACTTAGTGCTCTGTATATCTATAATAGTTGAAGCGTTACGAATAAAGGCCGCTTCACAGGCATACCGAGTAAAAAAGAACGGAAGGGATAACATGACTGTAGACACCACGATTACACTAAAAGTGGAACCATTAACCAAAGAGGCTTTTCAGCCATTTGGCGATGTGATCGATAAAGAAGCGAGTGATTACTTTATGATCAACAACGGTTCGACTCGTCGCTATCACCGTATGGCGGATGTAGATGTGGCAGACAACGGTGGTGCACCCATCATCAGTATTTTTCAGGCAACCCCTTTAACGTACCCATTACACATTCAAATGATGGAGCGCCATCCACTTGGTTCTCAAGCATTTGTCCCTCTTCTTGGCCGCCCGTATTTAATCGTGGTGGCAGAGAAAGGGGAAGACTTACAACCACAAGCGTTGCGAGCTTTTTTAAGTAATGGTCGTCAAGGTGTTAATTATCACAAAGGGGTTTGGCATCATCCAGTGCTTGCACTGCAACCGGACGATCAGTTTTTAATTGTTGATCGAGCAGGCGAAGGCAATAACTGTGATGAAGTGTACTTTGATGAACTCACAAAAGTAATCTTGTCACTAGATAATCTTCCTAAGGTTGATTAATCAATTTTAGGATGAACTGCATCTAGCGCCGTCTAGCCAATATCATCTAACGCGATGTGCTAGACAAGGAAAAGTTAAGGAGAAAAATTATGGATCCGCATATTACGGAATGGCTCAACCTCTCAATTCGCTGGGTACACATGATCGTGGGCGTGGCTTGGATTGGTGCCTCTTTCTATTTTGTATGGTTAGAAAATAACTTAAATCGTGTTGACCCTAAAACTGGTCTTTCAGGTGATTTATGGGCAATTCACGGTGGTGGTATCTACCATCTTGAAAAATACAAACTGGCTCCACCAAAAATGCCAGAGCATCTGCATTGGTTTAAGTGGGAAGCGTACTTCACTTGGATTACCGGTGTCTTGCTATTAGGTGTGGTTTATTACCTAAATGCTAATATTTACTTGATCGCACCTGGTTCAGGGCTCAGTGTTGGTGCAGCGATTGGTATCGGTATCGGCTCACTGATTGGTGGTTGGGTTATTTACACCTTACTTTGTGATTCACCGCTAGGCAAAAAACCGTTACTACTGGGTGTGGTTTTGTTTGTCTGCTTGATTGGCGCGGCTTACGGTTTAAGCCAAGTGTTCAGCGGCCGTGGTGCTTATATTCACGTAGGGGCGATCATTGGTACTATTATGGTGGGGAACGTATTCTTCATTATCATGCCTGCGCAACGTAACTTGGTAAAAGCAATTGAAGACGGCACAGAACCTGATCCATCACTGCCAGCGAAAGGCTTGTTGCGTTCTCGCCACAATAACTACTTAACGTTACCAGTGCTGTTCATTATGATCAGTAATCACTTCCCAAGCACGTATGGTTCGGAATACAATTGGTTAATTCTTGCTGCGCTTTCTGTATTTAGTATTTTGGTTCGCCATTACTTCAATACACGCCATGGCAGTCAAAAATTTGCATGGGCGGTTCCAGTCGCAGTACTAGGCATGATTTGTTTGGCTTTTGTGACTTCGAATAAAATGCCGAGTATGTCTCAACCAGCGGCGCCTGTTGCTCAGCAAACGCCAGCTCAGCAAACGCCTGCAGCAAGTGTTGATAAGACGGAAAGTACAACGAAAATCAGTACTAATGAAAGTGATGCGACTCAATCTACAAGCGATGCAACAGTACCGTCGGTCTTTGCTCAAGTACAAAAAGTGATCAATGACCGTTGTGTTGAATGTCACTCTGCAAGCCCAACAAGCAACATGTTTGCCACGGCGCCAGCCGGTGTGATGTTGGATACCGCGGAAGAAATTCAAACCAATGCACCGCGCATTCAATCTCAAGTACAAACGAAAGTGATGCCGTTAGGTAATTTAACCAAAATGACGGATGAAGAACGTACATTAGTGATTGATTGGGTAAGCCAAGGCGCAAAGATTTAAAATAATCTTCAAATCTGAATAAAATATACGTTATTAAATGGGCACCTTCGGGTGCCTTTTTTATTTATAAGACAATATGACGATTTTAAATATTCACAATATGAATATTTAAAATGATTAATTCTGTATGATTTATAAGTAATTTATTATAGGAATCTTTTAACTTGATTCTGACTTTTCATTCAACTTTGTACGATAAAACGTAGCCAAATAAATTTAATGCACAAATCATAATAAAAACAAATGAATAATTGCGCATTATTTAAATTGCAAATGTATGCCGGTATTAATAGGCATTTATTTATTTTGCTTGTTAATGTCGAAATGCTGCAAATATATCAAAACACACCTAAATTACTCGAGTGTGGATATAGTGGCTATATAAGGTTGGATAACAAAAGTAATGGCTATATTACAATTAAATAAACGTATTTATTACGTCTTATGCTCTTTATTTCTTGCTGTATTTTCTCTTTCTGCCCACGCTGAATTAAGTGTACAACTTAAATCAGTATCGGATAGCACGTATTATGAAGCTGGTGAACCCATTAGCTATGAATTAACAATACGTAATACAGATCAAAATAATGCTGTTGATGATTTCACGGTGAATGCAACGGTCGCAGATCAAGGTTCATTAAACGATGTAGGTTCGTCTTCTAAGCAGAATTTCCGATCTAAACCGGGAACGATTGATATTTCTAGTAGTGGTTTTACGGCTACAAATGCCCATCTTTCGGCCAATGGATACATTACCTATACCTTAGATGCGACCGTTGGTGATGATGTTGTGAATCCTATTGCGGTGAACGTAGGGTTAAAAGATAGTGCAGGTAATAGCCTACCTGTAACGTCTGATAGCACCACGTCTGTCACTCTTACTCCGGCCCCTTATGTGTATAGCGTCAGTGTGACTGCTGCACCCCAGCAATATACAGTATCTAAGAATGTTGCTTATAACGTCACAGTTAAAAATGACGGTGACTATGCGATTAAAGGCTTAAAAGTTGATGCGCCTTTTGCGTCATTAAAAGTGGCAGATACTACAGGTCAAAAAGTGACACCATTTAGCGCCGTGAATATCAGCGCAAGTGGCAGTGCTTCTGGAACCAATGCTGGCACTTTTGATACGACAGGTGATTTAAAAGCCAGTGGAGTCACCATTGCGGTAGGAGATAGTGTCACTTATCAAGTCAATGCCACCGTTGCCAATAATATTGTAGGGGACATCACAACCGCAGCTGTTGCTGTGATCCCTGCGCGAAACCAAACTCAACAAGCTTCACTAACCGTGCCACCAGCGACACCCGCCATTACGCTCACTAACGTACTCAATAAATCGGGCAATTATTTAGTTGGCGATACGTTTAGTTATAGCGTTCAAGTATCGAATACTGGCGGCAGTATTGCACATGATTATCAAGTTCAATTACCTATTTCTAAAATGCAGTCATTACTGGCTAATGATATGCAAAAGGCAGAAGATTCCACCGACTTATCTGGCACGCCATATATAACGTGGACGAACCATGTTGAAAATATCGGTGCTGACTCGACATCTGAATTATCTGATAACGATACACAAAATGTCGATCTAGATGACAAGGTTTCTATTTATCCAAACCAAAGTATTGAATACACCATTACTGTTAATGTTAGCCCCGTTTCGATTGACACGATTCCGGCAATTACGGCAACGGTTTTAGATAATAATGCACAATCTGTTAAAACAGCGAACGCGAATACTTTAACCTCCGAGAAAGTCCTGAATACCGATTCGTCAAATATTAGCCGCACTAAAGTGGTGAATGATGACGAATATGTGCCGGGTGAAGAAGTGAAGTACACCATCACGGCAGAAAATAGCAATAACAAGTATTTTGCTAATAATATTCAAGTACTTGACAGCATGTCTTGTATTCAGACAGAACAATCGGATGGTACAACCGGTAACGCGTTTTCTGAATGGAAGCTCGACGTTAAATCTAAGACTGGAGAGGGTACCGATGCAGGGGCATTTGCTTATGGTACATGGACCAAAGGCGATATTAATGTTGTTCCTGATTTATCGCCAAGCGGGAAAGTTGTTTACACCTTAACAGCCAAAGTCGCGAAGACCAGTGTCGGCACCATTTTAGATAATGGTGCAAATTGTGGAGACAATGTTTCAGAAGGTGGCACTGGTATCGACATGCCAGCGGCTAATATTTATGCGAAGAAAGAAGTGAGCTCGCATTACTATTCAGCGGGTCATGGGCTGTCTTATAACATCACCGTTACTAATAGTGGCGATGGGTTTGCGTTAGATATTCCTGTAGTGGATGAGCTCAGCAAGGTTACGACGACCAATGTATATGGTAAGCAAGTGCCTGCTTATTATGCTTGGACCATTACCGCTAAAGCGTATAACGAAGATGGTTCACTTAACCGTGCGGCTGATACTGGCATTCCAGTTAGTATTAATTCTCCAACGGATCTTAATGTTAAAGCTGATTTGCCCCCGCACAGCTATATTGTCTACAGCATCGATACGACAACGTATCCGACTGCCAATGCTGAAATCCGCAACCAAGTTGTTGTCGATGATACGGTTTACGCCGATTCAGGCTCTATTCCTTATTCTTACAATGTAGGTATCACAAAGAAAGTTAATGGCTCAGATTGGAGCAATTATTCTCGTGGTGATAGCCAAGTTGCCTACACAATTACCGTGACGAACCCAACTGGTAATGGTTTTGCTTCGAACGTTAAAATTGATGATGAAATCTCTAAGATCCAAGGTGAATTGCTAGGCTCAACGGGCACCAATGCTGCTGCTCTAAAATCATGGAAGATAGAATCGACGGTTAAGGCGATTGATACCAAAGATATTTTCTTGAAAATCTTCGCCGATCCTGGTGAATACCCTACTGGGTTTGATGGCAGTGGTACTCGCACCGCTGGTGATATTCACATTGGTTCAAATGGTAATAAAGCCGCGCAAATTCCAGCTGGCGTTGAGATAGTTTATACCATCACCGCTGATATCGATCGAACATCAAATTCCTATGCCGACTCGCCGATTGTTTGGGGACAATTCTCTAACACCGCGACGGTTTCTGCGGATCAGTCGAGTTATAGCTCAGGATTTAGTCATTCAAGTACAGTAACAACGAATCCTAAAGTGCCTAAATTGGTCATCATTAAAACTGCAGATGAACCTAATTTTGTTCCTGGGGAAAAACTCACGTTTAATGTTGAAGTTCGTAATATTGGCGATGGGTATGCGAATAATGCTCATGTAACCGATGCCATCGGGGCTTTGAATTTCTTCGATAGTTGGAGCATCACGGCTGAGAAGGATGGTTTAGGTGGCACAACTACAGGCAGTTTTGCCAACAACCAAGATATCGACACGACCGTTGATATTGCACCAGCTCGTGGCGATAACAAAAATGGTGAAAAGTACGGGTATGTGATTTACCACATTACCGGCATTGTTAAACAAGACTACAGTCCGACGGAAGTCTCTAACACCGCGACGGTATATGATCCGCAAAGCGATACGGAACATAAATCTTCAGCAGAAGTAGCGAAAGATGGCGCGATTGAAAAGCTGAATGTGTCTATCGTGAAGTCATCAAACACTCATTATGTGCCGGGTGAAGATCATGTTTATACCATTTACTTAAAAAATAATGGCGATAAAGACGCAAATAACCTGACGTTCTCCGATCCTATCGAAGAAATCAAAGATACTTTAGCCAATAAGAAAGATGGCCACTTTACGGATTTTGAAGACCAAAGTCCGTTTGAAAGCTGGTCGGTTGATTATGATGATGGCAATGGTTTTGGCTCTTACAGCCAAGATCCTATCACGACTCGTTTAAGCCTTGCCGCCGATGATGGTACCGATGGTTCTGGAGCGGATGAACGCCAAATCACAATTCGCGCTAAAGTGCTTGATAGTGCCATCAGCAAAATCACCAATGATGCTTATATTATAAAAAATAAAGGTGAAGCGACCGAAGATACACGCATGGCACGTGATGAATCGATTCGCGCCGATTCTCATGGCTATATTGCGCATGAAGTGAATGAAAACAACTACTCTCCGGGCGACACTTTGGTGTACACGGTAACCGTGACGTCAAAGACAGGCTATTACAATAATGTAGCAATTAATGAAGCGATTAATGACTTACAAGTTGAATTGCTAGACGGCTCAACCGGTAATCCATTTTATAACGTAAAAACGGGTAAAAACGAGTTTACGGTCCAGTCACAAGCCACGGATACGCATGATGGCGGTACGACCGATGGTAAACAAGATGGTACTGTCGCAGGCAATAAAGATATTAATACTACGGTAGATGTTGGTCCGGGCGATAAAGTCGTCTTTACCATCACCGGTCAAGTCCGCCCTGATGCGACAGGTACGATCAACTTTAACGACATCGATAATATTAATGATGATAACCATAACGTTATCGTTCAGCCTTACCCATATCAATTAACCTTTGATAAAACGACAAAACAAGTCAATTACTCCCCTGGTGGCGTTTTAACCTACTACTTAACCATTCAAAATATCGGTAAAGGTAACGCTCGCGATATTCCAGTTTTGGATGAAATTAGTAAGATCATGGTCGATACCACAACCGGTGGAAATGTGGCTGCATTTACACCGGATTGGACGATCACCACTCAAACTGAGGGTGATAATGTCGATTATGTTAATGCCGGTGACTACAGCAATGGTGAAGATCTTAACACCACGGTTGATCTGCCGATGGGAAGTACGCTGACTTATACCGTAAAAGCGACGGTTGTGGATGAAGCGAATGGCGAAATTGTGAATGCGTTAAAAGTGGATGGGGATACGGTTAGTACTAAAACCAAACCTGATGCTCAGCGTTATAACTTCACCAAAGAAATTACACACATGTACGAAAAAGGGGTGAATGATAATACTCCAGGAAATGAGCTTTCGAATAAAACTCGCTATATGCCGGGCGGCTGGATTGAATACACGGTTCGTGCGGAAAACTTAAATGATGTCAATATTGCTGATATATCCATTGAGGATGATATTGCCGACATCACGACCGATTACTTTAACGGTAAAACTGGGCCTGCTTTCGATCATTGGCAAATAACCGCAACCTCAGACAGTTCACCTATTTCGGATGCAGGTACGGTTGCTGATAACCAAAACATCAAGACCAACTTTACCCTTGCGGCAAATTCTATCGCCCCTGAAGGCACTTCTTATGTGCAATATGTGATCAAAGCGCATGTGGATGAGAAGGCTGTTGGTTCGATCT
Organism: Vibrio rumoiensis 1S-45; assembly: GCF_000286955.2. Classification (GTDB taxonomy): domain Bacteria; phylum Pseudomonadota; class Gammaproteobacteria; order Enterobacterales; family Vibrionaceae; genus Vibrio; species Vibrio rumoiensis_A. The sequence continues at coordinate 11,612 of NZ_AJYK02000001.1, forward strand.
TGAACGTGGCGAGTTTTGAAAATGGTACTTTTGAAGCGAAAGCAGACGTTGCCAATATGATTTCACCGAGTGTGACGTTTGATAAAAAAGCGTACACACCGGGCGTATCATTAAATGATGATGGCACGGTCAGCACGACGACAGCTAAAACCACGTACTCTCAAAACAGCTCGGATGAAGATAACCAAGTTGATTATGTGATTAGCCTAAAAAATACCTCTAATGGGACAGAATACGGCAAACACTTGACAGATCAGGTGTCTTCTATTTTGGCGAAAATTGCTGAAGATGCGAATACCGATGGCAGCGATCCAACCGACACGCCATTCAAAGCCGCGCCAGTGATTACCATGAAAGCGTCACAAGATAATGACGGTGCTGGCACCACCATTACGCTGCCAAACAGCTTTAGTGGTACGGATATTGACAGTGATGTTTCTATTGCTCCGCAGGGTTGGATTAACTTCTTAGTGAAAGGCAATATTGCCGACAACACACTAGGCAGCTTTACGAACACCGCGACTTACAACGGCAGTAATAAATCGGCGGCACTGAATCCATTAACCAAGAATGTCACGGTTGAGAAAACGATCACGTCGATTGGCGGAAACTCTTACAGCAATGGTGATCCTTATTTACCGGGTCAGGAAGTGGAATACAAAGTTGTTGTGCACAATGACAGTGATGGTTGGGCTAACGATGTTAACTTAGTTGATGATCTTTCTGCGGTACAAGTTGAAGTCATTGGGGGAGGTCGTCAAAGCGCCTTTAGCCACACTGAAATTACCAATACGACAGGCTCGCCACTTGCTGGTGAAACTTACGTGCCGGGTTATACCGCGACCGATAGCGACTTAAATATGCAAGTTGATATCGCGCCTCAAGATACCTTGACCTTCACGATCAAAGGCACCATTCGTGATGATGCCTTAGGGGTGATTGACGCGAATACCTTTAAAGCGGACGAGACTTCAAGTTCTACTCCAACGATTCCACCGACAGCGGCTCAAGTGAGCGGGTCTAAGACGTTGTTTTCTACTTCTGCCGATCCAGGCTGTACGGATTCAACAGGCTGTAAATATGAGTTATTAGGGCAAGTTGAATATGACGTCACGGTAAAGAATGCTGCAGGCGCTGGTACCGCAAACGACATCAAAGTAATTGATGCGATTAATAATATCAAAACCAGTGGTGGGCAAACCGCGTTTAATCATTACAGCGTTGAAGTGTTTAAAGCACCAACGAACAGCAGTGATTACTCAATTTCTGGTAATTACGATGGCAATGTTTCTTTAAATGCCACTGTGGATTTAAAAGCCGGTGAAGAGATTGTGTTTCATGTTAAGGGTTCGGTTGCGCCTAATGCGCAAGGTACCATTAGTAATACAGCAAGCGTAGACAATAAAGATGTGAATGACACAATTGTATTAGAAGGTGAATACACCGCAATCGTCGCACAAAAATCGACACCAGATCCGACTTATGTTCCTGGCGGTGATGTAACGTATCATCTTGATTTTGCCAATGTCGGTAAAACGGATGTCAATATCAATATTGATGATGCGATTTCAAGTTTTAAAGTAAAAACGGCCGATGGTACAGATCAACAAGCTCTAGACAGTTGGACCATTTCAGCGGAAGTGGTCCAAGATGCCAACTCGGCTGTGACGAATATCGATGCCTTAAATGGCTTAAATAATCAAGATATTAACAATGCGGTGATTACTTTAGCTTCGAGAGAAGCGAACCCAGAAGGGAACGCAGCTACTGTCGTTAGAGTAACCATTACCGGTAAAGTCAGAAATGATGCGATTGGTAAATTCACCAATGATATGACCTACAGTTTTATGAAAAGCGATGGCAGCACCGCCACTAGAACGGCGAAGTTAGCACAAGGCTATATCACGCCAAAACCGGGCAAGCTAACCGTGACCAAAACTGCCACTCGTGATCCGGCTGAATATTCTATTGTGGATGGCGATCCTGATAACACCATAAACTTTGATGTTGAAGTAACCAACAGCCCTGATGGTGGCTACGCGGTGAACACCAATATTAAAGATGCAGTAGACAGCATCAAAACGGATCTCGCGAACCAAGCAAAACCGGGTTCGGCTATTGATGGGAAATGGACGGTGAGCACACCAACCTTGGGGGCCAATACCAAACAAGTGGGCACACCAATTGATGACACCACTGGCTTTGCAGGTATCTACAACATTCACCCTGGTGAAAGTGTAAAAGTGAGCTTTAGCGGCAAAGTGGTTCCTCTGGCAGTTGGTGATATTACCAACACGGTCGCGGTAAGCTCCGAGTCGGCAGACTTAGATCCAGCATCGGTGCTGCAAGCGACTTATATGCCTAAAACAGCCAATATTGGTATAACGAAAACGGTTGATAAACCTCAATACAGCATTGGTAGCGATGGCGAAGTGCTGACTTACACCGTTACGGTTCAAAATACCGGCGGTGGCTGGGCGAAAGATGTGGCAATTACCGATCCGGTCTCAACGATTGAGACGGATGTGTCCGGTGATACGCAAGGTCCAGCGTTTGATAGCTCAAGCTTTGTGGTCAGTGCGATCCCGAGCAAAGTAACTGGTCAGAGTGCTGTTTTAACAAAAGTACCCGCGGTAGAAAATCAAGACTTAGACATGACGTTGGATTTAGCGCCGAATGAACAAGTAGTGGTGACCTTCCAAGCGAAGTTAAACAACAACGATGTTGGCACCGTGACCAATGAAGCGAGCGTAACGTATAACGGTGACACTCAAACAAAAACAGCAATGTCTGTGCCAAGTGCTGCAACGGTAAAAATTACCAAAGCGGCAGTGAATGCGTTAGGTAATAAAATTGACGACCCAACGTATGAGCCTGATCAGTATATTCACTTCCAATTAAAAGTGGAGAACACCTCAGAGAGCTTTGCGAATAACGTTCGCCTACAAGATGCGATTGGCGAGATCATGGTGGACAACAACTTAGGGAACTCTGAAAAAGCATTTGCTTCTTGGGTCACTAAAGTAACTCAAACGGATAATCGCAGTACAGCGACCGATTTCACGGGTGGCTCAAATGAAGATCTTGATGCGACGTTTGATTTAGCGCCAGAGTCATCCGCTACCTTTACTATTACGGCAAAAGTGCAGCCTAATGCTGTTAGCGATATTGAAAACACGGCGACTTTAACGCCAGAAGGTAGTCCAACACTGAAGTCGGAAACCATAGTGGTGAAGCCTGAAGCGTCCACTTATGTCGCGCATAAAGTTTCGGAAGAACTTCGCTACGAGCCGGATCAATCATTGGGATTCCTCGTTACAGTAACTAATAATTCGAAAGCGATTATCAACGACATGATCGTGACCGATGACATGAATTCGATTCAAACCGATTATGTTGATGGTACGCGTGGTACGGCGTTTAAACCGAGAACCACCAGCTTTACGGTTAAGTCCCAACCTGATTTCGCGCAAGTAATTCAAAAAAGTGACACCGAATATCAAGTCGATATTCCACCGGGTAAGTCTGTAGTGTTTGAAGCTCGTGGAGACGTGAATGGTGAAGCCGTGGGCGAAATCATCAATACCGCTTATGTCACCAATAATGGTGAAACAAAACCTTACTCAAGTAACGTGGTAAACAGTGCGCCTTCAATTATTGATGCTGAACTGACCACCGATGCCAAAAATTACGTACCGGGTGAGCCTGTTGTGTATCACTACATCGTGAAAAACAGTGGCAGCGGCCTAGTGAAAAATGTCTATGTGGAAGCGTCCATTGCTCAATCACTTGGTGAGCTTATTGATGGCACGGAATCACCTTCTTTCACTCATTGGGATATCACTGCGAAAGCACACGGAAGATATACCACAACCGGAACGGTTGAAAATGACAAAGACATCTTTACTTCCGTGGATATCGATCAAGGTGGGTATGTTGATTACACCATTACTGCCACAACCAATGAAGATTTAACCAGTAACATTGATTTATTGGGCTATTACATTGATGTGACTGACGGTTTATCGAAGTCGGTAAGCAGTAAGGCCAAAACCTTGACGAGTAGTGCCAGTTCGTACGATTCCGCCCAAAAAGCCATTGATGGACAAGTGGGGGAAGTGAGCGTACTTCAACTGCCGCCTGTTGAGCCTGAATTGAAGGTAACGAAAACATCGGATAAATCAAATTACGAAAGTGAAGATGACACGGTGACTTACACCTTGACGGCAGAAAACCCAAGCCTGGCTAATGCGTCGAATGTGGATTTAACCGATGCCATTAGTGAATTGGTTGCTTCAAGCGGCAACCCAGTATTCACTAGCTGGGATATACGCGGAACCGAGTACGACGAGCAAGGCAATATCATCGATAACTCGGTTTTCAATGATACCGATAAAGACTTAGATGTTGTTGTGAACTTAAAGAGCCAAAGCCGAAATCGATTTGAATTTACGATTGTTGGCACATTAAACAAAGGCTTGAATGATGACATTACCAACACCTTTGTGGCGACTTTGGAAACCGGTACGAAGTTCACGGCAGATAATACCGTTCATATTGAGCGTATTCCTGACAATACCGGTGAACTTACCGTAACCAAAACGGCGTTTAAAGACGAAGCGCAAGTTGGTGATGTGGTTGAATACGAAGTGACAGTCTCGAACGACACGGAAGCCGATTTTGGACCAGTTGTTGTACAAGACCGCATGCCAGGTGGCTTCCAGTACGTTGAAGAATCATCAGAAATCACCTTACCGGGTGCGGATGGTGAATTTGATACCACTGATGACATCACCATGACAGCAGAACCTACGGCAACGCGTGTCTTGCAATACCCTGGCATTGATTTGTTGTCGGGTGACAGTGTTCGTATCCGCTACTTGTTGCGCGTGAATATTGGCGCAACATTTGGTGACTACGTGAACACTGCTTTTGCCACGGTAAACAACCAGCTGAAATCAAATTTAGCCAGTGCCACTGTGAAAGTAACACCAGATAAACTTTTTGATACAGCTTCGATCATCGGGAAAGTTTTCCAAGATGATAATGGCGATGGTTATCAAGCGGACGCGACAGCAGATGATATTGAAGTAAAAGCCGATATATCGAAATCGGACTACATTGCTCATTCAACTATTTTGATGTTAAAGGATAACGAGAAAAGTGTGGCTGATAAGAGTGGTACAGCGCCGATCAATCATGGCGTGACAATCGATTCGTTAATGGGTATTTCGCGTAACCGCACTCTGCCTCATGGCAACAAAGCGGTACTTGAGTTTAAAACAAAAACCAAGACACCGTTTGATCTGCATGTTGTATCGGATAACGGAACCAACATTACCTTAACGGCAGATGGCAAAGTCATCAGCAAAGATTCTGGTGATAAAGAAGAAGGCCTTTCATCTGAAAACCTTGATGTGACCCGTAAGTTGTTCCGCTCTGGCGATCACTATGTTTGGGAAATTACCATCGAAAACAAAGGTTTTTATGAAGAAGGTATTCCAGGTGTTCGTTTAATTACCGTAGAAGGTATTGTGATTGAAACCGATCAATATGGCCGTTATCACGTTCCCGACCAATGGGTTGTGGATAAGAAAGGCAAAAACTTCTTAGTCAAATTAGATACAGACTCTCTGCCAACTGGCATGAAAGTGATTAGTGAGAACCCGAAGGTGTTAAGAATCTCTCCTAACGCGTTAGCTAAGTTTAACTTTAGCGTTCAAAACGCAGATCAAAAAGGAGGGAAGTAACATGTCTTTAATGAAACTTCGTCTCCAAATGAATAAAAATACGCAGCATAGCTTGTTCCCACGACGCACGTTATTGTCGTTACTGGTGGCGGCCTCCTTCACAGTATCGGCGGACGATAGAGTCGATACTGACGAGCGAGAAGAATTGGAATCGACCTCGACCAATATTCAGGTGGATGCTCATGGTCAGCAAGATAATTCTCGTATCTATTTAAAAGAAGGCGCAATTTGGGCTGCTCGTGATATTACGCGCTTTGATCCAGTATTGAATGTGGATGTTGCTGATGAAGCAGAAGTACAAGATGACGCCTTGTTAGACAGCGTTCGATTCACCGTTGCAACTAATTTCAGTTACTACGTGAATAACTGGCAGCTTGAGATTTATCAATCGGAAGATAATCATTTAACCAAGCCGTTAGCGATAGTAAAGGGTGACAAACTCAGCAACAGTACCGACATTGAATGGAATGGGAAAACCGATTCAAATTACGTATTTGTTTCGGGTCGTCAGCTGATTTATCGCCTTAAAGCTTGGGATAAAGACGGCAATATGGATGTCACGAACATTGGTGCCATTGATCTTGTTCGTCCAAACAAACAAGTCGATATAGATAAGAATGAAAGTGAAGATCGTACATACGGCCGAGCAAAATTGATGCGTCACAACATTCCAACCTATGCCGGTATTGCTAAATTTATGGGCACAGGCTTATACGATGTGGATTCAGTGACCATTGGTGAAGATGAATTCGATGTTGAAAATGGCGAATTATATGCGGAACAATTCTTGCCAGCGGATGCTTATCTATTCCCTGCAACCGTGAAATTTGAAGACGGCACAGAACGCAAATACAGCTTGTATGTGCGCATTCCAGATACTTACTGGTCGCAAACAGGTATGGCTGATATGTATGTTGGTCGTAACTTTGTAAAAGGTAATACCGATGCATTATCTGTGGATGAACAATACCAAGGCGATGTGTATAACCGTGGTCGTTTAGCCTATTTTGGTCAGGGTAAATTTGGTGACAAGCTGCGAATTACCGCTCAAGTGGACACCAAAGACAGTGCCATTAAAGATATGTTCGATCATCCCTTTGCTTCAGATTCCGATTCTATCTTCGATTTAGTCGAAGGGGATGATGAAATGTATTACGGCACTTATGGTGATGGTGCAAACATTACCAAAGTCGCTAACACACAAGGTAAAGTTTACCTTGATGTTCAATACGATAAATCACAGTTGTTATGGGGTAACTACAACACTGGGATCACCGGGACGGAAAACTCAGATTACAACCGTAGCTTGTATGGTTTAAAAGGTGATTACCGTACCCGCAGCACGACTTCTTATGGTGAAGACCGATTAAATATTGTTGGATTCGCAGCAGAAGCAGGCACGTTGTATTCCCATGATGAGTTCCTAGGTACGGGTGGCTCATTGTACTTCTTGCGTCATGGTGAAGTATCACCGGGTAGTGACAAAGTTTCGATTAAAGTTATTGATACCACCAGTAACTTAACCAAGCAGGAAATTACCTTAGAATCAGGCCGTGACTATGAGATCGATGAATACCAAGGTCGAATTATTTTAAAGAGACCGTTAACCGATATCGTCGCAAGTAACGCCAGTGAAGTCATTGAAAACTCCCCAGGTGGCAGTTTAGAAAATTACCTATCGGTCGATTATGAATATATCCCTCAAGGTTCAGAAGCCATTGGTGATGGTTCTTATGGCCTTCGTACGAAAGGTTGGCTTAACGACTACGTTGGCGTTGGGGCCACTTATGTAAAAGAAAACCGTGATAACCAAGATTACGATGTGACCTCTGGCGATATCACTTTACGTGCCACTGAAGGTACGTATTTAAAAGCAGAATTTAGTACCAGTGATGGTCAGCAAGCCAACAGTAACTTTGTTTCGGTGGATGGTGGTTTAACCTTCACCGAGATCAGTTCTGCCGATGAGCGCCGCCAAGGGGACTCTTTACAAATTAAAGGTTCGGCAAGCCTATATGATATTGCACCAAGCATGTTTGGCGCCGTGGGTAATGATATTAGCGCTTGGTATAGCACCAAAGATGCGGGCTATTCATCGGCGACTCAATTTGACGATCTTGAACAAGAGAATTACGGCAGTAAGTTAAGCCTACAATTCAATGATTGGTTAAGTTTTGCTACGCGTTTCTCTTCTTCTGAAGAATCTGAAACGGACGGTACGTTAGTGACCGACACCGATGAAATTGATGTCGAAACAGAAGTGATGGTGACTGAGCATATTGCCGTCACACTAGCGGGTAAACAGATTTCAGAATTAAACAATAGCGATAGTGGAGATCAAGGTGACGGTACTTTAGTCGGCGGTAAAGTTGAATACATCGTTGATGAAGACACTAACGTTTATGTGAAAGGCCAAAAAACCGTAAAAGCAGAAAATGGCTATGATGATAATGACAGCGTGTCTGTCGGTGCAGAAGTCCTATTATTTGAAGATTTGACCGTAGGCGGAGAATACACCACAGGTGATCGAGGCGATGCCGCGCTTGCTTCGGTGAATTACGACATTAGTTCTGATTACAATACGTATTTGACTTACGAGATGGACGACTATGAAGACCAAAATACCTTCACGGTTGGCCAAAAAGTTAACATCACATCTTCGGTAGATTTCTATCAAGAAAACCAGTTTGTTGATGAGAATAACGGCAAAGGTCAAATCGATTCGTTTGGCTTTGATTTTGATATGACGGATGATATTGAAGCTGGGATCAGCTATCAGCAAGGTGATATTGATTACCGAGATGAACCGAGTGTTGAACGTAAAGCCGCCAGTGTTTATTCAAAGTTTGATTTTGATAAATTCTATTTAAGTAACAAAGTTGAATACCGTGTGGATGTCAGTGATACCCGAGTGGTTCAGTGGGTAACGACGAACCGATACAATCAAAACTTATCGGAAGAATACACATTATACGGAAAATTTAACTACTCGATCTCCACCGATCAAACCATTGATGAAACCGTAGAGCGATTTATTGAAAGTGGCTTGGGAATGGCATATCGCCCAATTTATAACGATGATCTGAACTTGTTAGCTCGTTATACCTACTTAGTTGATTATGATGCAACCGATCGTGATGTTGACTATAACGATGAAGAAAGCCATATCGTTGAAACTGAAGCTATTTATGCTTGGAATGCTCATATTGATATCGGTGCGAAGTTTGCTTACAAACATAAGCATGAAAACTACGAACGTGAATCGGGCAGTGACTTCTTGGTGAAGAATAAGATTTACTTAACAGGCCTTAGTGCGAGTTACAAAGTGATGAAAGACTGGGATGTGACCGGTGAGTATCACTGGAAAGTTGACAGTTATTATGACCAAGTTGAGCAAGGAACGGTATTGTCTTTAAATAAACACTTAGGTGATAACTTTAAAATTGGTGTCGGTTATAACTTCTCGAAATTTACCGATGACCTAGTGTATGAAGACGATTATGACGCGAAAGGCTTCTTTGTGAATGTAATAGGTAAATTGTAATGATAAAAATTAACTCAAAAGCAATCACAAGTGCAGCCACGTTAACCGCAATGGCGGTATTGTTACTCGTGACGGGTTGCTCTACCGATACTTATGTGAGCAATGAAAATGTGGATAAATTTCAAGATCCATTAGTCAGTAAATTCTATATTCGAGAATGCCTTTCACCAAGGCCGAATATTCAAGTGGCGGTGGTGGAACATTTTGATTTTGATAAATCAGCATTGACCGCAACGGATCAGCAATCTATTGATGATTTCATAGCTAAAATTAAAGATAAGCATGGTCAAATTTCAATTGTGGGTCACACCGATGAGCAAGGCAGTAATGCGTATAATGATGCTTTATCTCAACGTCGTGCCCAAGCAGTACAAACTTACATGCAACAGAAAATGGACGCGACCAATTACGATTGGGAAGTAAAGCATTTTGGTGAAACTCGGCCTGCAGTGAAAGGTAAAACCTTATCGGCCTATGCGCAAAACCGTCGCGCTTTCATTATTTTTGAAGAAAAACAAATTGAAAAAGATAACCCAGCTTGTTTGCCTCCAGAGCCGAAGCGTAAAGTGATTATTGCAATGACGTCACATTTTGACTTTGATAAATCCAATTTGAAGCCAAAAGATATCGAATCATTAGATGAATTTGCTAGCAAACTAAAAGACTTGAAAGGGCGGTTGCTGATTACTGGCAACACTGACTACCTTGGTTCAAATGAATACAACCAAGCGTTGTCTGAGCGTCGTGCACAGTCGGTGATTGAATATTTAAAAACCAAGTTAGATGAAAATAATTTCTTATGGGAAGAATCGCCGAGAGGGGAACTCGATCTTCTCACTCAAGATAAAAGCATTGAAGGTAATGCCCTAAATCGACGAGCGTTTGTGATTTTTAAAGAGGATGATTTACCAGGTAGCGAAAAAGGAAAACAAGAAGTGATTAAGTAATCGCTAGCCTGTACGCATATAACAAGTAACGACAAAAGCGATAGAGTTTCAGTTGTTTCAATACAAAGGCCATGGAATAAAATTCTGTGGCCTTTGTTGCAAGTATGCTCTATATAATCATACAAAATGGAACTTAAATTAAAGTATTGGGTATATCAGTGATAGAGCTTGTTTTTGAAAATTAAATTAATGTAAATGTTGCAGCGTATACAGTATAAGCTTCTATAGTTAATTGAACCTCATTAATAACTACCAAGGAAGGACATAAAAATGGCAGAACAACGAAAAATCCCTCAAGAAGCATTCGATTGGTATGATGAATATGCTCATGGCGTGATTGATAGACGAGAGTTTTTTTCCCGCTTAGGTGGTTTAGTCGCACTCGGTTTTACCATGACGACCTTAACCGCCGCATTACTACCAAATTATGCCCAAGCTGAACAAGTGTCTTTTAATGATCCTGAGATTATTGGTAGTTATCGAACCTTTCCATCACCAAAAGGGTATGGAGAAGGGCGTGGATATTACGTTGAACCAACCAATAAATCAGGTAAGTTACCCGTTGTATTGGTGATCCATGAAAACCGTGGTTTGAACCCTTATGTTGAAGATGTGGCTCGCCGATTGGCAAAAGCAGGTTTTATTGCATTTGCTCCAGATGCCTTGTATAGCCTTGGTGGTTACCCTGGTAATGATGATCAAGGGCGCACCATGCAAAGCTCATTAGACAAAGCTAAAGTGGAAGAAGATTTCATCGCCGCTGCTCATTATTTGAAAACCAGTGAACGTAGTAATGGTAACTTAGGCGCAGTGGGTTTTTGCTTTGGTGGCTATGTGGTCAATATGTTAGCTGCAACTTTAGGCAGCGACTTAAATGCCGGTGTGCCTTTTTATGGTACGCCAGCTGAAAAATCGATTCGTAAAAATATTAAAGCGCCATTGGTACTGCAATTTGCCAGTGAAGATCAGAGAGTCAACGCGACATGGCCTGATTACGAAGCCGATTTAAAGGCCGCCAAAGTGGATTATGTCGCGAACATTTATAAAGACACACAACATGGCTTCCATAATGACTCAACCGGCCGATATTCTGAAAAAGACGCAGATCTAGCGTGGGATAGAACCATTGATCATTTTAATAAGCATTTGGTGGCGTGATATTCTTAGTTTACCTGAGTATTCTGCATAGGCAGGTTTGACGGAATATTGACAAAAATTTATATATTTTCTCAAAACTTAGCTAGGCTGTAAGGGTAAGTATATTAAACCAAAGGAGAAATATTAATGTCGATTATTACATTCCTAATTATTGGTGCGATAGCGGGTTGGTTAGCTGGTCAGATAATGAAAGGCTCAGGCTTTGGGATTATCGGTAATATCGTTATTGGTATTGTTGGTTCATTGGTCGGGGGCTTTACGTTCAGTTTATTAGGGCTATCGTCTGGTGGATTTATTGGCTCGATAGTCACTGCAACCGTTGGGGCAGTCTTGCTGCTTTATATCTCTCGCTTAATTAAGTCATAGTTTTACATTACGCCTTGTATTGATAACAAAAGCGCTGTCATTAAGTGATTAATGGCAGCGCTTTCTATCATGGGTGTCTCACTGATTTTTATCGATGAATGACGATTTCACCATCTTCATTTTTATGCAAGCAAGCTTGTTGGTTCTTGATTAATGTGGCGGCAAAAGCCGGTTCAACTGCGTGTAATTGACCTTTTGAGCGCATAGTAGGATTGCCCCAAGAATGGTCTTTATACATGCCTGTTTGTGTATATTGAACTAGAACTTTCATCGCTTTTCCTCAATGTAACAAAATGTGAATTCGTAATTACAATACGACTAACATTCCATTTACGCACCTATTAAAAACGCAATATTAGATTATAAAAATATCACTAATGGTTGTGGGAACTTATATTTTGGTCTTTAAATCAATGATTTTTTGATGATGAATATTGTGATAAATCAAAAATGATACGAGTACGGTTGTTGATTTCTTGGGAAATAAAAAGGCTCTCATTTTAAAAAAGAGAGCCTTTGCCGAAGTGAGTGTTACATTTTAGATAAAATGTTAACGCGCAGGTATGGGATAGAAGAGTGAGTTTTTCTGTGTTGTTAATTCTTAATGTCAGCCAAAATCTCAATCGCTTTACAACGCTTATCATGATCATATAAATCATTGGTGAAGATAAACTCATCCACACCCAACTGTTTTACCATCATTTCTAAACGGTGTTTAATCGTGGCAGGGCCACCAGTGATAGATAAAGCTAAGAAATTATCGACGTAGTCTTTTTCTTGTTCGTTCCATAGGCCATCCATGCTTTTAACTGGTGGTTGGAGCCACAATTCTTTACCACGAATTAACGACAATGCGCGTTGTTTTGATGTGGTTGAAAGGTATTGGGCTTCTTCATCGGTTTCTGCCGCAACCAAAGGCAAACCTAGCATCACATAAGGTTTATCCAATACTTGAGAGGGTTGAAATTCACTTCGGTACAGTTCAATTGCATCGTGCAAAAATCTTGGTGCAAAGTGACCTGCAAACGCGTAAGGCAAACCTTTTTCAGCCGCTAGGCGAGCGCTGAACAAACTTGAACCTAATAACCAAATCGGTACGTTGGTGTTTTCGCCGGGCATGGCTCGAACTTGGCTGAATCCGTTATATGGCCCAAGTAAGGTTTGCAGTTCTTCCACTTCAATTGGAAATTCATCGGCGCGCTTTTCATCACGATTAAGCGCTCGGCTGGTGATTTGATCGCTGCCAGGTGCACGCCCTAATCCTAAGTCAATTCGACCGGGGTATAGACTCTCTAAAGTGCCAAATTGCTCAGCTACCACCAATGGCGGGTGGTTGGGCAACATAATACCGCCAGAGCCAACGCGAATTCTTTCCGTGCCACCTGCAATATAACCAATCAAAACCGAGGTGGCAGCGCACACAATTCCCGCCATGTTGTGATGCTCGGCAAGCCAAAAGCGGTTGTAGCCTAATTGGTCGGCATGCTGTGCGTATTTCAAGGTTTTTTGTAGCGTCTCGCCAACGGTTGAATCTTGACGCATTGGAGCAAGTTCAAGTAATGAAAACGGAATATTACTGAGTACAGACATGGAGACTCCTGTGGATTGGTTCATTGAAAGACTAAGCGAACAAAGGATTTGATGACGAAGGTCGTTTTATATTTATGCTTAATTTTCTGATGGTTGAAAAGGGCCATAGGTGAAGATGTCGTTGATTAAAGAATCGACATTTATATTGTCTGGATTGGCACGTAAATAGGTTCTTAAACCCATTATTTGTATTTGCAGATAACGAGCGAGTGGCTGGCAATCTTGGTTTTTTGCCACTTCACCTTTTGTTTGTGCATCTTGCAATATATCAGTAAATGCACGTTCAATTTTACCGAGTAGTTGCTTAGCTTGTTGCAGTAGATCTAAGTTATCTTCTGTGAGTTCAGAAATGGTTTTGACTAACATGCACATATTGCTTGGTGCAGACGATTGGGTATCCATCACCGCAGCTTTAATGAAGTTTTTTAAGGTTTGTAATGGACTGTTACTTTGACTTCGGCATTGCGCTAAAAGCTCAAGCGTCATGTCGGCATAATGATGAAGCGACTCTTTAAACAACCCTTCTTTACTACCAAAGCAGGCATAAATACTGCCTGGGCGCATGTCGATAACATCTTGCAGGTTTCGCATCGACGTACCGTGAAAGCCTTTTTCCCAATAAAGCGCAGTTGCTTTTTGTATGACGACGTCACGGTCATATTTGGTTGATTTCGCCATGATAAATACCTTCTGGATATACTTTTGTTATTTGAAGTTGCTGCTTCAATGGCATTGAGTATTAAATTATTTTGAACATTTGTTCAATTTTATCTTGAACGTTCGTTCAAATCCACTTATATTATTTCCAACGCAGAACACAAACTGCATTTTTATAGAGAGTTGGAGATAACAATATGAGTCATTTCAAAATTCATGATGTCGAATCAGCACCAGAAGCAAGCAAACCAGGTTTAGAACGTTCATTAAAAGCAAATGGCTTTATTCCGAATCTGCATGGCGTATTGGCAGAAGCGCCTGGGTTACTTGAAGGTTATCAAGTACTGCATGAATTATTTTCTAAGTCATCATTTAATGCCGAAGAATTAACCGTAGTATGGCAAACCATTAATGTGGAGCATGAGTGCCACTACTGTGTACCTGCGCATACTGGTATTGCGTTAGCGATGAAAGTTGATGCCGATCTAAATACGGCATTACGTAATAAAGAGCCGATGCCAACGGAAAAATTACAAGTTCTGCACGACACAACTTTAAGCATGGTTCGTAAGCGTGGGCAGCTTTCAGAAGAAGAAATTACGAGTTTCTTCAATGCCGGTTATGGTCAGCGTCAATTGCTTGAAATTGTTTTGGGTTTATCGCAAAAAGTGATCAGTAATTACACGAATCACCTTTCAGAAACACCGGTTGATTCAGTATTTGAAAAATTCGTTTAATCGGACATTTATCTGGTTATTCTAAACAGATAACCAGTGAATGACCTGTCAAATGGGTAAGACGAAGCGACATAGGGGATGATCCTATGTCGCTTTTTTTTTGTTCTGACTTAAAGCAATCGTTGTTTTGACATACAGTTTTGTGAGAAGTCTGTGAAGTCGGTTTTATTGATTGCAGGATAGCGATTAATTTGTGATATTGATTTGAAAAGAAATCGATAAAAATCAAAGGAAAGGAGTTGTGAATGCCGCATGTGTCTGTTCGTCACAGTGAAACCCGTGACATTGAAGCCATAAAAGCGATTTATGAATGCCCGAATGCCTATTCTGGTACATTGCAACTCCCTAATCCATCACTAAAAATGTGGCAAGAACGCCTGCAAAACGTACCTGCTAATGTCTATACTTATGTCGCGGAAGTTGATGGCAAAGTGGTTGGTAATTTAGGTGTGGAGTTATGTGTTAATCCTCGCCGTCGCCATGTTGCGTATTTTGGAATGGGCGTTCATGATGATTTTCAAGGGCAAGGTGTCGGTGGTGCTTTGCTTTCTACTATGATTGATTTATGCGATAGCTGGTTGAATATAAAACGTATTGAATTGACGGTTTATGTCGATAATGACTCAGCAATTGCGCTTTATAAGAAATTTGGTTTTCAGATAGAAGGTGAATTACAAAACTATGCATTTCGCAATGGTGAGTATGTGAATGCTTATCAAATGGCGAGACTGAACCGAACAAACATCTGAATCTATTTTTCGCCTGTAAGGAATACCAATGTCTCAACAAGTCGGTTTAAGAGTGGTTGCTATGTTAGAAGCCTCAAAAGGGGTTCTAGCTGTGCTTGTTGGACTAGGTCTGTATACCTTATTCAGCCATGATGCTCAGAAAATTGTGATCGATTTGATCCGCCATTGCCATTTGAATCCTGCTAGTTATTACCCTCACATGCTGATCGAAAAGGTCGGAGACATAACACCAGCTAATGTTAACCTGATCACTGTCGGTATCTTACTTTACAGCGTAATTCGTTTTGTTGAATCGTATGGTTTATGGCGCGCCAAACGTTGGACGGAATGGTTTGCTCTGGTCAGTGGTGCTATTTATATCCCTTTTGAAATCTATGAATTAATCAAACAAGTCGATGTGATTACCGTTGGCGCTTTAGTGATCAATTTACTGGTTGTTGGTTACATGGCTTCGATATTGAGACAACCTAAGGTTGCTTAATAGTTCTGTGGGCTTTTATCCTGTACTTCTTTGTTTTATTTTATATTTTTATACTTTCTTGACCTTAAATAATGTTTTTACCTTACATATCATCTAATATACCTCTTAATAGGTAGTTATGACTGTGTTTGCCGTTCATAAAAATCAAAACTTAATAAGTTAGTCATTAATTTTGTTGAGATATTTGTTATTTTTCGCATTCAGAACCTATCCTTAAGTAGTAATAAATATAAGTAAATCTGACTTGTGGTTTCGTAAGGAAAATAACTATGAAAAAAAGATATATTGCCATCATCGCTATTATCGGTGTGGTAATTGGCTGGATTACGTTTGGGGGAACTCAAGTCGTGCTGCATGCCACTTCAACGACAGAATTTTGTGTGTCTTGCCACACTATGGAAAAACCTTTTAAAGAGTACCAAGGTTCTGTGCACTTCAGTAATGACAAAGGTATTCGTGCCGAATGTGCTGATTGTCATATTCCGACCCACAGTACGTTTGCTTATTTATGGACTAAGATTCGTGCGTCGAAAGATATTTATCATGAATTTGTCACCGGTAAGATTGACACTGAGGAAAAATACGAAGCCCACCGTTTGGAAATGGCAGAAACGGTTTGGTCTCAGTTAAAAGCCAATGATTCTGCGACTTGTCGCTCTTGTCATAGTTTTGATGCAATGGAAGTTTTCGATCAGCCGAAAGGCGCACGTGAAATGCACCTGTCAGCACAAAAAGATGGTCAAACGTGTATTGATTGTCACAAAGGTGTGGCCCACATGGCACCTCAACAAAAGCTGGATACATCTGAGTTTGATCACTTGATCGATATTGCGAAGAAAACCCCAGCAGATGTTAAAGAGGTTTATACCTTGGATAGGGTTAAGATGGGGGATTTAGCCACCATTAATCCTACGACAGCATTAACGGTAGAAAAAGCGGATGGTCTTAAGCGTTCGGTGACGCTTTCTGGTTACCAAATGAAAGGTGCGGAACAAATTTTATACCTCGATAATGGTAAGCGCGCCATTTTGGCTAATTTGACGGATAAAGGTCAAAAAGCACTTAACGTCGGCGAATATGAAAAAGATCACTATGGCAATGAATGGCGCAGTGCGACGCTAAAAGGTGATATTGAGAGCCCAGTATTAACTTCTCGTGACCCGATTTGGAAATACGCAAAAGATCTCGACAATGTGTATTGCTCGACCTGTCACGCTAAGATCCCAACAAGCCACTTTACTGTGAATGCTTGGCCATCAGTGGTGAAAACCATGGGTTCTCGTACTGATATTTCCGATGCGAATTTAGAAATCTTAACTAAATTCTTCCAGTATCACGCAAAAGATATGAAAGGGCAGGAGTAAGAATTATGAGTAATATGAATATCTCCCGTCGTGGATTTTTAAAAGGTGCGAGTGCTTCTGCAGGGGCGTTAGCCATTAGTAGTATCGTTCCATTACCTGCTTCTGCTAGCGCTAATATTTCCGATCGTGGTTATGTGATCACTGCGGGTCGAATGGGGATCTTGAAAGCAAAAGTTGAAGATGGAAAGTTAGTTGAAACCACCAATGCTTTGCCTCAAAGCGTGGTGAATCATCTTCAAAGTACCGGGCCTTCTCAAGTTTATACTAAGGCGCGTGTAAAATACCCAATGGTGCGTAAAGGCTTTTTAGAAAACCCTGAAAATCCAACCGGTGTTCGCGGTAAAGATGAATATGTACGCGTATCTTGGGAGAAAGCTTTAGAACTTGCTCATGAACAACACATGCGAATCCGCAATACTTATGGTCCAGAAGCCATTTATGCTGGGTCTTACGGTTGGCGCTCAAGTGGCGTATTGCACGATGCGCGTACTTTACTGCAACGTTATATGGCGCTAGCTGGTGGTTATGTCGGTTATTTAGGTGACTACTCAACGGGTGCAGCACAGGTCATCATGCCTTATGTGGTCGGCTCGATCGAAGTGTATGAACAACAAACCACATACCCTGTTGTAATGGAAAACAGTGAGGTCGTTGTGCTTTGGGGTATGAACCCAATCAATACCTTAGAAATAGCTTGGACAGCGGCAGATAGCCAAGGGCTTGAGTTTTTCCATCAGCTGAAAAAATCTGGTAAGACGGTGATCGCAATCGATCCAATCC
Organism: Vibrio rumoiensis 1S-45; assembly: GCF_000286955.2. Classification (GTDB taxonomy): domain Bacteria; phylum Pseudomonadota; class Gammaproteobacteria; order Enterobacterales; family Vibrionaceae; genus Vibrio; species Vibrio rumoiensis_A. The sequence goes on from NZ_AJYK02000001.1 coordinate 29,735, forward strand.
GCTCTGAAACCATTAATTTTTTTGGTGATAATGCACAGTGGATTGCGCCTAACCCAATGACGGATGTCGCGCTTGCGATGGGTATTGCACATACCTTGGTTAAGAATAAGAAGCATGATGAGACGTTCTTGAAAAAGTACACTCAAGGCTTTGAGCAATTTAATCAATATCTGCAAGGTGACAGTGACGGCATTGTGAAAGATTCAGCTTGGGCTGAGAACATCACGGGTGTGCCGGCAAAACAAATCGAAGTACTAGCGGATATATTTTCGAAAAACCGCACCATGTTAATGGCAGGTTGGGGAATTCAACGTCAACAATTTGGTGAGCAGCGTCACTGGATGATCACCACCTTGGCCGCAATGCTTGGTCAAATTGGTTTGCCGGGTGGCGGTTTTGGTTTCTCTTACCATTATTCAAACGGTGGTAACCCAGCGCGTGATGCTGGTGTATTACCTGCAATGACGGCAACCATTGATGAAAACTTTACAGCAGGCCTGAACGTGGGTGGTGTGGTTAACGCATTCCCGGTTGCCCGTATTGTTGAGGCAATGGAAAACCCTGGTAAAGAGTACCAACATAATGGTCAAACTCGTACTTTCCCACATGTTCGTATGTTATGGACATCGGGTGGTGCCAACTTCACCCAACATCAAGACACAAACCGTTTGGTGAAAGCGTGGAACAAGTTAGATGTTGTTGTCATTAATGAGATCTACTGGACAGCGGCGGCGAAACACGCAGACATCGTGTTCCCGATCACCACCAGTTTTGAACGTAATGACATGACCATGGTGGGGGATTACAGTAATCAGTTTATCTCACCAATGAAGCAAGCGGTTGAAGCGGAAGGGGAATCGAAGAGCGATTTTGAAGTCTTTGCCTCGCTTTCTGAACATCTGTTTAAAGGTGGTCGTCGCGTGTATACCGAAGACCGTGAAGAAATGGACTGGTTGCGTGATTTCTATAAGAAAGCACAAAAAGGTGGGCGTAATGCTCGCGTGCCAATGCCGAACTTCACCAAATTCTGGGAAGCGAATGAATACCTAGAAATGAAGTGGAATGAAGAAGCGGCGAAATTTGTGCGCTTTGCCGATTTCCGTAAAGATCCTGTGTTAAACCCGCTAGGTACGCCAAGTGGGAAAATCGAGATTTACTCGAAAACGCTAGAAAGTTACGGTTTAAAAGACTGCCCAGCACACCCGACATGGCTTGAACCAACAGAATATACCGGTTCGGCGAAAGAAGGTGAATTACAGTTGATGACAGCGCACTCTGCGTATCGTTTGCATAGCCAATTTAATTACGCCGATATTCGTAAAGAGTATGCGATTGCTAATAAAGAGCCGATCCTTATCAACGAAAATGATGCTCAAAAAAGAGGTATCAAAACTGGCGATGTAGTGCGAGTATTTAATCAACGTGGTCAAGTGCTGGCTGGCGCAAGTGTCACTGATGGCATTAAGCAAGGTTCGGTGTGTATTCACGAAGGTGCATGGCCAGACTTTGATCCTAAATTAGGCATTTGCCGAAATGGTGGGCCAAATGTATTAACCTTAGATATTCCAACGTCGCGTTTAGCCAACGGTTGTGCGGCAAACTCAGCTTTAGTGAAAGTGGAAAAGTGGGTTGGAGACCAACTAGAAACGGAAGCATTTAATCCTCCAAAAGGGGTGTAAATCTAGTAAATTTTTAATGGTTCCAATTTATTAAATCCACGAGCTGTACTTTGAATACATTCAGAGTGCAGCTTTTTTTTGTCGTGACATTAAGCTTTTTAGTGACGACTCCTGATGCTTGGTCAATGTCTGATGGCATCTTAATCACAAACTTCTTTTTAGTTAAAGATGTGATGTTTTTAGCAGTTTCAATCAGTGTTATTGAGCGTAATAAAGCGTTATTGATGGCTCAAGTTTAAACGTTATATTTCCCCTCCAGTAGAAAAAGCCACGTACTTACGTAGCTTTTTTATAACATGTTCCCTGTCTTCTAAATAAGGTTGACACTTTCATACTAGAGTCGGTTGAATATATATTTAACATTTTATGTTGGGCTGATAATTAAATTGACCAACGCTACTATTCATACGATGTCTACATACCCTTTATACTTGCTGTCTCACTGAAACTTCAACTATTTTAGGGGATAGTTTATTGAATCGATAAAAAACGACTGCCGAGAATATCGACAGCCGTTTTCGTAAGAGTATGAAGTATCAATTAGTCATCGATACGGCAGTTACTCACCTGAGTGTTAAGCGTTACTATAGTACATTCAACATCAACATGAGAGCCGTTGGTAAATGAATCTAAAGAACCATCGGTCGCTTGGTATCCCCAAATATCGCTGTTTTGAATTGTGCCTTCTAAATCGATCTCATTTTCATTGGCATCAACCGCTTCAATTTCTTTTACTAAGTAAGAGGTATTCCCTGCAGCATCTTTCGATTCAACACCTTCTACTTCGATATTTGCATTGTTAATCGTATTCATAGTTAAACGATCATCAAATTCAGTGCGGCTATCAACTAAGAAACTCTGACCATTTATGGTGAAGTGAGTAGCATCTACATAAGTGGATGTACCTGCAAGAGCAAACTTAGTGTTGTTTGACGAGTTAGAAGAGTTACCTTCAAATTCCACTTCAAGTGCCACTAAACCAGTTTCAGTGCTGTTTAAATCAACATCGACTTGTTTGCCTTCGGCTAAATCACTTTGTTGGCCATCTTCAAAGCGTGTTGATGAATTAATGGCAATTTTGGTGCGGCCATTTAACTCAATTAAGCTTTGGTCATGGTTTACCCAGCTTATTGTGCCTTCTAACTCAACATCATCGAATTGATCGTCATTTTCAACTTCAACTTCGGTTGCAACAAAAACACCGGCTTGATTCAAGTTACCTTCAACTTCTACCCAATCACCATCAACTGGATTACCGTCTTCTAATTGCGCCGTAGAGTAGTCAATCTCTGTGCTACCAATAAAGAAACTGGTTGCGGTCACTTGTGATGCTGTACCTTCAATTTCTGCTTCAAACATTGGGTCGACTTCAAACACGCCTTCTACTTGCCATTGGCCAGAAGCAGTAATATAGCCATTTACAAATACCCAATCACCAACTTGATAGCTTGATGCCGCATAGCCTTGAACAGAGGAGGTTGAAGATGAAAGTGTTGTGCCGTTTACCGTAATCGTATCATCGCTAACCGCGGTGATAGGACCTAATAGGCTTGGGTCTAGTTCAATGCTTTCTGCTTGGCCTTGGCCGTTGGTATCGACTTCAATGCGCATGCCGCTTTGGATATCTTGCAGCGTCATTGCTTGACCGTTATAGGTTACTTTTGCATTTTGTGCATCTAAGCTATAACCACCAATAGTGATTTTTGTGCTCGTTACTGAAGTGGCAACACCGTTTAATTGAGTTGGTGTGGTTACAGTATTACCACCATTGTTATTACCGTTATCGGTAGAAGCGTCGCCACCACCTCCACCACCACATGCTGAAAGTAGGGCAGCAATCGATACGCATAGTAAAGTTTTCTTCATGGTATACCTCTTTTATTATTATTGTTTGGTTGTGATTACATCATTTACAGGTATCTTAACTAGGCAAGCGTTAAGTAAACGTGAAGAAATAAAGTTAAATTGTCAGGGTAAGGTGAGCATTGTTATGAAAGTATTAATTGTTGATGATACCCACAGTGTGGTCGAGACGATCATGGACTATCTTGAACTTGAAGGCATAGTGGCAGACTGCGCTTACCACGGCGAAAGTGCGATAAAACTGATCCAAGAAAATCATTATGATGTGATTATTATGGATATAATGATGCCTAAAATGGATGGGATTACGGCAGTAAAAACATTACGAGATGAACTGTTTTGTAATACACCAATCCTCTTTTTAACCGCAAAAGATACCTTGGATGATAAAATTCAAGCCTTTAATTCCGGCGGGGATGACTTTTTAAATAAACCCTTCGCCATGGAAGAGCTGTGCTTACGTCTTCGTGCGTTACATAGCCGTGGCCCTAGAATTGATGTGGGTCAGTTAAATTTTGCAGATCTAACCATGAACCTCCAAACCAATGAAGCCAGTCGCGCTAATCAGCCGATAAAGCTCAGCAAAATACAGCGCACCATTTTCAAACTATTAATGCAAAATGCCCCTGCCATTGTGAGTAAAGACGCAGTTATTTCTGAAGTGTGGGGAGATGAGAGCCCATCCAGTGATTCTTTGCGTAGCCATATTTATGGTCTGAGAAGTGCATTAGATAAGGGTTTTGAAACATCACGATTAGAAACACTACATGGCCAAGGGTATCGATTAAAAGATGACTAACGCACCCAGTTTATCTCGTAAAATTAGATTGATCTTTATTGTGCTGACCAGCGTAATGTTTGCTCTGTTTTGGGGGTTAATCTACTTGGCTCAAGATCGCTTAGAAGTGATTAGCCTTGAACACCGCCTCACTACGGAAACACAAGAATACATTCAAAATTACCGAATCTATGGTTTCAAAGCCTATAAACCAGACCCACAAGAACTCGATACCTATTGGTCGGAAGAAGAAAGGCCAGATTGGCTCGCCCCTTATACCCGCCCCGGCTTTTTTGAAGAACAACTTGGTAAAGAAGATAAGCACTTCCTTGTTAGCAAGCACCCATCCGGCAGAGGTTGGCTTTATGTTGTCTATCAAGATGACGCCGATGACTATTTAGATGATTACGAAGATCAACTGCACCTTATAACGTTCTTAGTTGGCGCTGTATTTTTGATTGTCGTCATGGCTTATGGATTGTATTTCGTACGCTTGTTGACAGCCCCACTGATGAAAATCGAAGAGAAAATACGGTTTATGGCTCCAGATAAACCGAGTTTTGAAATCGATACATTGTATAAAGAAACTCAAAGCATTGAGCAAGCCTTACTGGAAAGTAAAGAAAAAATAGCCTCCTTTTTTATCCGCGAACAAGAGTTCAGCCAATTTGCTTCCCATGAACTAAGAACCCCCATTATGGTGGTGAAAGGCTCAACGGAATTATTAAAGAAAGTGCCCGATCAACCAAGAATTGCTCAAAAAGCGGTTGCTCGAATTGAGCACGCCGGTAATCAAATGCAGACCTTAACCGAAGCTTTTTTATTATTAGGAAAAGAAGAAATAGAGCAGCATCACATTGGACATGAAGATCTGTCTGAACATGCGGTTTGGGTGTTAGATAGCATGGCGCAACATTTTGCTAAACAAGACGCAAGCTATCAATTGATCGAACATGAGACAGGCTTTGTCGATGCCCCGCCAAGCTTTATCGATATTGTCATGGCCAATTTAATAAAAAATGCCTTTAGCTACAGCACCAGCGATATCATTGTTGAATTAACGAACACCACATTGAAAGTAAAAAATCAGCACGATGGCAATGAACTTCATAACGCAGGGTATGGTTGCGGCTTAGTGATTATTGAGAGAATTTGTGAACGAATGGATTGGCAATTTACGACAGAAAATGATGGTCAGTATTTTTATGCTCAAGTTGATTTTGAAAGCGAATCATCAAAGTGACTTAACTTTTTATTTTTCACGAACCTTTCACACTTGATTGTTTAAGATGGCTTTAACTTAACAAGAACACTGTTTCTTGAATGAATCTAAACATAATAAAATGGGTGAACAAATGAAGAAATCAATGAAAATTTTAGCGCTTGGGGCTTTACTCTCTTTACCAACTTTTGTTATGGCGGAAGTGATTTCACCTAGTGCGGCAGGGGCTCAATCTCAAGGCGGTTTCCAAGGGCCAAGTGATGCCAATATGTTTATTAAAACGGTTGCTGAAGCGAAGAATGCGAATGATGACACCAAAGTAGTGCTTACCGGGAAACTGAAAAGTGCATTAGGGCATGAAAAGTATTTATTTACGGATACGACTGGTGAGATCACAGTCGAAATTGATAATGACCAATGGTACGGACGTACAGTTACCACGTCAGACAGTTTGATTCTTCGTGGTGAAGTGGATAAAGATCGAGATGTATTAACGATTGATGTGGATAGCATTGAGGTTAAATAATCGATTGAATTATTGCCTATGTCATTGAGGTGATATTTGAATTTTTTTGGTAGAAGCCTGCAAATTAATGCGGGCTTTTTTAATGCAAAAAAATCAGGATTTTCTGATTTGTTTGATTATGTGAGTTAAAGAGTAAAAATTTCACATTCTCTTCACACGGCGTAGGGCAATATGCTCCCTACAGAAAGAATTTAATACATTGAATCTGAGCTTAATATGGGGAAGATTGTTGTGAAAAAGATTTTATTAGTGTGTTTGTTAGGGGTATTTTCAATGCCTAGTTTAGCCAATGAGCATTTAATTTCTGCTGACAGTCAAACCGTTGTAGTGCAGGCTCAAGGCGGTTTTAAAGGTCCGTCTCGTTCAAAACATATTATTAAAGATGTGATCAGCGCATTAAATGCCAGTGATAATACTAAAGTGAATTTAACGGGTAGATTGATCATGTCACTCGGTGATGAAGATTATGTTTTCCAAGATTCGACAGGAGAAATCACCGTCGAGATTGATAATGATATTTGGTATGGCAGAACGATTACACCAGAAAACCACATTGTTCTACGCGGTGAAGTTGAAAAAGATTGGAACAATACTTCCATTGAAGTGGATAGTTTAGAAGTGCTTCAGTAACGATAACTTATAAAATAATGCCCTGGTTCTTTTGGAATCAGGGCATTATTGTTTTGGGCGGATGGTTAATATTTAAGCGCGTGAGCGAATAACATTAGAAAACACAACATGCAGATCGCTCGATGTTGCATCGTCGTTTAAATTTAAGTTAGCGCGAATGTGCATTAAGTGATGGCCCATTAAGTCTAGCGCTTTTACTTTGTCGCCAGACTCAATCGCATTAAGTAAATTTGTATGCTCGTCTTGAGAGCAATTACTGTTATTACTGCCCTCATATTGAGCGATCAATAAAGATGTTTGCGATACTAAACTGCGTAAAAAATGGAGAAGTGGGGCATTTTTTGCCATTTTCGCGAGCTCAATGTGAAACTCACCAGATAAGCGAATCCCTTTACCTACATCGCCATTGGCAATGGCTTCATTTTCACTGGTAACCAGATTGCGCAATACTTGCATTTGTTGTGGATTACAGTTGTCTGTAGCCAGTTCGGTAACGGCAAGCTCTGCGATTTCACGAGCCTTTAAGATTTGCGTGGCTTCTTCAATGGTAGGGGCAGAAACGGTTGCACCACGGTTAGGTTTTATATCAACTACTTGTTCCAGCGATAAACGTAGTAATGAACGACGAATAATGGTGCGGCTCACACCAAAAATTTCACTCAATGACTCTTCGTTTAGCTTGGTGCTTGGTGGTAAGCGCTGCTCCAAAATGGCATCAAAAATGTGGCAGTACACCACATCATCTTGTGTTTGATTATTGGCTTTCGCTTGAATCTTTGTATTGGACAACTTATTTAATTTGGTCATAGTCTAATCTACTAAATAATTGAGAGGGCGTGTTGATGCTCATTTGTTAATTAATATTAATTAAATTAATGATTAAACACGCCCTTATATTGTACATTATAGACCTTAGTTTATCTAAGTATCAGATGAATACAACTTTGCATGCAAAATGCCTTCTAGTGCACACTTTTCATCTAAATCAGACAAATCGCCGCTGATCCCAACTGCACCAAGAACTTGTCTTGTTTCATTTTGGATAAGCACGCCACCGGGTACAGGTACCATGTTGCCATGGGCTAATACACTAATGGCGGAAATGAAGGCCGGCCTTGCATCGGCATCTTGTGCCAATTTTCTTGATGAGCATCCTAACGCTAATGCTCCCCATGCTTTGGCAATGGCAATGTCGGGCCGCATCATGCTGGAACCGTCTTGCCGCTGCAGGGAAATCAGTTTGCCACCACTGTCTAATACCGCCACAGTGAGTGGAGCACTTTTTAAACTGAGTGCGGAATTAAATGCACCGTCTGTAATGTTTAATGCTTGTTGTAGTGTCAAACTCATGGTCAAGATCCTCATTAATAAAGCTTACAAAAACTCTTTGTTCCAATACTTTGGCTCGATTGAAACAAAGAGCAGTTGCAAACTATTGGCTATTAACAAAGAAGCGGATAGCTTGGTAGAGTCAAGAACTCTGCAAAATCGTCTTGGGTCGATAAGGTATCGAACATCTTGGCCGTTTCTTCAAATCGTCCTTGAGCATAACGTTGCTCGCCAACTTCTTGTTTAATGGTATTCAGTTCTTCAGCCAACAGAGCTCGGAAATACTCCTCTGTTACTACTTGGCCATCATCCAGTTGTACGCCGTGTTTGATCCATTGCCAGATGCTTGCGCGAGATATCTCGGCGGTTGCAGCATCTTCCATCAGACCATAAATCGGCACACAACCTACGCCACTGATCCAAGACTCAATGTAATAAAGTGCGATACGTATATTTTTACGTAGGCCTTCTTCATTACGTGGGCCTTGGCATGGCGCTAATAATTGTTCTGCGGTGATTTCACCAACATAGCTGCTATCAAATTCAACTTGGTTGACTTTGCCACCGAGCTTTTCATCGAAAATACCCATTGCTACGTCAACCAGTTTCGGGTGTGCGACCCAAGTTCCATCGTGTCCGTTAGACGACTCACGATTTTTATCTTCTTCCACTTTGGTTAGCACTTGTTCCATTACCGCAGGATCAGAATTCGGAATAAAGGCCGACATTCCACCCATGGCGAGTGCACCGCGTGCATGACAAGTTTTTACCAATAATTGGCTATAAGCGTTTAGGAATGGCTTATCCATACCAACACTATGGCGATCAGGTAAAATACGATCTTTATGGTTTTTCAGCGTTTTGATGTAGCTGAAAATGTAATCCCAACGGCCACAGTTCATCGCAACAATATGATCGCGCATCACATAAAGGATCTCTTCCATTTGGAATACCGCAGGAAGCGTCTCAACTAAAATTGTGGCGCGAATGGTTCCGATTTCTACGTTGAAGTATTCTTCAGTAAAGCGGAATACATCATCCCACCATTGTGCTTCTTCCATACTTTCTAGCTTTGGAATGTAGTAATACACACCTTCGCCTTTTTCAGCGCGAGCTTGGTAGTTATGGAAGAAATACAATGCAAAATCCATTAAGCAACCAGCAATAGGTTGCCCTTGAAATTGAATGTGTTTCTCTGGCAAATGTAAGCCACGAGGACGAGCTAATAGTTGAGCCGGGCTTGCGACTAAATCGTATTGCTTGCCTTTTTTCTCGTCAAAGTAACTGATCGTGCCAGCGTTGGCATCTTTCAGGTTTATCTGCCCATCTAACATGTTTTCCCATGTTGGTGACGAGGCATCTTCAAAACAACACATGAAGACTTTGGCACCTGAATTTAATGCGTTGATCACCATCTTACGTTCTACAGGGCCGGTAATTTCAACACGGCGGTCTTGCAGTACTTTCGGGATCGGTGCCACTTTCCAAGTTTTGTCATCACGTATGTGTTGCGTATCTGCGCGAAAATCAGGTAGCTCACCAGTATCAAACTGTGCTTGACGTTGGCGGCGCAAATCTAACGCCTCTTTTAATGGGGCGCTGAATTTCGTCACAAGTGCATCGAGATAATCCAATGCCGTTGGAGAAAGAATCTGTTTTTGTTGTTCGGTTTTTAGTTCGCCGACCACTGTAATAGCATGGGTTTTCATGCCTGTTTCACGGTCCTCAGTGCTGTGCATAATCGTCTCCTTTATGAACATGTACGAGCATTAAATGTCATTCTTAAATAGAGAACTTTGGGGTTCTTTACTTGATGCCATTATGGGTATTTCTTATTTTTATACAAAATTGTGTACATTAATGTTTTAACTTTCCATTAGGTATATCCTCGTTTTCACAAAAAATCAAAGTTTATTTAACGTTTTGTGTGGTTGTTCAATATATGACCTAACAGATCCGATGAGCTATAACTTCCTTGTTTATAGCGCTTTATCTCTCTTTTCATCAGTAAATAAAAATAAATGTTGTTTTTTATTTGCACAATTTCGATTTCAGTGTCTAGAATGAATTATGTATTTTTCATTGTATACAATATTAAAAGGAATTGGATTATGGCGAAAATGAAAGCAATTGAAGCAGCAGTGGAAGTGTTAAAAAAAGAAGGTGTGGATATCGCCTTTGGTGTACCGGGTGCTGCAATCAACCCGTTTTATGCGGCAATGAAAAAAATTGGTGGGATCGATCATGTGTTAGCGCGTCACGTTGAAGGTGCGTCACATATGGCGGAAGGTTATACCCGCACTAATGATAAAAACATCGGTGTGTGTATTGGTACGTCTGGCCCTGCGGGTACGGACATGATCACCGGTTTGTATTCTGCTTCTGCTGATTCGATTCCAATTTTATGTATTACGGGGCAAGCACCACGCGCTCGTTTGCATAAAGAAGATTTCCAAGCGGTGGATATTGAGTCTATTGCAAAACCGGTCACTAAGTGGGCAACCACAGTATTAGAGCCGGCACTTGTGCCACGCGTATTCCAGCAAGCCTTCCATATTATGCGCTCTGGTCGCCCTGGGCCTGTGCTGATTGATTTACCGATCGATGTGCAATTGGCGGAAATTGAGTTCGATATTGATACTTATGAACCATTAGAGCCATACCAACCAAGTGCGACCCGCGCTCAAGTTGAAAAAGCCTTAACCATGCTAACTGAGTCTGAAAAACCGCTGATTGTTTCTGGTGGTGGTGTGATCAATGCAGGGGCAAGTGCTGAGCTTCAAGAATTGGCGGAGCTTTTGAATGTGCCTGTTATTCCAACGCTAATGGGTTGGGGCACGATTCCAGATGATCACGAGCTAATGGCTGGAATGGTTGGGCTACAAACATCTCATCGTTATGGTAATGCCACCATGCTAGCGTCTGATTTTGTATTAGGCATTGGTAACCGCTGGGCAAACCGCCATACCGGTTCAGTTGATGTTTATACGCAAGGCCGTAAGTTTGTGCATGTGGACATTGAACCAACGCAAATTGGTCGTGTGTTCTGCCCAGACCTTGGCATTGTTTCTGATGCGAAATCCGCATTGACGTTATTCCTTGAAGTGGCTAAAGAAATGAAAGCCGCAGGCAAGTTGAAAAACACCGGTACTTGGGTGAGTGAATGTATTGAGCGTAAAGCCAGCATGTTGCGTAAAACTCACTTTGAAGAAGTCCCAATGAAACCAATGCGTGTTTATGAAGAAATGAACAAAGCATTTGGTGAAGACACCTGTTACGTCAGCACCATTGGTTTATCACAAATTGCGGCTGCGCAGTTCTTGCATGTGTATAAACCTCGCCATTGGATTAACTGTGGTCAAGCTGGCCCATTAGGTTGGACGATTTCTGCTGCGTTGGGTGTTCGTGCTGCCGATCCGGTACGTCCTATTGTGGCGATTTCGGGTGATTACGATTTCCAATTTATGATCGAAGAATTAGCGGTAGGGGCGCAATTTAAACTGCCTTACATTCATGTCGTGGTGAATAACTCGTACTTAGGCTTGATCCGCCAAGCTCAGCGTCAGTTCGATATTGATTACTGTGTTCAGCTTGCATTTGATAACCAAAACGCCCCAGAAATGGAAGGTTATGGTGTGGATCATGTGGCGGTTGTAGAAGGGCTAGGCTGTAAAGCGATTCGCGTACGCAAACCTGAAGATGCAGCAGCGGCCTTTGCCCAAGCGAAAGAGCTAATGGCAAAACACCAAGTACCCGTGGTAGTGGAGTTCATTTTAGAGCGTGTCACTAACGTGGCAATGGGTGTTGAGATCGATGGCGTGAATGAATTTGAAAGCTTAGCGAATGATGCTGGCGATGCGCCAACCGCCATTACGTTCAATCAATAAATACTGATGCATAAGAAAGGAGAGCATTATGCCTAAATTTGCCGCCAATCTATCCATGTTATTTACCGAAGTGGATTTTCTACAGCGATTTGAACAAGCCGCAAGTGCTGGATTTCAAGGGGTAGAGTATTTATTTCCTTATGATTTTGAAGCAGAGACGATTAAAAGCGTGCTCGACTCAAACCAGCTTCAACAGGTGTTATTTAACTTACCTGCCGGTGATTGGCTAGCGGGTGATCGCGGTATCGCGGTTGATCCTGCGCGAGTAGAAGAGTTTCAGCAAGGTGTAACCAAAGCGATTCATTATGCAAAAGTGCTCAATTGCAGCCAAGTGAACTGCCTAGCCGGCATTGTGCCAAATGGTGTCAGCCAGCAACAAGCGGAAGATACATTTGTGTCTAACTTACGTTTTGCCGCGCAAGCTTTGCAAGAAAATGGCATCAGTTTGATTGCAGAAGCGATCAACACGCGTGATATTCCGGGGTTCTTTTTAACCAACACCAAGCAAGCGTTAGACATCATTGAAAAAGTGGGCAGCGATAACCTGAATTTTCAATATGACATCTATCACATGCAAATCATGGAAGGGGATTTAGCGCCCACGTTGAGCGAACACATTGGTCAAATTCAGCATGTGCAGTTAGCTGATAACCCAGGCCGCCATGAGCCGGGTACCGGTGAAATTAACTATCCATTTTTGTTCAAGCATTTAGATGCGATTGGCTATGACGGTTGGGTTGGTTGTGAATATAAGCCGAAGACCACGACCAAAGAAGGTTTAGGCTGGCTAACTAACCTAGGCAGTTAATCAAGAATATTGAGTGGCTTTGAATATTGAATGAGATTGAATATTCAAATGAACACGAGAGTTAGAATCTACAGAATAAAGATAAAAATTTAAGGACGATATTATGACGACTCAAAAAATAGCATTTATTGGTACTGGCATCATGGGCAAACCAATGGCAGTCAATTTACAAAAAGCTGGGTATCACATTGTGGTGTCTGATCACTTTGTGGCACCACCGCAAGAGCTTGTCGATGGCGGCGCAACCGTGGTGCATAGCGGCAAAGAAGCGGCTCAAGTGGCAGACATCATTATTACTATGGTACCAAACACACCAGATGTTGCCGATGCACTATTTGGTGACAATGGTATTGCTCAAGGATTATCGGCTGGGAAACTTGTGATCGACATGAGCTCGATTGCGCCGATTGAAACGCAAGAGTTCGCGAAACAAATTAAAGAGTCTGGCGCACAGTATCTAGATGCACCGGTTTCTGGCGGTGAAGTTGGCGCAATCAATGCCACGCTAACCATTATGGTCGGTGGCGATGAAGCGGCGTTTGAACAAGCTAAACCACTTTTTGAAGTGATGGGAAAAAACATCACGTTAGTGGGTGATAACGGCGCAGGTCAAATCTGTAAAGTGGCAAACCAAATCATTGTTGCCCTTAATATAGAAGCTGTTGCAGAAGCCTTAGTGTTTGCATCGAAAGCGGGCGCCGATCCAGCGCGAGTTCGTGAAGCTCTGATGGGTGGTTTTGCTAACTCTAAAGTATTGGAAGTACATGGTGAAAGAATGGTGAAAGGCACGTTTGATCCGGGCTTTAGAATTTCACTTCATCAAAAAGATTTAAACCTAGCATTGAGTGGCGCAGAGCAACTTGGAATCACCTTACCAAATACTGCCAGCACTCAAAGTTTGTTTGGTGATTGTGCGGACATGGATGGTTCAAATTGGGATCACTCAGCTTTGATCAAAGCGATAGAGAAACTCGCGAATCACAATATTCGTGGTGAATAATATATTTTGGATGTAACCAAGTCTTTGCCTAGATTTATCGCTTTTATTCATATTTGGGAATAAATAGAAGCGATTGTGAATACTTGGTTTTTAACGCACTTTTTTGTCTCCTTTAAGTGCGCCCCAAGTGATTTGAATTTTAACCTTAGTTTTGTGTGCAACGGGTTAACTATTTATTTAAGTCACTTGGGATTTTTTACTACTTGACTGTTATAAATGAACGTTATTAGATACCTCAGCCATTAATTTCAACATTTCTTACGAGAATGGTTATCAAGTCCTACCTGTCCTATTTACCTTATCTAGCAGTTTCTAGTTTTACATTTCTGTTTTTGATTTAACTTATTGTTTTACTAAGCCATGTCATGGTAATGTGAGCCGATTGTCAGTGGCGAGTGAGTGCTAAGTTTTACTGTGAAGTTTAATTATTCTATTTCAATCAATATAAAATAATAAAATAGCCGTATTATTTATTATAAATTATTCAATCTTATATTGTATTCACGTCAGTATTATTTTATTTTTAATCGCTTTATTATAGGTCTAATTTTCATTTGGGAATGACTGTTTTATTGGAATGGTTTTTTATATCTGAGCCTTCGATCTTAGTACTGGTTTAGAACTGTAGGGCACTTTATTTCGCCCATATTCCAATTTTTATGAATGTTTGCGGTAGATGGTAAAGGAAATGAGAATTGCGATAACCGTTGTACTAATTGTTGATTGTATAGTTGTGGTGAGCTATTGGTTTGATTTGCTGTAGCTGTGATGACGTTGCGGTATAGCGAGTCCAATGTTTGAGGGTGACACGGCAATTTTTGCCTATTAAGCAACAGATTATACAAAAAGTAGATGAATTTATTGTTGGCTATGTTAAAACACTTACAGTGCGTCATTATCGAACAGTAAGGAGAATATAACGTGGCCAAAGTGAGAGAACGCAATCAACACGCCATCATTGAAGCTGCCAGCCAACATTTTGCTAAATATGGTTATGCCGCCACTAAAGTTGCAGATATTGCCAAGGAAGCCAATATTCCTAAGCCGAATATTTATTATTACTATAATTCGAAAGACAATCTGTACCGTGCGGTATTAGAAAGTGTCACCGTTCCTTTATTACAATCTTCAAAACCAATCCAAGAGCTTGACGATCCTACCGAAGCCTTGACTGAATATATCAAAACCAAACTCATCATCTCTCGCGATCATGCGGATGCTTCTAAAGTATTTGCCAATGAAGTAATGTCTGGTGGGCAATCGCTGCCAAAAGACATTGAAAATGAATTGCAACAACAATCGGAGATGATACTTGCGAAGTTTGAATCTTGGATTGAAAAAGGCTTAATGGATCCGGTTTCTCCTCATCATTTAATGTTTACTATTTGGGCCGCAACACAAACTTATGCCGACTTTGGTTGGCAAATTTGCCGTGTGATGCAAAAGAAAAACCTCACTCGGCAAGATTATGCACAAGCGTCTGAGTTTCTCACAAGCATGATTTTGAAAGGTTGTGGTGTTAAGTGATTTTTAATCACGAGCGCTTCATGTAATAACTCACGCGGCCATTATTACCCTGGTGAATGATCGGCCGTGTTTGTATTTTATTATCTCCCGCATATTGATTTTTATTCTCCATATCCTTTTTCAGTTCATGTCGTGATTAGAGCTTATCACTGCTATTTGTGAGTATTTCAGATTTAATGCTACTACCTTCCTAGTTTTAGCGGTTTTTTAAATTACCTTCAGAATATTCTGTTAGAATCTGCGCCTTAAAAAAATAACGATAAAGAACATTGAAAGGTCAGTATTGTGAATATGAAATTATTTGGTAGTGCTTTGATTCTATCGGGAACCGCTTTAGGCGCGGGAATGTTAGCGATTCCGATGGTATTAGCTCAATTTGGTTTTGTATTGAGCCTTGTGCTTATGTTGGTGATCTTTCTTGGCACGACTTACGCAGCACTATTGTTGACAGAGGCGTGCACAAAAACAGAAGGGGCTTCTGGTTTAAGTAGCGTTGCTCTGGCAAGTCTTGGTGTGAAAGGCAAGCATGCCATGAACTTGTTCTTCTATTTGCTGCTACTTTGCATGATGGTGGCTTACAGCTTAGGCATTGGTGATTTGTTACATAAGCTCTTTTTAGGGCTTGGTTTTAATGTATCTAACCCTATTTGTTACTCTATTTTTAGTTTGTTCATGGGGGCAATTGTAGTCTCAGGGAAAAGCTATATTGATAAACTCAATCGAGTATTATTTATCTTAATGGTGGTGATGCTGTGCGTGGTTATCGCTTCGTTATTTACTAAAATCAACATAGATTACTTGACGCAATCTGCCAATTTTACGCTATTTGATGTCGTTAAATACAGCACAGTGATCTTTACCAGTTTTGCCTCTATGGTCGTGATCCCGTCGTTGGTGGAATACAACCGTGAAGCAACACCAAAGCAACTTCGTAATATGGTTCTACTGGGCTCAGTTATCCCATTGATGTGCTATTTAGTGTGGCTGTTTGCGATTGTTGGAAACTTAGGTACAGATAAAATCAGCCAATTCAACCATATCTCTGAGCTGATTGAAGCCTTTAGTGGTCACTCTTCGATCTTAAAAGGGGTGATTGCCGTATTTTCTGCATTGGCATTGATCACATCTTTCCTTGGCGTGTCGATGGCGCTATATGATCAAAACCGCGACGCAATTTCTAAGCACAAAGGATTAAGCTATGCGTTGACCTTTATGCTACCGCTATTATTAGCCAGTTTATTCTCGGATCAATTTGTGAGCATGCTGGATTATGCGGGCATGATTTTAGTGTTCTTAGCAATTTGGGGACCACTTGCAATGGTCATTCAAGTAAGAAAACCAAGCTATATGTTGCCTCAATCCGGGCATGTTTATACAGTAAAAGGTGGCAATGCGGCATTGATAACGACCTTTCTTTTCGGCGCGTTTATTTTTGTGTCATGGTTTATTCAGTAATATGGTTTATCTGATAGAATCGTTTACGCAGTAGCACAGTTTCATCAGTAGAAAAAAGCCCCAAACAAACATTAGCTTGGGGCAAAAGGCACTTCTATACCCAAGTGACTTCAAGGTGCAGAATTCAGAGCTATCATCCAAGTCTTTAAACAAGGAAGATTCGCGTAGGAATGTAAGCACCTTTCAAACGAATCTGACGCAGAGTAAAGGCTTGGATGAAGCTCCCAAAGGGCAAGTTAAAACAAGCTTTATGCTGCGTTAAATTGAACAGAGATAGAATGACTATGATCATATTCAATTTGCCTTGCCTAAAACTTGTTTTAATCTTGCTGAAACTCGCACCTTGAAGTTACTTGGGTATATGACATTAAAGGGAATTATTGAATGTTGCTTATACGCCACGTTCTTTAAATAAGCGTTTACACGCGCGACCGTCGCTGTGGAATAGGTGGCAGCGGTGGGCTGGAATACCGATTTGGAAAGTATCGCCAGAATCGACATCCAAAGTGTCATTTTCACGGTAGATGAAATCAGCATCGACATTATCAAGGCTTAAGTAAACTTGAGTTTCATTACCGAGTTTTTCGACCACTTGTACTTTACCTTGAATCACCACATCACCTTCGCCACTTGGCAATAAATGCTCTGGACGAACACCTAATGACATTCGTGCGCCAGCTTGTACACTTGAACTATCCACTTGGATCCAGAATGAGGCTTGGCTAGCCAGTTCTACTTTTACGCGTTCTGCTTCCACTTCTTTGACTTGAACATTGATGAAGTTCATTTTTGGTGAGCCAATAAAACCAGCTACAAAACGGTTTTCAGGGTAGTGATAAAGCTCTAATGGTTTACCAACTTGAGAAACACTACCACCGTCGAGTACGACGATCTTATCTGCCATCGTCATCGCTTCTACCTGATCGTGCGTTACGTAGATCATGGTACAGCCAAGTTTCTTATGCAGCTTGGCCAGTTCAATACGCATTTGTACACGCAGCGCGGCATCTAGGTTGGAAAGCGGTTCATCTAATAAGAACACTTCCGGTTGCGCGACTAAAGTACGACCAATCGCGACACGCTGACGTTGACCACCAGATAACGCTTTTGGCTTACGCTCTAACAGATGACCAAGTTGTAGAATATCCGCGGCATGATCAACGCGAGATTTTATTTTTGCTTTATCTTCTTTCGCTAGCTTCAAGCCAAACGACATATTGTCGAATAAGTTTAAATGCGGATACAAAGCATAAGATTGGAATACCATGCCGACACCACGCTCAGAAGGGGGGACATCATTCATTTTGGTATCGCCGATGAAAAGCTCACCAGAAGTAATATCTTCTAAACCGGCAATACAACGTAGTAGAGTGGATTTACCACAACCGGATGGACCGACAAAGACCACAAACTCGCCATCTTGGATCTCCAAATCTACATCTTTAGAAATGAGGTTGTCTCCATACGCTTTACAAACTTTTCGTAGAGTCACACTCGTCATCTGGCCTTCCTTCTGGTTACTGTTCTAATATTTTTATCATTTAAATAGTCAATGTTATGAAAGGGTTGCTACTTAAATGCCTGTTTATTAATACGTTATTTACATGCTTTAAATGAATGTAAAAGGCGACTATGGCATTTATCTTACCGAAAAATAATCAATAAACCTCATCCCTGACTCGTTAATTTTTGGTGGACTCAGGGGGATGAGTGCATAGATCACACTTTTTTATTGAGATTCAAATTGGCGGTGTAGACAGGAGTATGATGTGCGCCCGCTCACGTTTATTGTCCATTTTTCGCTTGAGATAAAAAAGATTGTGAATCTAAGTCACAAAAGTCATTTTGTTGCTGGGGGGCGTAGAAGTTAGGAGGATGTGGGGGGATAGGAATTATCGCATTATTTTTCCATACCTAATAAGGGTATTGCTTGTGTAACGAGCCCTACAATTGTTGCGTTTAGGCGTAACACTTAAATAAGAACAATAGAAAGGATCATGGAAATGAGAAAAGTCCTCAATACTGCCATTTTATGTAGTCTAGCCTTAAGTGGTGTTAGCGCGCATGCTGCTATTGAAGAAGGTCAACTCACCATTTGGATCAATGGTGATAAAGGATATAACGGCCTTGCTGAAGTAGGTAAAAAGTTTGAAGAAGATACTGGTATTAAAGTAACAGTATCCCACCCAGATAAACTAGAAGAGAAATTTCCTCAATTAGCTTCTACTGGCGATGGTCCTGATATTGTTCTTTGGGCGCACGACCGTTTTGGCGGCTATGCTCAAGCGGGCTTACTTGCAGAAGTAAAACCATCGGCTGATTTTAAATCGAAATTTGCAGATTTCACATGGGATGCGGTGTCTTATGAAGGTAAGTACATCGGTTATCCTGTCGCGGTAGAGTCGCTATCTCTTATTTATAACAAAGACCTTATTAAGACTCCGCCAAAAAATTGGGAAGATATTGCAGCACTAGACAAGCAGTTACAAAAAGATGGCAAAAAAGCGATCATGTGGAACTTGTCTGAACCTTTCTTTACTTGGCCAGTATTAGCTTCCGATGGTGGTTATGCGTTTAAGTTTGAAAATGGCGCTTACAACCCGAAAGATGTCGGTGTAAATAACAAAGGTGCGCAAAATGCGATGAGCTTTGTGAAAGGCCTAGTGGATCAAAAAGTGATTTCACCGGATGTCGATTACACGATTGCGGAATCTGGTTTTAACAAAGGTGAAGTGGCAATGACTATCAATGGTCCTTGGTCTTGGGCAAACATTGATAAAGCCGGTATCAACTACGGTGTAGCGAAACTGCCAATGTTTAATGGTAATCCTTCAAAACCATTTGTAGGTGTATTAACGGCGGGCATTAGCTCTGCATCACCAAACAAAGATTTAGCAGTAGAGTTTATTGAAAACTACATGCTAACTCGTGATGGCTTGAAAGCAGTGAATGATGATACGCCACTAGGCGCTGTTGCTTTAACCTCTTATCAAGAAGAGTTAGCCAAAGATCCACGCATTGCGGCAACCATGGCGAACGCAGAAACAGGAGAAATCATGCCAAATATTTCTCAAATGTCAGCCTTCTGGTACGCAGAGAAAGCGGCGATTGGCAATGTAGTTAATGGTCGTCAATCAGTAGAAGAAGCGCTAAATACCGTTGCGGAGCGCATGACCAAATAAGGTCAAATGGTCCTCACTTGAGGATTGAGGGGGGGGGAGTCTCTCCTCCCTTTATTTTGTAAGTTATCCGTCTGCTTTAATTTGGGTTTTTATATTTCCAGCCCATGAATAGTGTGCGTTAAAGCGTTTCACTTATGCAGTTTCAAAAGCTTTCGAATTTTACTCTGTGGCATAGTGCGCAAAGTCAATTCGATACAGAAACGGAATTTAATATGTCAGCGAATATTATGTCATCTAGTCTAGCGCCACATTCTGCGCCTCGTCCTTTTCCTTGGCTGAAAACGCTCGTACTTTCAGCGATTACTCTTTTGAATGGCTATGCGATTGTACTGATGTACGCTCGTGGTGAGTTTGCTTTTGCCTTACTTACCCTAGTGCTTGCTTCAATGGGTGTATACGTATTTGCTCGTAAGCGTACTTATGCTCATCGTTATATCTACCCTGGTGTCGCGGGTATGATCTTGTTCATTATTTTCCCATTGATTTATACCATAGGCCTGGCATTCACTAACTACAGTGGCGCCAATCAGCTTAGCTTTCAACGAACTCAAGGCGTATTACTTGAGCAGAGCTTTCAAAGTGGTGACAGTTATACCTTCGAGCTACGTCAACATGATGACGTATATTCGATTGCTTTAAAACAAGATGATCACTGGCTCGTGTCTCAACCGCTTTCGTTGTCTGATGGTTCAGTTGAAAAACTAGAAGGGCATCTTAAATTAACCCCTGCGACAGAACTTCCTGGCAAAAAAGCACCATTAAAAGCGGTGATCCAAAACCGTAACGTATTAAACCAACTTGAAGTACAAACGCCTGATGGTGAAGCGTTAGTGATGTCGGGCTTGCGTAAATTTGCTCAAGTAAAACCGCTCTATAGCTTAGATGCTGACGGCGAAACGTTAGTGAATAACCAAACTGCACAGGTGTTAAAACCAAACTATGAAATTGGTTATTACCAGCCAGTCGATGCAGATGGTCAGTTTATAGGTGACTACATCACTCCAGGCTTCATCGTTAATATTGGTTTTGACAATTTCACTCGTATTTTCAGTGACCCAGGTATTCAAGGGCCATTCTTTAAAATCTTTGTTTGGACTGTGGTATTTGCAGCAGCAACCGTGGTTCTGACATTGGCAATGGGCGTAATTTTAGCGCAAATTGTTTCTTGGGAAGCGTTGAAAGGCCGTGGCGTTTACCGTGTGCTATTGATTTTGCCTTATGCGGTGCCAGCGTTTATTTCTATCTTAATATTCAAAGGTTTATTTAACCAAAGTTTCGGTGAGATCAACCAACTATTGCAAGGCTTGTTTGGCTTAAGCCCCGCTTGGTTTACCGACCCGTTCCTTGCTAAAACCATGATCATTATTGTCAATACTTGGTTAGGTTACCCATACATGATGATCTTAGCGATGGGGATGTTAAAAGCGATTCCTGATGATTTGTATGAAGCATCCGCAATGGATGGCGCAGGCCCGATTGATAACTTTATGAAAATTACCCTGCCGTTATTAGTTAAACCTATGGTGCCGTTATTAATTGCTAGCTTTGCCTTTAACTTCAACAACTTTGTACTGATTCAACTATTAACCAACGGTGCACCGGATATGATAGGTACGAGTGTTCCAGCCGGTCATACCGATTTATTAGTGAGCTACACCTACCGTATTGCGTTTGAAGGTGCGGGAGGTCAAGACTTCGGCCTAGCAGGTGCGATTGCAACCTTAATCTTCTTATTAGTGGGCGGTTTATCGCTACTGAATATGAAGTTCACTAAGTTAGAAACAGAATAAGGAGATTTAACATGGCTATGGTTCAACCTAAATCTTTGAAGTACCGTGTTTGGGCAACGCATATTGGAATGTGGGTTTTCTTAGCATTGATGATGTTCCCACTATTAATGGTGATTGCGATTTCCTTCCGTGAAGGTAACTACGCAGCGGGGGATTTGATCCCGCGTAATCCTTCACTAGAACACTGGAAACTGGCACTAGGCTTTGATGTGGTACACGCTGATGGCACAGTCACTAAACCGCCTTTCCCAGTCTTGCTATGGCTTTGGAACTCAGTAAAAGTAGCGGGCTTAACCGCAATTGGTATTGTGGTGCTTTCGACTACCTGTGCTTATGCGTTTGCTCGTATGAAGTTTAAAGGCAAAACCGTTATCTTGCGCTCTATGCTGATTTTCCAAATGTTCCCAGCGGTTCTTGCTCTTGTCGCATTGTACGCATTGTTTGATCGCCTAGGGACTTACGTTCCATTCTTAGGTCTCAACACTCACGGCGGTGTGGTGTTTGCTTACATGGGCGGTATTGCACTGCACGTGTGGACGATTAAAGGCTATTTTGAATCAATTGATAACTCACTAGAAGAAGCGGCAGCCCTTGATGGCGCCACCCCTTGGCAAGCATTCCGCTTAGTCTTGTTGCCTTTATCTGTACCAATTCTTGCGGTGGTGTTTATCTTGTCATTTATTGCCGCAGTGACCGAAGTACCCGTCGCATCATTATTGCTTCGTGATGTCGATTCTTACACCCTGGCGGTGGGTATGCAGCAATACTTATACCCACAAAACTACTTATGGGGCGATTTTGCCGCCGCCGCCGTGCTGTCAGCATTGCCAATTACCATAGTGTTCTTGCTGGCTCAGAAGTTCTTGGTGGGTGGTTTAACGGCTGGTGGGGTGAAAGGGTAGTAACAACAACCCTCGAATTAAAAGTTCAAACTGAAAATGAATGCCGCAGATGAGAGTCTGCGGCATTTTTTTATCTATATCGAATAGAGGCTGATTTGTTTGACTAAAATCACTCAGGTTCTGCAAACATCAATGTTTAAAGAGACCGTTTAAAAGTGGCATAAGAATCAAAAGAGGGGCTAGATGGTGCGATTAAAGCTTTTAGATGATCGGTAGGGTAGTAATAAAGTTTCAAACTGGTTGTGACTCACTTTTGGACAAAAAATGTTTAGCGCTTTTGCTCTAGAGCATCCCTTTAAATTAGGAAAAGTAAGCATGACCTCCACTCCCAATCAGCCCAAAACTCTGGAATGATCCGCCTCTAATACGAGGGAGGATTACAACTAAATAATTTCTGTATAAAAAACGATATCTGGAATGATGGTCTTTAATTTTTCATAAAAGTCTTTTCTTAGTATCAAATCACAACCTTCTAACCGTGAAATATTGGAATCTAAGCCAACAAAGGAAGGTCCTTTCCCGATTAACTTTTCTCTCCAACAGCGGTATATCAAAACAGCTTCACCATTGTCATTTAGAGCCCTAAGTCCATTGTCATAACGATCTAGAATTAGGCCTAATAAACTCAGCAGCCCACCATTCATCCAAATAACGTGTGCTGCCTCTAAACTATTTTCATTGATACAAAACCCTTGGATGGCAGGAGTTCCATAACAGTATTCGTCTTTCCAAATGTCTTGAGTACAAGGAAAGCTTTTCAGTGGGTTTATGTTAATTTTCATTGGCAGGCAACCTTCACATATCACCGCGCGATTGCCTTTGGTGTTGCTGCCATAATCTCTAGCTTCAAACTGACGCTCAAATCTAGCAATGACAACAAAATCGTTTAATTCATCAGGAGCACTAAACCCAGGTGATTTATCAAACGGCTTTAATAAGTCGGGTCTACTAACAAGAGAGTTAGATGTTGCAATCATTGTTCTAACATCTATTGTTCCTTCACCTTCAAAAATGACTAGTTCTCTATATTGTTGATATAAAAATTCATTTACATGCTTAAAAACTAAATCATAGATATAAGTGTTCGGAGAAAGCATCCCATTGGAGCTATTAACAAAGTGCTCAAATTCATCTTCATTAAAACCCTGTATTATTGCGTCATTTACTTCGCTCGAATCAATCCCTAAAGAATCTAAGTAACTGATAAATTTTGAGTTTCTGATTAAGCTTGTGATATTTCTATTCATTACTTAACTCGTAAAAAATACTCTCAACTTCATTTTGTATGTACAAATTTTGCACCCCTATGAGTTTTTCAATAGATGGCTTTATCTTTAGCAACAACGGCTTATGCTGCTTAATTTCAATCGATATAAGCTCAAGGATTGCGGCAATTGTTGAGTGATGGAATAGATGAAAGTTATTGAAAAACCAATTAAGGGGTTTAATTAAAAAGTTAGTGTAATTTTTAATTAAGTAATTTAACGCAAAAATAATCTCTCGTTGAACTGATGAATCCAAGTTGTTTGCTTTACTAAGGAGCAATGTAATTGCCCTCTCATTATCATTCATCTCAGATATTTCAATATAATCTAAATTTTCCCATTCAAAATCACTTTCGTCTGGCAACCTACTGCTGATGAAATCAAAGCCTCTTTCATACATTGATAAAATACTCTGTTCATCAACCCCTACATATTCGAAGGCAATAATTAAGTTAGCCGTTGTCTTGGATGAATAGTCTTTATTTTGAAAAAACACATATAAAGCCGATGCTAAACAGTTTTGCGCAGTACTTCTATCGATCATAACAGCTTGGAGTAATGAATCCTTGTCGACAAAACTAGAAAACCACCCGTCTTTTGAGTACACAAAGTTATTAACCAATAACAGAGCTTTATCTCTATCTGAGATGGTAATTCCTTGAATTAACCACCGCAGGTTCGTATAGTACTCTTGTCCTCTAGGGAACCTTTTTCGGATAAGTGGCACAAGTATTTCATTTGCCAATTCGCTATTATTTCCCTCTTTAAAGAAGAAATGTAAGTAATTGAGATTGTCGATCCCTAAGATCTCTTGAGAAACTAAATAATCAACTAGATCCTGAGTAGATTTGCTACTTAAGCTTTCTTCTTTACAAAGCTGGGTAGTTAGATTTATAGATAACTTGTCGTTACCAAATGTGCGGGGAGTTCCAGTGTTTTGCTCTTTAACCTCATTTAAATGTAAATTCAACCTTAATTTTTTAGCAATATTGTTATATTTGCGAACGGTTTTTTGGCTCAATGTATCATAAGAGTCATTCCAGTCTCTTGTTGATAGATTAATCATAGATGCTTTGGCTAACTTATCATCCTTCTTTTCTAAACGTTCAATTACCTCCAAAAAACTATTGAGGTATGCATCTTTAATGTTTGTTGGAGTTAATCTATAAAGAAAATTTAAAATACTGGGTTTGACGTTGTCGCTATGTTGCAATAAATCAACATACATGAAGTCTAATTTCCAAAAATATCCATTGGTAAGCATTTCATTGATTAAATATTTAGTAGCTAGTTCAAAATCTACTTTTATAAACATTTCAAACCATTCTATAGTTAACCATCTCGTATCTTTACCATCTTCGGTATGCTTCATAACAGCATCAGTGAGGTATTTGAGTCTTTTAGTATATTCTTTAGCAAAACTAGGATTTAAGTTATTCAGAGAGGGGATCGGGTCGATGAACTCTGCTAAATTTCTATCTTTTCGAGATGTATAGCTAGTTATTAAGTGAATAGCCTTTTTCAGCTCTATCTTAGCATTTTCAATATCCTCTACTTTTGCACGATAAATTGCTTTTTTGAATGAATTATCTGCATGCTCAAAATAATCACTGTTTTCTTCATCAAAGCAATCATAAGTCTCTATCAACAAGTTGATATTATTCTTACTAAGAAATCGCTTCTCTATCGTTGGGAGAATAGGAAATACAATTTCCTTTCTGATATCAAATATCTTCTTCCATGCTACTTGTGATTTAATATGCTGAAATGCTTGTTCAAAGCTTCTATCTATCAAGCCTCGGCTATCAATAAGAAAATGAGAATACTTAGCGCCAGGAAAGTAGCTCATATCTTCAGCTAATGCTTCGAAACTATGAGTTATACTTTCTTCTATTGATAATTCATGGCAGGTCTTGTTTATAATTAGATTCCGTATATAAAACTTAATCCAGCAGTGAACGATGTGATTAGAAGAAATAGTTTTTTTGAAGCTTTGTAGACATTCGAGATCATTATCAGAATACATTTCTAATTGATTACAAAACACAGCCAGCTCATTTTTGTCGATATTTTCGTTGATGAGTGGTAGCGATAGGGGCTCTAGAGTGACGTTACACTCTACCTTTATTGGTATCCGAGTTGAACAATTCTCTCTTTCAAAAAGGTTATTGGTGATCACCCTTATTGACTCTTTGTCAGTTACCATGAGCTTGTTATTTAGATCAACTAAGTAATTACAGCCTTTCAGCCTGAGCACCTCTTCTAACAATATTCGAAGATAGGTTTTATCATCATGCTGTATTGCTTTGTTTAGAAGCGCTAAAAAATCACCATTTCTTTGGTTCAAAAAGCTAATATAGTATTTGAAATTTTCTTGAGTTATATTTTTAGAAAACAGCTCATTCACATCCTCCCACTTGGGAAAGTAACCGTGCTTTTCTAAAATTCTAAATGCTTGCGCAGTAACTGCATTACTATGGTTTTTTTCACCATTAAAATATAAAAGCGCATTTGCTTTTTCTACTCCATAGATCAAGCAAATAGCTTCAAAGTATAGTTCGAAGTTTTGTAAAAACTGACTGTAATGTTCTTCCGAGCTAGTTGTATTTATCGCTCTATTCAGTTCACTAGCATAAACAAATAGGGACCAATTTTGTGTTTTTTTGGCGACACTTAGAAAGCTTTCGTAGTTTCTTCTAATTAATGATTCTGAGTGAGCATAATATAAGCTATTTGGTAGAAAGTTGTCAGATGCATATCTACTAATATCCTCATACTTCTTTGCTCGCATTAGGTAGCTAAATAAATAACGGTAAGATTTGTCGCTTTCAAAAAAGCATTCACAATTTAGCCAGTCTATGATGAATTCATAGTTTGCATCTAAAGCTTCTTCGATATCAGCTAACTTTTCCATGTTAAATCGTCTGAAACTATCATGGTAAAGCTTTAGTCCCCCCCTAGCTGTATTCTCAGAAATGACGGGGGACAATACTTTCATACTAGAATTGAAATGGTGCTTCACCGGTATTATCTCTTGCAGCTCTTTTCTGGTTACAGAAAAATCTAGGCAAGATAAGATCTCCGCTGTTGTGTTATTTTCAATTTTATTTGTTAAGTATTCGTAGTATTTTTTCAGGTTGAAATCATAAGGGGGGAGAGAATGTATGATCTCATCACTTATTACTTCGCTATTTTCTAGTGTTAACAATATATAAGTTAAATAAAGTGGATTACCCTCACTTTTTTCATGAATTAATGCGACGATATCTTCATTATTGCAATCTAATTTTGCAATTCTATGTTTTTTTGCTAACTCTTTAGTATCCTGAATATCCCAAGCAGGCAACTGGTGCTCTATATAACTGAAGTCCTTTTTAAGAAAATTTAACTCTTCAACAGGCTGGGAACCTAATATTATTATTACGTTATCGGGAATGCTAACCTGAGATATATTTTCTAGAATTTGAGTTTGTTCTTTAGATAAGCTAATGGACGAATCTAGAACTCTATTAATATGGTCTAAGCCATCTACTATTATTACTAGCGGCTCTTCTATTTTTTGCAAAAGCAGGTTTAGTTCATCAAGGTTAGCCGCAAAAGTCTGATTTTTTACGTTAGTTAACTCCGGATATACTTTTTCTATCCCGCTTATTAGATTCCCAAAAAATGTATTAGAGCTGACTCTTCTCTCAATAAATTCGTCTTCAGTACTTGTGAAACAATAATGACGAAGAACACTTATTTCCTCACGTTCTAAGTAATCTATTAGATTGGTTAGAAACCATGACTTACCAGCTCCTGGCTCACCCGATAATATTACTTTCTTGCTGTTTACAGCAAAGTTATAGAATGAACTATATCTACAATCGGACTTAACGTTTTTACTCTGGTCGATTTCAAACTTTTGCTGAAGTTTTCCAAAATCAGTTTTAATACGCAGATCTTTCAATACATCTAGAGTTGTTACAACAGCAGAATTGGTTCTATAACTTCCAACGTGTTTTACGAGTCTCACCAAGAAATCAATGGTGTTAATATCATCGTTTGGATATTGTCCAATTCCTAGCCTTGTGGCTTGCGAGATTAATATTTTTTCTAGTTCATGTGGATAGTCAAATTTTAAACTGGCTTTTGGAAGGTTAACTTCAATTAGAAGGCATTCACAAAATTTTTGGAAATCATCTCGGTCAACGTTATCTTCTTTTACATATTGCTTAAGACTATCCCAACGGTTGAAATTCTCAGGTTCAATTTCCCAAAGTTGATTTATGTCTATCTTAAAAACTTTAGTTGGAAATGACTCGAATGACGATAGGTTTGAAGGCTGAAGGTTTAACACCTTCAGAATATTTTTTTCAACAGGCTCATCCCAGGCTAAACATAACCTAAACTCACTATGAGTAGTGCTAAGTGCTTTCCATGATTGATATAGTTTATGTAACGCTATCTTATAGTGACTATCAGCGGAAAGGTAATCTTTGGTGAGCCTAATAGATGTCTGTTCATTGCTATATTTTACTTGCTTCCGCTGTACTTTATCCCCGTTTGTTATAACTAAGTCATCGAATCTATCTGGGGTATCTCCTTTCGTATGCTTTTTGTCTATTGAGAATATGCTTTCTCGATTGCCGTTTAGTATCTCTTCTAGTATGAAATAGCTAGTTATCAGATCTTGGTAATCATATCCTTCATGCGCATTATTTAAGCTCAAACTGTTCCTCACCTTGGATTTAGTATTAGGGGTTTAATGCTCTAGTTCATAGAGAGTTCTTAGTGTAGAAATCTCACGGTCACATTAAAATTATGCATCTGACACTTGAACTATTGCACCAATAGGAGAGTCTCTGCGGAATAGCGGCATCTTAATACGTAGCAATCAACCTTTGATATCATTCAGCATACATGAGTCACCACCAAATCAATGGACATAGCTACTCCGCATTGCTATGCGATTAGGGTTATAATGAATCATTGGTAAAATTTGGTCAAATATTGAAATCAAGAAATGTTACGGGTCACTACTCTAAGCAGGAATAGGGCATTAATTAGTTATCCCCCCTCCGTCACCCCGCACATGA
>NZ_AJYK02000002.1:0-22479 GCF_000286955.2 Vibrio rumoiensis 1S-45
ACAGTGAGTTAATAACTATTTACATGAATAATATAAAGTTGGCACAGTATTGGCATTAATGAGTTTGATACATTCTCGTCCTATTGTGTTAACTAAGTTGGCTTTTTAGTCTGACAAAAACACACAGCCTGTCTCAATTGAGGCAGGCTTTTTTTTATCTTGCTTTGTGTGCTTAATATCTACACTAAAAAGCTCTCATACTGAAGAGATTATTGTGTAAGAGAAGCAAGATCAGCAGGGCGGTAATAAACCGATTTTAATACTTTACCTTTACGGACAATTTTACCTTGCATCTCGACGTCTTTAGCGCATTTTGCAATGATGTACTCGCCTTTTTTAACGGCTTCTAATTCTACATTTTGTTTCGCGTAAAAAGCTTGAGTCTCTGTAAATTCTTGTTCGTTTCGGCACACTTTACTCATGTTGCTGGAATGCACTTCATCCCAACAAGGCAAAAATTCAATACCACGGTTTTTAGCAACATGCAGTAATAATTCAATAATGTAAGTAATGCCAATATTGCTCTCTACCTTGTCGTCTCCACGATGAACTAATCGACCCATTAGTACATATACGGTGTCAACAATCGCGTCGGCTTGTTCAGTTTTACAATCCGCTTCAGCTAACTCGGTTAATTCTTCAATGGCTAAAGAACTATGAAGGGTATCAGCTTTGTCATCCAAACTTGCAAGATCGGCAACTGGTAAATCAAAAGTGAAACGAAACTCGGTAATGTCTCGGTATAAATGCTGATAAAGCTCGGTATGAAGAAGAGTGAATTGCATAACAGTCGCCTTGTATGAAAAATTTGCTGGATCATAACAAATTCTTTTAGCAAAGCCATTAGTTAACCTTAGGTTTGAATGAGAGATAATTGAGTTATTTGAATTTCAATCACGTGTATGCACTTTGTGTTACCTGTGAGCGTTGTTGTCGTTTGAGTGCATAACACAAACATAAAATGATCGTATAGAGTAAACCGCCACCGATCACAACCATTGGCCAGCCGCCATTTTGCCAACAGTAAATCAAATAAAAACCACCGAGACTCCCACCTGCATAGTAATGGACTAAATACAGAGCGGTAGCACTGGCTTTAGCGGTTTGCGCTTTTGAGCTTACCCAGGCATAGGCAAGGGAATGGGTAAAGAAAGCACCAGAGCTGATCATTAATAAAGCCACGAGCATGGCAATAATACTTGGAATGAGTGCGATCAGCATGCCTAAAAGGCTCACTAATGTTCCGATAAACATTCCCGTTATCGGCGTGAAGTGTAAAGACCAAACACCACTTAAACGTGAGGT
This sequence comes from Vibrio rumoiensis 1S-45, assembly GCF_000286955.2. GTDB lineage: Bacteria > Pseudomonadota > Gammaproteobacteria > Enterobacterales > Vibrionaceae > Vibrio > Vibrio rumoiensis_A. The sequence continues at coordinate 1,306 of NZ_AJYK02000002.1, forward strand.
TAATGTGCCAGTTAGGTAACATAAAAAGATGAGAGACACTAAACCAACAGGCAATGAAAAAGGTTCAGCGACGAGTCGAAACCCCATTACTGTGTATAAATTCACGAACAAGGCAAAATTGAACCCACCGATAAGCATTGCTATCCATAATAAGGGCGTTTTTAAATGCGTAACGGCTTCTTTAATATGTATATTTAAACGTTTATTTTTGCGTTCAAAATTTTCTTGAGGTGGCACCCATAATGTGACAAGAATAGCGATAATAAGACTGAATAGTGCCATTCCAATCACCGCTGTTTGCCAGCCAAAATGTTCTCCAACTATGCCTCCGTAAATCCGCCCGGTAATGCCCCCAAGTGAATTTGCGCCAATATAGGAACCTACTGCTATCAAAAATACTTTAGGTGAAAATTCTTCAGCCATATAAGCAACGGCAACGGCAACGTAGCCAGCTAATGCGACTCCCATCAATGCCCTCGACAAAACAAGCAAAGGTAATTGGTCGGAAAAAACCATGCATAATCCAACGATAGGAGACGCATACAGACTAATGAACATCACTTTACGACGGCCAATATTTTCCGAATAAATAGCCCAAGGCACGAGCGATAATGACAAGGTAAGGGTTGCTGCAGCTAAGACCCAATTAACTCTTGTTGCAGAGACCGAATAATGATCTGCAATTAAAGGCAGTAGGGGTTGAAAAAGGTAGAGGTTACAAAACGAGATAAATGAACCAATAAATAGGCCAAAAGTGACTTTCTTTAAGTTTGCTTGTTGGTCATCCATTGCATTGCTTCATCGGTGATTTAACGTATAAGGGCACAATATCAATAAATATGTGATACATAAAATATATTAAATCTATAGTTATGATAAATTAAATTAATGATAAATCTTAGCTAGGTTAATAATGTGAATACCAAATCATTACGCTATTTTGTTGCTGTGGCAGAGAAGAAAAACTTCACACGAGCAGCAGAAATGCTCCATATAGCTCAGCCAGCCTTAAGTATTGCCATTAAGAAGCTAGAACAATCAATGGAACTTACCTTGTTACGGCGTAACGAAAAGGAGGTTACTTTAACCGATGAAGGTGAGCGTTTATACATTCATGCCAAAGAAATTTTGCAAAAAATTCAAGATGCCACTTGGGAAATGAAAGAACTAAAAGGGTTAGTAAAGGGTGAAGTGCGGTTGGGTGTTCCTAGTATGCTAGGCTCTTATTTTTTTCCGGATATATTAATGGAATTTAAGCAGTTGTATCCTCATTTAAAGTTAACGATTGTTGACGCAGGTACTCAATCGATCCGGAAGATGTTGCTGTCGGGTGAGTTAGATCTTGGCGTGATTTTAAATGACAATGTGCCTGAGTCTTTAGATGTTGAACCGATCATTCGTGATGAAATGGTTGCCGTGGTCAGCCCTAATAATCCAATTGCACTAAAGGAGACGATCAGCTATGCAGAGTTTTTTTCACATGAATTAATCATGTTTAAAAAAGGCTATTTTCACCGGGAAATGGTGGATAGATTGTGTGAGCAGAATCAGCTAGATCAGCATATTTCGATAGAAACAAATTTAATTCCGATGATATTAAAAGTAGTACAAAAAGATTTTGCTATCAGTGCATTACTCAAATTGGTCACTCAGTTTGAAAAAGGCGTGGTGCCAATTCCTTTTGAAGAGCCAATCTTTTTGAATATTGCAATTGCTTGGCGAAAAACAGGCTATTTATCATTGGCCGATAAAGCCTTTATGCAGTTCACCAAGCAAAGATTAGGCGTTGGAACGGTTATCCCAACTTAGGTTAAAGTGAAATATATTCTTTTTTTACTCTACGGGTAATACCGGTAAATAGCGTATAAGGAATCGTGTCTGAATAGTAGGCAACCTCGGCCGCTAAGATGTGGTCACCCCATAACTCAACGCTTGAACCAACTTTTGCATTGGGAATATTGGTTAAGTCGACCATTAACATGTCCATGGATACACGTCCTACTAATTTAGTTCTATGTCCATCAACCATCATTGGTGTTCCGTCTTTGGCGTGTCTTGGATAGCCATCTGCATAACCAATTGCGACCGTACCAATAGTCATTGATTTATCACAGACAAACCTTTGCCCATATCCAATGCTTTCTCCTGCTGCCACTTGCCTAATGGCGATTACTTCAGAGCTAAGAGTCATCACGGGTTTCAATTTATCACCATTGAAATGAGCGTCAGGAAAAGGTGACGCACCGTACAACATAATGCCGGGTCTTAGATAATCTAAACGATATTTATCATCGTGTAGGGTGGCGGCGCTATTGGCCATGCTTACTGGGGCATTAATATGTGCAAAAGTTTTCATGCACAGTGAGAACTGTTGTTGATTCATGGTACTGCTTAGCTCATCTGCGCAAGCAAAGTGTGTCATTAACACAATATTTTTTACTTGAGGTAATGCATTCAGTTTATCGTAAGCTTGTTGATATTCATTTTCAGAAAAGCCTAGGCGATGCATACCACTATCAAACTTCAACCAAACGTTATATTGATCACTTTTCGGCTGACGAGCGAGAGCTTCAATTTGTGCGTCACTGTGTACGGCGCACCAAAAGTCATGTTGGTTAATTAATGGAAGTTCATCTTCAGAGAAAAAGCCTTCTAATAAAAGAATAGGCTGGACGATCCCAGATTCTCTCAATTCCAATGCTTCTTCAATGCAGGCGACACCAAAAGCGTCGGCTTCATTTGCCAAGCTTTTAGCCATTTCAATAACACCATGACCATAAGCATCCGCTTTAACTACGGCAATCGCTTTCGATTGAGGTGATAGTGATTTCGCTAACCGGTAGTTATGGCTAAAAGCAGATAGATTCATGGTCGCTTTTGTTGGTCTAGCCATAATAACGCTCGATAGACAGACCTTCAGGGTCAATATCAGGTTGTTTGTTATTGATAATATCGGCAACAAATTTGGCTGATCCTAAAGACATTGTCCATCCCAGCGTGCCATGGCCCGTATTCAAAAATAGATTAGAATATTTAGTGCCACCAAGAATAGGGGTGCTGTCTGGAGTCATAGGGCGAAGACCAGTCCAAAACTCTGCTTTGGCTACATCCGCTGCACCTGGAAACATATCTTGAACCACAAAATCAATACTCGCACGGCGTTTTAACGGGCGCTCTAAATTGAATGAAGCTATTTCAGCGGTTCCACCTACGCGAATGCGATCCGCAAAACGCGTGACGGCGACTTTGTAAGTTTCATCCATGATGGTTGATTGTGGCGCACGAGATTCATCTTCGATAGGAAGCGTCAGCGAGTAACCTTTTATAGGATAAACGGGAATATCAATACCAACAGTTTTTAAAGTATGAGGTGAGTAACTTCCTAATGCACAGACAAAAGCATCGGCAACAATTTGGCCTTTATCAGTATTTACGCTCACAATTTTACCGTTGGAAGCATTAAGATTTTGGATAGTGGTATTAAGCAGAAACTTAACACCTAATGTTTCACATTGTTTTGCAAGCTCAGTAGTAAACTTGAAGCAATCGCCGGTTTCATCGCCAGGTAGACGTAAACCACCGACAAATTTATCTTTGACGTATTTCAGAGCGGGTTCATGCGACACGCAACCATCCATATCCAAAGCTTGGTGATCAATGCCTAGTTGTTTCAATACTTCAATGTCTTTTTGCAACGCATCTATTTGCTTTTGCTTACGAAACAATTGCAAAGTCCCTTGCTGACGACCTTCATAATCAAGATTGAGTTCTTTACGAAGATCAACAAAGCAATCACGGCTGTATTCAGCCACTCTTAACATGCGAGCTTTATTGATTTGGTAGCTGCGTGTATTACAGTTAGCCAGCATTTTTGTCATCCAAGAAAGCGTATAACCATCCATCTCTTTCATGTTAATCATAAAAGGAGACAAATCTTGCATCATCCAACCAATTGCTTTCAAAGGAACACCAGGTCCAGCCCAAGGGGAGCTGTATCCAGGTGAGATCATCCCTGCATTACCATGGCTGGTTTCTTGTGCCACACTTGGTTGTCGATCTATAACGGTTACTTGATGACCAGACTTGGCTAAATACCATGCAGTTGCAACACCCAGTACTCCACCACCTAAAACAGTAATATGCATAATTGTCCTTAAAACACTGAAGTGATCACATTTAATAAATCCGATTTTATTCCAATTTTCAGAGAATAGTGCTTTGTATTTTTAAAAAGTGCAGATTTAAAATCTAAAATTGTTAATATTATGCAGCACAAAAGTTATTAAATAATGGGTTTTTATTTATGGTGATATTTGTCACGTTTTTATGCAATTTAAATTTATTATTTCATGGTGGTGTTTGAAAATTAGGCGGTGATATACTCTGGGGGTATACAGGAATAATAATGTATATGATATTTGAATTTATGGGGGCAAAATGAAGCACTGGTTGTACTTAGGTATTGCGATAATCTCAGAGGTAGTCGCAACATCGGCAATGAAGTCTAGTGAAGGATTCACCAAGTTAATGCCTTCTATAACTGTGGTGATAGGTTATGGTATTGCATTTTATTTCTTATCATTAACATTAAAAACGGTACCTGTTGGTATTGCATACGCAATATGGGCAGGTCTTGGTATTGTTTTAATTGGTATTGTGTCTTGGGTTGTACATGGGCAGAAACTGGATATACCGGCTCTAATTGGAATGGGGTTTATTATTCTAGGTGTGGCGATTATCAATATCTTTTCTAAGTCAGGTGGGCATTAATAGATCCACCAACGGCTTTAAGTTGGTGAATCTAAAAAATACACTAGGATTAAAGAATACGAGCTCGGAAAGTCTTACCTTTCATTTTTCCGTTTGAAATCTTCTTCAAGGCTTGCTTAACAATGCCTTTTTCTACGGCAACATAAGCACGCATATCAAATAAATGGATTTTACCGACACGCTTACCATCCACACCGTTATCACCGCCTGTTAACGCTCCAAGAATGTCACCAGCACGTACTTTTTGCTTTTTACCACCATCAATTTGAATGGTATCCATTTTTGACTCAAATGGTGTTTCAGATAACACGTTATCAGAAGGTAACGTTGATGGAGAAATAGCAATGTCCATGTACTCATCAATTTGAGCAACCTTGAACATTTCTTTATCAGAGAACAAGCTAAATGCCATGCCTTTACTGCCTGCGCGACCTGTACGTCCAATACGGTGAACATGGATTTCTGCATCACGAGCTAATTGGAAGTTAATCACAGCATCTAAGTTTTCAACATCTAAACCACGGGCCGCCACATCTGTTGCCACTAAAATAGAAGCACTTTTGTTAGCAAAACGTAGTAGAGCTTGATCACGATCACGCTGTTCTAAGTCTCCGTGTAGGGCAATCACATCAAAGCCAGTGTCATATAACTCATCGGCCACTTCTTGTGTTTCACGCTTGGTGTTGCAGAAAATCACTGATGATTCAGGCTTATGGGTTAATAATAAAACCTTCGTCGCTTTTAGGCGCTGCTCAAAAGAATCAGCATTATAGAAGAACTGAGAAATGCTTGAGTGAGTATGCTGGCTTTCTACTTTAACCAATTCAGGGTTACGCATAATGCGGTTCGCCACTTTTTTGATTTCTGGTGGGAAGGTGGCACTAAATAGCAGAGTTTGACGCTCTGTAGGCGCTTGTTCAACAATAGCATCTAAGGAATCTTGAAAACCCATATCTAGCATACGATCGGCTTCATCTAACACTAAGGTATTTAATTCAGATAAATCGATACGACCTTTATCCATATGATCCAATATACGACCTGGGGTGCCCACTAATATATGAGCTCCATGCTCAAGTGAAGCAATTTGAGCACCAAAAGGCATACCGCCACATAAGGTCAATACTTTTATGTTATGAATACCACGGGCTAATTTTCGAATTTCTGTCGCTACTTGATCGGCCAGTTCACGTGTCGGACATAACACTAATGTTTGAATACGAAAACGTTTAACGTTTAAGTTGGCAAGTAATCCTAAGCCAAAAGCAGCCGTTTTTCCTGAACCGGTTTTACCTTGTCCAATCACATCTTTACCCGCCAACATTAAAGGCAGGCTATCGGCTTGAATTGGTGTCATGGATTGGTAACCTAAACTTTCTAGGTTTTCGATAAGCGCTGGATCTAGTGCTAGAGTAGAAAATGAAGTATTGCTCACAATAAGGTATTCCTAATAAAATTCTTTGTCACATAAAATACCGTGTTAATCGCTTAGTGAATCCAGCAGATTTAACAAGATATTGAAAGGGGCGTTAATAAAGGTTCTACTATTAACTTTTGTATATTTTGTCGAAGTTAGCAGCGTTCCAGCCTGCCATCATACGATCACCAATTTTTAACACCGGCACACCGCGCGCACCCATGGCTTCGAGCTCTTTACGTCCGCGTTGCATTTTGGCATCACACAATCGGTATTTAATGCCTTTTGAATCCAAATACATTTTTGCCGCTTTGCAATGAGGGCATTTGTCTGACACGTAAAGTACAACTCGTTTCATAATAATATCTTTGCTGGTTTGTTGGTGTCGGTTATTCGCTTTTGAAGTGATAACAGACGATTAAATATTGGTTGATTTAAACAGATACGGAAACAATTGCTTCTTCTCTGATTCAGTAAGCGCTTCAACCCTTGCAATATTGGTATCAGGGATCGCTTCAGGGTTAGGGTAATGTTTTACCGCTTTTTCCATACTCTCTTCACGAATTAAATGCAGTACCGGATATGGCGATCGGTTTGTTAAGTTTTCTGCATCATCAGGGTTTGCACCTGCAAAACAATAATCAGGGTGGAAGGTAGCGACTTGATAAATACCTTGCCAGTTTTCTTGTTTGATCAGAGCATCCACCCAATCCAAAAAGAAATTATAGTCATCAAAATCGCTGAGCATGTATGGAATCACAATTAATGTTGTTTCTAACTCAACAACTGGCGTATTAGTTAGTGTCATGAATTCCTGAAAAACGTCTTCAAGTAAACGTTCTTCCACTTTTGCATTTGAAACAACAATTTTAATTTGAGCGTTTCGTTGTGGTTTTGCTGCAAAAGGGCATAAATTCAAACCAATAACGACATCCATTAACCATTGTTCCACTTCTGATTCTATTTTTGAGTGGCTAGGAAGAGAAGGTGATGACGACATTTAAAAACTCTCGCTAATTATTTGCGGCAGATTCTAACACACAACCGAGATGAAGCTCACAAATGTTGCACATTATAGGTTCCTTTTTACCGAGCAAAACTGTTACTTCAAGTAAGAGGTTGATAAAGGTATAATCATTGCAAAGATTACGTCGTAAAGAGAGCATCATGGCAAAACTGACATTACAAGAACAAATGCTTAAAGCGGGTTTAGTCAATTCTAAGAAATTAGAGAAGGCAAAAAAATCGTCAAAAAAATCACGTGTTCAAGCTCGTGAGGCAAGAGAAGCGGTTGAGGCAAACAAGAAAGCACAAATTGAACGAGATAAAGCGTTAAGTGCGGAGCAAAAACAACAAACCTTAACCAAAGAGCTCAAAGCACAGGTGAAGCAACTGATTGAAATGAACCGTGTTGATACTAAAGATGGCGACATTGGTTACAACTTTACCGATGGCACTACCGTTAAAAAACTGTACGTAGATAAATTCACTCAAAATCAATTAACGAATGGCCGTTTAGCGATTGCTCGTTTTGCCGCTGTGAATAGTGAAGATGAATACGTTGTAATTCCAGCCAGTGTCGCCGATAAAATCGCACTGCGTGACGAAAATAGCATTGTTTTAAATAATGTTTTGACTCAAGAAGCAGAGGATGAAGACGATCCGTATGCTGATTTTGTAGTACCAGATGATTTGATGTGGTGATGCTGCTTGCCAGAGCGCTCTGAATTCTGAAGTTACTTGGCTATAAAGCCTTAATTCTAGTGAGTTAAGGCTTTTTTAATAACATGATTAGTTGGCGTAAGCTGTTATCTAATCGTTGATATTGCTTGGCTTTTCCTAAAACACGAATACCTTGTATTTGCACTAAAATTAAATCTGTTAAGCAAGTTAGATCGGTATCTGAATTTAACTGTTGCTTATTTAATGCGTGAGTTAAACAGTTCTGTATTCCTTTTTGTAAGTGTGTGAAAAGATCGTTACCTTTGGCAATAACCTCTTTGTCTCGATTGGCATGTTCAAGTAGGGCATTTTGAATAAAGCAGCCAAACTCTTGTTTCTTTTGTATATCAACAAAACGAGTTAAGAATTCACACAGTGTTTCGATATCGGCATTGTCACCAAACAACACCTGACTAGCTGGTTGAGATACATGGGTAAAGTAGTGTTGCAAAGAGGCGTAATACAAGCCTTGTTTATCACCAAAAGTATTATAAATACTAAATCGGTTGATACCCAAATGCTCAACAAGCTCAGAGATAGAGGTATTCACGTAACCCTTCTGCCAAAAAAGGTGCATCGCTAGAATCAGCTTTTCCTCTCTATCAAAATTGCTTTTTCTTCCCATGATTTATCCTAACGTTATTATATTTGTCGTACTAATTGGGCATTATAGATTCAGCGAGTTTATACCTTTCAGGTTCAATGCTGCAACTGCAATTATTCTAGCTAGTAAAATGCATTAAATTCCCAAGAGAGCACAATCTGTCACATTTATTATTGACCGATCGTTTATAAACTCATAAGGTAAGCTAAACGATCATTCTGATATAAGGGAATAACACATGAAGATTTATGAATTTGCTACCAATCCAAGCTCACGTCGTGTAGGTATCTTTTTAAAAGAGCTAGGAATTGAGGTTGATCGCGTGCAGCTTAATGTTCGTGATGGTGAAAACTTAACCGAAGAATACTTAGAGAAAAGCATTAATGGTAAAGTCCCAATGTTGGAACTGGATGATGGGACGGCTATTAGTGAATCAGTGGCAATTTGTCGTTATTTTGCCAATGCAGAAGGGGACTTATCGCTATTTGGTGAAACCGCCGTGGAAGCAGGAAAAGTTGAAATGTGGCACCGCATTGTTGAGTTTGATGGCTTGTATGCCGGTTTTCAGGCATTTCGAAATCTATCTGGAGTCTTTAGCGACCGTGAGCGTTGTGTTAAAGCATGGGGCGAAGAGTCCAAACTTCGTGTAGAAGAGTTCTTACCAAAACTGGATAAACAGCTTAGTCGTAATGAATTTATCGCAGGTGATAAATTTAGTATTGTTGATATTACCGGTTTCATGCTGATTGATGTTGTGTGTTTAAAGGCGTTAGAGATCCAAGCTGTCGACTTATATCCTAATATTAAGAGCTGGTATGAACGTATGTCTGCTCGCCCAACTTTTCAATAAAAAGAAATAATAATAGATTAACCCCAGTTATTGGCTGGGGTTAAATTTATGATGCTTTTTGTGCTTCATGTTGTTCTTTCCATTGCTGTAAAGCTCGCTGCATTTCTGCTTCATTTTTTAACACTTTATTTAATGCATCATCAGGTTTTTTCGGCAGCGTTAATCCACATGAAATCAAGGTGGCAGTTAATTGCTCAACCGCAAGGTGGGGAACGTATTGAAGATCGTCTTCTTTTTCAAAACGAACGTAACCATTCGATAGGTTAATGGCTTGAGGCACAAATACCACCCGATAGCCTTCTTCAGGCACTGGATAAAGTTGGCCGTCTGGCGCTAAAAATTTCTCACCATTGGTGTTTGGGATCATCCATGTTGGCCCTAAATCAAACACGATTTCTTTTGAGTTTGGCCCGGACCATGAACGGCAAAATGCAGGCTTTTTAAATGGCGACTCTTCAGAGGTGAGGGCTTCCATGATTTGTTTCGTTGAATTATGAATGATGCCGAAGCCTGGAATGCGGTTTATGGTCTTGTCCGACAACCAGTCATAAAAACGCTGTTGAATACTGCCATCAAAGATAATGCCGACCACAAACATCAATAATATGGCAGTTAATAAACCAAAGCCCCAGATATTACTCAATTGATTATGTATTCCGTCTGGAAGAAAGTACCCAGCCGTTTTATCCATAAACTGAACTACCGCATTGACGACCCAGCTTGCAATCACAAGGGGAATAACAAACAACATCCCAATTTTCACTTTTCTGATCAAAAACTTTTTCATCACTCAATAACTCTTTCATGCATCAAACAAGATCACACTCTAAACGTTTTAAAACGGCATACCAACAGTTAATACATGAACTACCAATGATTATATTCATTAAACAAAAGCTTGCGTGTTGATTGAAGCTCTGCATTAATAATGAGAAGTTGGATTTATTAAGAGTAGGTTAGTAATGACAGATCATTTTCTTATCGATCAATGGCAATTTAATGGCGTAGACGCTGAGCAAATCACTCCTCGGAATGAACATGAAGCAAAAATCCAAACTGGTAATTGGTATCACTGCCAACGGGAATCTATCGGCTTGCGAAAATGGCTACAACTTAATCAGATAGAACCAGGCATTATTGATAGCTTATTAAAGGATGACACAAGGCCACGTTTTGAGCTTTATGAGGATGGTTCATTTTTATTAATTCTAAGAGGAGTAAACTTGAATGAAGGTGCTAAGCCAGATGATATGCTCAGCATTCGTATGTTCTGGCAAAATAACAGCCTTATTTCAACGAGAAAAATGTCGTCTCGTACCATTACCAATATCCGTAATGCATTATTGAATGGTAATGGACCTAAATCTTTACCTCAATTATTAATGGCTATCATCACTGGCTTAAACTTAAACATTGAAAAGTTTTTAAACCAAACGGAAGAGCGCTTATTTGAGTTGGATGAGGCAGATTATGATGACAATGAATTGCATTTGATTCATAAGAGAATTTTGAAATTGCGTCGATTCTTAAAGCCTCAGCGATACGCTATTAATGATCTGGTTGAAGCGAATATTCCTGAAATCAGCTCAGTGGAAACACACAGTTGGAACGTATTGGATACCAGTACACGCTTAACCGAGTCAATGGATTTTTATCTAGAGCAAATCCAAGTGATGAAGTCAGAAATTGCGCAAGAACAAGCGGAAAAAATGAATCGTAACACCTATTTATTTACCATTGTTGCTGCGATATTTTTACCACTCGGATTTTTAACTGGGTTATTAGGTATCAATATTGGTGGAATACCGGGTGTAGATAACCCCATGGCATTTGCACTATTTTGTGCTGGTCTTGGGGTAACCTTGCTATTAGAGCTTCTTTTACTTAAGTGGTTGAAATTCTTTTAATAACACTTGATGATTGTTACGTTGTAACTTAACGAGGGGTTACTCCTGCAATCTAAGTATGTGCAGATAAGTAATGTAATGAACTTGAATTTTTTTCTAAAAGGCGTACTTTTCAAGCTCATTTTCTTCGCTTACAGACTTTTGTATTTATTATGATCACTAAACCTAACAATGTGCTCGGAGCTAGCCTTGTTTTATTGGCGACATTTTCATTAACAATGAAAGACAGCGCGGATAAATATTTGGTGATGCATGGCTATCATCCTGTTCAGATGGTTTTTTTCCGTTTTGCGATTCCATTTTTGTTTATGCTGATATTCATGCCGAAGCAAACAAAAATGGCTATTTTAGCCACCAATAAAAAGCTCCTTATACGTTCAACTTTGTTTTTGGTTTGTGCGATAACTTCTGTAATTTCATTAAATTACATGCCACTCAACGTATATATCATTATTGTTCAAATGGGAGGAATTGCCTTTATGCTTGGTGGGGCAATATTCTTTAATGAGAGACTCACGCCTCTAAAAGTGTTTGCTACCATATTGGGTTTTATTGGGGTTGTGGTCGTGATGAATCCGAGTGATGGTGGCAGTTTACATCTTATTTATTTACTTCCTTTACTGATTGTTTTTGCGAATACAGGGTACAACTTAATTACTAAAACCATTGATCCTGCTATTTCTTTTTTGTCGATTTTCATTAATAGCTTCTTTATCTTAGGTATGGTCTCCACAATAGCTTTGCTGGTTCAACCCGAAATGTGGATAACACCGACTAGAGAATCAATACCTTATTTCATCACTATTCCAATGGTGACGATCATTTCGCAACTGTGTTTAATTAAGGCGATGAAGATTGCTGATGCTTCTCATGTGGCACCTTTTTTCTATTTCCAGATCTTCTTTGCCTGTTTATTTGGTTATTGGTTATTTGATGAACTACCTACCATGTATAGCTTGATCGGGAGTGCTTTTATCGTTGCGGCAGGTTTAATCATTACCTATGCTAACTATCCTAAGTTTTGGAAAAAGAAATCCAACTAAAGTGAGCTGTGATTCGCGTGCATCATTCTAAGTACGTCTAAATGGTTGCATTAGCATAGCCAATAAACTTTGCTCTTTAGGGTGACGAAATGATTTTAAACCAATCAGCATATCACTGTGGCCATCTTTGGGTTGGGCGGTATAACTGACAAACCACTTATCCCAAATAGATAAGCAAAAGCCATAATTACTATTAGTTTCATTAACATGAATAGAATGATGCACGCGGTGCATGTCGGGTGTTACAATGATTTTTCTTAAGTACTTATCAATACGCGGGCGTATCTGTACATTGCTGTGATTAAACATAGCACTGGCATTCAATAAAACCTCAAACACCAACACCGCAATCGGTGAAATGCCAAACAGGATGATCGCGAGCATTTTAATCAGCATGGATAGCCATATTTCAATAAAGTGGAAGCGCGAACCGGTTGTAACATCGATATCTTGATCAGCGTGATGAACTCGATGCAAGCGCCATAAAAGAGGGACTTGATGAAATATTCGATGCTGCCAGTAAATGATCAGATCCAAAAGAATGACCGACAACACTCCTGTCAGTACAGCGTTTATAGTCAGAATATTGAAAAGCCCTAACTGTTTTTCTTGGGCGATAAATGCCACTGAAATGGCTAAAAATGGCAAAACGATCGGCAGCAACACACCGTTGAAAACCACCATTCCCATGTTATTTAGCCAGCGATACCATTTGGGTTGTGTCAGGGCTTTTTTAGGTGATTTCACTTCCCATAATGCCATCACCAATAAGACAATTAAGAAGACACTGATTCGAATAATATTTTGCTTCTCAAGCATTACATCCATCATACGGTTTTCATTTCCTTATTCCTCAATCATTCATTTACGGTCTTTTTATTGGGTTAGGGCACACTTTTTTATTTGCTAGCATTGTAAAGTGAAATGTATATTTGATCTCTTGCTATAAACTAAAAAGGGAAAAAAGATGACAATAAATACACCTCGATTATTACTTCGACAGTGGAAAGATTCCGATTTGGCACCTTTTGTTCAGATGAGTCAGGATCCTGACGTCATGCGCTTTTTTCCCTCAACGTTAAATGAAGAAGAAACCACAGCCTTAATGAATAAGATCGTTGGGCTAATTGATGATAACGGCTGGGGCTTTTGGGCGGTTGAAATTAAAGAAACCAAAGAATTCATTGGTTGTGTTGGATTAAACAAAGTGGAGCTTGATATTCCTTGCGCGCCATTCATCGAGGTTGGCTGGCGGATCAATAAACCGTTTTGGGGGCAAGGCTACGCACCTGAAGCGGCAAATGCTGCGCTGGAGTTCGCTTTTACGGAGTTAAATCAGCAAGAAGTATTTGCGTTTACCGCCAAGCAAAACTCACCATCAAGACGAGTCATGCATAAAATTGGTATGGTGAATACCCGCAATGATTTTGATCACCCTAAATTGCCAGATGACCATATTTTACAGCGTCACTGCTTATACCGAATAGGGCGTTAATCCCACCTTTAGCTCGATAAAATGATAAAAACTTTACATTAAGACGTGACCACTCTAAATTACACACATTAGTCGGGGAGCCGTAAGGCTGAGATCGCATGAGACCCGTTGAACCTGATCCAATTAGCATTGGCGTAGGGAACTAATAAGCCTAAGTTCTAATAAATCTAAGTTTGAATAAGCCTTAGATTTATTCGCTTATACCAATCCATGTTGGTTTTATCACTTTGGCTCTATTACTTCCACTCGCCTGAATAGGAAGTAATATGTTTGAACATCACGCCTTTCAATCGTCATCACATTCACCCATAGCAAATATTCTTACCATTGCTGGCTCAGATTCTGGTGGTGGAGCGGGTATTCAAGCTGATATCAAAGCTATATCTGCCACCGGTAGTTATGCTTGTTCTGTGATCACCGCTTTAACTGCGCAAAATACTCGAGGCGTCACTGGGATTTACTCTATTTCAGCTGAATTCATTGCTCAGCAATTAGATGCAGTTTTTACTGATATCGACATTGCCGCAGTAAAAATTGGCATGCTCAATGATTGCAATGTGATTAAGGTTATCGCCGAAAAGCTCAAACAGTATCAACCAAAATATGTGGTGTTAGATCCAGTGATGGTGGCAACCAGCGGTGATCCACTCATTCAAACCTCCGCAATTCAAACGCTTCAAAATGAACTCTTTCCATTGGTGAGCGTGATCACCCCGAATTTACCTGAAGCGGCACTGTTAATCGGGGGAGAAGTGCCAACAAATGAAGCTGATATTGACGCTTTCATCATGAAGTTACTTCAACATCAACCACTTAGTAATGTAAATATCTTATTAAAAGGTGGCCATTTCAGTGGTGAAAATAGTCACGATTGGTTAGTGACAAAGGGTGCTATTCAGACTTTCAGTCACAAACGGATCTTCACCCAAAATACTCATGGCACAGGGTGTACATTATCGTCAGCCATCGCATCTTACTTGGGGCAAGGTTATCCATTAGAACAAGCCATACACTTGGCGAAAATCTATCTTTCTGATGCTTTATCCAAAGCCGACATGCTCAATGTAGGTAATGGCTCAGGGCCGGTTCATCATTTCTATCATTTATCCTCTTAATGGTTTTTGAATGTATGAAACACACGAAAGAAGGCCAGTAGAGCGCGATGGATATCATTGTTGAAAACATCACATACCAATTCCAAGATGATCAGAAGCTTGTGCTTCGTGATCTCTCTATCGAATTTAAAAGCCAAACTTGGACTTGTCTATTGGGGCAAAGCGGTTGTGGAAAAACGACATTATTGAAATTGCTTGCGGGATTGCATCGGCCTGATGAGTTGATCGGTGGAAGTGTACGCGTAATCAATCACGTTGATCGCCTAGATCAGACCTCGAACATTGCCTACATGGGACAAAAAGATCTGTTATTTCCTTGGCTTAACGTGTTGCAGAACACATGTTTAGAACGCTATCTACAAACCGGAAAAATATCGAGTATTGAAGCCAACAAAGCGCATGTTTTATTGAAATCACTAGGGCTTGCTGGAAAAGAGAGTTTACTGCCACAGCAATTGTCAGGTGGTATGCGTCAACGAGTGGCGCTGGCAAGAACGTTAATGCAAGACAAACCCATTATATTAATGGATGAGCCATTTTCTGCTTTAGATGCACTTACGCGTTATGAGTTGCAAACGTTAGCGTGTGAACGATTAAAAGAGAAAACCGTGGTTTTTATTACCCATGATATTCAAGAAGCGTTAAGGGTGGCTGATCGCGTTCTTGTGATGAACGCATTCACTCACACTGTTCAAGAGTTTGAATTAAACATCACATCGGCAACACCACGAGACATCGATGTTGAGTTGGCTTTATCGCAACGATCTTTGCTTGAACAATTGGTTAGCGCAAGAAGGAATGCAATATGATTCAGGTTCTTCCTTCCACTCGGATGAAACGCTCGCTACTTCAAATGGTAATTACCTTTGCTGTTATTCTCAGCATTTGGCAATTATGTGTAGTGTTGTTTAATTTGCCTAAATACATAGTACCAAGTCCGTTGAATGTCTGGGTGTCACTTCACGATCAAGCATCTTTGCTATTGCGGCATAGCATCGTCACGCTACAAGAAATTGGCCTCGGGTTGCTGCTAGGTGTTGTGCTCGGGTTATCGTCAGCCTTGATACTGCTACTGAATTCAACCATTAACCGTTGGTTACTTCCTGTTTTGATCATTAGCCAAGCCATACCTGTTTTTGCACTTGCTCCGGTATTAATGCTTTGGTTTGGCTATGGCATTGCATCCAAAGTGGTGATGTCTGCCATCATTATTTTCTTTCCTATTACCGTTTGTTGCTATGACGGATTAAAGAACACGCCCAAGGGGTATTTAGAGTTGGCCAAAACCTTTGGGCTCACTCCGTGGCAAACATTATGGCGAGTCAAGTTGCCATCAGCGCTTCCTGCATTAGGGTCTGGTTTATGTGTCGCGGTGGTGATAGCACCCATTGGCGCGGTGATTGGCGAATGGGTGGGAGCCAGCGCAGGCTTGGGTTATTACATGCTGCAAAGTAACGCGCGCATGCAAACCGCCGATATGTTTGCTGCGCTGTTCATATTGTCTTGCTTATCTATCTTTTTATATTTTCTTACCGATTTTTTACTCAACCGATTCATCGTTTGGACTGCCAGCGAATAATCTCAAGGAACGATTATGTTTAATAAATTAATAAGATTAACGCACTACACCGTTTTAACTTGCCTGCTAAGCTTCGTCTCAGCTCCAAGTTTTGCCAACGATCAGCTGACCGTGATGCTTGACTGGTTTGTTAACCCAAATCATGGGCCGATTATTGTCGCCCAACAACAAGGACTCTTTAAAAAGCTCGGCCTTGATGTCGAGATTCAAGAACCCGCCGACCCAACAATGCCGCCAAAATTGGTTGCAGCCGGTAAAGTGGATATGGCGGTAACTTACGAGCCTAATTTCATTATGGACTTAGAAGCGGGTCTGCCTTTAAAACGATCAGCCACGTTAATCGCCACGCCTTTAAATACCATTTTAGTGCTCGATAACGGAAAAATTAACTCAGTAAAAGACTTAAAAGGAAAAACGGTAGGCATTGCTGTAGCAGGGACAGAAGATGCCATGGTGGGCACTATGCTGCGTCATTCAGGCTTGAATCTTAGTGATATCAAAATGGTTAATGTGGGGTGGAATCTTTCTTCATCATTGGCATCAGGGCAAGTGGATGCAGTATGGGGCGGTTTACGTAATTTTGAACCCAATCAAATGGCATTAGAAAGCATCAATGTTAAAGCGTTTTACCCAGAAGAGAATGGGGTACCTAATTATGAAGAATTGGTATTTGTGGTGAATCAGAACAATAAAAAGCAGGCTGAAATCATTAAGTTTAATCAAGCGATCACACAAGCTACTCAATATATTGTGAATCACCCAAAACAAGCGTGGCAAGTGTTTAAATCTTACGATGAAAAAACATTGGATACAGAATTAAATCGACGAGCTTGGAACGATACCTTAAACCGATTTGCTCTGCGCCCAACAGCAACAGACACACAAGGTTATCAAGCATTTGCCGACTTTTTGTTTCAAAACAAAGTGATTAAAACAGCTGTCAATCCTGTTCCTTATTTATAAATACTGGAGTATCGCATGCATCAACTCATAGCAAAGAAACTTGAAGTCTTACGAACGCAGAAGCCTCTAGTGGTGAATATTACCAATTATGTTGTGATGAATAATACCGCTAATGCTTTATTGGCGATTGGCGCTTCTCCAATCATGGCGCACAGTAGACAAGAAGTAGCAGAGTTGATGACATTCTCAGGCTCTTTGGTTATCAACATTGGTACCTTAGATTCAATCTGGATTGAACGTATGCGTTTTGCCATTGAACACGCCAATATTAATGGCAAGCCTGTCATTTTAGACCCAGTTGGGTGTGGTGCCAGCCATTTACGAACGCAGACCTCTCGTGAATTTTGCGAGCTTGCAGAGAAACTGATCATCCGCGCCAATGCTTCAGAAGTGATGGCTTTGGCTGATATACAGAGCCAAGTCAAAGGTGTGGATTCTCAAGATAGTAGCGAATCTGCGGTTATTGCCGCTAAAACATTAATTGAACGATATCATGCCAATCATGTGGTGATTTCAGGCAAAGAGGATTTTGTGGTTGGTGAAAATAGTGTCTCCAAATTCAGTAACGGCAGCCACTTAATGCCAAAAGTGACTGGAATGGGTTGTTCCCACACTGCATTAACTGGAGCTTTTGCTGCTATCGACTTTGAAAATGCTGGGTTATGCGCAACGGGGTTGCTTGGTGTTGCTGGGGAGTTAGCTGAAAAACAAAGCCAAGGCCCGGGATCTATGCAGTTGCACTTATTGGATCAACTGCATCTACTGAATAGCCGTGATATTGAGTACACATTACAATGTAGTGTGAGTTCCTAATTTTGCTATCGATTCAGATGCTTAAATAATTACCAAATAAATGATCGCCATGAGTTTTTATTTCGACTTATGGCGCTTTATTTGTACGTCGCTCTAATAGCTTTGCACCGCCACGATAAACAAACAGCGACCATAAAATTAATCCGCATCCAATCACTTTTCCTGCTGACATATCATCGCCATAGAACGCCACACTTAACGAACTTGCCCAAACAGGTTCAAGAATCATGATGATGGCGGCATTGCCTGAAGTTGTCAGTTTTTGTCCAATGGTTTGCATAACATAACGTAAGCTCGTTGAAATAATGGTACTTAACGCAAGCCACATCCAAGTTATATCACTAATTTCATCCGGCCATTCTTCTAATAGTAATGATGCGATAGTTGCAATAATCCCAACAACAAACAATTGAATGCAAGCAAGTGTCAAGCTAGGGACACTTTGCGCGTATTTAGCATTAAAGTTGAAATGAAAAGCCAGTAGTACCGCTGAGATCAAAAACCATAATTGACTTGGTGATTGTTGATAGCCATTCGATAAAGACAACATCGCTAATCCTGATACCGCAAATGGCAATGAAATCCAAAACATACGAATAGGGCGTTGCTTAAATAAAATCCATGCGACAAAAGGGGCAAATAACATGGCTAAGCTAGAAATAAAAGCGCCTTCAGCTAGGGTATCTGTTACCGAAATGGCTGTTACCCAAGTTAATAAGGCTGTAGACATTAACAGACCTACGCAAGCTGCATTTTTAAGCTGATCTTTAGAGAGTGCGAATAGCGTTTTATAGCAAAAAGGAAGTAAAAAAAGTGAAGCGGCAATAAAACGAATACCAATGAATGCAAAAGGTGGCAGGCCTTCAATGGCTTGTTTAGAAAAGATCCATCCCAATCCTGCAAATACAGTAGTAAGAACCAATATAAGCGTTGCCTTGACTTCTTGATTCATTATTTAACCTCTAGTGATGCAAGTTGGAGGGGGGAATAACCTTATCCAGAAAGGATCGAGCTTTCAGCTTAACACGCAAAAAATTTAATACTATAGAGATAAGAGAAAAGCCCCAACAGAGTATGTTGAGGCTTCTGGTATTACTTAAAAATGATTCAGTTAAAACTA
Source organism: Vibrio rumoiensis 1S-45 (assembly GCF_000286955.2). GTDB lineage: Bacteria > Pseudomonadota > Gammaproteobacteria > Enterobacterales > Vibrionaceae > Vibrio > Vibrio rumoiensis_A. The sequence goes on from NZ_AJYK02000002.1 coordinate 20,704, forward strand.
AGCTTTATGTTTTAAATCCAGCTTTATTTCACCCGCTTTAGGGTTATTAAACGTATCCAGATCTAGTTCATTTTCAGATTTAGCCACGATACAAGTGACAACACTGTCACCAGTAATGTTAACCGCAGTACGAATCATATCAAGTAGACGGTCAACGCCCATGATTAATGCGATACCTTCAAGTGGCAGCCCAACTTGGTTTAGTACCATTGCAAGCATGATCAAACCGACACCAGGGACACCAGCAGTACCAACAGAGGCTAGAGTCGCGGTTAGGATAACCGTCATGTAATCACCTAAGGTAAGGTCAACGTTAAATGCTTGAGCAATAAACGCTGTCGCCACACCTTGCATGATAGCCGTACCATCCATATTAATGGTTGCACCAAGTGGAACAGTAAAAGAAGCAATCTTGTTACTGACACCCATACGGTGTGTCGCAGTTTCCATAGTTACCGGGATTGTTGCATTAGAAGATGCGGTAGAAAATGCGAACATAATGGCATCTTTCATCTTCTTCCAAAAAATGAGTGGGTTTAGCCCTGATAACACTTTTAGGAGCACACTATAAGTAATAAATGCGTGGATTAACAACGCAGCAACTAACACGAGGAAGTATGCGGCTAAGTTTGCAATTGCATCTAACCCTAGGCCAGTGAACAGCTTAGCCATCAAGAAGAAAATACCGTAAGGCGCAACTTCCATTAAGATCGTAACTAGCTTCATGATCACAGCATTTACATCGCTGAAGAAGTTAGAAACACGTTGACCCGCTTCACCTGCAAGGCTAATCGCGATCCCGAATAAAACGGCAAAGACGATAACTTGTAGTGTATTACCCTGAGACATTGCTGCCATTGGGTTGCTTGGGAACATACCGACAATAACTTGACCCAGTGATGGGGCTTCTGCCGTACTAAAGGTCGTTGCAGATGTCAGATCAGCACCAGAGCCTGGTTGGAAGAAAATACCCATAACCAGTGCTAGTGAGATGGCAAGCGCGGTCGTACCAATATAGAAAGCTAATGTTTTTCCACCTAAGCGGCCTAATGTTGTGATGTCTTTTAAAGAGCTGGTACCACAAACAAGAGAAACAAAGACTAGTGGAATAACGAGCATTTTTAAGCTGGCAATAAAGATCTTACCACCAACATCAAATAGACCATTGACGATATACGCATCGACAATTTCATTACCCGAAAGAAAAGTGCGGATTAAAAAACCACAAAGAATACCGGTAAACATACCGATAAGGATACGGCTCGTTAGTGAGCGTTTATTTTTGTTGTTATCGTTCGTCATGAACTGATCTCCGTATGATTACTTTGTACAACTTCAAAGTGGATAGGAGAGTAGCAGAACATCAAGGATTTAGAATTTTTTGTAACATATTACGCATCCAACGCGTGATGTTGATCACATTTATCATGAACTTTGCCAACATGTATGAAAGGTGTTAACAATATGTTGTTTTGTAATTTACCACCTTGAAAGTTATTAAAGCTAGTTTGTTATCGGTAGAGTAATTATTTATATGGAGGGAATAGTGAATAACCAAAGAAAAAATAAAGATGAAATTTTGTCATTATCATCGAATAGATTAAATAAAAAAAGCCTACTAAATAATTAGTAGGCTTTCAATTGGTGCCCGCTACTGGACTCGAACCAGTGACACCTTGCATGTCATGCAAGTACTCTAACCAACTGAGCTAAGCGGGCGTAATTCTATAGATTGTAAAACACTTTAAAAACTGGTGCCCGCTACTGGACTCGAAC
>NZ_AJYK02000002.1:22489-74250 GCF_000286955.2 Vibrio rumoiensis 1S-45
ATTTTTTAAAGCATTCTGATTGAACGCAGAAGATATTAACCATGCCTTATTCGTGTTGCAAGCAGAAATTTATAACTTTGAGTGTGTTTGTTGCCTTTATGGTCTAATTGCTGTTTTTTTGCACTTTTGTTTTTCAGTCATGAAAAGAAAAACATCCAATATTCATGACGATTTTTATCATATTGGATGTTTTTGTTGTTTGATGAATAACTTAGCTTGAACTATGAGTAAGATACCAGTGTCGTACTTATTTAACTGAATTCTGGCTTACTCATAAAAATTCTAATTCATTATTTCTGCGTTAACGGTAAGTCTTGGGTGAATCTTATGACCAAATCACAAATAGCATTAAGATCATTTATAGAGACGTGAGGCAGTTCGGTGTTTAGGTCGTCACAGTCTGAAGCAATAGCAATGATATTGTCATCATCTGGATGTAGCCAAGGCTTACCAACTTCTTCACGGTGCAATTCAATTTTAGGGAACGATAAATTTTTACACCCTTCAACTAAAATAAAATCGAGTTTACTGCTATCAAAATGGGTCAATAAATCAAAAAAGGGGGCTTCTTCATCCGGTGTTTCTGTCATTAATACATGACGATTACGAGATGAGATTAACATTTGAGATGCACCTGCTTTCCGTAGGCGATAGCTGTCTTTACCTGGTTGATCAACATCAAAGTCATGGTGAGCGTGTTTAAATACACCAACACGTAAGCCTTTTTCGGTTAATTTTGGTAAAAGAGCTTCAAGCAAAGTTGTTTTTCCAGTTCCGCTGTACGCTGCAAAACCAAGAATAGGAATAGAGCATGAATTCATAGAAAACCTTTATTTATCTATATTTGGATAATGTTTTAACTGTTCAAGTGTATTTAGGTTGATAAAGGTTTCTTTTTCATTTGAAAAATCCACCTTATAGGTTTTACATTCATCATAGAAAGCTGTGATCTTTCTCTCTCCACGATCGAGGAAATCCTTGAGTTTGTTTGTTACCCTGTGATGAAAGAGTGTAAAAACGGGTTGATAATAATCACCATCATGTGCCACTAAAATATCGGCATCTTCTTGCCAACCACTGCAAAATATTTCCGCTAAATTAGCCGGAATATTAGGGCTATCACAAGGAACAAAACCAACCCAATCATGCTGATTGTAATGAGTTAAACCCGCATGGATACCACCAAGTGGGCCCGGATATTCAGCAATAATGTCGGCAATAACTGGTGCATAATGCTGATATATTTCTTGACTACGATTGGCATTAATTACGATCGAAGATGCTTGGGGCTTTAATGCTGAAATGACATATTCGATTAACGGTTTACCATTGAGTTTGACTAAACCTTTATCCAGTCCACCCATTCGAGAACCTTGTCCTCCCGCAAGTACAACCCAATGGATCTTCTTTGGTGTCAGCATGATACGTCTCTATATAGGTAGTTTATTAATATTTTTCGTTAGATGAATGATCATCTAAGTTAATATCATTGATGATAGCGATCAGTAAACCATTTTAGATATTACGCTTATTGATTTAAATCAAGTCGTTGCAAAAATCTGGATTAAACAACAATACCTAAAGTAGATCATTCGTTGCATGAGTCATCATGCTGTTTGGTCAAAGCAGGATTGTAACACCTCTAATATTCATATCATGGATGCATTTTTTGTTCTATTTACCGAGTAAGTATTTCTGTCTAACAATAAAGAAATATGCTGAGTGTTTTTTATACAATTAAAAGCAGTATTTGGTTTTATATCTATAATTTACACATTGATGAACATTCGCTGAACCAAATACAGTACGATTAATAAAACAATAAAAATATAAGGATATGTATATGAAGAAAGTACTCTGTACTTCGACCTTTTTGCTTGCGTCGACACTTCCATTTACTAGTTCAGCTTCTGAATGTGGCTCTGTATCTATTGCTGATATGAATTGGAGCTCTGCCACACTGATGGCGAATGTGGATAAATTTATCTTAGAAAATGCTTATCAATGTGATGTTGAATTAGTCCCGGGCGATACTGTACCTACGACAACCTCAATGGTTGAAAAAGGCGAGCCGGATATTGCACCAGAGCTTTGGAGTAACTCGGCAAAAGAATTACTTGAAAATGGTGTGAAAGAAAAGCGTCTTCGTTTTGCGGGTCAAAGCTTATCGGATGGTGGTGAAGAAGGGTATTGGGTACCGCAATATATGGTTGATAAAGACCCCAGCCTTGCCACTATCGAAGGAATAAAAGCGAACGCTAAATTATTTACTCACCCTGAAGATGACAGTAAACATGCGTTTTATACTTGTCCTGCCGGTTGGACATGCCAAATATCAGCAGGGCATATTTTTGATGCACTTCAACTCAAGAAATCTGGATTTGAACAAGTTGATCCAGGTTCTGGCGCGGCGCTTGCTGCCACCATCGCTAAAGCTTATTCACGTCAAGAACCTTGGTTTGGTTACTATTGGGCACCAACAGCCGTATTAGGTAAATACCCTATGGTTAAAGTAGAGTTTGGTCAAGGCACTGACGAGCAGCATTACCAAAACTGTATTACTCAAGTGGAATGTAAAAATCCGAAGCCGATTATGTGGCCACGCTCTAAAGTCGATACGGTTGTGACTGAATCGTTTGCTGAGCGTGCACCGGATGCGATGAATTACTTAAGTAAGCGTGCATACACCAATAAACAAATGAGCAATATGTTAGCTTGGATGGAAGATAACCAAGCCGACGGTGAAATGGCGATGGAAGAATTCATGCTTAAACACAAAGATATCTGGTCAAAATGGCTAGATGGACAAGCATTGAAATCCGTTGACTCTGCGGTCAGTAAATTGTAGTGACATGCCTAATCTATCATTGATTTTATCGATTTTAGGTTGAGCATAATTTTAGTTTGTATTAATAATAAATCATCAAATATCGGAAGTTGAATGTCTTTTCCAACTTGGTTAACTGAGTTTCCTGAATTAGATCGGGACAGTTTGTTATGGATAAGAAGAACACTAGATTCTGCTTATCGCGATTTTTCTCGTCAATACGGCGATACTATTGAATCATTTTTCCACCCATTGCTGTCATTTTTGGTCGGGTTTGAAAAATTATTACTCAGCACACCTTGGTGGTTGGTAATAGGGGTACTGGCTGTGCTGTCTTTTGCTGCTAGCCGTTCTTGGAAACTGTCTTTAAGTGTCATCATTTCCTTTTTCTTAATCGGCTACTTCGGCATGTGGGAAGACACCATGAGAACCATGAGTATTATTCTGGTCTCAACTTTTGTCGCCATTGTCTTAGGTGTGCCTACCGGTATTGCTATGGCAAGTTCTAACCGGGTGCAGCGCATTGTCACGCCGCTATTAGATATCATGCAAACCATGCCCGCATTTGTTTATTTAATTCCAATAGTGATGCTACTTGGGATTGGTAAGATCCCCGGTTTGATTGCAGTGGTGGTTTACGCCATTCCTCCGGTGATCCGCTTAACCAACCTCGGCATACGATTAGTTGATAAAGAAGTATTAGAAGCTTCCACCGCTTTTGGTGCGAATTCTTTTCAGCGTTTATTTGGGGTTCAAATCCCCCTTGCCATGCCTAACATTATGGCTGGTATTAACCAAACCATCATGATGGCGTTAGCGATGGTCGTTATTGCATCAATGATTGGTGTTAAAGGATTAGGGCAACCGGTTCTCAAATCGATAACCAATCAATATTTCACGCTTGGCTTGCTCAATGGCTTAGCGATTGTGGCTCTGGCGATTATTTTTGACCGTGTCACTCAAAGTTATGCCAAGCGTACTCAGCAACATCTTGGAGGTTCCAAATAATGGAAACAAAACTTCCAAATGAAGGCACCACACCTTCACAAGTGCCGCATATTCGAATTAAAGAACTTTATAAAGTATTTGGCACCAATGCTTCGAGCGCCATTGAACAACTACAAAATGGCAAAAGCAAAGAACAATTAATGCATGAATCCAACTTGAGTGTTGGCTTGAACAATATCAACCTCGACATTAATCGTGGTGAAACGTTTGTGGTGATGGGGCTTTCGGGCTCTGGGAAATCAACACTTATTCGACACTTTAACCGTTTAATTGATCCCACTTCTGGGGCAATTGAACTGGATGGTGTTGATATTTGTTCTTTTTCTGCAAAAGAAATACAAGATCTGCGCCGTCATAAAATGTCGATGGTTTTTCAGCGCTTTGGCTTACTACCACACCGTACCGTAATTCAAAATGTAGCTTACGGTTTAAAAATTCAAAAAGTCAGCCAAGATGTTTGTGAGAAAAAAGCCCAGCATTGGATAGATGTTGTGGGGTTGAAAGGCTACGAGCAACAATACCCAAACCAATTATCTGGCGGGCAACAACAACGAGTTGGATTAGCTCGTGCATTATGTACGGATGCTGAGATTTTGTTGATGGATGAAGCCTTTTCAGCACTTGATCCTCTCATACGCAGTGAAATGCAGTTACAGCTTAAAGAGCTGCAACAAAAGCTGAATAAGACGATTATCTTCATCACTCACGATCTCGACGAAGCGTTAAGGTTAGGGGATCGCATTGCGATTTTAAAAGATGGAGAACTGATCCAACAAGGTTGCCCCATTGAAATTTTACTCAATCCAACCACGGATTATGTGGCATCGTTTGTCAAAGACATCAATCGGGCGCGCGCGTTAACCGTCGCAACGGTGATGGAGCCTTTAGATGATGAGGATAATATCGATATCAGTAATGCAGTAACACTTGAGCAAACCTTAGAAACCGTGATGCCAGTGGTGTTAGCAAGCCAACAATCGATTGCCGTGATAGATTCAGACGGAAAAGTGGTAGGCAAAATTCAAGCTGAAAAGTTAGCTCAAGTATTACGTTAATGACTCGTAAGTTAACTAAGCTTGAAATTAACTAGGTATGAAGCTAACTAAGCATAATGAGTACAAAACAAACAAGGCGGCTAAGATGGTGGCCTTGTTTGTTTTGTATATAAAGCTTTCTGGTTATAAGCTTTGTAATAACTCTGGAGTAATTTGTTCAAGTGATGTTAGTTTGTGATCCGCAATAACAAAGCGAGGCTGTTCACGTTGTGAATGCTCTGGGATCACAATAGTCTTCATCTGAGCCGCTTTAGCTGCCAATAGACCAGTGAATGAATCCTCTAAAGCCACACAGTCTAATGGCGACACCTCTAATGCATCTGCTGCATTCAAGTACACTTCTGGGTGAGGTTTGCCATAGGGGAGTCCTTCAGCCGATAATACCGCTTCAAATACGCCATCCAACTCAAGTGCTTCTAACACCGCTTCAATCAGTACCATTGGAGATGAAGACGCTAAGGCAATCTTTAAATCTTGTTGTTGGCAGGTTTCAAGCGCATGGAATAAACCGGGCATCATCGGCTTGTGCTCTTTGACAAGTTCGATAACGCGCGTAAGGATCATATTACACACATCCTCACAGCTTAATCCACTCCATGGCGATTGACGGTAATAGAGCTCAACAATTTGATCAATACGGACACCGGTTGTATCTATGGTATCTTGCAACGTAAGTTTAACGCCCACTTTAGGGAATACTTCAAGTTGAGCTTGTTGCCAAAATGGTTCGGAATCCACCATCAAACCGTCCATATCAAACACTGCTGCTTTAATCATCTTGTATACCTTGTTTTGGAATTTGATAGGGAGTTTAGCACTATGTTATGACGATTTAATAGCGCTTAATCTTTTGATTCACACGCGATTCATTACCTTAAAATTCACCTTAAATATCAGGGCATATTAACGATTAAAAGCCGATGTAATTTATATGCTGCTCATTAAATGATTCTTTCCTGTCTATCGCATTTCCTCCGATTCAAGCCACAATCCCTTCAAACAGTGAATACACTTATTTATTAAAAATAAGGAGAGCTCGAAGATGAAGCAAAAAGAATACCGACCGTTGCCTGTAATCATAACAATGGCGTGTTTACCAGGGTCGCTTTCTTTGCACGCTGAAACGATAAATGTAATGAGTGATGAGAAGGGAAGCATACAACTTATGCTTGCCAATGAGTATGACGATGATATCAATATCAGTCACTATTGCATGAGTGAGAAGTTAGATGGCATCCGTGCGGTTTGGGATGGTGAGCACTTTTACACACGTAATGGACATCCTATCATCGCGCCCAAATGGTTTACCCAAGGTTTTCCAAAGCTTAAATTAGATGGTGAGTTATGGGCGGGAAGAGGGCAATTTCCGCGCGTTCAACAAACCGTTCTTGATCACGAGCCAAATGATGAGGACTGGAAAGGCATTCGTTTTATGGCCTTTGATATTGTCGATGATAAACAGGCTTTTACTTTTCGATATCAGTGGTTAGATTCGGTTATTGGAACAACCAATTCCCCATACTTAGAATTGGTTACGCATGAGGCTATCTTATCGCGCGAAGCATTATTTGAGAGGTTAGAGGAAATAGAGCAAGGTCGTGGTGAAGGCTTGATGCTGAGAAAGTTCAGTAGTCACTATCAAAGTGGTCGTAATGATGATTTATTAAAACTGAAATCTTATCAAGATGATGAGGCGGTTGTAATTGGCTATAAGCCGGGAAAAGGGCGCAATCGCGCGCAAGTAGGCTCTTTGTACGTGGAATGGAAAGATGGAAAACGATTTTATTTAGGTAGTGGCTTAACGGATGCACAAAGATCTGATCCTCCCGCGCTAGGCAGTAAAGTAACCTTTCGATTTAATGGTTATACGCGTTCCGGTTTACCACGTTTTGCTCGATTTGTTCACGTTAGAGTGGAAGGAAGTTAAATCAAAACAACTAAATAAAAAGGCTCGAACCAGTCGAGCCTAATGTTGGATTTATTAGTCGTAGCAACAAGATTAGCGGCCGGCAAACTCCAACTGAACTTCATCGGATTGTCTATGCAACCAGTATAAGCGTGCAGACAATAATACCGCTGCCATACTTAATCCGAAGATGATTCCAATCCAGAACCCATTCACACCCATCGGTTTGTCTGTAATCCAGCTTGTCATACCAAGAATGTAACCAATTGGCATGCCGACTATCCAATATGAGAATAGGGTACGAGTCAGTATTGAACTCATATCCTTATAACCACGTAAAGCCCCAGCAGCAATCACTTGTATTGCATCACTGCATTGATAAATCGCTGCCATAAATAACAAGTGCATAGCGATTTCTAACACTTCTTTATTGTCAGTGTACAAACGGATAATTTGCTCACTGAACACAATGGTTAAACCAGCAGTCATTAATGCGGTCACAAACGCGACTATTAACCCCACATGAGAGGACACTTTTGCACCTTCCACATTATGCTCACCCAATTGATGACCAACACGGATACTTACTGCTGCCGCAATACTCATAGGCAGCATGAAAACCATAGAGGCAAAATTGATAGCCACTTGATGCGCTGCGACAATGATTGGCCCAAGTGGGGCAATCAATAGGGCAACCACTGCAAAAAGCGTCACTTCGAAGAAGATAGAAGCGGCAATTGGAAACCCTAAACGGAATAAGCGTGATAACGAATGCATATTCGGTTTATGAAACTCTGTAAAAATATGGATGTTCTTGAACTTTTTCGCCGTGATCACATACCCAAGCATGCATAAGAACATCACCCAATAAACAATGGCCGTTGCAACACCACAACCAACAGCGCCAAGTGCTGGCATACCAAACTTACCATAAACAAAAATCCAGTTTAAAGGCACATTAAGCCCTAAGCCAATGAATCCAAGGATCATTGCCGGCTTTGTTAAAGATAATCCGTCAGAAAGACTACGCAGTGTTTGGAATAATAAAAACGCAGGTACAGCAAAGATCATCGAAAACATATAGCCATTGGTTTTAGCTGCCATGACGGGTTCGATTTTCATGACATGTAAAATATGCTGAGTTTGCGATAACACAACAACAATAGGGATCGCCACAAGGAATGAAAGATAAAAGCCTTGTTGAATTTCATGTGCAATTCGAACTTGTCGTCCAGAACCATTTAATTGCGCTACCACAGGTACTAAGGCAAGCAATAAACCGATACCAAATAAAATAGAGGGCAGCCAAATACTCGATGCAACAGCAACAGCTGCCATATCGGTCGCACTGACTCCACCGGCCATAACGGTATCCACAAATCCCATACCTGTTTGAGCGACAGAGGCAAGTAAAACGGGGGTCGCTAACTTAACAAGGATGGAACTTTCTTTACGATAACGATGCACAAATTCTCCTAACAACGTTAAAACACGAGAAGATGATTATAGCGATTATTTACATTATAGCGATATAAATAACAGGCAATAAAAAGCCCCAAAATTAGGGGCTTAATGATTGTCTAAATTGTATTAAACTTTAAAAAAATGAGTGATCTTCTGCTCCAATACTTAATTGAACCTTTGCATTTTCGATTTTAAGTTCTAAATGAATTGCATGGCTACAAGCTGGACAATCATCATAAAAATCTTGGTCACCATTAGAAGAATCAACCGTCATACCAATTTGGTGTCCGCAATGTGGGCAAGACACTCTTTTTTCCATGTATTTTATCATCGCTTCCCTCACTATACTTCCCGTGTAAAGCTCTATGAACATCAAAATTAATCAGAATAAGGATGTAGGTGTTTTCTGATTTGATTTTATAGTAACTCGGTAAGTTAGTTCATGATTGAAAATAAGCAAAAAGGTTGAATCACAGCAAAGTTATAACATTATTTAGCTTCTTTTTTGCCATTATTAAGTGACAAAGCAGTCAATAAAAGTAATTCGAACTTCAAGCCTCCGTATATTTATGTAAGTGTAGTTTCTTATCAACATTTTTATACGAGGCATGTCTCACTTTAAGGTTTTGTTAATTAAAATTGAAAATTAACAATATGTTACAGGTTACTTTATTTTTCTAATTGGCTTATTTGTTCAAGGCATTGAGGTAAATAGTCACCTCCAAATTGATTGCAGCAGCAGAGTAGGTAGTACAATTGATAAACCGATTTTCGGTTTAAATATCCTTCAGGCAATGGATACGATTGGTTATAAGCTTTAAAGAATTCATCATCTAAACCACTAAATGCTTCAATAATCGCAATGTCACATTCTCTATCACCCCAATAGCTGGAAGGGTCATAAGAGATCACCCCAGAGACAGATAATGCATGATTATTAGCCGTTAAATTACCATGTAGTAGTGCAGGTTTTGGCGAGTGAGCGCCTAAAATAGACTTCACCAGATTAACGGTTTGATCAATATCACCGAGATCTAATCCTTTTTCCTTTAATAATTGCAGTTGCCAACCAATTCGGAATTCAGCAAAAAAGAAACCCCAGTTTTTATGCCAGGTGTTCGGTTGAAGATTTAGACCTACATAAGTATCAGCGTCATACCCATACTCCTTTTGCTCACCCCATTGATGAAGCATGGCAAGTTGGTTGCCAAAATCAAAGGCATCTTTAGGGGGAATGACAGGTTTAGTGGGTAAATAATTCAAGATTAAAAAGGCATTATCTTTGGTTACACCGCAAGTAACCGGTTGGGGAACGCGAATGGTGCTAGTGGCCAGTAAAGCCGAGAGGTTATCAATTTCAGATTCGAATTTAGAGATAAACTCGCGACCGTTAACTTTAACAAAGTAACGTTCCTCACCATCGGAGATCATGTAACAAGAGTTACATTCCCCATCACTTAGGTGTTCTTTTTCTCGAATGATAAAGTTAAATGCAAGAACTTCTGATAACTGTTGCGCAATAGCGTGCCACATAGTGCCTCCAGATCTTGAAATTCACCAGCCTATGACATTAGCTTAGCTGAAGTTTCAAATTAGAGAACTAATACGCAAAAATAACTTTAATCAGTTAGTCATTTACACTATTCAGTTAGTCTGTGATATCAATAACGTTTTGAAAAGCTAGCTATTTGGAGTGACTCGTCTAAATTGCCAAAATTTACTCGCCCAATAAGGATTATCTAAGCGTGAAATAATGACACCTTTAGATGAGGAAGCGTGCATAAACTCATTATCACCGAGGTATAAGCCAACATGGCGCTGATTCCAACCGGTTTTGAAAAAGACGAGATCACCAAAAGTAGCTTGGCTTTCTGGAACATATTCGCCTTCTTTACTTTGTAATTCAGTTGAACGAGGTAGGTGTAATTGGTAAACACTAGACATAGCGACTTGCATAAAAGCAGAGCAGTCTATGCCTTGTTTGGTCGCCCCACCAAATTCATAGGGAACACCTTCCCAAGATTGATATAACAATGAGACTTCTTGCTCTTCTGTTGGCGCAGAATCTATCAGAGAAGACTTAGCTGGTGGATTTGATAGTTTAGAGGATTTAGAGCTCGCAGGCGGTTGGGAGGCGCAGCCAACCAGAAAACTGGTAATAAGAGTGAGAAGTAATGGTGTCATTTTCATGTTGAATGTGCCTAACAGTGATAATAATGATGAAATTCTGTGCCTTTATAATAGAAGATGCGAGTTTTCACAAGTTGATATGTGATATTGAAAACGCTATTAATTAATGTTTCGTCAAAATTTAATATTCTTTGATGTTTAAAACATGAAGATAGTCATTGGTTTATAAATAAGCAAATAGATTGGCAGAACAAGTAACTTCGCCGCTAATCACAGTTTGCGCAACGAGTTTGTGGATAATACTTTTAGTTTAATTTTTAATTTAGATGTTGTGGAGAATAGGGATGTATTACGGTTTTGATGTCGGTGGTACCAAAATTGAGTTCGGTGCATTTAACGATAACTTAGAACGTATGGCTACGGAACGCGTACCAACTCCGGGTGATGATTATCAAGCTTTACTTAGCGTGCTAAGTGAACTAGTCGAGAAATACGATAAACAATTTAGTGTGAAAGGATCAATCGGTATCGGTATTCCAGGCATGGAAAGTGTCGATGATGGTGCCGTTTTAACCTCTAATGTTCCAGCAGCAAAAGGCAAAAAATTACGTGAAGATTTAGAAGCCCTAGTTGATCGCCCGGTTAAAGTTGAAAACGATGCTAACTGCTTTGCTTTATCTGAAGCTTGGGATAAAGAGCACCAAGGTAAAGAGTCAGTTTTAGGCCTTATTCTCGGAACGGGATTTGGTGGCGGTATCGTCAATAATGGTCATGTCGTTTCTGGCCGTAGTCACGTTGCTGGTGAGCTTGGGCATACTCGCATGCCGATTGATGCATGGTTTTACTTAAACGACAGTGCCGAAGGCATTGATGCACCTTTATTTGGCTGTGGTTGCGATAAGAAAGGCTGTATTGATAACTATTTATCTGGTCGTGGATTTGAACAGCTTTACCAGCATTACTACGGCGAAAATGTTAAAGCGATAGACATTATTAATCGTCACAAACAAGGTGAAGAAAAAGCAGTTGAGCATGTCGAACGCTTTATGGAACTGCTCGCAATCTGTTTGGGTAATATATTTACCGCCTTTGATCCGAATGTTGTGGTTCTTGGCGGTGGTTTATCAAACTTTGAATTAATTTACGAAGAAATGCCTAAACGAATTCCAAAATATCTGCTTTCAGTGGGTAAAGTACCTACAATATTAAAAGCTAAGCATGGTGATTCTGGTGGTGTTCGTGGCGCAGCATTCTTGAATATTGTTTAACGTATTTTCAAACAGTTAAAACTAAAAAAGGGTTCACTTTAATTTTAAAGTGAACCCTTTTTGTTATTTCTTTTTTTGACCAATGCCAATATTTTCTTTTGGCATTAAGGTAATGCGTCCAAAACCTAATTTTTTAAAATGTGCATCACGGTATTCCCGAACCGTTTTTGTATCAGAAATTGCTTCAATAGATTGCTCCATTTTTAAGTAATCACGGATATCAAGCCCTTCATGTGCAGCAACGGCTTCGTGAATAGTGTGGAATTCACGGTAGCTAAATGCCAATGTTTTTTGTTCATCTTTATAAGTGTACGTAATGATGCGAGACATAAAATTTTCCAATAAAAAAGCAGCAACAACAAGAACATGTTACTGCTTTAAAAACCAAACTGCTTTTAAAACTGATTGCCGGATTATACCCTTAACCAACAAAAATCACTAATATGCCTCAGTGACAGCAGTGTAAAACACTATGGTTGCATTGTAGTACGTACAGCAATCATTGGTGGGTAAATGTTATTTTTCCTAAACTCTTTCATTACACGTAATGTAATATCCGTTTCAAATAACTTCTCATAAACTGTATCCACCACATAAGCCTTACAGGTGAGTTTAATCGCAAGATAGTTATCCGCAATGTCTTGACTAACCAATACAACTACAGGCTTAGGTAAGTGAATATAACGGCTAGAAGAGGCAGCTTCCTGAATTAAGTCTCTGGCTAAATCTATATTTTGATCCATTCCGATATAAAAAGGGATCACACATTGCATATCTAGAGCACCATAGTTACCACTCATGGTGACTTCACTTAAAAACTTGTTGTTGGGAATGGTAATAATGTCATCGGTGAGTGTTCTCATTCGGACAGAGCGTAAACCAATGGTAATGATATCCCCATAATTACCCTCAAACGTGACGCGGTCACCAACTTGAAAGGGGCGATCAATCATCACCGTCAAACCTGCAATGAAGGACGCTGCCAGATCTTTTAAAGCAAAACCGATAGAAACCGCTAACGTACCACCAATCAAGGTTAATATTTGATCGTTAATCCTAAAGCTCACCATGAATACAACCAAACCTGCACTCATATAAACGAAGAACTGAAAGAAAGATTGCAGCTTTTGTAGCACCATTCGATATTGAACAAATTGGCTACTGAATGTTTCAACTAATTTATTGGTAAAACGTAATAGAATCCAAGAAGCAAGAATGATGAAAAAAGAGAAAAGGACACCACTCCAGCGAATAAGACTAGTAAATTGGCTGATATTTTCTAAATGAGCAGAGGCATCTTCCGCGCTGGCTAGGGCGCTTGTGCTTAATGCCATGAGTAATAAAAAGGACAGTATCTTTTTCATGTTATTTCACCAATAAATGCTGACGATGTAAGGCGTTGGTAATAAAGCGATACCAATGATCGGAAATTTTTGCTTTATCTGCAGTCCACTCAATGTAACCACGGCTTTCAAAATAACGTAAAGTTCCAATAACTTCCGCAATCGTAAGCTGAGTACACTCGGACAATTCTTCTGGAGTTGACACTTCAAGTTGAACAATTGAACGCAAAATTGCCAACATCGGTTTTGGCATTTTTTCTAGCTCATCGGCTTGAGGTGCTTGGAAAAGGCGAACTACAACTTTTTCAGTCTTCTGATCGCGTCTTAAAGACAATCTAAAAAAGCGAAGCGCAACAGTGGGGTTTCCGTCCGCATAATGCCAAAGAATTCGATAAAAGCCTCTCCTTGCGCGTTCTTCTTCTGAAATATCATCTTGGTCCCATTGTTTAGGTAATGAAAGATCATCAAAAGAGACAGGGTTTTCAACATCTTGGTTTAAACGTGAATCCAATAATTCAGAAATTTCTGCTTCAGACCATCTAGGCATAAACGTCACGAGATCGAACAACAGACGTTCACCACGCGCTCGATCGACAAAGCGCCAACTTGATTTCTCAATAGCAAGCAACACTCTGTGGTTTTTCTTAGAACGGCGCATAAGATTAGTAAACTTCATTAGCCCAGTCAGACCGCCAACCATTGGTTTAACTAGACGCTGAGCATTATCTACGGCTATAAGGTAGTTCGTATCACTTTTTCTAAGATAAGCTAAAATTTGAATATCTGTCGCGGCGGCGTCTAAACCTATTTGAACTGCAAGATCCGACAATAACTCAGCGTAGCCAGAATTAGGGCAGTTTAAATAAATGGCTTCCGCATTATTTACGCGATACAGAATTTGTTTAATAAATGTCGTGGTTCCTATGCCTCGTTCACCGCTCACTACGCACATCGCAGGGCTGTCGGATAAGATATAACGAGAAATCTGCTTAATCTCTTCGCAAGCATAGCCAATGAGTTCGCTGTCTTCTCTACCTGGTAGAACGTAATTGAAAATATCGTCACCTTTCAATTTCACCAAGTTAGTATTGTTGCCACCGCTGTCACTTTGTTTGGCAACTTCAATTCTGAATAAATACGCCAATGCTTGGCTGAAGAAAGCGTATTGTGACAAGTTAGCGATGACAAATTGCTTCAAACTACGAGTGATTAACCAAAATGTCATGGTCGCAGTTGTAATAGTCGATAAACCGAAAGTGTTTTGTTTATCAACAGCCCATAAAGCCCATACCGGCATTTCTAAGCTAGTGTGGTTTTCACTAAAGACATACGGCTTCCACTTACGCAGTACCAAAATAGTAATAAAGATAAACCACAGAAACAGTAGGCTAGATACCCAATGATAAATGGTACCTTCGCCAATCGTAGTTTCGGTTATTTGTAAGATGACACCTGCACCAATCACACTCCAAACGTAGTAACGAATTGTTGATAAGCGGATTGCTGTGATTTCTTTAGTTGTTGAGCGGCTATTGCGATAAGCAAATTCAAGAATAAATTTAACCGCAATCGAACCACCTAAAATCCACCATGTAAAGATGTCTAAGAACTTAACATGTTGAAGGCTTTGTAATTTCGCTAAGATATCAAGAGATACGGTGATGGCAATTAACCATGCAATAGGGCGATTGGCTTTACTGATGTACCAAAATAACCTGACCCATATCGTTGGTGCCGTTGGGGTTTCTAGCTTTGTTTTACGAAAATGTTGGATCATTCCACGGCTGTTTCGCAGCCACCATGACAGCAATAAATAAACAATAAAGAGTTTAACCACCATCGCGATTACAGGAACCGGTGAAATCGTAAGATCTTTAATGAAAGCTTTAAAACTCTGAAGTTGATAAAAAAGAAGGTATTGAGCATTCAATTCAGTTAAATGAAGTTCAGCTTTAAATTGTGTGACACCGTATGGGCCAAACCCTGTCAGTTTATTATAAACACTTGATTGAGCTAACTTGAGTAAATCTTCTTTCGATTGACTATAACTGTGCAGAGTTAAGTAATACTCTTGCGCGCGAAACCATGCATTCGTACCACCTTTAGTACGGTATTCTTTCAGCGTATCTTGAAATCCATTGGTGCCTATATCAATCTGATACAGCGTGGTTGATAGCAATTCATCGACTTTAATATGATCTTTTTCTGTCATAAATAAAGGATCAGGTAGTTTCGCAATTTGATCGGCGATTCTTTGGGCTGCAGGCGTGATGGTTGGTGTTTTCGATTGATGAGTTGGTTCCCATTCTGCTTGAACAGAAAGAGAGAAAAACAACAATAAGCTAAGCATTATTTGAATGGTCTTACCCATAGAGTTCACTTTTAAATAGTTGAAAGGACATGTTTTTAATAAAGATATTATTATACTTAATTATTTTTTAGATGCTTGTTAATGTAATGACTAACGATAAAAACAATCATATATTTATTAAATCACATTAATTATGGTCGTAAATTCCGATCTAACACATAAGTTTTTAATCCAAAATGTAAAATTACGAATAAAACAGGTAAATTAGCCTTATCTATTTTTGTTGTATCGGCATGTTAGAACCGATTGATTTAAGTTACATAGCAAAAGGACTTTGAATGCTTTTTCCTTATCAAAATATTGTCGTTCTCACTGGCGCAGGTATTTCTGCCGAGTCTGGCATTCAAACTTTCCGCTCTCAAGATGGTTTATGGGAGAGTCACAAAATTGAAGATGTGGCAACACCAGAAGGTTATGCGCTTAACCCTGAATTGGTACAAGAATTTTATAACCAAAGAAGGGCAAGCTTGCATGATGTCAATTTGATGCCAAATGACGCCCATATTGCACTGGCAGAGCTTGAGCAGCAATTAAATGGCAAAGTCACGATCATTACACAAAACATCGATAACCTACATGAACGAGCGGGCAGTGAGCGTATTATCCATATGCATGGTGAATTATTAAAAGCTCGTTGCCCAGAATCCAATCAAGTGATTGAGGTGACTGAGTCCTTAACAACAACAGATTTATGCCATTGTTGCCAAATACCAAATCCTTTACGACCACATATTGTTTGGTTTGGTGAAATGCCGTTAAAAATGGCAGAAATATATTCTCTTATTGAGCAGGCTGATCTGTTTATTTCAATTGGAACATCAGGTGTGGTTTATCCTGCGGCAGGATTTGTTCATGATGCAAAAATGCATGGTGCTCATACCATGGAAATCAACTTAGAGCCTAGTGCAGTACAAAGTGAATTCGCTGAAAAAAGATACGGCAAAGCCAGCATAGAAGTGCCGAAGCTCGTTGCCGAGTTACTAGCCGACTGATTCAAGAAAAATAAAACCCGCTATTGCAAGCGGGTTTTATTATCGATACCAAAGTAAGTAAATGTAGAACGATTACATGTTTACTTTTAGCTTTTGGAAGTACTCTTCATAAAGCACATTCGCTTCACCAACATCATCTTGCCATTCACCTGAATCTAAAACTTTCTGTGGTGGGAATACGTTGTCATCATTTGCGAAATCTTTTGGCAATAATGGATAAGCGGTTTTCACTGGGGTCGGGTAACCAATTTCCACCGCAATTTTGGCTGCATTTTCTGGGCGTAATAAGAAATCAATCATCTTGTAAGCCGCATCAATATTCTTAGCTCCAGACGGAATCGCTAGGCTATCCATCCAAAAAATTGTGCCTTTTTCTGGCCAAATAATATGAATAGGGGCGCCTTCTTTGCGAGCAGCGTAAGCAGATCCATTCCACAACATACCTAGCGAGGTTTCACCGGCCAAATAAGGGTTAGCAGGGAAGTCTGAGTTAAACACCAACACATTTGGCATTAACTTTTTCAGCTCTTCGTACGCTTCTTTAATTTGTGCTGGATCTTGTGTATTACCTGAATAACCCAACTTCGTTAGAGCAATTTGGAACAGCTCACGTGGGTCATCCATCATCATTAACTGACCGACCCATTTAGGATCCCATAAATCATCCCACTTATGAATGCTAGATTTATCCAACATATCGGTGTTAATACCAATACCCGTTGCGCCCCATACATAAGGAATAGAGTAGTTATTGCTTGGATCAAAAGGTTTGTTTAAATAGTTTGGATCCAAATCGGAGAAGTGAGATAACTTCGACTTATCAATTTCTTTTAACATGCCTTCTTTACGCATTTTAGAAATGAAATACGTAGAAGGAACAACAAGATCGTAACCTTTACCTTGTGTTTTTAATTTAGCGTACATGGACTCATTGGATTCATAAGTTGAATAAATAACTTTGATTCCTGTTTCTTTGGTAAAGTCTTGAAGTACTTCGCTTGGAATGTACTCAGACCAATTATAAAAATAGAGTTCTTTGTCATCAGCTTGTACGGAACTTGCAGTAAACGATGCCGCAAGCGTTGCAGCTACAAGGAACTTAGACCATGTTTTCATTGGTGACTCCCAGTCTGGATAGTGTTATTTGTATCATTATCAAAATAGTGTGAAGTATAGTTAGATAAATCCATTTTTAAACCATTTATCCGTATTTATTCAAACAATAACTCGCATCTTACCGTTACTTCAGTATAGGTACGGTTACTTAACGCGATCTCGCGCTAATAGCTGTGAAATCATTACTAGCAGCAAAGAAACCACTAACATCACTGTCGCTAATGCGTTCACCTCAGGTGAAATACCTACTTTAACCATAGAATAAATCTTCAAAGGTAGTATTTCATAGCTTGGCCCTGTTACAAATGAACTGATGATCACGTCATCAAGCGACAAGGTGAAGCTCAATAACCAGCCAGCAGCCACAGCAGGTTTTGCTAGTGGGAATATAATTCGTTTTAGGATAATCCATTCACTTGCGCCTAAATCTTTAGCAGCTTCAAGCATTTTGACATCAAAGCCTTTTAAGCGGCTATATACCGTTACCACCACAAAGGGTAGGCAAAACGTAATGTGGGAAATTAATAACGTGATTAAACCTAACTGAAACCCAACCACTAAGAACAGAGCAAGCAAAGAAATTGCCATCACAATATCAGGCGACATCATCACGACAAAAAGCAATCCATTAACAGCAGACTTTGCTTTGAATTTATAACGAAATAGCGCGACAGCCGTTAAACTGCCAATGATGGTTGCCGCGGTAGAGGATAAAATTGCGATGGTAATAGAATGGCCAGCAGCTTGGATTAAGCTGTCATTATTCAGTAATTCTGAATACCATTTTGTCGTAAAACCATCCCATTTAATCCCAAATTTACTGGCGTTAAACGAATTAACAATTAACACAATGATCGGCAAATATAAGAATAAATACACCAAACTCATGAAGCTCGATTTGGCAATATTCCCACCAACAGATTTCTTCATTAGTCTAACTCCGTCTTTTTATTCAAAAACTTACCCGCACGATAGTACGCATAAATCATCAAGGCCATAATCAGTGTTAGGGCAATACTGGTGGATGCTCCAAATGGCCAATCTCTCGCATTAAGGACTTGGCTTTTAATCACATTACCAATCAATAAGTTTTTCGCACCACCTAATAGATCTGATACGTAGAACATCCCTAAAGCCGGCAATAAAACTAACAAACAGCCACCAATAATACCTGGCATCGTTAAAGGTAAAGTCACTTTTATTAATGTTTGAATTTTATTCGCACCAAGATCTCTCGCAGCTTCAATATAAGTGCGATCTAACTTTTCTAGTGCTGAGTATAAAGGCAAGATCATAAATGGCAGTAAGATGTACACAAGGCCGATCATTACGGCTGTTTCGCTATACATAATACGCATTGGATGCTCAATAATACCAATGGCCATTAGGCTCTTATTTAAAATGCCTTGTGTCCCTAACACGATTTTTAAACCATAAGTACGAATAAGGGAGTTGGTCCAAAAGGGCACTATGATTAAAAACAGCATGATAGGGCGTGTTTTTGCTGGCATTTTCGCCACGATATAAGCAAAAGGGTAGCCAATCAGTAAACATAAGCCTGTTGCCACTATCGCCATATACAATGAATGGAGCATAACTTTTGCGTACAGAGGATCTAATAAGCGAGTATAGTTACTTAACGTAAACGTTAACTCAATGAGGTTCGCTTCATCACGAGTAAGAAAGCTGGTGATGATGATCATTAAATTGGGGATGAAAACAAACAGCATCAACCAAGATACAATCAAGATAACAATGCTATTTTGAAGATTGAGTTTCTTCATTGCTTTATTTACTCTTCAACTGATTTGGCAAATGCTGGCGCACTTTCATCGTAAGGCAGCACGACTTCCCAACTCGCCACCCAAGTAATGGATACTTTTTGACCAATTGAGTGATCAACATCAGGGTCATCCTCATTAAAGAATTCACTAACCATCACTCGCATACCAGATTCCAACTCAACAATCGAATCTAATGTCATGCCTTTATAAGTGCGCTCTGTTACATGTCCAACAATACCAAAATCTTCGGACTCTTTAATTTCTTCAATTCGAATATCTTCCGGTCGGATCAAAACATTTAGTTTCTGACCGATTTCAACATTTTTGCCGTAATGAACTGTAGATTCAATCTCTTCAATTTCAGCCAAAATGGTTTTGTCGTCTTGTCTTTTTATGACTGACGCTTCGAAAACATTAATCTCACCAATAAAGCTGGCAACAAATAGGTTGCTTGGTTCTTCGTATATCTCACGAGGAGAGCCATCTTGTTCAATGATCCCATCACGCATAACGATAATACGATCAGACATTGACAGTGCTTCTTCTTGATCATGAGTCACAAAGATAAACGTAATGCCTAACTGACGCTGTAATTGCTTTAGCTCTAATTGCATTTGTTTACGAAGCTTGTAATCCAATGCGGAAAGCGATTCATCTAATAGAAGTACTTTAGGCTTATTGACGACCGCTCGCGCAATGGCAATTCGTTGTTGCTGGCCACCAGATAATTGATGAGGTTTGCGTTGCGCCATACTGTCTAAGCGAACCATCCTTAACGCTTCAAGTACACGAGCCTCCACATCAACTTGAGGCACTTTTTGCATGCGCAAACCAAAAGCCACATTTTCAAATACCGTCATATGAGGGAAGAGTGCGTAACTTTGAAATACAGTATTAACGTGTCTTTTCTCAGGTGGCTGTTCTGTCACATCATCATTCGCTAGGAGTATGGTGCCAGAATCTACAGTTTCAAACCCCGCAATCATTCTTAAAACCGTTGTCTTACCACAGCCAGAGGGGCCAAGAATAGTAAGAAACTCACCATGATTTACATTTAAATCTAGATTGTCGATGATCGCTTTGCCATCGAAGCTTTTGCTTATGCCAGTCAATTGAATGACGGTTGAGCCTTGTGATTGTTCAACATTCAATTTCTGTATTTCTCCATAGAATGAAAAGCGCAGTTACACACAAAAATTTGAGGGCGGATCATAGTCGCCATTAGCCGTAATTCATAGTCATTTTTAACAACGAATCTAAGCGGTCATTTTCACGCAATTCGATAATTATCCTTCATCTGCCGACCAGATACAAAAAAGAATCGATGAATATAAGTAATCTTTTGAAAATAAAAGATTTTTACAAATTAAATGGGATTTAAAATTGGCTGAACTCGCATCTTGATACTGCTTGGGTATAATGTGGCTCCATTACGTACATTTGACGATGCTTGGATTACCCATAAATGAATGACAATTTAGAAAAAGAATTCAATGTTGGCGGAAACATAGAGACAGCGTTATCGGGTCAATATGAATTAAAAGCCAGCAATATTATTAAAGAAGCATGGCAATTGACGATCAAAAACTTTTTATCGTTCTCACCAACAATTGTTGTCCTTATCTTATTACAAATTACCATTTTTATTGTCGCGCTAAAAATGCAACTGGGTGACCCTAGTGCGATCTTTAAAATATTTGAAGACTCAGCGGATTCAACCCAGGTTCAGAGCATTATTGAATCGGTATTGATTGCTAACTTCAGCTATGAAGTGATAAGCGCACCATTATTTGCAGGTGTGTGTATTATGGCGATGAGCCATGCTACGGGGTTCAAAACTCAAATTCGCCATATTTTAAAAGGTTTTCAATTCACTATCCCAGTCATGCTGATGACATTAATGGCGTTAATGCTACAAGGTATTGCTGGTATGGTTTTACCTTTCTTATCATTATATTTATCGATGGCGTTCAGTAATGCGGTATTGCTAATTTGCGAAAAACGAATCACACCAATGCGTTCACTATTGCTATCACTGCGTGCAGTTAATAAGAAAATACTGCCCGTGACGGCTGCTTATGCCTTGATACTATTGATGTTCTTTGTTGCAGCGCTTTTTTATGGCATCGGCCTGATATTCGTATTGCCTTTTTATTTTCATATTAAAGGCATCATCTATAGAGATATGTTTGGCGTTAAATTAAAAGTAATCAACACGGGTGGCAACCCACCTAATAATGGCAATAAAACTCAATCGCAGGTGTTTGACGCATGATGAAAAAATTTATAATGATCTCCGCAATATTGTCCTTTTGGGCAGTTTATTATGTGCAAAACCATATGAACACATCCCCTAAAGAAGAGATTGCAGAAGAAAGCGAAAGTACTGATGTCAATACTAAAAAAGCGCAATTTTTTGATGAATTAAATATCGGAATCAAGAAGGAAAATGAACGTGTTGAAGCAGAACGTTCTCAATTGCTGGAAATAAAAACATCCTTATCCGATAACGACATAAGTAAAAAACAAATAAATATGGCAACAGGTCTGGCTGAACTGTATAGCAATGAAATTCCGGAAGCAGGCATTGACCAAGCATGGGTTGAGGAAATGCTATTGCGCGTCAATGTTCTTCCTGAAGCACTCGTTATGATTCAAGCCGCCAATGAATCAGCTTGGGGAACATCAAGATTTGCTGAAGAAGGGAATAATTTCTTTGGGCAATGGTGTTATACCGAGGGCTGTGGTTTAGTACCACTACAACGTGTAGAAGGTGCCACCCACGAAGTAGCTAAATTTGATTCACCACAAGAATCAATTAACGCATATTTTATGAATGTGAACACTAATTCAGCGTATGAAAAGTTACGTGAGATCAGAGCCAAGCTTGCTTTAGAAAATAAAGATTTAAAGTCAGAAGAAACTGCTATCGCGCTGACGAATGGATTGCTAAGTTACTCTGAGAGAGGGCAAGCCTATGTTAATGACCTGCAAACTATGATTCACCATAATACTGCATATTGGACAGAAAAATGATCATTCGTAAAGCGACTCTAACAGCATGTGCATTGATGGCGTCTCTATTGTCAGTATCTGCCAATGCTGAACAGTATCGATTCAATTATTCCAAACTATATACACAAATGAAGAATAACCTTGAAGAAGGGCATCCTGACGTTAAGGTGGCTTTTTTCTTCCAAGAAAATCAAAGCTCAAATATTTGTCATATAGAAAAAGCTTGGATGGAGAAAGAGGAACATTACGAAGAGTTTAGCATTCCATCAAGCCAAGAATTGATCGTACCGATTGACAGTAATCTCCGTAAAGCTGCGCCTTTAGTTTATGTTGATACTGAAAAAGGGAAGCTCTGTGACTTTTCGATGGTCGTGATGACAAAAGAGCCTTTACAAGGAAAAGTCAGTTACGACCAAATCGAAGCGTTAATACCTCAAATGAGTAAAATGCTGAATGATCTTGGGGGAATGTTCTCAAGTTGGTTTGCACCGGACGTAATTGGATTAACGCTAGAGTTTAATGATATTCAACACGGCTCAATCTCAGTCTCTGATGGTTCAATCATCAACATAGAGAATGGCAAGGCCGTCGTTAAACTTGCTGACTTGAAAAAAGGAAATACGTTAACGCTTCCTCAAGCCACGTTTAGAGTACTACCATTACTTGAGAAATAATGACGTAAACAAGCGTGCATAACACATAAAAAGGCCGAACCTTTAAGTGCAAAACAAGCACATAAAAGTTCGGCTTTTTCATATCAAGATGAGAGATAGACGTTAGATATTCGTAACGTCTAATTGTAGGCTAGGATCGAATTCCACCGCATCCTCGGAAGGTAGTTGCGTGGGTATTTCTTCTTTGTCAAAGCCAATATCCCCACCGTTTATCACACCAGAATCACGATCAATCGATTTAAAATCGAATAAGTTATGATCGGCTAAATGACTTGGCACTACGTTTTGTACTGCTTTAAACATTGTTTCGATACGCCCTGGGAAACGCTTATCCCATTCATTGAGCATTAGCTTAATGTTTTGACGCTCAAGGTTAGGTTGAGATCCGCACAAGTTACATGGAATAATAGGGTAGTCACGCATAGCGGAGAACTTGATGATGTCTTTCTCACGGCAATACGCAAGTGGGCGAATAACCACGTGCTCACCATTATCTGAAACCAGCTTGGGCGGCATCGCTTTCATTTTCCCGCCATGGAACATGTTCAAAAACAAAGTTTCTAAAATATCATCTCGATGATGTCCAAGGGCGATTTTTGTCGCGCCTATCTCTTTTGCTGTACGATACAAAATACCACGGCGTAAACGAGAACATAAAGAACAAGTTGTTTTCCCTTCTGGTACTTTATCTAACACGATAGAGTAGGTATCTTCTTCGACAATTTTGTATTCAATACCGAGAGAATCAAGGTATGTTGGAAGAATATGCTCAGGAAAGCCCGGTTGTTTTTGATCTAAGTTTACCGCGACTAATTCAAAATTAACGGGGGCGCTTTTCTTTAAACTAATCAGTATGTCGAGCATGGTGAAGCTATCTTTACCACCAGACAAACACACCATGATACGGTCACCTTCTTCAATCATGTTGAAATCTGCAATGGCTTGACCGGTATTGCGACGAATCCGTTTTTGAAGCTTATTAAAATCATGCTGCTTAGCTTTATTGAGCACTTGTTGGCCAGATTCGGTCATGGTGTTTGGATTTACGTTCATTGTTCTTAACCTTAACTGATACCAATGTAACTTATGTTATCCATCGGTATTGTTTAACGCTTGTGGCATCAATCAGCAAAAAGATGCACATAAATAAAGGCAGTATCATACTGACAAAAAACAAAAGAGCAACACAGTTGGTTGCTCTTTTCATAAGCTCAGATTACCTTTTCAGATAAATGCCGTTAAGGCGTTACCTGATTATTCATTAGGATCTAACGGGCTAATATAGCCTGCTGGTTTCAATGCCAATACATCACAATTTATCTTATCAATAACATTCTCTGCAGTATTACCAATAAATACGGCAGAAAGACCCGTTCTACCAGTTGTGCCTAAAATAACTAAACCCGCATCTAATATTTTAGATTCTTTAGGGATAACATCTTCCGGCAAGCCTTCACTCACTCGAGTATGCTCTTCATCTATGCCATATTTTTGTCTTAGTGCTTTCATGGCCGTTAAATGGAAGCCCCTTACTGCATCGGTATATGAGGTAGGATCAAATTCTGGTAACTCTACCGTTACATTTGCTGGTGTCACCGGGTAGGAATTAACTAAGTAAAGCTCCGCATGCAACTGCTTTGAAAAGTTAAGTCCTTGCTTGACCATACTTTCATTCAATTCTATATGAGTGCTATTTTCTGAACCCACATGCACGGAGGCAACAATGTTTCCATTGACCGGCCAATCATGGTTTTTCACCAATAAAACAGGGCAAGGGCACTTACGTAATAAATGCCAGTCCGTTGGAGTAAAGAATACGGACTCTAATACGTCATGTTTGCGCGTTGCTTTAAGCAAAATATCGTGATCGCCGGCAAACACTTCCGCAATAATCGCTTCGTATGGTCGATGGTGCCAAACGACTTTAATATTCAGTTCTATCCCATCTTTCATATAAGGTGCAGCGACTTCTTTCATCCACTCTTCACGTTGATGAATTACGCCTTTACGCATAGCATCACGTTCATCAGAAGACAACATAGAGGTCATGTCATAGGAAAAATCGTATATGGATAAGAAAAAAGTAATTGGAGCTGGGCAAGGAAGGTCACGAACAATCTGAAATGCACGTGAAAGTGCCGATTGCTCGACATTATTAACATCCGCAACCACTAAAATATGTTTATACTCGTTCATAAATACTCCCTTTATTCACAATTGAAGCTAAGCAAACTTCAAAATATTACCTTACTAATAACTGTAGCTGAATATAGGGTAAACTTTTAGTGACCAATCCAATATTTTAGAAAGAAAAAAGCCGCTAATATCACAATAGCGGCTTTTTAATTATTTGAATTTACAGTGATTAATCATCAACAATACCAGCAAGTTGCTGCAAAGCGTCGTGATCGTTAATGGTAATATATTTGCCTTTTACACTGAGTATTTCACTTTTCTGAAAACGACCAAGCAAACGGCTAATCGTTTCTACTGTTAGACCTAAATAATTACCGATATCGCCACGAGTCATTGTTAGGCGAAACTCTCTTGGTGAGAAACCACGCTGAGAGAAACGAGTCGAAAGGCTGAATAAAAATGCGGCTAAACGTTCTTCGGCGTTCTTTTTAGAGAGCAGCAAAATCATATCTTGATCGCCTTTGATTTCATGACTCATCAAACGCATGATTTGTTGGCGAAGTTTTGGCATTTTCCCGGAAAGGTCATCTAATGTCTCGTATGGGATTTCGCAGACCATCGCAGTTTCTAATGCTTGTGCAAAGCTAGGGTGCGAGTTGTTGTTAATCGCATCAAACCCAATTAAATCACCGGCAAGATGAAAAGCGGTAATTTGTTCGTCGCCTTGCTCCGTAATGGTATAGCTTTTTATAGTCCCAGAACGAATCGCATACAGTGATTTAAGTTCATCGCCTGCTTTGAATATTTCCTGGCCCTTTTGAATTGGCTTCTTACGCTCAATGATTTCATCAAGCTGATCGAGCTCTGAGTCATTCAATGTGAAAGGAATGCATAACTGACTAATGCTACAATCTTGGCAGTGAATCGCACATCCACCAGATTGGACTCGTTTAGTTTTCGAATTACCTGAATTCATAAGGCACCAGAGAAGTTAAAATGTAATAAACAACAATATTTTAGCATTTTGACATACAGAAGAATAGACAAGACTACGAAATTGCTACATTCATATAACTCTGACGACGCCGTAATACAGCTGAAACACGCCATAACATAATAATATAGCGGCACCTATTCGGCGAAATGCCATCGACTTTATCCATTGGTTTAACTTAGAAGTGCTCAAGCCAATTGTTAACATTAAAGGTAAAGTGCCTAAACCGAAGAAAAACATGATTAAAGCGCCTTGTGTAGCATTACCAGATGCAGCAGACCATGTCAGCATTGAGTACACTAAACCGCATGGTAACCATCCCCACACAAAGCCAAACGGAATAGCGTACAAAGGATGCTTAATCGGTAATAAGCGTTTCCCGAATGGTGAAATGTATTTCCAAATATGTTGCCCAGCTTTTTCTATTTTAAGCAACCCTTGCCACCATTGCCCTATGTATAAAGCAAGAACAATCATAAAAATGGCAGAGATGAGACGCAACCAGTTCAACGGCGAATTAACACCGGAATATTGTGCAATCGTTGATATTGCTGCCCCAACAATCCCACCAATTAAGCTGTAGCTCATCAAACGCCCAATATTATAGAACAAAGGGTTAAGCCATAACTTTGATGACGAGATGCTACCAATACTCATCAAGCCTGCAATCCCACCGCACATTCCCATGCAATGACCAGCACCTAATACTCCGATAAGAAAAGCCGCTAACCAATCATGACTCATTGCTTTACTTTTCCTCTACCTTGTCTTCTTTAACAATAGAGGTGGTATCAGAGTTGGCTTCTGATTTCATTTTAACTTCATCGCTATCATCAAATAAGATGCTGTGACCTTGTCGATCTAGGTCATCAAATTGATCCGTTTTCACAGCCCAAATAAATATGCCAACCGCAATACAAACGAAAATTACAGCAATGGGGATCAATAAATACAAACTTTCCATTTATTTCAATAACCTTAATGAGTTGGTTACAACGATGATTGAACTTGCAGACATACCAATAACAGCAAAATATGGCGCAATGAAACCCATTACCGCAAGCGGTAAAATTAAAGCATTGTACCCAAGAGCCCAAGCAAGGTTTTGGCGAATAATGCTTCGAGTATGGAGTGCCAACTCTCTTGCCTCAAGCACTTTATCCAGCTTATCGCCAAGCAAAACCATATCTGCAGATGCTTTAGCAATATCAGAGCCACTACCCATCGCTACTGATAAGTGAGCACCGGCCAAAGTAGGGGCATCATTAATGCCGTCGCCAATCATCAAGGTGACGTTGTTTTTGTTTAAGTCATTTAAGTAACGTAATTTATCATCGGGTTTCAACTGACAATGAAAATCTTCAATGCCAAGTTCATCAGCGACTCTTAGCGTGCTTTGTAAGGAATCTCCGGTTAATACCGTTACTTTTAGATTCTTAGTTTTAAGGCTATTAATAAACTCAACGCTTTCTTTACGAATTGGGTCTAAATATTCAAAAGATGCAACCAATACATCATTATGAGAAAGGTAAATGGTAGAAGCCTGAACTACTTCTGTTGACTCTTTTGCTACAAAATCCAAGGTTCCAATTTTCCATTGATTTCCTTGGTATTCTCCAATTAAACCCGATCCAATAATATTTTTGACATTAATGACTTCAATGCTGTCAGAGAAGTATGGTTGAAATGCATTAGCAATAGGGTGGTTAGCGTGTTTTTCTAAACTGGCAGCAATCGAATAACATTCAGACTCATTGAAGACAGACTGGTTATAAACCGTACATTGGCTTATTTCAATATTGCCTTCGGTTAAAGTTCCGGTTTTATCTAATACTATCTGATTAACTTTGCATAAGGTTTCAAAAACATGGCCTTTACGCAATAAAATTCCTAAGCTGCCAAGACGAGAGGTAGAGCAAGTTACCGCTGTAGGCGTAGCTAAGGAAAGGGCACAAGGACAGGTTGCAACTAACACTGAAAGCATGATCCAGAAAGCCGAATCTGGCTGATGTTGGTGCCAATAAAGCCAAGTTCCCAGTGCAATCACTAAAATAATCGCCACAAAGTATTTTGCAACGTAATCAGCAACTTCGGCAATTTTAGGTTTAGATAATTGAGCTTCATCTTGCAGGCGAACAATTTTAGAAATCACCGAATCCGCTTTATGTGTGGTGACTGACATCTCAAATGATTCATCAACATTCATAGTGCCAGCATAAACGAAGTCATGCTCTTGCTTAAACACAGGTATAGATTCACCCGTTAGCATGGATTCATCAACTTGCGTGGAACCAGTCAAAACTTCTCCATCTGCCGGAATATGCTCACCTGGCAGCACTTGAATAATATCGCCAATTTTTAAACTGCGAACAGGAATTTGCTCACCATCCTTCATTCTTGCCATGGCTGGAATTAATTTAAGTAGGTTGGCGCTTGCGGTCGCGGCTTTACGTCTTGCACGCATTTCAAGAAAACGACCAACCAATAAGAAGAAGGTAAACATTGAAATGGATTCGAAAAAAACTTCCCCTGTACCTGCAACAGTTGCCCATAGACTTGAAACATAAGCGAAGATCAAAGCAATAGAAACGGGCACATCCATACCAAGCGTTCGACCTTTGATACTTCTCCAAGCATTAAGGTAAAAGGGCTGAGCTGAATAAATCAATACAGGGGTAGCAAAAATCAAACTGACAACACGTAAGTACTGTTTAAATTCAGCATCGAGATCGGAGAATACTTCAAAGTAAAGTGCAATGGCTAACATCATCACTTGCATGGTAGCAAGCCCGGCAACCCCCAATCGATAGAGGTATTGCTTCATCATGTGGTGATAACTTTCTTCGTGTTTATTCGGTTCAAAAGGGGCTGCTTTATAACCCAATTGATGAATAGAACGCAGTAAATCACTTAAACGAGTTTGCTCTGAATCCCATTTTAAAATGGCTCGATTAGTGGTGATATTGACTCGTATAAGGACGATGCCTTTTTCAGAGGCCAATTGTTTTTCAATAAGCCACGCACAAGCAGCACATGACACCCCATCGAGTGACAGTGTCACTTCGGATGTGTTTACATCATGTCTGACAAACTCTTGCTGAACTTCTACATTGTCATAATGAATGAGCTTTTGAAGTTGTTCAGGTACCAAATCTGCTTTTTCAGCAGGGGAAGTCCGATATTGGTAATAAGAGTCCAAACCACTTTCTACAATGGTTTGTGCGACAGATTGGCATCCTGGGCAACACATTTCACGTTGCTGCCCTAGAATATCAACGGTAAAGCTAGCTTTAGCTGGTACAGCATCACCACAGTGATAGCACGCTTGCGGCGTCGATGGTTGAGACATTTACAAAAGGCCTTAATCTAATAAAACAGTCGGAGTTTTTGTAGGGAAACCAACCTTACCTTGAATAATCCACTCTTTGTTATGAGGTTCTAACTTGATGAACCAAGGTCCACTTAAAGGAGTGTCTAAGCTGATTCGATAATTTCCATTTGCATCTGAGCTAATGGTACGTTCGAAGTCTCTATCAGGCAATGTACGATGTGTAAAAGTTACTTTCAAAGCAGGGTAAATAGGCAACTTTCCTTTATCTAAATTGAAGATAAGACCAGTGTCAGTTGAAACCACCGATGCTTTTAATTGGAAGCCTTTAGCAACGTGTATTCTCGTTAAATCAACATTAATACCTTTGCCTTCTTTGTAGTAATCCTCAGAGACGAGATCCACACTGTTTTTAGTGAAGAGTCCTAAGGTAACAAAACTACCGATAACAGCCGACATAGGAAGGAAAATAAGAAACCACGGCCAAAACTGTTTATACCAAGGTTTTTGCATAATATTCTCACAAATTGAAACATATTGAATAGAAGAAAAAACAGCCCCATGAAGGGGCTGTTAGACCAGTGAGGTTTAGTTGGTCTGTTCAGAAGGTTGTGGGTTACTCAAACTCCATACATAGGAAGCAACAAGGTGAATTTTGTCTTCACCTAAAATGTTACCCCACGCTGGCATCACACCTTGGCGCCCATACATAACCGTTTCAGTCACATCAGCGCGAGAGTCGCCAAATAACCAATCATGGTCAGTCAGATCTGGTGCACCAAATGCTGGGTTACCTTTACCATCTGTGCCGTGACAAGCCGCACAAGCTGCGAAACGAACTTTACCCGCAGATGCATCACGAGAGTTCACTTTACGTCCTGATAGACTCAACACATAACTTACTACTTCGTGAACACCATCTTCACCAAACGTTTCGCCCCAAGCTGGCATAGCGCCAACACGACCATGACGAATTGTCGTAAGGATAGCTTCTGGTTCACCACCATATAACCATGCTTTATCGGTTAAGTTAGGGAACCCTTTTTGCCCACGGGCATCAGAACCATGACATTGAGAACAGTTTTGTAAGAATAAATTCTGTCCAACTCTCAATGCCGCAGGGTCTGCAGCGATTTCAGGAATCGTTTTATACTCTGTACCCGCTTCGTTATACGCTAAGCGCTTAAATGATTCGCCATAAAACTTATTGGCATCATCTAACTCTTTTGAGTATTCATCGAGCTGCTTGTTTTCTTGTGCGCTTTTAATCGCCGCATTCATTTCTTGAACTGATTTCACTTGTTGCGGTGAACTTGTCCAGCCTAACAGGCCAGGGTAGTTACCTAAACCAGGGTATAGCGCAAGATAAATAGCAGAGAAAACAAACGTAGAGAAGAATAAGTAGGTCCACCATTTAGGAAGAGGGTTATTAAGCTCACGAATACCATCGTATTCATGTCCCATATCCGCACCTTCTTCTACGCCCATTTTATCTTTTAAACACCAGATTAAAATGGCTGCAATACCAAAAATAGTACCGAGTGTAATTACTGTTATCCAGACACTCCAGAATGTAGTCATTACTTCATTCCTCCCTGTTCTTTGTTCGATTCAGCTGGTTCATCATCAAAGATTAAATTGGCTGCTTCATCAAAACGAGACTGGCGACTCTTACTTCCATAAGCCCACCATACAACACCACAAAAACTAATGAACAGAACCAGAGTCCAAATACTATGAATCGTAATAATATCCATATTATTTACTCCTTATTTCATTGCATGGCCAAGAGACTGAAGGTAAGAAACAAGAGCATCTAACTCTGTTTTGCCTTCCACATCTTTCTTAGCATTAGCAATTTGTTCATCAGTGTATGGAACACCAAAGGAATCACGGAATAAGCGTAGCTTTTGTTCCGTATACTCACCAGTTAGCTTGTTTTCAGCCAACCACGGATAACCTGGCATAATTGATTCAGGAACCACTTCACGTGGATCAATCAAGTGAACACGGTGCCATTCATCAGAATAACGACCACCTACACGAGCAAGATCAGGACCAGTACGCTTAGAACCCCATAAGAATGGATGTTCCCATACCGATTCACCTGCAACCGAGTAGTGACCATAACGTTCTGTTTCTGAACGGAAAGGACGAATCATTTGGCTGTGACATACGCTACAACCTTCTTTGATATAAATATCACGACCTTCCATCTGCAAAGCAGTGTAAGGTTTTAGACCGTCAACAGGTTCAGTCGTTTGTTTTTGGAAAATCAACGGTGTGATCTCAACCAAAGCACCTAAACTGATACCGAAAACCATCAAAATAGCCAATAAACCAACGTTCTTTTCGACTATTGAATGGCGATTCTTATTAGAACTCATACTAATAGCCTCCTATAAAGCCGGTTGAGGAATAGCTTTTAAACTATTCTTTGGCGCAGTAACCGTTTTATATGTGTTATATGCCATCAACCACATACCACTAACAATGATTACACCGCCAATGAAACGAACCAAATAGAAAGGATGAGATGCTTCTACAGATTCAACGAAGCTGTAAGTTAGTGTGCCGTCAGCGTTAACTGCTCTCCACATTAGACCTTGCATTACACCTGAGATCCACATAGCTACGATGTATAAAACGGTACCTATGGTTGCAAGCCAGAAGTGAATGTTAATCAGCTTCACTGAATACATGCGTTCTTGGCCGAATAGTTTAGGAATCAAGTGGTATAACGAACCCACCGTTACCATTGCAACCCAACCTAAAGCACCAGAGTGTACGTGACCAATGGTCCAGTCAGTATAGTGTGATAGGGCATTAACTGTTTTAATTGCCATCATTGGACCTTCAAAGGTAGACATACCATAGAAAGACAATGAAACAATCAAGAAACGAAGTATTGGGTCATAACGCAATTTATGCCAAGCACCTGATAAGGTCATAATACCGTTAATCATGCCACCCCAAGATGGAACAAATAGGATAACTGACATCACCATGCCTAAAGACTGAGTCCAGTCAGGCAATGCGGTGTAATGTAAATGGTGCGGACCTGCCCAAATATAAAGCGAGATCAAACCCCAAAAATGCACAATAGAAAGGCGGTAAGAATATACTGGACGTTCAGCTTGTTTTGGTACGAAGTAATACATCATACCTAAGAAGCCAGCTGTTAATAAGAAACCAACAGCATTATGTCCATACCACCATTGGATCATGGCATCAACAGCACCAGAATATATCGAATAGGATTTACCATAAGAAACCGGTATAGCCATGCTATTTACAATATGCAGAACTGCAACGGTTAGAATAAACCCACCGAAGAACCAGTTTGCAACATAAATATGGGAGGTATTTCTTTTAATCAAAGTACCAAAGAAAACAATGGCATAAGCAACCCATACAATCGCAATTGCAATGTCAATCGGCCATTCTAGTTCTGCATATTCTTTACTGGTTGTATATCCCAAAGGTAGTGAGATCACAGCAGCCAAAATAATGGCTTGCCAACCCCAAAAAGTGAACGGAACTAACAAACCACCAAATAGGCGGGTTTTACACGTTCTTTGCACAACATAGTAAGAACATGCGAATAGGGCACTAGTACCAAACGCAAATATTACCGCATTTGTATGCAATGGACGTAAACGACTGTACGTCAACCACGGCGTGTCAAAGTTAAGCTGTGGCCAGACTAATTGAGCGGCAATTAACACACCCACGCTCATACCCACAATTCCCCAAAGTATAGTTACAAGGGCAAATTGACGCACGACCGTGTAGTTATAATTATGCTCAAGCTGATGTTCTTGGCTCATCTTGAATGCTTCCAATCTTTATAATTAACTACATAGCATCAACACTAAAATAGTGTTGTAATGTCACCCAAACACATATTACCTAGGCTATCACTAACCGCCGATAACAATGGCTTTAAATAAAAGCAACATTTTCGGTGCTACTATACCTGACATACCAATAGGTTAAACAGGTTTATTACCAAATAATTTGAAGTAAGTTGCATAGGAAAGTAAAGCAATGGCAGCAGAGAAACTCACGAAGGCAAGACTTGTACAAATAGTGGTCATTTTCATCATTCTCGTTATAGCATTTACATGGAGAACCATTGAACATGGAAAAGACTCAAACATGAAAATCACCTGTAAAATAGGTGAAATATGTCTATTTAAAGATTCAGAAACAACGCACTCCATGCTTTTTAATCAAGTATCGCCATCAGAATTAAAAATCACATTACAACCAATTAAAAATACAAAAGAAAATGAAAGTGAAATAATAAATTCTATTTGGATTAGCTCTCGAACTTTAAAAGTAGACCGCATGCACTTAACAACATCTCAAGAGCTAAGGTTATCGATATTAAAACTAAATCCTATGAACCAGTTTGATATAGAAACCCACAGTGATGAAGTAATATCTTTAACTTTAGTGCCATAGAACTTTAGCGCGGATACAAAGTGGATTTATTTGCAATACAAAAATTACAGAGTAATGCAGGGGATTAATGGTAAAACGTGTAAACAATTACGTATAACGCGATCTCATTTAACATAATATACATAATGCGCACCTAATTTATTGATCCTATTTAGTCTTATCTCTTACTTTTCTATTCAAACTGATCAATGTGTTAAGGCTCATTAACTTAATGGTTATCGATGCCCTAACACTAAATCAGAAAATGACTTTTAAAGCTGTTAGATTCAGTATTACTTAAACCTACATAGGTATGAAGGAAAAATGAGAAGTTACTTTAAGCTTTCAAAGTACGCTGCAATATTTTCAATGTCAGCATCATTAATCGTTGCTGCCATTGGTGACATAACAGGATCTTTTCGTTCGCCACTCTTAAATGCTTTAATTGATTTTTCAAGGTATGCCGCGTTTTGCCCCTTGAGATTTGGATATGTTGGAATGATCGCAACACCATCAGCACCATGACATGAAGCACAAATTGCAGCTTTGGCTTTTCCAGCCTCGATATCTGCAGCAAATGTCGATGATGAAGCTAATCCGAACAGTATCAATATAGTGAGTTTTTTCATAAACATCTTCCTTGTATTGGTGGGAAATGGCAGCCATCAATGTAAACATTAATGTGTACAATCTACCAAGATTTCAGCTATAAACCAAAAACATTTGTTAGAAAGTGTTTGTTACATCACTATTCAAACATTGAGGAGATGGCTTAAAAATCGAGTAACTTACTTAGATCCGCTTTGATACTATTCACTTTTTTACTGGCTTTTTCACTACGAGATGCTTCTGAAACTAAGTATTCAATGGCTTCGGATAATGTACACCCTAGTTCTTGTGCTCGCTCTGATAGCTTTTCCCAGACGGCATAATCTAAATCTATTGATTTCTTCTTGGTATGAACATGTTCAGCATTGAAATGTCTTTTTCTTTTCGCTCGAATGGCTTGTTTAAGTTTATTTTCAAGCTCTGGATTCATGTGTTCATTTATCCATTCAATAACTTGTGTTGGTTGGTGCTCAAGCTTTTTCAAACCTTCAAAAGCAGCGGCTGATTCACTGCTATCCTTGTATCGAGTGATTGATTCACCGTCTTTCCATTTTCGTACCAAATATTGCCATTTCCAACCACATTCTAAATTCTCAAGTTGTTGATACTTCATTAGTCTTCCCTATTGACAAGTTTGAGTGACAGCGTAACCAAGTATGGGTATAAACTCAACTATTTAATAATGATGATTATAGATATATATCGGTATGTCATTTTGAGCATTCTGTTGCTATATGTACCGATAAACAAGTATAAGATTAGGCTATTTTTCTATATACTTCTTAGCTTCTAACCACATAGTGAAAAAATTTATAATGATAAAAGAGTCTTGGCAATCAGCGATACCTAATTTTGATCAATTTAAAGATGAGTTATCTAATATAGATGCAATACCAGCACTCTCCTTTCTCGATTTACAGCCTCGATTAAAATCGTCATTAATTCGATTTGATCAAGTAAACGACTTCCCTCGTTTTCTTCTAATCAACTCACCTGATAATTTCATCTATCGTCAAGCCATCACTCAAAGTTATGAAGATCTTAAAGCAGAACAACAAATCTCACAGGTTCCTATCATCACCAGTGATTCGATAGAACCAGAGGATCTATTTGGTCAATATCAAGTCAAAGATGGTGAAGTTGTTAATTTCACAAGCGGTCTACTTGATAAAGCTAATGGTGGTTACTTGATCATTTCGGCCAATTTAATTCTCGCGAACCCTAGATCATGGCCAAAGCTTAAATCAGCCCTTCTTGGCGAAAGTTGCCCAGCGATTAGTTCTGATCCACGCCAAATTGCACCAAATCCACCGGTTAAAAATTACGATGTAAAACTTGTCATTGTTGGTGATCGTAACCAATTAGGCGATCTCGAACATTTCGATAGCGATTTTCGAAGCCAACTCTGTATTTTTGGCGAAGTTGAGCTTGAAGTTAAAGCTTCTAAAAAATCATTCAAACAGTACTTGGGCTATGTTAAAGGCCTCATTGAACAAAACCGTTTGCCACAACTACAAGATTCCGAAGCTTGGGAAGTCTTATTAAAACACGGAACAAGAGAAACTGAAGATCAAGAACGATTGCCGCTTTGCTTAATCTGGCATAAAGGTTTGCTTGCTGAAGCAAGCATTGAAGCCCAACACCAACCAATTAAATCTATCCATTTATTAAAAGCGTTAACCCATAAAGAATATCGTCAATCTTACTTACCAATGAGGGCGATAGATGACATTTTAGAAGGCCAAGTAATCATTGAAACTCAAGGCGAACGTGTTGGACAAGTAAATGGATTGACCGTCATTGAAATCCCTGGTCACCCTGTCACTTATGGTGAACCAGCCAGAATATCTTGTGTTATTCATCTTGGTGATGGTGATATTACAGATGTTGAACGCAAAGCGGAACTTGGTGGTAATCTTCATGCAAAAGGTATGATGATCATGCAAGCATTTTTAGCCAGTGCGTTGCAGCTTGATGAACCTCTCCCTTTCTCTGCTTCTATTGTATTTGAACAATCCTATTCTGAAGTTGATGGTGACAGTGCTTCGCTTGCTGAATTATGTTCTTTACTCAGCGCCCTATCTGGATACCCAATAAACCAAGAAATAGCCGTAACGGGTGCCATTGATCAATTTGGCCGCGTGCAAGCAGTTGGCGGTTTAAATGAGAAAATTGAAGGGTTCTTCCATGTATGTCAGCATCAAGGATTAACTGGTCATCAAGGCATAGTTTTACCCAAAACCAATTTAAAACACCTTTCTCTTCATCAAGATGTCATCACAGCAATAAAAGCAGAGCAATTCCATATTTGGTCTGTTGAATCTGTCGATGAAGCATTGCCGGTTATTTTTGGTAAAGCATTCCGTGGTGAAGACGACGACACTATTTTAAATAAAATTTCTGAGAGAATTGAACATTTCGATAAACATGAACATAACCCATGCAGTTTCTTGAATAAGATCAAAAACTTTATAGGCTTTCACTGATCGGACTTGTTTAGCTTACACGTGTTCTCTAAGATACACAGACTATTTCTGGAGTGAT
Source organism: Vibrio rumoiensis 1S-45 (assembly GCF_000286955.2). Taxonomy (GTDB): domain Bacteria; phylum Pseudomonadota; class Gammaproteobacteria; order Enterobacterales; family Vibrionaceae; genus Vibrio; species Vibrio rumoiensis_A. The sequence continues at coordinate 59,503 of NZ_AJYK02000002.1, forward strand.
TATACAATGCAAAACAAACGTAACTCATATACTCGTGAAGATCTTTTAGCTTCAAGCCAAGGTGAATTATTTGGCCCAGGCCGTCCTCAGTTACCTGCACCAAACATGCTAATGATGGATCGTATCGTAAATATTACAGACGAAGACGGCGCTGGTGCATTCGGCAAAGGTGTTATCGTTGCTGAACTAGATATCACTCCTGACTTATGGTTCTTTGATTGTCATTTTCCTGGTGACCCAGTTATGCCTGGCTGTTTAGGTCTTGATGCAATGTGGCAACTTGTAGGCTTTTTCTTGGGCTGGGTTGGCGGCGAAGGCAAAGGCCGAGCTTTAGGAGTTGGTGAAGTGAAATTTACTGGTCAAATTCTTCCTACCGCTAAAAAAGTTACTTATGAAATTAACATAAAGCGTGTTGTAAACCGCCGTTTAGTGATGGGTCTTGCAGATGGTCGCGTTCTGGTTGATGGAAAAGAAATCTATGTGGCAAAAGATTTAAAAGTGGGCCTTTTCCAAGACACCTCTTCTTTCTAGAATATGTTGTTTTAATAATATTAATAGATCAGCTTAACCGCTGATTTATTTTATATAAGATATTTAGTTATAGTGCGTTATGGTATAAAATAAAAGGCCCCAATAACTTGGAGCCTAAGTTTAGCATCTTACTTTATAAGGCCAGATTGACGATCTTCTCTAGCATCTCGCCAACCACCTAACCAATTCGATTTTGCATCCATTTGCTGGAATGGACAGTCATCCATCGATCTCCCATTTAGACCCGCTTTATAGCCTTGAGATTGTGCTCTTTCTAGGCGATCGCGTTTCTGTCTCTTCATAGTTCAGTCCTCTACTTTTGATTTTACGAAAACGACTATCTGTGGCAGTTTTATTACACCACAATTAAAGCATCGAACATATTCAGAGTTTTCTCAAGGTTAAAAAAAACCGAGGCTCATTTTTGTGAGCCTCGGTTTAATCTTACATTTTATTTTTTCTTCGTCTGAAACCAATTAAACCTAATAAGGTCAAAGCAAAGTATCCGATGCTACCACCCGACCTTTCAACATTTTGACTGTCTGATTTTCTTAATACAATGTCATCTGATGTTGCGCCAGAAATTGGTACAAGTTTAACCGACACTAATGTTTCAACGCCTGTACCGCCACCACAGAATGAATCATTGGCAACATCATCGTAACCACCTTCACAGAAATTAGCAGTAGCAGAAATAACACCGTCATCATTAATACCAGTGGCATTCACTATACGATATTGGTTATTGTTACCCGTTGCATTACCATCGTTTGTTAGGTTATCTAACCACCATGACTTACCTTGGAAAATAGCCAAGCGATCAGCATTCGTTCCACTTAAGTTTAATGGGTCGATAAAGCCACGACGACGACGTTGTTTGCCATCTACTTCACGATCATCTTCTGCATCAATTGAACCAACAACCTCATTATAATTGTTGATCGCATTAGCTTCACCGCCGGCACCACTGAAGAAAATATCCCCAGTCAAATATACTGCAGTAGGTGGAGATGATGCACTGCCTTTTGACGCATCTGTATAGAACAAACGATTATTAGCAGCTCCATTTTCTGGCGCATCTCCACGACGCTTGGTTTCACCAATAGCAATTAGATGTTCGTTAATGTCTTTAACTAAGCTATTACTATAAATGTAGTCATCACCTTGCTCAATTTCAGCACCTTTAACAAAAGCCGTTTGCCACTGATTTTCTTTTGTAATATCAAAACCATCTATTGGATAAAATATAGCGGCTTGCATTAGTAAATTATCGTCATCGCGATATGTATTAAACCCACCTAATACCGGTTTTCCTTTGTACAAACTGTTAGAGTCTTCAGCAATTACCGATGTACGAGCACTACCTTCTGCTGCTGTATCATCATCATTTGCATCAGTTTGCCCAGACCATCCTGTTGCAGCCAAACCAGATGCACCATTGGAGCTATCCCAAACATAAGCTTGAGTAGCAAAGGCAAAGTTCTGGCAATCCGGTAATAATACAGGATCAGGATTATTGGTGGTGTCAGTACACTGACTCAAATCACCAAAGTAGTTTTTATCATCATCGTCATTATTAAAAGGTTCAATAGAAGCAGAACCTACAACATACGTCTTGCCATTATAATCAAAAGAATCGAACGCAAAAGTTCTACCCATTTGTTTTACAATCGTTTCACCATCTTGCTTAGGAAGCATAAAGGTTGTGTCGTAAAAACCACGTTGACGATAAGTCAATACTTCATTATCACCAACAGTGTAATAGCCACTGCTTGCAATACCAATTGCTGTTCCATCTTGTAGTACTTTATTAATAACTGTATTAGCGGAGTTATCCACTAATGTACTGTTTGGTGGTGTATAACTGACTTCTTTTGGCGGTATAATCTCAGTACCATCAATAAAAGCGGCAGCATTACGGCCATTATAACCCTGATAGAAAGCTCTTCTTTCATGACATAAACCACCTTGGTAATTATCGTCACAATCATCGCTATTATTATCAGATTGCCCACCAAACCACTGCTGGTTAGCCCAAGATTCACAGGTTGAATAACCTAATTGGTTATAGCAATACACCTCAAGATCATCTTGATCTAAGTAAGTAAAAGTACTGTCTAAACGAAACGGCACTTCATCTCTATATGAAAAACCATCGGTTCCATTACGAGTATCACCACCAAGGTGATAATCAGTACCTTGAGCACAGTCCTCACCAAAACAACCTAAAGGGTTAGAACTTGAAACCGGAGTGGTTGATTCACTAATGGCACTTGAATAACTCTGGTTAGCACTAATATTTGGACTAACTTTGACAATATTATAGATCGCAGCCGTAGCTGAATTTGCTGCAAATAATGAAGCAGCGATGACACTTAGCTTAAAAGTTTTATTATGCATTAACATCTAATCCGTTAGGCCTGCATTGACTCGAGTTCTTCCCATCGAGCAAAGGCAGTTTCTAATTCTTGTTCAGTAGCGTTCAAACGATTCAATACTGCTTGAGTTTTATCGCTACTCTGGTTGAAAAAGTCTGGTTGATTCACTTTTTCTTGAAGCTCTTCAATCTCAGCTTCTAGTTTTTCTAATTGCTGTGGCAGAGATTCTAATTCCCTTTGCAGCTTATAAGATAATTTTTTTGGTTTATTTTCTGCCGGTTTACTAACTATTGGTTGTGACTGCAACTCAACTTCAATGGCTTTTTCCGTTTTCACTGAAGCATTATCAACCGGAGAACCCATTACACCACGAGACAGTAATACTTGTGCTCGCTGTTCTTGAGCATCATGATAACCACCGACAAACTCTTCGATCTTACCATTACCTTCAAAAATCCAACTGCTCATCACTGTGTTATCCACAAATTGACGATCATGGCTCACCAACAATAAAGTACCTTGATAGTTGGCAAGAATTTCTTCTAAAAGTTCCAATGTTTCGATATCTAAATCATTGGTTGGTTCATCGAGAATAAGTAAATTATTTGATTTTAAGAACAAACGCGCTAAGAGTAAGCGGTTTTTCTCTCCACCCGATAAAGCCTTAACAGGTGTACGTGCCCGCTTAGGTTCGAATAAAAAGTCTTGTAGATACCCTAACGCATGGCGAGTTCGGCCACCTACGGTCACTTCTTGTTTACCGTCAGCCAAGTTATCCATTACCGTCTTCTCAGGATCAAGTATCTCACGGTATTGATCGAAGTAAGCAACTTCTAACTTAGTACCACAATGTAAACGCCCTGAATCTGGTTGTAATTGACCAAGTAATAATTTTAATAATGTACTTTTACCACAACCATTCGGGCCGATTAATGCGATACGATCACCACGCATAATATTAAAGCTGAAGTCACTCACAATGGTTTTGCCATCAATCGAATAATTCAGGTTTTCAGCTTCAAAAATAATCTTACCAGAGCGATTAGATTCATCAATTTGAATGTTTGCTTTACCTTGAACTTCACGGCGATCTGAACGTTCTTCTCGAAGTTTCTTAAGCGCTCTTACACGACCTTCATTACGTGTGCGACGCGCTTTGATCCCTTGACGAATCCACACTTCTTCTTGGGCTAATTTCTTATCAAACTCTGCATTTTGCATTTCTTCAACACGTAATGCTTCTTCTTTATCAATCAAATATTGTTCGTAATTACCTGGATAGGAGCTTAGCTTGCCTCTGTCTAAATCCAGAATACGAGTCGCCATTGACTGAATAAATGCACGGTCATGCGAAATGAAGATAATAGAACCGCGAAAATCTTTTAAAAAGCCTTCTAACCATTCAATGGTCGATACATCCAAGTGGTTGGTTGGTTCATCAAGCAGTAATACATCCGGATCACACACCAATGCACGAGCCAAAGCCGCTTTACGCTGCCAACCACCAGATAAGCTGGTTAACAATGTATGCTCATCCAGCGATAATGACATTAAAATGTTTTTAATACGCTCTTCTAAACGCCAACCGTTAGCGTGATCAAGTTTTTCTTGAATTTTCGATAAACGGTTAATATTTTTTTCAGACGGGTCTTCAGCCATAATATCAAGTTGATGTTGGTATTGCTTGAGATACTCACCAACTTCAGCCAGACCTTCCGCTACATAATCGTATACAGTACCTTCAGCGTTACGAGGTGGGTCTTGCTCTAATCGAGAGACTACAACGTCTTGAGTTACTTGGATTTTACCGTCATCCATAATGATTTCCCCTGCAAGGACTTTCATCATGGTTGATTTGCCTGCGCCATTACGACCGACAAGACACACTCTTTCATTTTGTTGTAGTGAAAAATCGGCTTTATCCAATAAAGGATGGTCACCAAAAGCCAGTTGACCGTTATGAATGGTAATTAATGCCATTTTGTTTTAACCACACTTGTAATTCTTCAGTATTAAATGGCCAGAACAACTCTTGTGGTTGCTTCTGGTGCTTATTGTCTGCTTCATTGAGTGCAAGCACAGGAATAGTGACACCGTAACGAGAAAATAGGTCATCATTAAAAGCAATGTCCACTACCTCTACCTGAGATTGAATGCCTAGACTAACCAACTGTTCATAGGCCATCTCACACAAATGACAGCCCTCGGTTGAAAATAGTTTTAACATATCGCCATCCTACTATTCTTACGTACACTCAGTGTAAATTTATTTATGCTTTATGATCCAACAGTTATGGATATGCTTATTTCGTGCAAAATCCATCGGCAAGGTTTTAGACGATATATTTTCAGCCGACAGACCTAATGCGTCTAACCCCTCTAAATCCATCTTAAATTGGCGTTTGTTGTTAGAAAAAACCACCACAGCTTCATCTCTCATTAAACGCTTTAGGTTTTCCATAAGTATTAAGTGATCGCGTTGAATATCAAATGTTTGCTCCATTCTCTTAGAATTTGAGAACGTAGGTGGGTCGATGAAAATCAAATCAAAAGTGCGATCTTCATGCTTTAACCACTGTAAACAATCTGCTTGTTCAAATTGATGATCGCCACCCACAAACCCATTCAACTCCATATTGCGCTGAGCCCATTGAAGATAAGTATTCGACATATCAACGGTTGTCGTCGATTTCGCACCACCAGCGGCAGCATGAACGCTTGCACTACCGGTATAAGCAAACAAGTTTAAAAAGTCTTTACCTGCCGACATCTGACCTAAGCGACGACGAGTCAATTTATGATCTAAAAATAATCCCGTATCGAGATAATCTTGCAGATTCACTAGTAATTTCGCGCCATATTCGTTCACTTCCAGATATTCAGAATCTTGAGATAGCTTTTGATATTGGCGTTTGCCCTTTTGCTTTTCACGTGTTTTTAATACGACCTTATTAGCATCTACATTCAAAACTTGAATGGTGGCACGAATAATATCGGTTAAACGACGTTTTGCGACATCTTCAGGGATAGTTTTAGGTGCGGCGTACTCTTGAATCACCACATGATCAAGATACAGGTCTATCGCAACATTATAATTTGGTAAATCAGCATCATATAAACGATAGCAATCGAGTTCTTCACGCTTCGCCCATTTGCCAATTTTTGTTAAATTCTTTTTAAGTCGATTAGAAAAATCAGGTGCAATCTGAGCATCTTCTTTTTCCGAGTGGCGCAATGTTTCACCATTAGGGTTAACACGAGCCGTAATAGAATAGTTTTTTTGGTGACACGGTAACGCACCATTACTCAGTTTATATTGCTTATCAGCACGCATGCGTAAGCAACTAAGTAACTCTTCACTTGAAGAGAAGATTGAAGCATGACTTCCAGCAAATTCACTTTTTAACTGAGCGCCAAAAGCGGTATACAAGGCAATCAGGCCTGGTTCTGTACCTAAACGCTCACCATACGGTGGGTTACAGATAATAGTACCAGTATCAAAACCTTGTGGTTTTTCAAGTTTCGCTGCATCGCCCATCTTAAACTGGATAACGTCCGCTAAACCTGCACGTTTGGCATTATCTTTTGCGGCTTGTAATACTCGAGGATCATTATCGATACCAAAAAAACGATTTGCTTCTAAAGATTTAATGCCCTTGCGACCCTGAACGGTAGCTTCTGCTTTCACTTCAGCCCACGTATCGGCTTCAAAGCTGTTTAATACTTCAAAAGACCACTTAGCACGTTGAATACCGGGAGCAACATTAGCTGCCATTAACGCAGCTTCTATTAACAACGTTCCCGAACCACACATTGGATCGAGTAAAACTTGTGAGCCATCCCAGCCGCTTCGAGAAATAATGGCGCAGGCTAATGTTTCACGCAATGGCGCAGCCCCTGCTTGAGTACGGTAGCCACGTTGATGTAAACCTAAACCGACCATATCAATACCCAGTATCGCTCTATCACGATGCAAACGAACATGGATACGAAGATCAGGTTGATCTTTGCTGATCTCAGGGCGACCTAGGTCTTTTTTGGTAAAACTATCAACAATCGCATCTTTTACTTTCATTGCTCCGTATTGGCTATTGCGAATTTCTTGGTTTGTACCATTGAAATCAACAATTAATCGCTTATCTACAGAAAAATGAGAAGACCAATTAATAGCAGAGGCGGATAAATAAAGGTCCATATCATCGTTACAGTAGAATTCTGAAAGAATTAATACAAAACGAGAAGCCAGTCGGCTCCATAAACAACAACGATAGACTTGGGCGTTGGTCGCAGAAAATCGTACACCAGCCTGTACTGGCTTAGCATCGGTAATTCCTAATTTTGTGAGTTCGTCCGCTAGAAGGTTTTCAAGTCCGTTAGAGGTTATCGCTAAATATTGATTCATTATAACTTTCATTACCGTAATAAATGGACAGCGATTATATAACGAAAGCACACTGATATGCGACCACCCACACCATTTAACCAAGCTTTTCGATAAACAAATCTACCACGTCTTCCCATTATTACGCTTCCTAACAACGACCCAGGCAATTTGAAGCCTTTCTGATCTTTATTTATCAAGAAATATTCAAAGCACTCACCAACACCTCAATATGCAACATCGGAATATAGTCATACCGCCACGCAAATCAATAGTGAATACTTATTCTCTAAAAACACCATTAAATCTGGACTATACCAAACGTGTTTTTACAGTGTAAATTTATTACTAAACATGGGAAAAAGAGGAATTAAATCTAAAGCGAAGGTGTTGTATAAGGTTCAATACGCTTATTTTTTTATTTAATTTTGACTAGTTTGTGATTAATAACCGTATTTAATGTGGGTATCAATATGGTGTTATCCCCTATTGGCGTTCATAAAGGGATACGATAAATAAATTTATGATGGGAAAGCGAATCTAGATTGGGATATGACAGACAAAAAAATGCCGGCAACAAGGCCGACGGAAAGAACAACAAGGAACAACATATATTTGATTAAGCGTGTCGTTAACCGACCATTGCATAAGTTTCAATTGAAGTATGGATATTAGCCTTAGCAAAGCGATCGTGCATCACTTTAATTGGCTCACCGAACTTCAACGATTTAGATTCTGTTAAGCTGAAATCGCGCAGAGACACAGAAACACAAATACTCGCAGTTTCACCCACCTCTACCACCATAAAGTACCCTTCAGAAAAACAGTTTCTCAAGTGCACTATTTCCCCTTCTTCAGGTGTGAAATCGCCACCCTGAGCAGAGAAGAACCAGCTCTTAGGTTGTACCGGTTTATGGAAACGTCGTGCAGCCACACTATTCAATGCTAATTCGGCTTTACGAGGTTCTGATAAAGGAAGAGTATCAACTTGCTGTTTGAATTTATGGTAGCTAGATGCATCTTCAACAGAGAATTCGTTTTCTTGAAATGCACTATTAATAAGCAGTTTTTGAGGTAGGTTTACGCTGAAAACCATGTCCCGTCCAAGATCCAACATTAAGGACTTGTTAGTTTCATTGTAATACCATTTCCATGTATCACTTGGTTTAAGCATCATTCAGCCTCTCAAAATTAAAACGAAATGTTCACTTCGTTTCCGCCTATCCATTAGATGTACTTTGATTGTACAAACAGATAAACAAAAAAAAAGAGGAAAACTTTTTCCTCTTTTTCAGGCTGAAATTTTAAATACATTCACTTTATAGTGAGTTATTAGATGTTCTTCACGATTTCTTTGATCAAACCAGGGCCTTTATAGATAAATCCTGAATAAACTTGGACTAGTTTTGCTCCGGCCATCATTTTTTCTTTGGCTGCAACATAAGAATCAATACCACCAACACCAATAATAGGAATTTCTTCTCCCAGTTCTTTATATAACTGACGAATGACTTCCGTACTCTTCGATTGTACAGGTCGACCACTTAGCCCTCCCATTTCAGTCGAGTTTTTCATGCCTTCCACCAAAGCTCGATCTAATGTGGTGTTCGTAGCAATCACAGCGTCAATTTTATATTTTTTCAATGAGTCACATATTTGTACGATCTCATCATCACTTAAGTCAGGGGCAATTTTTAAAGCTAAAGGAACATATTTTCCGTATTGCTTTTCCAATTCGGCTTGCTTTACTTTTAAGGATGAAAGTAATTCATCTAAAGCTTCACCGTATTGGAGCGTTCTTAACCCAGGGGTGTTAGGAGAGGAAATATTCGCGGCAATATAGCCAGCGTATGGATATACTTTTTCCATACAGATCAAATAATCTTCAGTACCCTTTTCAATTGGCGTATCTTTATTCTTACCAATATTGATGCCAAGGATGCCATCAAAAGAAGATTGTTTTACATTTTCAATCAGTTGATCAACACCTTCATTATTAAATCCCATTCGATTGATAATGCCTTCAGCTTCTACAATTCGAAAGCATCGAGGTTTTTCATTACCAGCTTGTGCACGTGGCGTAACAGTGCCAATTTCTAAAAATCCGAAACCCATTGCGCCAAAAGCATCAATGCATTCGCCATTTTTATCCATACCAGCCGCAAGACCAACTGGGTTTTTAAATGTTAACCCCATAACTTCTACAGAGCGTATTGGTAAATTTTGGCGGAAGAAAAAATCAAGCGGTGTTCCATTTAATCTTCTTAAATTACTAAGAGCTAGCTCATGCGCCCTTTCAGCACTGAATTTGAATAAGCCCGTTCTAGCTAGACGATAAAGCATACTTCCTCCCAAAATAACATCAAAAAAGCCCCGAAAATTCGGGGCAAAGTATACCTTTGTCTAAGTCATTATACTAGCCGCAATCGTTTGCTGCGGATCCAGTTAATTACTGATTTGCTGCACAATTTAGATTCAATAAAACTAATTCACGCAAAGCGACAGAGAACTTAGCAAATTCATGCGCCGAGCCAACTTTAAACTCATTTAATATATTATCCCAACGTTCCAGAGAAACTTGATTGGTTTCAATCCACTGATCTAGCGCGACTTCAACGACCCATTCTTTTTCTGCTTGATATGCACAAGATAACACTTGTAGTGTTAACTGACGTTGCTGCCAATCAAGATCTTCACGGAAACTTGCTCTTGCTAGTGCCTGCCAATGGTTATCAATTGGTTGATTGTTGATTTGATTTAAGAACCAATGTAACGACAATCTATCACCAAGCGTGAAATACATTCTTGCCGTTTGATCGATTGGCACATTGCATTCCGCTGCAACCGAAGAAATATCCAGTGTAGAATATAAACTACTGAGTCGAGCGACCTTATTGGCTAATTCTTCCGTCACGCCTTGCTTGATCCAATCGTTAGCTTGTTGATTATGTTCTTTAACTTCATCACTCACTAAGAAAGTGTCCATGCCCTTCTGAATGGCTTTAACATCTTCAAGATAATGAGCAATGATTTCATCTACGTTCAATTTCATCATTCGGTTACGCAATAACCAACGTGTTGAACGACGCAAAATTCGACTCACCGATATTAAAAGCTCATATTGAACATGAGAGCTCGCCACATTATCCAGCTCTCGGATATCTTCAAACATACTCTCTGCATCAAAGATAACTCGCGATGCCACGTAAGCATTAGTGATATCAATAACACTAGCACCCGTTTCATCCTGCAAGCGCGTGACAAAATTGCACCCCATTTCATTAACCATTTGATTAGCAAGGGATGTTGCAATAATTTCTTGTCTTAATGGGTGTTGCACCATGAAGTCAGAATAGTTACGTCGTAACCTTTCTGGGAAGTATTGCACTAATAATTTTGCATTAAATGGATCATTGGATATTTCATCGCAAGCAAGTTGCTCTTTTAATACCATTTTGGCGTAAGCAATCAAGACGGACAACTCAGGACGAGTTAGCCCCTCACCTTTTTTCTCACGCTCTAGCAGAGTTTCATCATCTGGAATGTATTCCAAATTACGATCCAATTTCCCAAGCTTTTCCAAAGTATGAATGAAGCGTATTTGCTCTTTAACTTGCGCAGTACCTTGATGTTCGCTAACCGAAATCGATTCAGATTGACAGTAAGCATCATCTAAAACGATCTCACCAACTTCTTCTTCCATACTGTCGAGAATTTCGTTGCGCTGTTTGATCGTGAGATCGCCATTTGCAACCAAGGTATTCAAGAAGATCTTAATGTTCACTTCATTATCTGAACAATCTACGCCACCGACATTATCAACAAAATCGGTATTCACTCGGCCACCAGTTAGGGCGTATTCAATACGTCCTAACTGAGTCATCCCAAGGTTACCACCTTCCCCTACAACTTTTGCTTTCAGCTCTGAGCCATTAATGCGTAAACCATCGTTTGCTCTGTCGCCAACATCAGTATTGTTTTCAGAAGATGATTTAACATATGTACCGATACCACCATTCCACAGCAGATCAACTTGCATTGTAAGCAACATTTTGATCAACTCTGTTGGTGTAACAGATTGCTTTTGCGTGGATAACATTTTTTGTATTTCAGGCGTCAGCGTGATCGACTTAGATCGTCTTGAGAAAACACCACCACCTTGAGAGATTAAGCTTTGATCGTAATCCTCCCAACTTGATCTTGGTAATTTGAATAGACGATCTCTTTCGATCCAACTTGAAGCGGAATCTGGATTTGGATCAATAAAGATATGCATGTGATTGAATGCAGCTTGAAGACGAATATGTTTTGATAACAACATCCCATTACCAAAGACATCCCCAGCCATATCACCAATAGCCACACACGTGAAATCGGTTGTTTGAGAATCAATGCCCATTTCACGGAAATGACGTTTAACTGATTCCCAACCACCTTTCGCGGTAATGCCCATCGCTTTATGGTCATAACCATTGGATCCACCAGATGCAAAGGCATCCCCTAACCAAAAGTTATATTCTGCGGCGACTGAATTCGCTAAATCTGAAAAGGTTGCCGTTCCTTTATCTGCTGCAACCACTAGGTAGGCATCATCTTCATCATGTCGAACAACATTGTTCGGTGGGACAACTTTTCCTTCAATAATATTATCCGATACATCAAGTAATGCACGAATAAAGCGCTGATAACAACGCTGCCCTTCAGCAAATATTTCATCTCGTGTAGTAAAGTTTGGCTGACGTTTACAAACAAACCCACCTTTCGCGCCGACTGGCACAATCACGGTATTTTTTACTTGTTGCGCTTTAACTAAGCCTAATACTTCTGTACGGAAATCTTCTTGTCTGTCAGACCAACGTAATCCACCACGAGCTACCTTACCTGCACGTAAATGCACACCTTCAATATCTGGGGCATAAACAAATATTTCAAATTCAGGAACCGGAGCTGGAATCTCTGGAATATTTCTTGGCTGTAGTTTTAATGCGAGCCAAGGTTTAGCATTGCCGTCTTTATCCGTTTGATAGAAGTTAGTACGAATCGTGGCTAAGATCATTTCCATGTAACGACGAATGATTCGATCATCATCTAAGCTTTCGACTTTTTCTAATTTTTCTTTAATCGATTTAACCAGTTTCTCTTCAGCTTTCGTCCTAGCTTTAACGCTTGGATCAAAACGTTTAGTAAATAGGTTTACTAAAATTTGAGCTAATTCTGGATGGTTGGATAGCGTATCTTCAATGTATTGCTGGCTAAATGGAAAACCAACTTGGCGCATATAGCGAGCATAGCTTCGAAGGATAGTCACCTCTCGGCCACTTAACCCACCAGAAAGAATTAATCGGTTAAAACCATCACTTTCTAAATCGCCAGACCAAATAGCGGCAAAAGCTTGTTGGAAACGATCGCGAGCTTCACGTAGATCTACTTTTTGGTTACTGCGATGCAGCATCGAGAAATCTAAGATCCAATAAACAGTACCATCGGCTTTTTGGATCTCATACGGTGATTCACCGATCACTCGTAAGCCCAAGTTTTCAAGCATTGGCATGACATCAGATAAATGGATCGGCTCATCACGGTGATACAGTTTTAACCTAACCGCCTTTGAATCTGCTCTTTCTTCCTGAGGACGATAGAACAACATGCCAAGTTTATTATCTTCATTGAGTGCTTCAAGTTGCTCGATATCCGCAACCGCGGTTCCACCCGCAAGAGTGTCTTCTTTATATGAGCGCGAGAAAGCATTTTTATATTCTTTCGCTAGTGTTGTTCCTTGGTTTTCACCAAAGCTACTCATGATTGATTGAGTTAATCTATCATCCCAAGATGAAGATGCTTCCATTAGGTTTCTCTCTATCGACTTAACGTTTACTTCTTGATTATTATTATCAACCCGCACAATGTAATGTGTTCTGGCTAGTGGGCTTTCAGAGAAATAGGTTGTAAATTCAACACGTTGATTACTATCAAAATAACGCTTAAGTATTTCTTGGGTTTTAAAACGAAGCTCTGTGTTGTAGCGCTCTTTTGTCACATAAACCATGCAACTGAAAAAACGTCCAAATGGGTCTTTGCGAACAAATAAACGCAGAAGATCGCGATCTTGCATTTGAACTACGCCCATCCCAACTTCTTGGAGTTCGGACTCTTTAGCTTGAAGCAGCTCGTCTCTCGGGTAGTTTTCTAAAATATTATGTAATGCTTTCCAAGAATAAGAACCTTTTAAATAACCACTAGCATGTAAGATACGAGTTACTTTGTCCCGAATCAGTGGAATACTTTCTACACTTTGGTTGTACACAGCTGAGGTATACAAACCTATGAATCTGTGTTCTCCAATCACATTGCCTTTATCATCGAATTTCTTAATTCCGACATAATCAGTATGCGCAGGTCGATGAATGGTCGAAGCACTGCTGCCTTTTGTTAGGATCAACAACTCCGGCTTACGAGCTTCAAGTCGTGCCGATTCAATTAGATCAGATAATTTATAGGTGTGCACTCGTTGAGTTTGAGTAAATAAACCCAGCGGTTGTGATTCAGAAGGAACCAATTCAAAATCGCCTTCTGTAGCTTTTAGGTCAAATTCTTTGTAACCCATGAATGTGAAATTGTGTTGCCCTAGCCATTTTAAAAACGCTAAGCCTTCTTCCATTCTTTCAGCTTCAACAGGTATATTTTTTCTATTTTTCTCAATATCAGAAATGACGGTGTAAAGCTGATCGGTCATTTGTTGCCAATCTTCTACCACCAAACGCGTGTCTTGTAATACCGATAACAGTTCTTGCTTCAACTCGGTCATTCGGTTCTTGTCGTTGATACGATCGATTTCGATATGAAACAAAGATTGCATGTCACCCTTGTTGGTATTAACACCAACAATATCACTTGCCTTTCTCTCAATTCTTGTTGGTGCATTAGCCATGAAATGACTGGTTAAATCCAATCTTGAGAGCGCCATTTTGATTGAATCGACTAAGAACGCTGAATCTGGAACAACAACTTCGACAATGGTATGAGTTGATTGCCAACCTTGGCGACTCAACGTGGGATTAAATACGCGTACGGAAATCGTCTCTGGGGGTTTTTCCAAAATGTGCTGCCAAATACTTACAACAGCACCATATAGATCCGATTCATTCCTTTGAAAAAGATCATCCTGCGAAATATTACTGTATAGATGTTCTGCTAACTTACTGACTAAGGGTTTGGTTTTTGATTCTAATTTTTCCTGGATCAATTGATATACTTTTTCAAGTAATACAGGAACCACTTTTTCACTAGATGGCATCTTTACACTCCACAAAATGGGTACATAGATTATAGACCAGAGCACTCACTCTCATCTCTTTATTGGGTTATACCCAAATAACTTGGGTATCCATATTGTAAGAGTAGTATTGATATAAAGTTAAATCCTTTCCTATCAATAAACAGGATAAAAGTCGAATATGT
>NZ_AJYK02000003.1 GCF_000286955.2 Vibrio rumoiensis 1S-45
GAATCCCTCTTCACCGACCACTTTAAAAAGCTCTGCAGAAATGCGGAGCTTTTTTGCATTTAAATTCCAGGCACATAATATCGTCTGATGCTAGAAACCTCTTTCTTGTTACCTATGTCATATAATTCTTAGTTTAAGTCTCATCTATCCTTGTATCTTTTTCCTTAGACTAATATTGGTTAATAACAAATCTATCTTGTTCGGTTTTTAATGGTTATCACAATAATAAACATTGATATGTTGTATGATTGTTAATCGAATGTTCTTTTTGTTAGTCTCTGTGCCACTTTTTATACTGTATTAATTGCTTTTATTTCCATTTTTTGCCAAATTGAAGTCACTTGTGTGTGCTTATTAAGCATTACATCGAATGGAATCGTTTTATATTGGCCTGTTGGAATAACAGAAATTGCCGATATTTTTAAGACAGGGTAGAAACTGTCACAGCAGTAGAGGTCTGGTAATGCCGCTTTTAGAAGTAAAAGATCTGAGGATTGAATATCCGTCGCGACATGGTGTACATGCCGCAGTAAAATCTTTGTCATTTAGTATTGAGCGTGGAGAAATCGTCGGCGTTGTTGGCGAGTCTGGCGCGGGTAAATCCACCGTTGGTAATGCGGTCATTGATCTATTGAGCCCACCAGGACGTATCGCTGGTGGCGAAGTTTATCTTGATGGTGAAAAAATATCCGGGTTAACACCGGAAGAAATGCGCTCAGTACGTGGCTCTAAAATTGGGTTTATCTTTCAAGACCCAATGACTTCTTTGAACCCTCTGTTTACCGTAGAGCATCAATTGACGGAAACCATTCATGCCAATATGAAGGTTTCTGATCAAGAAGCGTATGATCGCGCTTTATCTTTAATGAATCAGGTGGGTATCCCACAGCCTGAAAACCGCTTAAAACAATACCCACACCAATTTTCTGGTGGCATGCGTCAACGTGTCGTGATTGCGATTGCGTTAGCGGGTGAACCGGATTTGATTATTGCTGATGAACCTACTACGGCATTAGACGTATCTATTCAAGATCAAATTCTGAGCCTTATTCGCGAGCTTTGTATTAAGAATAACGTTGGTTGTATGTTGGTTACCCATGATATGGGTGTAGTGTCGAACGTGACCGACAAAGTCGCGGTGATGTATCGTGGTGATCTGGTTGAATTTGGCCCAACAGCAAAAGTATTAGGCACACCAGAGCATTCTTATACCCATAGCCTAATTTCTGCAGTGCCGCGTTCCGATAAAAAATTCGATCGATTCCCATTGGTGAGTTATATCGAAGAAGCGCATGAGCATCAGCCTTTAGATGTGAAAACCCATTGGTTAGGTCAAAGCCAAGATCAACGTGATTATACTGGACCTCTGCTGAATGTAGAAAATGTGAGTTTACGTTTTACTACCAAAGATTCCTTTTTTGAGTCCCGTCGTGAGTATGTTCAAGCCTCTAACAACGTTAGCTTTGAAGTACATGAAGGTGAAACCTTTGGCCTGGTGGGAGAGTCGGGTTCAGGGAAATCAACCATTGCGCGCGTTATCGCGGGGCTATATGCCCCAAATGAAGGCAAAGTGACCTTCGAAGGAATTGATCTCACTGCGATTAAATCAGAGCGTGAGCGTCGTCCTTTTAGACGTCAAATGCAAATGGTGTTCCAAAACCCTTACACCTCAATGAATCCACGCATGAAAATTTTCGACATCATTGCCGAACCGATTCGTTTTCACCAATTAACCCGCAATGAAACCGAAACCCGTCAGATCGTGCATGATCTATTGGATCACGTCGGTTTGGGGCGAATGGCTGGTGTGAAATACCCACATGAATTCTCTGGTGGTCAGCGTCAGCGCATTTCAATCGCGCGTGCATTGGCGACTCGTCCTCGTTTACTCATTTGTGACGAACCAACTTCTGCTTTGGACGTATCCGTTCAGGCACAGATCTTGAATCTATTAAAAGATTTACAAGATGAATTGAATTTAACCATGCTGTTTATCAGCCATGATTTGCCGGTTATTCGTCAAATGTGTGACCGAATTGGCGTGATGAAAATGGGGCAGTTACTGGAAGTCTCCCCAACTGAGCAACTGTTTACTGATCCGCAGCATGAATACAGTAAACAATTAATTTCCTTAATGCCTGAATTTACAGGATTAAGAGAAGAAGCGAAAAGCGCATAACGCGTCTACGCTTTGCCTTGGCTAGGTATTTTTAAGCCAACAATCACAGATGCAAAGAAACACAATATTTACACACTCTAAAAAACAACAATAGGGATAGATTCCCGCATGAAGGAGTTATGCAATGAAAACCATTAAGACCAAACTGGCGGTTGCACTAATGGCGGCAGGTTTAAGCTTTAATGCTTTAGCTGCCGATATCACCGTGGCTTATGATGCTGATCCAGTATCACTTGATCCACATGAGCAATTGTCTGGTGGTACGCTGCAGCTATCGCACATGGTATTCGACCCACTAGTTCGTTATAACCAAAAGTTTGAATTTGAAGCTCGCTTAGCTGAAAAATGGGAACGTATTGACGAAAAAACCATGCGTTTTCATCTACGCAAAGGCGTGAAGTTCCATTCTGGCAATACTATGACAGCCGATGATGTGGTGTGGACATTTAATCGTCTGCAACAATCTCAAGATTTCAAAGCTATTTTTGAACCATTTGAAAAAGCGGTGAAGGTTGATGATTATACTTTTGATCTCGTGACTAAAGATGCTTTCCCACTTGTACTGCAATCTGCAACCTACATCTTCCCAATGGATAGCAAGTTTTACTCAGGTAAAGATGACCAAGGCAATGATAAAGCTGCCATTGTAAAACACGGTAACTCTTTCGCATCAACGCATATTTCTGGTACAGGCCCTTTCATCGTCACCTCACGTGAGCAAGGCGTAAAAGTTGATTTTGAACGTTTTGCCGATTATTGGGATAAAGAAAGTAAAGGTAATGTGGATCATATTACTCTTAAGCCAATCAAAGAAAATGCCACTCGTGTCGCTGCGTTACTTTCTGGTGGCGTTGATATGATCGCCCCTGTTGCGCCAAATGATCACGACCGCGTGAAAAATGCAGATGGCATTGATTTAGTGACGCTACCGGGCACACGTATTATTACTTTCCAAATGAACCAAAACAGCAACCCAGCTTTAAAAGATAAGCGTGTTCGTCAGGCGATTGTTTACGCTATCAATAATGAAGGGATTGCAAAACGCATAATGAAAGGCTTTGCTACTGCGGCAGGCCAACAAAGCCCAGATGGTTATGCTGGTTATGATCCAGAGCTGAAACCACGTTACGATTTAGCGAAAGCTAAAGAACTAATGAAAGAAGCGGGTTATGAAAAAGGCTTGAGCTTAACCATGATCGCGCCAAATAACCGTTATGTGAATGATGCGAAAATTGCTCAAGCAGCAGCAGCGATGCTATCGAAAATCGGCATTAAAGTTGATTTGAAAACAATGCCTAAAGCGCAATACTGGCCTGAGTTTGATAAATGTGCGGCTGATATGTTGATGATTGGTTGGCATGCAGATACCGAAGATTCAGCGAATTTAACTGAATTCTTAACCATGACGCGTGATGAAAAAACAGGTAAAGGTCAATACAACTGTGGTTATTACTCAAACCCTGAAGTGGATAAGCTGATCAATACAGCCAATACCGAAACCGATACCGAGAAACGTAGCGCTGATCTGCAAAAAGTAGAACGTATTCTTTACGATGATGCGGCATTTGTTCCTCTACACTGGCAAAACCTTGCTTGGGGTGCGAAATCAAATGTTCACATCACACCAATTGTTAATGCGATGGAATTTCCATACTTTGGCGATTTAGTAGTTGATGAAAAATAAGCCAATTTAATTGGTGAATAACAATAATAAGTAAGCCGTATCTTAGGTTTAAAGCCTAGGTACGGCACATTTAGATTTTGTGTTGTTGGTGATTTTCCGACAGCATAACAAAGCTCAAGTTGAACCATTGATTGGTTCACTTGGCTTTCAAGGACTTTTAAGGGGCAAGGAATGTTTACGTTTCTGGTCAAGCGCCTGTTTCAGGCACTGATAGTGATGTTTGTGATCAGTCTAGTAGCGTTTTCCATTCAGGATAACCTAGGCGACCCGTTGCGTGAGTTGGTCGGACAATCAGTTTCTGAGGCAGAGCGTCAAGCACTGCGTGATGAGCTGGGTCTGAATGATCCGTTTACGGTGAAATACTCTCGCTTTGTAGTTAACGCACTGCATGGTGATTTAGGCACATCGTATTTTTTTAAAAAACCTGCAACTGAGGTCATTCTTGATAAGTTGGCAGCCACATTAGAGCTGGTATTTGGTGCCACGATAATAATTATTTTCTTATCAATCCCATTAGGGGTTTATTCAGCGATTCATCCTAAAAGCTTCTTAACTAAAATCATCATGGGTTTCAGTAGTGTAGGTATTTCTATTCCGGTTTTCTTAACCGCTATAATGCTGATGTACGTATTCTCTATTGAATTAGGATGGTTACCTTCTTATGGCCGTGGTGAAACGGTTGAAGTGCTAGGAACGGGCTGGCAATCAGGATTATTTACTCTTGATGGTCTGGCTCACCTTGTTTTACCGTGTGTTTCACTAGCTTCCATCATGTTGCCATTGTTTATCCGTTTGGTTCGCTCTGAAATGCTTGAAGTGTTGGGCTCGGAGTACATTAAGTTCTGTAAAGCTAAAGGTTTAGCAACCAATAAAATTTATTATCAACATGCTTTAAAAAATACTATGTTGCCAGTATTGACGGTGGGTGGTGTGCAAATTGGTACTATGGTGGCGTACACCATTTTAACCGAAACCGTCTTTCAATGGCCGGGTACAGGCTTCCTTTTCCTTGAGGCGATTAACCGTGTAGATACACCGTTAATTACCGCTTACGTTATCTTCGTTGGTTTAATTTTCGTTGTTACCAATACCATCGTCGATTTACTGTACGGTTTAGTTAACCCAACCGTGAACATTACTGGAAAAGGAGCGTAATCATGAATCAACAAACTTCATCGGTTGTTCCTACTCGTTGGGAACGCTTTAAACAATCCGACATTCTTTATTATTTCTTGCGTGATAAAGTCGCGATGGTGAGCTTCGCTGTTTTTATGGTGTTTTTCATTGCTGCACTATTCTCACCTTGGATCGCACCAAGTAACCCTTATGACCTGACGTCGATTGATATCATGGATTCAGAATTGCCACCATCATGGATGGAATATGGTGATTCTGCATTCTGGTTGGGTACGGATGACCAAGGTCGTGATATTTTCTCGACCATTTTATATGGCTCACGTTTGTCATTAATGATTGGTTTTTGTGCGGTGGCGTTGCAGCTGTTTTTAGGCATTATTATTGGTTTATCTGCTGGTTACTTTGGTGGACGTATTGATAGCTTCCTAATGCGCTTTGCTGATGTGCAGTTATCATTCTCAACCATGATGGTGGCGATCATTGTTTCGGCTATCTTTAAAGCCAGCTTTGGTGGTGAATTTTACGGGCAATATGCGGTATTAATGTTGATCGTAATTATCGGTATTGCCGAATGGCCTCAATATGCACGTACCATTCGTGCATCTGTATTGGCAGAGAAAAAGAAAGAATACGTTGAAGCGGCGCGAGTGATGGGTTTTCGTTCACCTCGTATTATGTTTCGTCATATTCTGCCGAACTGCTTGTCGCCAATTTTGGTTATTTCAACGGTGCAAATCGCTAATGCCATTATGTCGGAAGCGGCGTTGTCTTTCCTTGGCTTAGGTTTGCCGGTAGACCAACCATCACTAGGCTCATTAATTAGCATCGGTTTTAACTACATTTTCTCAGGCTCTTGGTGGATCACCGCTTTCCCTGGTTTTGTGTTAGTGACGATTGTACTGGTGATCAATCTGCTCGGTGACTGGTTACGTGATGTGTTTAACCCTAAGCTATATAAAGGCTAAACTTATTAGGTTCCTGATGGAGCTATGAGTATGATAATAAACCGTAGAGGGTAACTTCTGCGGTTTTCTTTTTGATTAGAGAGTAAAAGGATAGCTATGTTACGTCTGGCAATTATTGGTACGAACTGGATCACCGAGCGATTTGTACAAGCAGCATTGGAAGTGCAAGAGTTTGAACTCACCGCGGTATATTCTCGTAACCAAGCGCGCGCAAATGAATTTGCGGCACCGTTTAGCAATAATGCGGTATGTTTTACCGATTTGGAACAAATGGCGCGTAGTGATGCTTTTGACGCTGTTTATATTGCCAGCCCGAATTCCCTGCATTATGAACAAAGTGTACTGATGCTTGAAAATGGCAAGCATGTGATTTGCGAAAAACCGGTAGCCTCTAACATTGTTCAAGCGGAGCACATGTTCAAAGTTGCGGAAGAGAACAACGTTGTATTATTTGAAGCGTTTAAAACGGAGTATCTCCCTAATTTTTCACTGATTCATGAGCATTTACCTAAGCTTGGAAAAATGCATAAAGTGTTTATTAACTATTGTCAGTATTCTTCTCGTTATCAGCGTTACTTGGATGGAGAAAACCCAAATACCTTTAACCCTGCCTTTTCAAATGGCTCGATCATGGATATTGGCTTTTATTGTGTATCCAGTGCGGTGGCGTTATTTGGCGAGCCTAAAACCGTGCAAGCGAGTGCTCACCTGCTGGATTCTGGTGTAGATGCTCACGGCTCGGTCTTACTTCAATACTCGGATCATGATGTGGTGATTTCACACTCTAAAGTCTCAGATTCCACTATTCCAAGTGAAATTCAAGGTGAAGCTGGCTCGATGATTATTGAGCATATTTCAGAGTGCGATCATATTGTGTTGAAACTTCGAGGTGAAGAGGCGGTGACCTATCAAGTGCCACAAGTGGAAAACACCATGACTTATGAAGCACAGGTTTTTGCTGATCAAATCAAACAAGGCAAGCTATGTGAAAAAGCCAAAGCGCGTGCGCTAGGGGTATCTCGCATTACAACCGAAGTGCGTAAACAGGTTGGAGTAATATTTCCTGCCGACCAAGTGTAATGTAAAGAAGTTCCCTAGCTTGCATTACACAGGCTAGGGAAGATGATTTAAAAACGGCCATTGATCATTAAAATGAGTTGAGTTCGATCACCCACAATACCAGTGTACTCCATAGCGGCGGAGAGGTGCTTATTGAGCGATAAGTTAAACCCTAAAATACCCGCCCATTTATTGGTGTTTTCTTGTTCTACTTCAAAAGCGATGGTGTGAGGTGCATCAAAGTCTTTGGTTGCTTCCATGGTTTCTAAATTAAATCCACCGCTGATGGTCTGGCGAGTATCCATATAACTTGCGCCAGTGTATAAGGCTAACTCAAATCCATGATCGAGTGGGAAATTATAACCAACACGAGGCTGGATATTGATTGTGCCACCATCGACATTGGTTTTTTTCATTTCGGTTTGCGTGTAGACAATTGGCATCGTATAAAACCAATCTCCAATAGCGCCTGCTAACATCGCGCCAAAGCTGTAATTGTAACCCTCAACTTCTGCTTCTGCATTTAGTTGCCAAGGTTCGCCATTGAAAAGATCGGGTGGAGTATCGGGAAGTAATGAGCTGCCTGCTCGACATTTTACCGGATTCTTTGCGCAGTATGCTTGAATACCATCATTAACTGCATTCGTCACAGGATCGCTAGTTACAACGCTCCCCCTTGGCATGCTCATATTAATATCAATTGTGCCTTTTATTCGGCCGACAGTGGCAAATACATTTAAAAAAGGTAACACCCAAGCATCTATTTTTAATTGTGGAGTATTGGTATTCGTTCTAAATTTATCAAACGACAAAAAGTCGATATTGGTATTGGCAGATCCACCATAACCCACTTTTAAATTACTGATCGATTGATCTTGTTCAATATGGCTAAAAAGAAAACTTACCCCAAAAGGCAATGGCAAATCATAACCATTATAGATCGCGAGCTGTCCACCAAAAGGTAACACATGATCCCAAACCTTATCGTTAGGGTTATGTGGCTTACTTTGAGCGAGAACATTATTCATACTCGAGGAATCGACAGGTTTTGAATCCATTGGTACGGTATGCAAGCCCGCCTCGTTATCTGCAAGGGCAATATGGCTATAAAAAATGGGAGCAAATAGCAGAAAGAAAGGAAGCCTTGATCGGACTGATAAGGTTAAATGAAAACAGTGCATTAGGGCGTTACATAGAGTCATTATCCATTAATCTTCTATTATAGTGACAGTACAGCCTAACTTAGTGATGACGTGAGTCCTAGTCAGACGATCTCTTTTAAAAGAGGTTTATTTATAACAATAAAATAGGCTTATTGTATGACCTATACAATATCATAATGAGTGATATTAATGGTTTTTAGATAGAAAAAACAATAATCTTAATAAATATACAAGTAAGTAACTATTAAACAATAGGTTAAATTAAGGAGGAGGAAGGGGATGTTTTACCTCAATGCCACCAGAGCGAAGTTTGCTTAGAGTGGCAAGTTGAGTTGAATAGGGAAATCAATAATGATCTTTAAAAACGGCCATTTAATAATACTAAGGTCTGCTTACGGCTATCGGATTTATAACCGGTATGTTCCATGGCCAGAGAGAGCGATTTATTCAAGCTTAAGTTCACCCCCATAATACCCGCCCATTTATCTTCATTTTCTTGATCGACACTAAAGTTGAGCGTTTTAGGGCCAGCTTCGTCTTTACCGGCACCTTCACCAGGCGTGTAACCACCACTGATGGTTTGGTTGATATCCATGTAACTGGCACCAGTATACAAAGCGAGGTTATTCCCATTTGAAAAGTGGAAGTTATAACCCATCCTAGGTTGGATATTAACGACACCACCGCCGACATTGGTTGAAGCCATTTCATTCTTGGTATAAGACATTGGCATCACATAAAACCAATTGTGTACACCGCCTGCTAGCATAGTGCCTATGGTGTAATTATAGCCCCCGACATCGGCAGTTACGCCAAGATCGTAACTTGTTCCTGCCAACTTGTTTTTCACAATGGCTTTTCCGCCCTGTACAGCGCCATAACATGTTGCTCTTTTTGCTGGTGGTAAACTCTTGCAGTAATCATTAGCTGTCCCAATAAGCTTGGGACCTAATCCACTGTCAGAAAGACCATTTAATAGGCCATCCCCTGAAATATCGACATTTAAATCGGCTGTACCGGAAGAATGTCCAACTACACCGAAGACATTTAAAAACGGTAAGATCCACGCATCTATTTTTATTTGAGGGGCTATGGTATCGGTTTCAAATCGGTCGAATGATGCAATTGAATCGACATTAACGTTAGCGTTACCGTTATGGCCGACATTTAGATTAGAGATCAGTTGATTTTGCTTGGTCTTGCTATAAATCAAACTCACTCCAAAAGGCAAAGGCAAATCATAGCCATTATAGATAGCCACTTGAGCACCAAAAGGCAAAACGTGATCCCAGATTTGGTCATTTTTCTTTTGTGCTTCAGAACGGTCATCATCGCCATCAATACTGCTGGAATAAGAATGAATGCCAACCGCTTCACTTGGTTGATCGGTTGGTAAATCATAAGCGCGTACGCTTGCAGGCTCAGCTTGAGTTTCGCTGGTGTCTTCTGCTGCCATTGTTAGATTGCTAAAAATCATCGAAGCCATCAAGCAGGTAATGACCACTTGAGTAATGCGGACAGGCAATAAGCGATAAAAAGCGTGAATAGTATTCATTTAGGAAGACTCTTACTATTATCTGAACTAAAGCGCAGATGGAGAAACGGAGGTGACGGCTGCAAACCCATTGCTGGGGTATTTCTCGTCCTTGTTCCTTTATCCAAGTAAAATGGTATAAATAGGGTGGGTCATGGATATATGACAAAAATCCTTGTGGTGCAAGCCAGCGTAAGGCATTTCACTTTCTGTAAAATGTACATTTTGTTCTAAGTAAGTAGTTTTTGTTTGAATAATGAACAAAATGGTCGGCAAGTCTACTCTTTCATGAAAGCTCTGTCACTTTAATGACCATGAAAAGCTCCCTAAAAGGCATCATTTGACAGAACTTTTACTCGCGGCAGAATAACATCGATAAAAAAGCCCCGCGGTTAGGCGAGGCTGTTGTTTCAATTTAACGCGATGAGTAGCACCTATCGCATGGTAACAAACTCTTCCGAACCAGTCGGGTGAATCGCCACAACAGAATCGAAATCGGCTTTGGTGGCGCCCATCTTCATCGCAACGCCAAATCCTTGGATCATTTCATCGACTGCAAAACCAATGCCGTGTAGACCAACCACTTTTTCATCGTCACCTGCGCAAACCAGCTTCATTTTGCAGGGCTGACGATGTGAGGTTACTGCAGTGTACATCGCGGTAAAGCCAGATTGGTAGACCTTAACGTTAGCTTCGCCGTACTGCTTTATAGCTTCTGCTTCCGTTAAGCCAATGGTGCCGATAGGTGGGTGGCTAAACACTACTGTTGGGATAAGCGCATAATCCATCTTAGCGTTGGTTTGACCATTGAATAAACGCTCAGACAGTTGACGCCCCGCTTTAACGGCAACCGGCGTGAGTTCAACACCACCTTCCATGATGTCACCAACGCAGTAAATGCCTTTCACGTTGGTTTCTTGGTATTCATCTACTTTGATGTAACCACGTTCGTTGGTTTCAACACCGGTCACCTCAAGGTTAATTGCATCGGTTGCAGGGTGGCGGCCAATTGCCCAAATTAGGGTGTCAACGTTCTGGCTTTCACCATTTTCAAGATGAAGCGTAATGCTGCCATCGGCTTCTTTTACGACTTCTTTGGGGACAGAATTGGTGTGAAGGGTTGGGCCTTCGGCATTCATCACTTCAACTAAGGTATCCACAATTAAAGGATCGAAGCTGCGCAGTGGCGATTCTTTACGCACATATAAATGCGTTTCAGTGCCGAGTGCGCTTAATACGCCCGCGATTTCAACGGCAATGTAACCGGCGCCAACCACCGCAACACGTTTTGGTTGCTCGTTTAGCTCAAAGAAGCCATTTGAATCAATGCCGTGTTCCGCGCCCGGTACGTTTGGAATGCTTGGACGGCCACCCACAGCAATTAAAATATGATCGGCGGTGTAAAGCTCGCCGTTTACTTCAACGGTTTTTTCGTCAACAAATTTAGCAAAACCACGGATCACGTTGATTTTATTGTTGCCCAGTACGCGATCGTAAGATTCGTGAATACGACCAATGTAAGCTTGACGGTTTTCAACCAGTTTGGCCCAGTTGAAGCCTTTAACATCGATATCAAAGCCGTAATCTTTGGAGTATAGGTTAATTGCTTCAGCGACTTGTGCGCCATGCCACATCACTTTTTTTGGTACACAACCCACGTTGACACAAGTGCCGCCCAGATCTTGAGCTTCAATTAACGCCACTTTTGCGCCATGCATAGCGGCACGGTTTGCTGATGCGATGCCGCCACTACCGCCACCAATACAAATGTAATCAAAATGCGTTGTCATAGTGTTCTCCGTAACTGTCTTTTGGGCATGCGATGTTGTCGGCATGCGAGAAATTTGATGGATATCTTTATAATATTAATGGGGGTGGCTAAGGTGAACTGCAACCCCAATTAGGTTTGATTATTTTTAAAATTAGATTATTCAGGAACAATCCACTCCACTTTACTGTGTCCGGTGCTTGGTGCAATGGCTTGCTGTAAAATAGGAAGAATCTGATCCATCTGACTGGCTAATTTCCACGGGGGATTAATCACGATCATGCCAGAGGCGGTCATGCCACGCTCTTCGCTGTCCGGTGAGACGCCCAATTCGATCTGCAAAATATTGCGAATGTTGAGATCTTTTAATCCTTCAATCATGTCATCAATGGTATGACGATACACCACGGGATACCAAATCGCATAAACTCCGGTTGCCCAGCGTTTGTGGCTTTGAGAAATGGCTTTCACCACATCTTGGTATTCGTGTGCCAGTTCATAAGGTGGATCGATTAACACCAAACCACGACGCTCTTTAGGAGGCAAGCTTGCTTTTAAATGTTCAAAGCCATCTTTTTGATGAATGGTGACTTGACGATCACGGTGAAACTCTTGCTGCAATAATGGGTAATCACTAGGGTGCAACTCAGTGAGAACCATGCGGTCTTGATTGCGTAAGTGAGCACGTGCTACGCGTGGAGAGCCCGGATAATAACGAAGTTCTTCACCGTCATTTAACGTTGTAATCGCTTCAAGATAACTGGTGACGTCTTCAGGTAAATCTTGCCCCCAAATACGTGCGATGCCTTGTTTGTATTCGCCAGTCTTTTCCGACCATTCATGCGTTAAGTCGTAACGTCCAACACCTGCGTGGGTGTCGTGGTAAACAAATGGCTTATCTTTTTGTTTGAGGGCATTCAAAATAAGGCTTTGTACAATGTGTTTGACGACATCGGCATGGTTGCCGGCATGAAAACTGTGGCGATAACTCAGCATCGGGTATCTCGTTAAATTGGGTCAATATTGTGTTCAATGATACCTAAGAATAGCTTGAGATGCGTAACAAAAGATGGCTGAAATGAATTATTACTTTTGCCGCCATTGAAATTGGCATTGAATGGCTTCATTTAAGAAGTATGAAAGCGGTAAAACGCAGTGATCCCATTTCACGATTAAGGAAGCATTCATGTCTAATCCGTTATTAACCTTCACCGATCTCCCTCCGTTTACACAAATTAAACCAGAACAAGTTCAGCCTGCAATTGAACAAGCGATTGCCGATTGCCGAGCGCAAGTTGAAAATGTGCTTGCCAATGAGCAAGCGCCAAGCTGGGATACCATTTGTGAACCATTAACGGAAACCGATGATCGCCTTAGCCGTATTTGGTCGCCAATCAGCCATTTAAATTCAGTGAAAAACAGCAATGAACTGCGTGAAGTTTATGAAGCGTGTTTGCCGTTGTTGTCGGAATATGGCACTTGGGTTGGCCAGCATAAAGGGTTATATGAAGCGTATAAAGCCATTAAAGCCAGTGATGAATTTGCCTCTCTCAATACCGCGCAACAAAAATCGATTACCGATGCCTTAAAAGACTTTGAATTATCTGGTATTGGTTTGCCGCTTAATGAGCAAAAACGTTATGGTGACATCAGTAAGCGTTTATCTGAATTAGGTTCAACCTTCTCAAACAATGTACTCGACGCCACTATGGGGTGGTCAAAGCATGTGACCGATGAAGCGGAACTGGCTGGCATGCCTGAATCGGCAATGGCAGCGGCAAAAGCTAATGCCGAAGCAAAAGAATTAGACGGTTGGTTGCTCACATTGGAGATGCCATCTTACATTCCAGTGATGACCTATTGTGATAACCAAGCGCTGCGCCAAGAAATGTATGAAGCCTTTGTGACTCGTGCTTCTGATCGTGGTCCTAATGCCGGTAAGTGGGATAACACCGAAGTGATGGCTGAAGAGCTAAAGCTGCGTCATGAAATTGCGCGTTTATTGGGTTTTAGTTCCTATGCTGAAAAATCACTGGCGACCAAAATGGCAGAAACGCCTGCGCAAGTGATGGGGTTTTTAAACGACTTAGCGGTGAAAGTGAAGCCTCAAGGTGTGCGTGAAGTTGAAGAGTTACGCCAATTTGCCGAGCAAGAGTTTGGTGTCACCGAGCTGAACTTGTGGGACATTGGTTATTACAGTGAAAAGCAAAAACAAAAGCTTTTCCAAATTTCCGATGAAGAACTGCGTCCATACTTTCCTGAGTCAAAAGTGGTGGCCGGATTATTTGAAGTGCTAAACCGAGTGTTTGGTATGACGGTAACGGAAAAGCAAGGTGTGGAAGTGTGGCATGACTCGGTTCGCTTCTTTGAAATTAAAGATGCAAAAGGTCAATTACGTGGCAGTTTCTACCTAGATTTATACGCCCGTGAACACAAACGTGGCGGTGCATGGATGGACGAATGTCGTGTGCGCCGTAACTTGCCAAACGGTGAAATTCAATCACCAGTGGCGTACCTAACGTGTAACTTCAACAAACCCGTGGGCGATAAGCCAGCCTTGTTTACTCATGATGAAGTGGTGACCTTGTTCCATGAATTTGGTCATGGTATCCATCACATGTTAACTCAAGTGGAAGTGGCTGCGGTTTCTGGCATTAATGGTGTGCCTTGGGATGCGGTTGAGCTGCCAAGTCAGTTCCTTGAAAACTGGTGTTGGGAAGAAGAGGCGTTATCTTTCATTTCGAGTCATTATGAAACCGGTGAGCCATTACCTAAAGACATGTTAGATAAAATGCTGGCGGCGAAGAATTTCCAATCGGCGATGTTTATTCTGCGACAATTAGAGTTTGGTCTATTCGACTTCACACTACACTCGCAATACGATCCAGACATTGGCGCGAAAGTGTTAGAAACGCTGGCCGAAGTGAAAGCTAAAGTGGCGGTATTGCCAGGGCTTGAGTGGAACCGATTCTCGCACGCGTTCAGTCATATTTTTGCTGGTGGTTACAGCGCTGGTTACTATAGCTACTTATGGGCCGAAGTGCTTTCAAGCGATGCGTTCTCACGCTTTGAAGAAGAAGGTATTTTTAATAAAGAAACCGGTCAGAGCTTCTTAAACAATATCCTTGAGATGGGTGGCAGTGAAGAGCCGATG
Organism: Vibrio rumoiensis 1S-45; assembly: GCF_000286955.2. GTDB lineage: Bacteria > Pseudomonadota > Gammaproteobacteria > Enterobacterales > Vibrionaceae > Vibrio > Vibrio rumoiensis_A. The sequence continues at coordinate 14,644 of NZ_AJYK02000003.1, forward strand.
GAGCTATTCAAACGCTTCCGTGGCCGTGAACCACAGATTGATGCGATGTTGCGTCATGCGGGAATAGAAGGGTAAAAATGAATGCGGAGTCTCGGGCGCTTTATTGCTCGTGACTTGAAAAAGAGAAGGCGATCCTATGTTAAGTGGGATCGCTTTTATGTTATCTAGATAATGATTTGCACGTATCAAAAGCTTGCCCGAGAAACTGTCACTATCTAATCAACCTCTTGGTTTTATCTCCTGCCAACACATTCGATAACTTCTCCAATAACGAACCACTTTGTTGCCAATAATGCCAGTATAGTGGGACGTGTATTCCTTCTTTTTCTGGGAATATATCCATCAGTTCATCAACGAAAGGCTGAGCTTGTATGACTGGTAATATTCCGTAGCCTTGACCATTGATTATCATGCTGGCCAACCCTTCGCTGGATGGACAAATATGATAAGGAAAGTTCTCATTAAACCCCCACTTTTGAAATTGCTGCTTTTGCAACTTATCATCCGCACCAAAAATAACGGCTGGCACTTTGCTCAATATGGCTTGTTGTTGTGCAATGGACTTATTATCTTCAAAATACTGCTGATGAAAACTAGCCGAGCAATAAAAGCGATATTCCATCGTACCTAAATACTCACAACGAGTACCGGCTAGCGGTTTGTTTGAGCTGCATAAGCAGCCGAGCACTAAACCTTCTTCCAAATGTTTTAGCCCTTGGCTTTGATCTTCAATCACTAAATCAAACACCACTTTATGTTGTTGGCTAAAACTTTGAACAGCACTGAGCCACCACGTAGCGAGGCTATCTGCATTGACCACGACTTTTAATTGATGAGCGTGATCGTTAATGTTAAGCCGATGATTCACTTCTAATTCGAGTTGTTTGACTTTTATGACATGGTCAGCAAGCGCTTGACCGGTTGGGGTTAGTGAGAGACTTTTTCCTCGGCGAACTAAAATACTGCCTACTCGTTGCTCTAGATTGGTAATGCGTTGAGATATCGCCGATTGAGAAATGTTCAATTCTTGTGCGGCCACTTCAAAGCTTTTTAGTGCCCCAATGCGCTCTAGGGATTCTAGTAATTTATAGTCAAACATAATCGGCCCTTATTGAAAACAACTAGTTAAGTAAATTTAATGTAGGATAAGTTTTTTTAATTTTAACTTAAGTTGGTTTGAGTGCAATATACGGTTATTCGGTAAGGTTGTGAATTAAGGGATAAACAATGTTAAGTGTGGCATTAAAAGGGGCGTTTGTTTCTGGCAGTTTGATTGTCGCCATTGGCAGTCAGAATGCTTTTTTGCTGAAGTCAGGTTTGAAAAATAACCATGTGATGATGGTGGCGACCATCTGTTTCATGGGCGATATTTTACTGATCAGCACTGGCATTCTTGGGGTTGGGGCATTATTAGAACAATCACCAATGCTGACACAAATCTTAACCTTATGCGGCATTGTTTTTTTATGTTGGTACGGTTGGTTATCCGCTAAATCGGCGTGGCGTGGGCAAAGTCATTTGGATATTGATAACAGCGAAGTCAGTCGTAATTGGATCAAAGTCGCGATGATGACCTTAGCCATGACCTTTCTGAATCCGCATGTGTACATTGATACTATTGTGGTTCTGGGTGGCATTACCTCGTCATTGAATTTTGATGAGAAACAATGGTTTCTAATCGGCGCATTATCGGCTTCAGCGATTTGGTTTTATGGTTTGGCATATGTGGCGAAAAAACTCATTCCGGTATTTGCCAAACCTAGTACCTGGCGAGTGTTAGATAGTGTGATTGCGGTGATTATGTTTTCGATTGCCATTGGATTATTAAGGACGCTGCTTTTGAACTCATAGAAAGTACGTGAAAAACAATATTCGAACATAAAAAAAGGCTTCCCGCATTCTCGCCAACTGAGAAATAAGGAAGCCTTTTGATTAAGGGAATTTTAATCGTTTTCGAACCTCGAGCGGTGGAGCACTCGAGGTTCGAATATCGCTGTGTTACGAGAACTGATTCATGGTGTTATTTTCGCCAGAGGCTTTCAGTGCTTGGTCGCCTGAGAAGTATTCTTTATGGTCATCACCAATGTTAGAACCAGACATATCTTGGTGTTTCACTGATGCTAAACCTTGACGCAGTTCTTTACGTTGAACGCCTGCAACATAAGCCAACATGCCTTGCTCACCGAAGTAGTCTTTCGCCAAATTATCAGTTGAAAGCGCTGCTGTGTGGTAAGTCGGTAGCGTAATCAAGTGGTGGAAAATACCCGCTTGCGCTGCTGCATCGCGTTGGAAGCTTTGGATTTTCGCATCCGCTTCTAGTGCTAACTCAGAACCGTCGTACACTTGACTCATCAATTGTGCGCGGTCGTAAGTCGCAACGTCTTTGCCTTCTTCTGTCCATGCATCAAATACTTGCTGACGGAAGTTTAGCGTCCAGTTGAACGATGGGCTGTTGTTGTAAACCAGTTTCGCATTTGGAATGACTTCACGAATGCGGTTTACCATGCCAGCGATTTGCTCAACGTGTGGTTTTTCCGTTTCAATCCACAATAGATCCGCACCGTTTTGTAGAGAGGTAATGCAGTCTAGTACTACGCGATCTTCACCTGTATCAGGTTTGAAGCGAATCAGACCGTTTGGCAGACGAGTGGGTTTGATCACTGCATCACCTTGTTTTAATACCATGTCACCAGATTCAAGCTCTGATAAAGAAGTGATTTCTACGCCATCGATGAAGGCATTGTATTGGTCAGAAAGGTCGCCCGCAGTTTGAGACACTGGGATTTTCTGAGTAAGGCCTGCACCTAGTGAATCGGTACGTGCCACGATAACGCCATCTTCAACGCCCATTTCTAGGAATGCGTAACGAACCGCATTTATTTTCGCTAAGAAATCTTCGTGTGGTACGGTTACTTTACCGTCTTGGTGACCACATTGTTTCGCATCTGACACTTGGTTTTCGATTTGGATACAACATGCACCCGCTTCAATCATTTTCTTGGCCAGTAGGTAAGTCGCTTCTTCGTTACCAAAACCGGCATCGATATCGGCAATGATTGGAACAACATGCGTTTCAAAATTGTCGATTTGATTTTGTACGGCTTGTACTTTTATTTGGTCGCCTGACGCTTGCGCTGCATCGAGATCTTTGAATAGATGATTCAATTCACGAGCATCAGCTTGTTTTAAGAAGGTGTACAGCTCTTCAATCAGCATTGGTACTGTCGTTTTCTCATGCATGGATTGGTCTGGTAATGGGCCAAACTCAGAGCGCATTGCTGCAACCATCCAACCTGAAAGGTAAAGGTAGCGACCACGAGTAGTTTCAAAATGCTTCTTAATTGAAATCATTTTTTGTTGGCCGATGAATCCATGCCAGCAACCTAGAGATTGTGTGTAGTTGGCAGAATCACGGTCGTAAGAATCCATATCTTCACGCATGATTTTTGCGGTGTAGCGAGCGATATCCAAACCGGTTTTGAAGCGGTTTTGTAGGCGCATACGAGCTACGTATTCTGGCGTGATAGCGCTCCAAGTGCTGCCTTGTTTTTCAATCATGCTGGTTGCATCAGAAAGCTGTTGCTTGTAGCTGTTTTGTTGAGTTGTATTAGTCGTTGGCATAATGAATCCCTTCTTTTTATTTGAGATAGAACACTTCGCTTCTTGTGGCTAGGATGTTCTTATTCTTCGTTTCAGTTATTGGATGTTAGTATTTTCAGTTTCGTAAATTATTGGATTAGGCCTTAATGTTTTATCCTTTAGCCCAAGCTCTATATTGATGCAATAGCGGTTCGGTGTAGCCACTTGGCTGATTGCGACCCTGGAAGATAAGTTCTCTTGCCGCTTGAAACGCTAAGCTTTGTTCAATTTTTGGCAGCATTGGTTTGTATCCTGCTGACCCTTGGTTTTGTGTATCGACCACTTGCGCCATTTTGTGCATGCTGTCCATCACTTGCTCTGGGCGGCAGATGCCGTGTAATAACCAGTTCGCAATGTGTTGGCTTGAAATACGCAAGGTGGCGCGGTCTTCCATTAGTTCAATATTGTTGATGTCAGGCACTTTTGAACAACCGATGCCCATTTCTACCCAGCGAACTACGTAGCCTAAAATGCCTTGAATGTTATTATCCAGTTCGTTTTCAACTTGTTGTTCGGTCAGCTCGTTTTCACTTAATAGTTCAATGCTTAGCAAATCTTCAAGTTTGGCTGGTGCTCGGTTTACAACGCTTGCTTGTTGTTCAAATACACTCACTTGATGGTAATGAATCGCATGTAAAGTCGCTGCCGTTGGTGACGGTACCCAAGCGGTATTCGCGCCCGACTGTGGGTGAGTCACTTTTGCATCCATCATGGCTTTCATTTCATCGGGCATCGCCCACATGCCTTTACCAATCTGTGCTTTGCCAGCAAAACCACACGCTAGACCCACTTCTACATTGTTGTTTTCGTAAGCGCTGATCCATGCTTGATGTTTAATGTCGCCTTTTGGCTTGAATGCGCCTGCTTGCATGCTGGTGTGGATTTCATCACCAGTGCGGTCAAGGAAACCTGTGTTGATGAATACCACGCGAGATTGTGCAGCGCGGATACATTCTTTTAGGTTTACCGTGGTGCGGCGCTCTTCATCCATAATGCCCATTTTGATGGTGTTCGGTGCAAGTTCTAGCATCTGCTCAACACGTTCAAAAATTTCATTACTAAACGCGACTTCTTCAGGGCCATGCATTTTCGGTTTAACAATATAAATGCTGCCAGTGCGGCTGTTGGTAACGCGACATGCTTGTGGGTTCTTGATTTCAATCGAAGCAATCAACGCGGTGATCACAGCATCAATCAAGCCTTCTGGCATGTTTTGACCGTTCGGCGTTTGCACCAGATCGCTAGTCATTAAGTGACCAACATTACGCACCATTAATAATGAGCGGCCATGTAAGTTGTAGTCGTCACCATTTTTATGGGTGTAGCTACGGTCGCAATTTAAACGGCGGATCTGTGTTTGGTTGCCTTTATTAATCGTGGTTGTTAGGTTGCCGGTGATTAAACCAAACCAGTTACGGTACGCTTCAATTTTGTCTTCACTGTCAACCGCGGCAACCGAATCTTCAAAATCCATAATGGTAGAAAGTGCCGATTCAATTTGAATATCGTCTAAACCCGCAATGTCGGTTTTACCAATCTCACCTTTACGGTTAATGATAAGTTCGATGTGTAAGTTATTGTTTTTCAAAACGATAGATGTTGGATCTACATCTGGGTTACTTGACGCTACAAACTGGCAAGGTTGCGCTAAACCCGATTGGCTACCATCTGGGAAGGTTGCCAATAAATGGTGGAAGTACACCGAGTAGCTTTGTACATCGTGATGAGAACCTTCTTTTAATGGGAAGTTGTCATCTAAAAACGTTTTGGCAAAAGCAATCACATGCTTACCACGAGCTGGGTTGTATTTTTTGCACGCTTTCAAGCCATCGCATTGGGCTATGATGTCACTGCCGTAAGCAGCATCGTATAGGCTTCCCCAACGAGCATTGGCAGCATTTAAAGCAAAGCGAGCGTTTTTAATTGGCACTACCAACTGTGGACCTGCCATGGTTGAGATTTCTTCATCAACATTTTGTGTGCTGATTTGAAAATCGTCACCCTGTGGCGCTAGGTAACCAATCTGCTGTAAAAATGCTTGGTATTCGTTGGCATTAAATTGAGGGTTCGCTTGATGCCAGCCGTCAATTTGTTGCTGCAATGAATCACGTTTTTCTAATAACTCATGATTTTTGGGCGCTAGGTCATTCAGTAATTGACTGAAGTTATGCCAAAATTGCTCTTGATTAAGTCCAGTCAGAGGCAACACATCTTGGTTGACGAATTGAACTAGGCCAGCGTTGATCTGATGAGCGATCGATGGTGTGGTATTGCTATTGATTGTCTGAGCTAAGTTCATAATGTTTCCCTCGTGTTGCTGTGTAATAACTTTCTATAGTCATAATTTGGTGCGCAATTCACAAACTTCGAAGACGTTGTCGCTATTGTTAGTAAAGTAATTAGTGACGGTGGTCTTAAAACTGAACATCAAATTGTGTATTTTCATCCTGTGACTAAAAGAATAGCGATAAATTTACTAAAATTTCACAAAGAAAATTACACAGTGTAAATTTTACAAAATTGAGGTCATGGATGAAGACGACAAATTCGTTGAATAGGCAGTCGCATTTTTTAGGTACGAAAGTACGTAACTTGCGGAAACGTAACGGTTTAACATTGGAAGACTTGTCTTCTCGTTGCGTAAAAATCGATCCGGAAGATGCCCCGTCGGTGTCGTACCTTTCTATGATTGAACGCGGTAAAAGAGTACCAAGCGAAGGTATGTTGGATGTGATCGCACAAGTATTTCAAAAACCTTTGCACTGGTTTTTGGATGATGCGAATGAAGAAAAAGAGATCACACCGGAAAAAGGTTCTAGAGGCGGCATCAACGGCATGGTGCTTGAACCTAGCTTTTTATTTTCTAATGACATTCTTCAAATTGCTATCCCGGAAATGCTGTCACAAACCGGCACGACAGGGCATCAATTTGCTCACTTGTTGATCCGTGCTCACCAAGAACATCATCAAAATCATTTCCCTGATCTTGAAAAAGCAGCGGAAAAAGTGGGTCAAAAACGCATGCCGTTGTCGGTGGCTGATTTACTCGACATCTGCAAAGAGGTGGGTGTCAAAATAAAATGGTTTGATGAACCGTCGCAAGATGTGATTGATAGCCACGGCATTCAATCTAAGCATATTGTGCGTTCGTACTCAGAAGAGAGCAGTGTTGTTCGGATTAACCGCGCTCTTAAAGACACGCCAGAAAAATTAAAATACGATTTAGCGGTACACATCGGTCATAAAGTGTTGCACAACAGTGATGGTGAGAAGAATGTTATCGCTTCGGATAATCGTAATTTATCGACCTTAAAACCGGAATTTAATAAAACTCGCGATGTCAGTCATTTAGATTCCAAGCATATTTTACAAGCGTGGCGTGATTTTGAATGTTCGTTTTTTGCTGGCGCGTTATTGTGTCCGAAAGTACCGTTTCGTCAGTTACTTGACCGGCACGGCTATGAAATCAGCGTCAGTAAATTGATTGAAGTTTCTGAATCGGTGGTGATGCGCCGTATGACCGCGGTGTCTTCTTATCCTCATTGGCATTATTTCGATGCATATAATCCTGGAAAATTAAAAGCGGTGTATCGCGGTAATGGAATTCCATTGCCGTGGGGCAATATGCGAATGGTGGAAGATCCGTGTCAGCATTGGTCGGTATTTCGCATGATTGGTATTCCTGGTAACACGCCAGTGGCGCAAATTTCCGTGCTGAATCAAGATGGTGTTCCGCATATTTATTGTTGTGAATCGGTCAAAGTTAAAGACATGGCGGGCAATTATCATGTGTTGTGTTCTGGGGTGGACTTAAATCCAGCGTTAGAAGCGCAAGGTGAAGATGCGGTCGAAATTGCCACAGCATTACAAAAAGAATGTGTACGAAAAGGCGGGCAATGCGAGATCCCGTATAAGATCAAACAGCAATTATTAACGGTTGCTAGAATTTTGAATATCAACTGGATTGAACGTGGCATTGAAAACGAAGCGCGAGTGATCTGCGCTCGAGGGGGAATGTGCCCAAGGCAACCAAGATGCTATAAAGAAAAGTCTCTCGTCTCGAATGCTTAATGTCTAATGTCTAATGTTTACTGTCTAATGTCGAGTTTTTAGGAAGAGGCTTACCGCAGTGTTATCAGCATAAAAAACCAGAAACGCGCAGTGGCGTTTCTGGTTTTTATGTATTTAAAGCGATGAAAACATTCTAGGGAGCTAAAGCTCGATGTTTATGCGCCGATCACGCCACCATCTTCACGGGTAATTTTGATCACTGTGGATCGTGGAATGCCATCAATTGCCGAGAAGTCACCGGTTGGATGTTGAATGCCAACAAACAAGGTGCGGTTGTCTGGGCTAAAGGTGAGGCCAGTAATTTCACAACCAGTCGGTCCGCTTAAAAAGCGTTTGATCTCACCAGTATTTGGATCGCCACACAACATTTGGTTGTTACCCATGCCGGCGAAATCACCGGAGTTTGAGTAATTACCATCGGTTTGGATCCACAAGCGACCCGCGTTATCAAAACCAATACCATCTGGGCTGTTGAACATATTGTCCGCAGTAATGTTGGTGCTGCCAGAGCGAGGATCATCGTTAGAATAGAGCTCTGGGTTGCCGGCCATCACATAGATATCCCAGAAAAATTTACTGGAAGCATGGTTACCATTTTTAGGTTCCCAGCGGATGATATGACCATAAATGTTATTTTCTCGTGGGTTAGCAGCGTTGATTTCTTGACCTTCACGTACGCCACGATATTTATTATTGGTCAGGGTGCAAAATACTTGGTCTGATTTTGGATTGATCGCAACCCACTCAGGGCGATCCATTGTTGTTGCGCCAACTTGAGTGGCGGCTTGACGAGCAAAGATCAATACGTCTGCTTGGTTGTTAAACCCGTTTTCTGGGGTTAAACCATTTTGACCAAAAGTCAGTTCAATCCATTCACCATCACCATGCATCTCACCGTCTTTCGCATCGAACTTGGCAACGTATAAAGTACCTTCATCCAATAAATCGCGGTTTTTCTCTGGTTTGTGTTCGTTGTATTTGCCTTTAGATACAAATTTATACAAGTGCTCGCCACGTTCATCATCACCTAAATACACCACTACACGACCATTTTTGTTAATGGTTAATGCGGCATTTTCATGTTTGAATCGCCCTAGTGCGGTGCGTTTTTTCGGTTTAGATTGCGGATTCATTGGGTCAATTTCGACCACCCAACCATGGCGATGATTTTCATTGGGTTCTTTTTCAATATCAAAGCGATCATCAAACTGGTGCCAGTTAAACCAACCATCGCCTGAGTTAATGCCATAACGTGCATCTTCATCTGGTACGTCAATCTTGTTTTGGCTGCCAAAGAAACCGTTGAAATTCTCTTCACAGGTTAAGTAAGTGCCCCAAGGGGTTGAGCCATTGGCGCAGTTGTTGAATGTACCTAATACTTGAGTGCCACTTGGATCCGCATGGGTTTTAAGTTTATCGTCACCGGCGGCTGGGCCAGTCAATTCCATTTCAGTGTAAGCGGTAATTCGGCGGTTTAAACGCCCATTGACATTGACTTGCCAATCTCCGCGATGTGCGCGTTGCAATTCAACAATTGAGACGCCAACAGCCGCTTGAGAGCGACGCACTTTCTCGGCGGTTAAGGTGTTACCGCTATCTTCAAATAAAGTGCTGTAGCTGGTGCTTTCATTGTTGACTGCCAATACCGCGCGATTGCGGTCGAGTAATAAGAACGTCATGCCATCATTGTTATCACCAAATTGGTTTTCTTGATCAGCGGAAGAATTGGTTTGAGAAAAGGCAGCCGCACTTGGGTGAATCGCATCGCCCCAAGCAATGAATGATTGGGCTTGATAACCTCTTGGCACAATCACTGTGTCTGCTGTGGAGGCAGCAATCGGATCAAAGCCTAACAAAGATTGCGTTTTTGGTGGACGAGCCATGGCATTGGCTAATGGTGAGGCAGTAAAAAAAGCTATGGTGCTGGTGGCGGCACTGGCTTGTAAAAATCGGCGGCGGCTTAAGCCTTTTTCGACGATTTGTGAAAAATCGGAAGACTCAGCGTTTAAATTGTTTGAATGATCATCTTGCTCAACATGACTCATGATTGCTTTCCTTAGTCTGTTTGGTTTTAATGTTCCAAAAGGCTAAGGGAGTTGTGTGAACAAAGTGTGATCGTTTGTTGAAGTAAATGCGTCATTCACTATGGCTGTAATGACTGCTTTAAATTAACCGTGTTTAACGCTTACGGGTTCACATTTCGGTTAATCGGGTTTTGCAGTGAAATTAGAGTTTCGGTGGATTGTACTTCATCGATGGCTTGCAGTTTATCAATCAGAACATATTGTAATTCTTCGATATTTTTACACATCAGTTTGACGAAAATATTATAAGCCCCGGTAGTGTAATAGGCTTCAACCACTTCATCTAATGCGTTGAGTTTTTCGATTGCAGAGTGATAATCGCGCGCAGCATTTAGGTTAATACCAATAAAACAGCATACATCGTAGCCCAGTTTTTTTTCGTTAATCACAACTTCGGTACGTTCAATGATGTTGGCTGATCGCATTTTCTCAATACGTACATGAATCGTGGCAGGGCTGACATCAAATTGTTTGGCCATTTCGGCATACGGTGTACGTGCGTCGGCCATGAGCGTTTTGAGAATGGCTTTGTCTAAGTCGTCTAATCGGTTGGTTGAGGGCTGCATGGCTGTTTTCCTGTTATTTGAAGTCTGCCAATAAAGATAACGTTTATTGTCGATATAATGACATGAAAAAAGAGAAAATATGCAAAATAGTTGGTAACCCTGACAACATGAGTCATTATTATCTATCGGTGTGATTTTTAATGTCATCACAATAGCTTAAACTTTAAGAGGGATAATCATGTCCTTGTTTTCATTACCCATAAAATAGTTATCTTAAATGCATTTTATTCTTCGCTGTTTTATCTTCATGCTATTTTCTTTTGGCTCTTTAGTGAGCTGGGCTGATGACGCACCTCAACAAAGTAACGTGTTAATTCTGCACTCCTATCACCAAGGGTTTGCTTGGACCGATGAACTGCAAGATGGCCTTGATCAAACGTTACCTAAAAATATCGCTCTTAATGTTCATTACCTAGACAGTAAACATTTTCAATCTTTAGAGTATAAAGATCGCCTATATCACCTTTATAAAACAGTGTTCAAAAACCGAACTTATGATGCGATTGTTGTGAGCGACAATCGAGCTCTCGAACTCCTGAACCGTTTACGCCCTGAAATTGATCGTACGCCTATCTTTTATACTGGCATTGATAGCTTCCAAGAAAATGAATATCAACATTTGAACATGACTGGGGTGTATAGCCCGATTACCGCAGAAAAAGCCATTGAGTTGATTAAGCAAACACAGCCAAGTGTGAAGTATATTTATGTGGTAACGGATTATTCCAATACCGGAGTGCAAGCGCGAGAAAGTACCCATAAACTTATCTTGAAACGATATAACGATGGAGTGAGCGCTGGACAGCCGAAAATTGTGAGCTTAATCCCTGATGATGAGCGCAGTGAATTACACGATCTTGCTAACCTTCCCCCGAATAGTGCGATTTTTTATTGGACGTATTTCAGAAATAAAGCCGGTCAAGTTAATGACATCGTGTCGATGAAATCATTATTAAAAGTAGCGAATGCACCAGTTTATATTGATTTTGACTTAAATACCGACGCTGAAAATGAGTTAAAGTATACCCAAGGGCGCGAGCTAGGTGAGCTAGTTGCTCAATATTTACAAAAGCCCGAGCAAGAACTACCCACGCCAATTGAATTACCGAGCATATTAAAAATTGATCACGGGATGGTTCAAAAGTGGAATTTGAAACCAGCGCCTGGTGTGTTTGTTTTTAATGAACCCAAGCCTTTGTGGGTCGGGCATAAAAATGAAATTGTCATGTTCTTTATTTACAGCGGAGTGTTTGGCGTCATCATTCTTTTTATGCTAAAGCACTTAAAGCGAGTGAGGTTGAGTGAAAAGCAATCACGCCAGAGCCAGTATTTGCTTGAAACCATTTATGATGTTAGCCATCAAAATATGGGTATTTTGGATTCCGAAGGGCGACTTTTATCGAGTAATCAACGGCTGCAAGAGTTGGTTTATGACCCCTCATTTAATCGAGAAGACCCTATTTGGGATTATTCTGGATGGGCAGAATCTGGCAGAAAAAAAATGGAACAAGGTTTTATCGAAGTTCGTCAGAAAGGGATAGTACGCTTTGAAGGTGAAGTGAATCACAGCAATATTGGACCTGCGGTGTTTGATATTACGTTAAAACAATTACCTGACTTTATTGGGGATGGTGAGCAATATTTGCTGGAAGCCAAAGATATTACCGCGAGAAAATCCACCGAAAGTCGTTTAATTGAGAGTGAATCGAATTTTAGAAATTATTACGATTTACAACCTATGATGATGGTGACTTTGGATAAGCATAACAGTATTCAATCAGTCAATAAGTTCACCAGTGAATTACTTGGTTATGAAGCCATAGAAATGTTAGGCCATAAGCTCAAAGAGTTTTATGCGGATAATAATGAGCTGAGTGCTCGTCAAGTACTGCTGAAACCACAGAAAGGGCATGCATTAGTATGGCGACGAGATGTTCGATACATCACTTCAGATAAACGCATTGTATGGATTAGAGAAAACATTCGTCAGATATTAGATTCGAAAGAACTTTTTATTGTTGGCGAAGATATATCGGAGTCGCATTTATTAGCCGCTAAGTTAGATTATCAAGCGCATCATGACACGTTAACGGGATTGTATAATCGTAATCACTTTGAGCAAGAACTGATTGTTGCGCTGCAAGAAGTGAAAGGTAATCTGCGCTCTCATGTGATGTACTATCTTGACCTTGATCAGTTTAAGCTGATCAATGATACCGTTGGCCATGAAGCTGGCGATGCTGCGATAGTTTATAGTGGTGATATCCTGTCTAAGCTTATGCCTCCCAATAGTGTGTTAGCACGAATAGGTGGCGATGAATTTGCAATCTTATTGCGAGATTGTGATGACGCTGAAATCGACACATTCGCTCAAATGATCTTAAAAACCTTAAATAATGGTCAATTTACTTGGCGAGGTATTCACCTTAACATCAATTGTTCCATTGGTATTCGAGTGATTGATTACACCGCTAAATCACCTCAAATGGTTCATGCACAAGCCGATACGGCATGTAACTTAGCCAAAGAAGAAGGACGAAATCGCTCGCACTTATATCGTATTGATGATGAGCATGTCCGCCACCGTGAAATGGAAATGGAATGCGTTAATCAAGTGTATGACGCACTTGCTCATGATCGTATTGATTTATACGCTCAACAAATTTTAGATATTAGTGACAACCCAAATGGCAAGATGCACTTTGAAATTTTGGTGAGGTTGCGTGACCAAGACAATAAGCTCATGTCCCCAGGCATTTTCATGCCGGCAATTGAGCGTTATAACTTATCGTATTTAATTGACCGAGTCGTGTTCAAAAAAACGTTGGAATGGTTTGAGCAACATACTGAAAATATTGATAAATTAGGTCGTTGTTCTATTAATCTATCTGGCCAGTCAATGGGCGATCGAGATTTTATTGAATTTCTGATTGATCTATTACTCAACACGACAGTGCCGCGGGATAAAATTTGCATTGAAATCACCGAAACTGCCGCCGTGGGCAATATGCGTGAAGCAACGCATTTCTTCACTCGCTTGAAAGAGCTAGGTTGTATGATTGCTTTAGATGATTTTGGCTCGGGATTATCTTCTTTTGGATACTTAAAAACGCTGCCGCTGGATATAGTGAAGATTGACGGTTGTTTCATTCGAGATATTCACACCGATGAAATGGATTATATTCTGGTTAAATCCATTAATGATCTAGCCAAACAGATGGGCAAGCAAACCGTGGCAGAGTTTGTGGAAAATGAAGAAATTCTGTCTTGTTTGAAAGAGCTTGGTATCGATTATGCCCAAGGGTATTTAATTTGCGCCCCAACGCCATTAGCGGAATTAGTTGAGCGTCTCACTCATTCATCCGAGATTAAGTAGCCCCTCTCTATATTTATTATTTTAACTTTTAGACCTATTTTTTCTCAGGAGTAACCTGTGCAGCTGAGTTTACGTTGCGACGATCCACAAAGACAATTTGAATTAACACAAATAGCCGAGCGTTGGCATTTAACTCATAAAGAAGACAGTGCCTTTGCTTTGGTGTTGACGAGTGAGCGTTTAGAGCTGCGCAAAATAGATGAACCTAAATTAGGGGCTATTTACGTCGATTTAGCGGGGGGCGCAGTGGCGCATCGTCGCAAATTTGGTGGTGGGAAAGGTCAAGCGATTGCCAAAGCAGCAGGACTCAATAAAGGGGCAACGCCGACGATTTTAGATGGCACAGCCGGGCTTGGACGAGATGCTTTTGTATTGGCTTCTTTAGGGTGCAAGGTGCAAATGGTCGAACGCAATCCGGTGGTTGCTGCATTATTGGATGATGGCTTAGCCCGAGCCAAGCAAGATGCGGAAATTGGTCATTGGGTAAGCGAGCGTATGAGCCTGTTGCATGCTTCAAGCCACGATGCATTGCAGCAATTAATGGCGCAAGATGATTTTATTCAGCCCGATGTTGTGTATCTCGATCCTATGTACCCGCATCCTGAAAACAAAAAGAAATCGGCATTAGTGAAAAAAGAAATGCGTGTATTTCAATCATTAGTTGGCGCGGATAATGACGCCGATGATTTACTGGAACCCGCGTTAGCGTTAGCGAGTAAACGTGTGGTCGTAAAACGCCCAGATTATGCACCTTGGTTACACAATCAAAAGCCGAGTATGGTAATTGAAACCAAAAAGAATCGTTTTGATGTTTATGTTAAAGCATCGATGAGCGATTAATGGATATAAAAATATCACCACAATGAGGTTGAATGATGAAAACCATAACAGCGTTACTTTCACTTAGTTTGTTGATGCCAATGGCCGCAATAGCCGCCGATGATGGCTCCGCTGCTGCGACCAATAATTGTGACGAATTAGGCAGTAAAATTGTCTTAGGGCAGAAAGAATGGGTTACTGTTGTTTCGAGCAAACAAAGAACCATTGCTCGAGTGGATACCGGTGCGACAACATCTTCAATCAATGCTGCTGATATTAAAACCTATCAAAAAGATGGCAAAGATATGGTCGATTTTAAAATTAAAACCAAAGATGCAGAAAGTGATGTCGTGACGTTGCCGGTGAAACGTTGGGTTCATATTAAACAATCCTCGACCTTAACCGCATCAAAAAGACCAATCGTCTCTTTTGATATTCAAATTGGGCAAAAAACCTATACAACCGACTTTGATTTAGTGGATCGTAGCCACATGCTGGATTCGATTTTACTCGGCCGCTCATTCTTAACTCATGTTGCAGTGGTGGATGTGGAGCAGCAATACATTCAAAAGTAAGGCGACATATCCTCAAATAATAAGGCTCATTAACGATGAGCCTTTTCTCTTTATTTGCGTCAACATTTTTCATCAACACTGAACTTCTCACATTGACTCAATACGAGTAATTTTCACTTGCATCCGCACTCATTGAACGCTATAAGTAAATAAGAATTGTTATTATTTGTCTTTGCGTTGATGCGTATTATTATTAAAGGCAGATTGTCATTTTCACTTTAAGGTGTGCAGTTGATGGCGAAATCTCTTTGTAAATATTCTCGTCGAGATATCAAGGCTAGCAATATCAATAAGTTAGTCTCGGAGTCGACGTTCTTTTGTGGATCGTGTGCTCGATCCTCGAATCAAAAGAACGTGTTATGCAAGCCTGTTTCTTTAGCGGCATCTTCTCGTAAAAAAATGACAATGAAACATAAAATGGACATACCTGTGTCTAATCTTCCTATCGCTCAAAATGTGGCTGAAGTGGTCGCTAAAGCGAAAGCGTTAAAAGCACAAAGGGAGCAAGAACAAGCCCATCAACACATAGCAGAAAGCAGTGTAATCACAGTCAGCAACCTGGGTGTTAACGTCGTTTCTCCACCGCCTGCTGCGGCCACGCTTGCCTCGATCAATTCGTCAGATCTCGCTGACGCTGTCCCGCAAACTAAAGTCAGCAACATTAGCCCGTTATTACCGCTATTAAGTAAAGCTCAATTAAAGCTGATTAAGAAAAGCCTCAAAGGGCAAAAGAAACAGCAAAAAGTGATGAAGAAGCTACTTAAGAAGCAAAGAAAGCTCGCGAAAAAACACAATAAAGTGTTAAAGCGTGAGTTGAAATTGAATAAGCAAGAAGCAAAATTAGCCAAGCAAGATGCCAGAATCGAACAACAACTTGCTCGCTTACAGCTTCCTCTTACTGCGCTAGCCAACAAAGCGTTAGGTAAGGCTGAAATGGGGAAGCTAGCGGTAGGTCAAATTGATAAGCGCAATCAGGTAAAAGCTCTGCATTAATCTTAATGATAAAATGAAAATGGGCGACCTAAACCGGTCGCCCATTTTCTTTATCAGGAAGATGATGTAACGCCAAGCGACTTAAAACTCTAGCTACTTAAACTCAAGCTACTAAAAACCTAAGCTACTAAAAATATAAGCGGTTTAAGCATTCGCTTTGTGTATCGCTTTCTTCTTTACCCAAGTCTCGTTGACCCACAGCGACAACATGATCACCGCGCCGCCAAGCAGTAAGCGAGGTAAATCGACATCGCGATTCCAAATCACAATATTAACGATTAAACCGGCTGGCACTAACGCATTGTTCATTACGGCAAGCGCCCCAGCATTAGCCATGCAAGCGCCTTTATTCCACATAAAATAGCCAAGACCTGAAGCGATCAAACCTAAGTAGGTCAAGATACCCCATTGCAGACCGGTAGTAGGCAGCTTGTCGGCGTTGCCTAATAGGGCAAAGGCAATGGTCGCCACCACTAATGCCCCTAAATAGAAATAACCAAAGACAGAATGTTGCGGCAGTTCCACCTCTTCCTTTTCCATTAAATACTTATAACCCACTTGTCCGATGGCAAAACATAGGTTCGCCCCTTGTACCACGAGAAAGCCAGTTAGAAAGTTGTCATTCACACCGGCAAATTTAATGATCGCAGCACCCACAACCGCAGTAAGAGCCGTGACTAAATACCAAGGAGAAAATCGACCTTTTAAGAGATCGTAGATAAGCGTGACATAAATAGGCGTGAAGACGGTAAATAACAGCACTTCTGGTACTGACAGCAATAAGAATGACTGGTAATAAAAACAATACATTAAGCCAAGCTGAATACCACCTATCGCCATTAATTTAGCAATAAACGCTTTTGGAATGCCTTTGAATTTAATGAAAGGAATAAAAACAAGACTGGCAAGTGCGACTCTTATCCACACCGAAAACCAAGCATCGACTTGGCCGGCAAGATATACACCAATTAAGCTAAAAGAAAAGGCCCATAAAAGGGTAACTGCTGAAAGATAGAACATAACGCATCCGTGTGTGGTGAAACAAAGTGAGTCGGATGCGCAGTCTACCTAAATCGTGGCCGCTTTGGCTATCAATCTTCTAAAGGTACGATCAGCATATCGACGGCCGCATTGTTAATCAGTTGTCTTGAGGTGGACAATAGCTTGCTCCAAAAATCTTTGTGATGACCACAAATAACCAGATCAACATGTAACGTTTCAATTGAATGAGAGATCTCATTACATAAATCACCGCTTGAAACGATGGTTTCAGTAATCGGGAAATCGATTTCTTCGACTAAGGTTTTAATTTTTTTCTGAGCCGATTCCAACATGGCATTTTGGGTTTCTGCAAAATTAATTTCCATAAAGCCTGTGTACATGTCCGTGAAGTTTACATCAATATGAATCAAAGATAATTGAGCGTTGCAGGCTTGGGCGAGCTTACTGGCTTTCTTGATGAGTATTGTACTGTCTTCCGACAAGTCAACCGCCACTAAAATATGTTTATAAGTCATAGTCTTTTCTCCAAAGGAATTTATTTTCCGACGACAGTTTTAAGTTTATTTATTACTAGATTATTGATTGCGAGCCTACCATTACCATAGTTGAAAAAGTGTTGGTTATCTCCCAGTATCATAGTGTTTGTGCTGAAAGTTAGCTTTCAATAATGAAACAAACTTTTGCCTATTTCAGCCCAAATATAGGGGTGAGCGTGTTATAGTCAGCCTATATTGATTAATTAATGTATTTCCAAGGAGTCCATCATGCTTTCCAAACCAATGATCGAGCAATTGAATGAGCAAATAAATCTGGAATTTTTCTCATCCAATCTATACTTACAAATGAGTGCTTGGTGTGAAGACAAAGGCTTTGAAGGGGCCGCTGAATTTTTGCGTAAGCATGCTGTAGAAGAAATGGAGCATATGCAACGCCTTTTCACTTATGTGAGTGAAACTGGTGGGCTGCCGATCTTAGGTGCTATTGATGCGCCTAAACATGAGTTTGATAGCTTAGGTGATGTGTTCCGTGAAACTTATGAGCATGAGCAAATGATCACCCAGTGCATCAACAAATTGGCGCACTTGGCGTTTACTTGCCAAGACTACTCAACCTTTAATTTCTTGCAGTGGTATGTCGCAGAGCAACATGAAGAAGAAAAGCTGTTTAAAGGCATTCTCGACAAGTTAGAGTTAGTTGGTGAAGACGGTAAAGCACTATTCTTCATTGATAAGGATCTAGCTGAGTTAGCAAAACAAGGTACATCTTCGGTGATGGCAGGTTCGGCTCCAGTATAAGTCGAAGCAAAAGCATCCATTTGTGATCGTCTTTTTCTCCTGTCGCACTCAGCGGTGTTTTGGAGGGAAGGATGATCAGTGCAGATACGTTATTAACGGCTTTAACATTCGTTACCGTTATCAATTTAGTGCGTTATTTTACCGCACTCCGGTCGCTTATTTTTATCATGCGAGAGGCGCATCCTTTGTTGTATCAACAAGTGGATGGCAGAGGTTTCTTCCGTACACATGGTAATGTTGCAAAGCAAGTTCGTCTCTATCATTACCTGAAAGATAAAGAATACCTCCATCACCATGAAGATGTGTTTATTAATAAATGCAGTAAAGTACGAGAGTTATTTGTTTTAAGTTCTGGTCTAACTTTTGTGACATTACTGTTAGCCATTATGATATGAATCTTGTGAAACGTGGCTGATGTGAAAAGAGTGACATTTAAAGGATGTGCGTTAAAATCGCGCGTCCTTTTTTATTCTTGTTGAACACGGCAACTTGAAGTTGCTTGGGTATAGGTGTTTGGTATGGGCATAGTCGTACAGACGGTTTTTCGTTATTAATTAAAGAGTAGTTATGAGTAGTCATTTTGATGTTGTGATCATCGGTGCTGGTGCCGCAGGTTTAATGTGTGCGGCAGAAGCAGGCAAGCGCGGTCGTAAAACGCTAGTCATCGAGCATGCTAAAAAGCCAGGGCGTAAAATTTTAATCTCTGGTGGTGGTCGTTGTAACTTTACCAACTATGATGTAAGTGCGAATAACTTCTTATGCCAAAATCCGCATTTTGTGAAATCGGCACTTTCACAATATACCAACTGGGATTTTATTAGTTTGGTCTCGAAATACGGTATTGATTTTGAAGAACGCGATCATGGCCAGCTATTTTGTTTATCGGCTGATGAAGCGGATAAAAACCCAGCAAAGAAAATCGTTGAAATGCTACTCAGTGAATGTGATTTACCCAATGTATCTCAGTGGTATCGTTGTGATGTTCAGGACATCAACAAAACAGATACTGGCTTTTCATTTCATTCTATTTCCGCCACTAAAGAGCACACGGGCGAAATTACTTGTGATTCATTGGTGATTGCCACTGGTGGGCTTTCTATGCCAAAACTGGGCGCAACACCATTTGGCTACAAGGTGGCAGAGCAATTTGGCTTACCTGTTATCAATACCACGGCTGGATTAGTGCCGTTCACTTTGCATAAAGAAGACAAAGAAGATTTTGCTGAACTGTCTGGTATCGCTATTCCTGCGGAAATTACCGCTCAAGATGGCACTGTGTTTAAAGAAGCGTTGTTGTTTACCCATCGAGGCTTGTCAGGCCCTTCTGTATTGCAAGTCTCTTCTTTTTGGAAAGCAGGGCAAACTGTGACGGTGAATTTAATACCAGAAATTGATGTGCTAGATCTTCTGACTCAATCTCGGGAAAAGCACCCTAACCAAAGTTTAAAAAACACCTTAGCGAAAGTATTGCCGAAGCGATTAGTGGAAGTGTTAATCGATCGAAAAATGCTGGTGGATAAGCCCTTAAAGCAATTTAACGCGAAAGAATTAGATGCAATTGACCATCAACTGCAACACTGGCAAGTGTTGCCGAATGGCACGGAAGGGTATCGTACTGCGGAAGTCACTTTGGGCGGTGTCGATACGGATTATTTATCGTCTAAAACCATGCAATGCAAAAATATTGAAGGATTGTATTTTATTGGTGAAGTGATGGATGTCAGCGGCTGGCTCGGAGGCTATAATTTTCAATGGGCTTGGAGCAGTGGCTTTGTTGCGGGGCAGTGGGTGTAGTTTTGTGTGTACAATAAAGTTAGCTGATTAAATCAAAGGTCTTACGGCTTACATACACGCTAATTGATAGCAGTTAAATGGCGATATTTAATACTGAGTTTATTGGTGCGCTACCGGTTTGGACATCTGAACATATTACTTCTCCAAAACAAACAGCAATAAAGCCATTTAAATTGTTGTGGTATGTAGCTGAAAAAGAGCAATTAGCCTGTCAGCGTTGTTCGCTTTAACATTAAATATTCGAATACATCAACCCACGACCATCGTGTTGAGTCCTCGTTTATTCCTCTCATTTATTCGTATTTTTGAATCAAACCCTGGGCTTCTTTATTCCCTAAAATTAGTCAGTACGGGTGGATTTACACTTCCAGACGATGTGATTTTTAAAGCTCGAAAAGTTGGGATCCCTGCGGAAGATTTATTTTTAATCTTTGGAGTTTGATTCTTTTCATTTCTTTATAAATAACAGTATCGTGTTCGCCTCTGGTCAGCTTAAAATTAAAGAGATGATTCGAGCTGGTTTTATGTTGAATATTATGGGTATTTTTATCATTACCGCGCTTAGCTATACGTTAGCGGCATGGGTGTTTGGACTGTAGAGCTTCTCGTTATTCGACTAGTATTTTTGTAAAACAGTAGCAAGGCCGAGAGATATCCACTGCTTTCGGCCTTGTTTTTTAGAAAAATGAGTTACGATAAACGAAGTGCTTAAGTTACGCTTTATGCCTTTCCAAATATTCTTGGCTTTCTTCTTTGCCCATGTACTTAGCTAAGGTGCGGGCAGGGACTTTACGTAAATCCACGACGATTAACCCATCAAGCGCATCATTAAAGTCTTTATCGACATTAAAGCTGATCAACTTGCCGTTAAGGTTAAGATATTGCTTTAACAGCACCGGAATGCTTTTTTGCCCTAAGCGAGTTAATACTTTAGACAGCAGTTGGATATCGGCCAGTGAAGAAAGCATGTCTGCGCGCCAGAAGTTCTTTTGGCTTTTCTTGAGTGGGTTGGTCGCTTTGACGAGGCTGGCACTGTCTTTGTCAAAGTGGTGCATTTCTAGTGTTGAAACCATTAACTCCCGGGCGGTTGGGCTGTATTCGCTGCTAATGCTAACCGGGCCGAACAAGTGGGTGTAATGTGGATTACGATAAGCGTAGGTCGCGATCCCTTTCCACAATAAAAGCAAGGCAGTGAGGCTGCGCTGATAAGGTAGATCGATCACTGAACGCCCCATTTCAATCGCATGACCAAATTGGCCAATAAGCTTTTTGTCGTAACGAAATAGGGTGCGTGAATATAATCCTTTCACCCCTTTTTCAGGCATAATTTGGTCGCTTAACCCTAAGCGATAAGCGCCGACTAAGCGTTGAGCTTCGTTATCCCAAATGAATAAATGTTGATAGTAATCATCAAATTCATCGATATCACAGGCTTTACCTGTACCTTCATTGACCAAGCGGAAGTTGGCTTCACGCACTCGACCAATTTCTTGCAATAAGTGGGGAATTCGCGCAGCTTGAGTGCAATAGACATCAAAGTTTTTAAAGTTAAGCAGGTGTGCCTCGCTTGGTAATGAAGTGATCTCATCAATCAAGAGGCTCTGTTGCACTGGCGCAATCATTGGTGCTTGACTCGCCAATGGTTGAGGTTGATACTCGGCGCGAGGGGCCAGCAAATAGGTATTTAAGCGTAAGTAATCGACGATTTTTTGCTCACTACTCAATGAATCAAGTTCTTTATTTTCAATAACCTCACCGATAGCAATATCGATCACTTGCTTACCTTTATTGAGCATTTCACGGCCTAACATTGCGGTGCGCAAATAAGGGTGAACCATGCCTGCCCAATAGAAAGGTTTACTGTTGTGACCATTGATATGCATGGCTAATGCATTCGCGTTACTGCGTTTAATGAGTTTGGCAACGGAACGGCTCCAAGGCTTGTCGTTGAGTTGGCCTTTTTTATCGAATGTGGAGACTTCCCCTGCTGGAAAAACCAGTAATACGCCATCATTTTGTAAGTGCTGTAGCCCTTGGCGTAGCGCCTTCATATTAGCGCTAACCGCGCCTTTACCTTCAAATACATCGACGCTGATAAACAGCGGTGCCAGTTCTGGTAACCTTTTGAGAAATTGATTGGCGAGGACTTTGACATCTGGGCGAACCTGCAACAGAATTTCGGCCAAAATAACGCCTTCTACTGCCCCTAATGGATGGTTAGCCACCACCACTAAAGGTCCTGTTGCCGGAATACCACTAAAATGACCAGACGACACATTGTAGTGAATGTTAAGGGTTTCTAATGTGCGACGCAAAAAGGCTTTGCTGTCTAAATTCTTGGGTAATTGTTGGTAATAATTATCCAAGGTATGAAGACCTGTCACTCTTTCCGCCGCGCGTTCAAGCACACGGAAGGGGGTCACTTTGGGCAAACGAAAAGGGCTGCTTTCCATATCAAGATCCTCCTAAGGTATCGGTATTTTGAATCTTATCGATTCAATACTTTTCTCAATGTACTCTGTGGATCTTTCAATTGTCTTACAGTCAGAACAAATGCGCTTAGCCACACGACGCAAGCCATAATAAAGAGTGTGCCACTGTCAAATTCAATTGGAATATAGAGTTGGTCACCAATAATAATGTTGTATTTTAAATCACTGGCGCTGGCGGCTAATGCCTGTATTGCCGCATCGCTGCCTACTAGCAACGACTCACCATAAGTTGGCATTGGAATGCCAAGTGGGGTGAATAAGTGGAAGACGATTGCGCCAGAAATAATCCCTAATGACATTAATGCGCCAAAGCCATGCCAGCGAGTAAACAGCAATATACTGGCGATAAGCTCAGCGCAACCCACCATGTAGCCACCATACTGACCAAACCAAGGCAGACCAACCCAGTTACCAAGCGTGGTAAAGATGTAAACCGTTTCCGGTGCTCCAGCAAATTTAAAAAACATCGACTGAATAAAAATAAAGGCGATAACCACCGATAAAACATTTTTAAGATTGAAGTAAGTTTTCATGTATTTTCCTTGAAGTCACTCGGATACAAATTTTATTTAAGAATGGCAGGCCATTGAGCATCTGCACTTTTTATAAAGGTATCTTTATTTGGTAACCATTTTTCTTTTACGCTTTTGTCGTAATTGACGTAAAGCTTACCGTTATAGACAGTCCATTGTAGTGGATCGCCAGGGGCAAGTTGTTTTTCAGAACCCAGCGCCCAAGCACAATACCCACCGTATTGAGGCGCATATTTTTCCGGATCACCAGTAAATAGGTCTAAGTGTTCTTGGCTGGAAAATAACCAGTCGGCACCTTGGTAAGTGGTTTTAAAAGCCTTGTTCCCTTTTACTGGCTTACCTTCGGTGAAGTACGCAACGGAGTCGTAACCTTCGAGTGCTTTACTGCTAAAGTAACCGGTATAAATTGGATCACTTGCCGCCAGTGCTTGGGTACTAAATAAAGCCTGAGTGGCAAGCAACAAGGTTAATGTGAGGTATTTCCAGTAATGCTTCATTGGTGTATCTCCATGATATTTATTGTCCGATTTAAGTGATCTTGGGAATCGATTTTCTTGACTGTGAAATGGTGGTCATCATGTTAGATAAACAAGGTGAACCTTGGTGATAGTCCATACTCACGGTACCTTCTTCGACATTAATGATGGTTAAGCTGACGGTATGCGCATCATCGCGGTGCATACATACTGAATGCGATCCTTTTTGGGGATCATGGCTCATTTGGTAAGCTAACAGCTGAAATAAGCTTGGTTTGTTGCTGCCTAGTTGCTGAAAGTGCGATTGTCGGGCAGAACTTACCGATTCAAATTCGTAAGAAGAGGACGTGATGGGGCTTGTTTGCTCAACGTGTTGAACGGTAATGCCATCCCAAATGATCGAAGGCGGTTTGGCCGATGTTGTCAATTGTTTAGGGTCGAAGATCACCAATGTAAACGGTGGAAACTGCTGCCAATTGAGGTGTTCTAAATGAGAGAGAACGTCTTCTTTAGACTGACAGTGCGCAAGTTGACGAATCAGTTGACCACGACTTTGTGTTGCCGATGCAGGCTTGCTGCCTTGATAGTAATTCAATAAGCAAAGGCTTAATCCTGCGGTATTACAAGCAATCCAACTGCCTTGACCATCCGGGTCAATTGGCATGAAAGCTGTGCAGCCTTCTTGAGTAAATGCGTTCGGTGGCAATGCGATACTGCGACTGCGTTGCTCATCTCGGTTGAACAACACTTGGTATCCACCAGATGTGATGCGCCACGTTACCGTACACATTAACCCAAACTCCGTAAGTAGCTTGCGGTTGCAGGGGCGTAAGAAAAAATACCATCAGTTTCAATGTTGCATACCACTGCCGTAACGCGCATTACCGCAAAATGATGAGTAGTGTGGCTAGAGACAAATAACAGCTCTCTTTGCAAGCTAGACGTTATTTCACAAACGTGTTGTTGGTAAATAGAGGTTTCACTTTGGATAGTAAGCGTAGCCTGAAGTTCGTCCTTGCTTAAGCATAGTAGCCATGTCTTGATTAGCTGTAACTCTTGTAAACCAGTTTCTCGACAAGTTTCAACTTGTGCGCCACGACGGCGCTGGTCGTAATTGACAAGATCTTGATGCTTGGTGTGTCCCATCAAGGAAAAATACATGTCAATGATATGACGAAGATGCGAGCCAATGCTGCTTTGCACATAAGGGCTAGCCACATAAATATATTGCTCATCATTCAAACGCTCGAGTAAGGTGATGGCTTGCTCGATACCTTCTAAATTTCCCTTTAGCATTGGGTGAGCAATGCCGTGTGGTTTAGCGATGTTGATGGACGAGGTTTGTAAAGACATCCAATACCTTCTTAATATTCTGTATTAATCAATAAAGTTGAGGGCACTTTCATTAGCCTTATTAGGCTCAGTGTTACTCGCCTTATGTTTCAATCGGTTGACGGATATTGCTTAATGAGTTCTTTTTCGCGTTTTAATGCGCTAAACAGTTCCGTAAAAGTAGGCACGCGATGGCCAGCTTCTCGTTGCAATGCTCCGATCTGATATAAACAGCGATATTGATAGAGCAATGTGGAAAAAATCTCTTTCAGAGGGGTATTACTATCCCAAATGTGTCCCGCTTCGCTGCTTGCTCCATTCATTTCTAAAATATCGAAATTTTTGCCTTGCATCAGCGACTCAATATCCTTGAACTTCACATCTAAGCGTCCAAAGTGATAGCCGGGATAATCATCAAAAATCGTATCAAGTCGCGCCGCCAATTGATCGGTAATGAATGCATTGCCATTCTTGAAAATACAGCCTCGACTATGGCTACCTGCAAAGGCCAGTTGGAAGCTTTCGCCTTCTGCAATAACATCCTCCAATCGTTCTTGATGACGAGGGAGATATAAGTGGGCGAGTTGAGAGGCACGGGAATCATTTTCAATGAGTTGGCGCAGCGTATGTTGACCTGTGCCTATAACAACTGGGGAATACTTTAAAGTGATTGAAAAAACTTGGCCTTTCTTCTCGTTAGGATAGCGAATATAAAATACGCCAGCCTCAGCTTGATACGGTGATTTTTTTTGTAACATGTAGCGTGCACCAATCGGGAAGTCGGTGATGTATTCACGCAATTCCTCATTGGACTTGATAAGTTGCACCCCAACGCCTCGACAGCCTTGATCTGGCTTAGCAACGATAGGGTAGCTTAGTTGATTACTGGCCATTTGATGTTTGGCAATGATCAACTGATCGTCGATTGGGTCTTCATTTTTTGTCAGGGTGGTGAAGCCTGGGATCCAATTTTTAGCATAATCCCCCGCCAATTCCAGAATATCGGTTTTCGATTCGCCAACCATACCGCTGAGCTCAATCGATGGATTGGCAACTAATGGCAGACGAAAATCACGATATTTAATGCCATGCCAAATACTTTGCAAGACCACTGGTGTGTAGAAAAACCACGTTGGCCAAAATTCAAATCGAGACACAGCTTTACCACTGATGTCCATTTTAGGCATGCCATCATTGGGTTTAATTGGTTGCACTTCAAATGGAGCGGTGCATTTTTCTGCATTAGAGTACATATTATAATCCACCTTTCGAAAGAGGCCGCAATGAGTGGCTTGCGCAGCGATTAAAGCCCCATAAAATTAATAATGCCAGAGGGCCTAATAGCCATTTCCATGTCTGGTCTTGTAACCAATCCGCGTTACCTAGTTGGTAAATAATACCGAAAACAATTAATGTCCAAGCAGCCGTTGCCAATAACACCGCTAAGAAAAACTGGGAAAAAGGAATGCGAAAGTAACCACATAAAGTAAAGCTCACACTGCGCAACCCAGGTATAAATCGAATGATGAAAATATTCACCACTGCATGGGACGTTAAGCGACGTTTCGCTTCTCGTAAGTAACGCATAGTTAGCAAACGATAACGTAATCCTCGCCAACGACGAGCCCATAAACCCAACCCATAAAGTAGGGCATCACCACTGGCAATCCCTACAAAAATGGCCAATAGCGCAACAAATGGAGATACCGAACCATTACTTGCTAATACAGCTGCAGTAATGATAGCCAAATCCTCTAAAAGATAAGACAACAGCACGATGCCAATAAAGGCTACCCAGATATTCTCTTGTAACAATGTAAAATATTCGTCCATAAAGATGGCTACTCGTAAGCTAAACTCACCGTTAACACTGGATATAGAACTATGCTAACGGAATTAAATTTCATTGTCGGTGAAATCTTCGTCAGAAAAATCCGAAAATAGACCGATGATAAACACGATAAATAATTCATGTGTAAGTGATATTTCTCATCAATGAAAAATGGACGCTAAATTGATACTTTCTCCATTTTATCTATGGTGATTGAGGTAAAAATGCATCATCAGGTTTATATAGTATGGTAGGTGTTTTGTAGGAAAGGACAAAATTAAACAAGGTGATTTATTTATTAAATTTCATTAAAAATGGTCTGGATAATCATTCACCTAGCTTTAATTGCCTTGGTATACATATTGAGGTAAATAAGGTGTCATTAGTTAGCTAATAAGTAGCCATATACCCAAGTAACTTGGGTATATGGTTACTTAATGAACCTCAAAGAAATAGGGACTTGATAAGGTTTGCCTTGAAGTGATGACACAACACCTAACAAGCAAAAACAAAGGTGAACGGCACCAAGCAGAGTAAATAATATTCTTATCTCAAAAAATGAAATCAACAACACTACCAAAAATAACGTGATCCCCCAGTTTAATGATTCCTTTGCTTGCGCGTGTACATAAGGATCATGGCGGCGTAAGAGAAAGAATAGCAACCCAGATAAAATGCTAAAGAATATGCTTAGTCCCCACATAATCATGGCCACAACGTTGGAGTTTCCTCGATTCATACATTGCCCTTTTTCTAACCACTTGAATTAGTGTATACCCAAGTCACGTCAAATGCAGTTTCAGAGAAAATTTTAGACATTGGTTAGTCAGGAGAAATAAAGCCAAAAAAACGAGGTTGGTTTGGCTTTGATGGGAAGGATGATAGGAAGGATTTACTTGCTGATGATTTCTAGCCCATAAGTACCTAAAAGAGGAAGCCCATCGACCGTAGATTCTTTTGTAAGTTGGCCATTGGCATTGGAGAATTTAATGATCCATCACTGGCAACTTTCATTAAGCTAATGCTGGCGTCTCCAGCATTCACGACCAATAAGTAATTCTTATCTTGAGTTAATGTTACGCCATAAGCGGAAATAAGCGGGTCATCACCGTTTGCCAGCGGGTGAGTGCTGTCTTTTTTTAAAGCGGGAATTTCAAGATCCCCAGTGCCTAATCTACCGGCGTCAAACTCTTGGACTTTTTAAATTTTTCCTGTGAAGAATTAAACAGTGCAACCGTATTTCCTAATTCTTTATTGGTGGCTACATAGATATAGTCAGTACTATGGGATATTAAACGGGTGCTTGAAAGTAACGCGAGTGAATATAATTACGCATATAAAACTATGAAGAATATGATTCATTGTTTGGGCATGGTTTTATTTTATAAATTAATGATAAGCGTAGAATACGCACCCCATTCTGACATTTACATGACCTATTGACATCAACCTTAACGACCTGAGTTTAATACGACCTTTCCAGTTAATCTCCCGATCTATAAACGTTGGGATGAAGCTATCGAAGGGGGAGTAAAACAAGCGTTACCCCTAGGTTAAATTGACTAGAAATAACGAGTATAATTGCCTTCAATTTTCCTTGCCTAAAACGGGTTTTATTCTCGCTGAAACTCGCATCTTGAAGTTACTTGGGTATATACTGACGCCCATGTATAAATAACCAGTGAAATGATGATGGATCCTTCTTTATTACTTGATGGTCTGAACGACCGACAACGCGAAGCTGTCGCGGCACCGCTTGAGAATTTGCTTGTACTTGCGGGGGCTGGCAGTGGTAAAACTCGCGTATTGGTCCATCGAATTGCTTGGTTATTATCGGTTGAGCAAGCCTCACCGTTTTCTATTATGTCGGTAACCTTCACCAATAAAGCCGCCGCTGAAATGCGTGGTCGAATTGAAGAGTTAATGATGGGCGTTTCATCGGGCATGTGGAATGGTACCTTTCATGGGATTTGTCATCGCATTCTTCGCGCTCATTACATGGATGCCAAACTGCCCGAAGATTTCCAGATTTTAGATTCTGAAGATCAATTACGTTTACTGCGCCGTTTAATTAAAGCGCAAAACTTGGATGAAAAGCAGTGGCCCGCCAAACAAGCAAGCTGGTGGATCAACGGCAAAAAAGATGAAGGTCTGCGGCCTAGTCACATTGATACCTATCACGATCCGGTTGCTAAAACCTATTTGCAAATCTACCAAGCCTATCAAGAGGCGTGTGATCGCGCCGGCTTAGTCGATTTTGCAGAAATCCTACTGCGCTGCCACGAATTACTGCGCGATAAAGTGCACATTCGAGAACATTACCAAGCGCGCTTTAAGCACATTTTGGTGGATGAATTCCAAGATACCAACAACATTCAATATGCTTGGCTGCGCATGATGGCAGGCCCCGATGCACGAGTCATGATTGTTGGGGATGATGATCAGTCCATCTACGGTTGGCGTGGCGCACAAATTGAAAATATTCAAAAGTTCTTACGTGAATTTGTTGGTGCTCGCACCATTCGCTTGGAGCAAAACTATCGTTCCACTAAGAATATTCTTAACGCTGCCAATGAGTTGATCAGCAATAATACTGAGCGCATGGGTAAAGATTTATGGACAGATGGTAATGAAGGCGAAAAGATTTCCCTTTACTCTGCCTATAACGATTTAGACGAAGCGCGTTTCTCTGTTAATAAAATCAAAGAATGGCATGAAAAAGGCACCCCGCTGACCAGTTGTGCCATGCTGTATCGTAATAACGCCCAATCACGTGTATTAGAAGAAGCGCTAATCCAAGCTCGTCTGCCGTATCGGATTTATGGTGGGCAACGTTTCTTCGAACGCCAAGAAATCAAAGACGCCCTTAGCTATTTACGCTTAATGAATAATCGTAATGATGATGCGGCGTTTGAGCGTGTGGTGAATACTCCCACTCGCGGTCTCGGCGATAAAACCCTTGAAACCATTCGTATGACAGCGCGCGATCGTGGCATTACCTTATGGCAAGCGGGGGCGCAATTGATCGAAGAGAAAGTACTGCCGAATCGTGCGGCGATGGCATTCAGCCGCTTTATGGAATTAATCACCGCGCTGGAAGATGACACTTATGATTTAGCGCTGCATGAACAGTTCGATCATGCGATTAAATCTTCAGGTTTGTTCACCATGTACGAACAAGAAAAAGGTGAAAAATCCAAGGCTCGTATTGAGAACTTAGAAGAGCTGGTAACCGCGGCTCGTCAATTTGAAAAGCCAGAAGAAGCAGATGACATGAGCATGTTGTCGGCATTTTTATCCCATGCCGCCTTAGAAGCTGGTGAAGGTCAAGCGGATGAATTTACCGATGCGGTGCAATTAATGACGCTGCACAGTGCCAAAGGTTTGGAATTCCCACTGGTATTCATGGTGGGCGTTGAAGAAGGCATGTTCCCCAATCAAATGTCGGCAGAAGATGCGGTGCGTTTAGAAGAAGAACGCCGTCTTTGTTATGTTGGCATGACTCGAGCGATGGAAAAACTCTACATCACCTATGCTGAAATGCGCCGAGTGTACGGGCAAGATAAAAACCATAAACCATCACGTTTTATTCGCGAAATCCCAGAAAGTTGTGTTGAAGAAGTCAGAATGAAAGCGCAAGTGAGCCGCCCAGCAACCTCGGGACGTTTTGGATCCAGCGCTGTAAAAGAAACCTTCAACAGTACGGGGTATGCGTTAGGTCAGCGAGTTAAACACCCTAAATTCGGAGAAGGGACTATTATAAACTTTGAAGGCAGTGGTCAGCAAAGTCGCGTGCAAGTTGCTTTCAATGGCGAA
Organism: Vibrio rumoiensis 1S-45; assembly: GCF_000286955.2. Lineage (GTDB taxonomy): Bacteria > Pseudomonadota > Gammaproteobacteria > Enterobacterales > Vibrionaceae > Vibrio > Vibrio rumoiensis_A. The sequence continues at coordinate 45,338 of NZ_AJYK02000003.1, forward strand.
GGGATCAAATGGTTAGTAACGGAATTTGCTAAACTAGAGCGACTATAAATTACTTTACGTTCAGGATATGAAGGGTCAATCCATAATGGAAAAAAGTTACGCCAAATTAGTGAATTCGGCTGCATGGGCGGCAATGATCATTGCGACCATCTTGTTATTGGTGAAATTAATGGCGTGGTGGCAAACCAACTCGGTTAGCTTGCTCGCCTCACTTGTGGATTCCTTGTTGGATATGGCGGCTTCATTAACCAATTTATTGGTCGTACGTTATGCCCTTCAACCCGCGGATAAAGAGCACCAATTTGGTCACGGCAAAGCAGAATCGTTAGCGGCGCTTGCTCAGGCGATGTTTATCTCGGGCTCTGCGTGTTTTCTTGTGCTAAATGGCGTTGATCGTTTTTTCCGACCACAAGAATTGGTTTCACCAGAACTGGGTGTATGGGTGAGTGGTTTTGCTATTTTACTCACATCCGGCTTGGTGGTTTTTCAAAAGCATGTGGTACGAAAAACAGGTAGCCAAGCGATAGCCGCCGATTCCTTACATTATCAAACTGATTTATTCATGAATATTGCGATCATGATTGCCTTGGTTTTAAGTTGGTATGGTTTAAAGCAAGCTGATGCTGTGTTTGCGGTTGGTATTGGTATTTATATTTTGTACAGCGCTTACCAAATGGCCAACGAAGCGGTGCAATCACTGCTTGATCGTCAGCTTCCAGAAGAAGAGGTCGAAGCGATTCATTCGGCTTGTCTGTCGATTGAAGGGGTACTTGGTGCTCATGATTTGCGTACCCGGATGTCGGGACCGGTGAGGTTTATTCAAGTGCACATTGAGTTGGATGATAATTTACCATTAGTAGAAGCTCACCGAATTTCAGATGAAGTTGAAGATAAATTAGACGCATTATTCCCACATTCAGATGTCATTATTCATCAAGACCCAATTTCAGTGGTTCCTGCGGCAAAATATCACCCATTAAATTAGCGACACAGCGCGAGATAGCGTAAAATTATGTGACTTGGCTCAATTATACTAGAGACAAATAACACACAATTGTCTATCTTATGGGCAAAGATAAAAAGTCAGGTGAAAGTGATGTGAATCAACATTCTTTCATCTCAAGCTTGTATATTGCATTCAGTGTTAATTGAGTCATGGTATTTCACGACTCATCGTTGTGTGGAAGATTTTAGTTCAGTGATCGACTCAGTAGAGGCTAGAAAAATAAATCATAGCCATTAGATCATTGAAGTGTCGAGTTTCGTTTTTTAAAAATTTTTAGAGGGTGAGCATGGTTAAGAAGATTGGTGTTTTAACAAGTGGTGGTGATGCACCGGGTATGAACGCAGCGATTCGTGGCGTCGTCCGTACGGCACTTAGTCAAGATATCGAAGTTTATGGTATCCACGATGGTTACTTAGGCTTAGTTGAAGATCGTATTGAACTCCTTGAGCGTTCGAGTGTTTCTGACGTGATCAACCGTGGCGGTACTTTCCTAGGTTCAGCTCGTTTCCCAGAGTTTAAAGACGTTGCAGTACGTGAGAAGGGAATTGCAAACTTAAAGAAACACGGCATTGAAGCACTCGTTGTGATCGGTGGTGATGGTTCGTACATGGGTGCCAAGAAACTGACTGAAATGGGTTTTCCATGTATCGGTCTTCCTGGCACTATTGATAACGATATCGCTGGAACGGATTACACCATTGGTTACATGACAGCATTGAATACCGTTATTGATGCGATTGACCGTTTGCGTGATACCTCGTCTTCTCACCAACGTATTTCGATTGTTGAGATCATGGGTCGCCACTGTGGTGATTTAACGCTTATGTCGGCAATTGCAGGTGGTTGTGAATACATTATTACCCCTGAAAATAATCTAGATAAAGCGGCTTTAATTGAAAGCATTCAAGCCGGTATTGAAAAAGGTAAGAAGCACGCAATTATCGCATTAACTGAGTTACAAATGGATGCGGATGATCTTGCGAAAGATATCGAAGAGGCAACTGGACGTGAAACCCGTGCGACCGTTTTAGGGCATATTCAACGTGGTGGTCGACCAACGGCATTTGACCGTGTTTTAGCTTCTCGCATGGGGAACTACGCTGTTCATTTATTAATGGATGGTCATGGCGGACGCTGTGTAGGCATTCAAAAAGAAGAACTGGTTCACCACGACATCATTGACGCGATTGAAAACATGAAGCGTGCAGTACGTAAAGATTTGTACAAAATGGCAGAAGAGTTGTTCTAACTTTAGAAGACTTAACGCTATTTGAAATGAAGACCGTTGATGATCATCAGCGGTTTTTTTATTCCTAAATAAATGAAAAGCGAGACAAAAAAAGACTGACACATGGTCAGCCTTTATTATTTTGTCGAGCGAGCTTATTTAGCTTTTGCTTCAGCTGCTGCTTTAGCGATAGCGGCAAAGCTTTTCGCGTCAAGTGCTGCACCACCAACTAGAGCACCGTCGATGTCTGGTTGTGCGAAGTAAGCTGCTGCGTTTTCTGGTTTAACAGAACCGCCGTATTGGATCACAACATTTTTCGCAACCGCTTCGCTTTTCTCAGCAATGTGAGCGCGGATTTGTGCGTGAGTGCGTTGTGCATCGTCAGCTGTTGCTGCTTTACCGGTACCGATAGCCCAGATTGGTTCGTAAGCGATGATAGCACCTTCAAGTGCTTCAACACCTAGAAGGTTGATCACTGCGTCGATTTGACGAGCACAAACTGCTACAGTTTCGCCAGCTTCGTTTTGTGCTTCTGATTCACCGATACAAAGAACAGGCGTTAGGCCATTTTCTTTTAGGAATGCGAATTTCTTAGCCACAAACTCGTCTGATTCATTGTGGTATTCACGACGCTCAGAGTGACCGATGATGATGTGAGTTGCACCGAATTCTTTTAGCATGGCAGGAGACATGTCACCGGTGAATGCACCACTGTTGTTTAGGTCAGTGTTTTGAGCGCCAAGAATGATAGCGCTGCCAGCATCCGTTAGAGTTTGCTCTGCTAGATCGATGAATAGTGCCGGTGGCGCTACTGCAACGTCGACGCCAGTTACGCCTTCAAGTTCAGCATTTAGACCAGTTAGCAAATCAACAACCATTTCTTTGCTGCCGTTTAGTTTCCAGTTACCCATAACTACAGGATGACGCATAGGATGTTCTCCATTTAATTTAAGTATCGAAATATTTTATCTATCAAGGAATATAACAGAATAATGTGATGAGATCATGATTCTCATCATCTCAAAGTACATCAATTACGTTAGCTGATATTCTCGTTTTTTTCATCGTGATTTTGTAGGCAAAAATAGGGCGCAGTGCTAGGAATCCAGTGAAACTGAGTTATATTTACCGATAATTTTGCTAGTTAATCATTTTATAAAAAAGGAAGCTACCATGCCAAATGTCGTGATGGAATATTCAAATTCGATTGAAGAGCGCGTCAACGTACAAGCATTATTGGAAGATTTGCATCAAGTCACGATTCAAAGTGAGCTATTTGGTATTCGTGATGTGAAGTCTAGAACATTGAGAACGCACCACTGGATGATTGGTGATTTAGACGATAGCGTGGATTTTATTCATGTGACACTCGAACTCTTGGATGGTCGAACCGATGATCAAAAGAAAGCATTATCGGAATCTTTGATGGCAGCATTACAAGCAAAGGCGGACTTTGTCGCCAGTTTAACGGTGAACATTCGAGATATGGATCGCGGGTGTTTCCAAAAAGTGACCAATTTTTAACAATAGCAATTTTAACAGGGTATAAGGCAAGATAATGACAATAAAGCAGTGGTTATTCTCTTTTGAGGGACGGATTGGTCGCCAACGTTTCTGGATGTGGAATCTTTTTTATTATGCTGTGATTTTAGGGTTAGGCGTTTTTTTAAGTCAAAGTGGCTTAGGGAATAGCGCAAATTATATTTTATTGATTATTACCGCAGGTTTATTAATCCCAGATTTAGCGGTCACTGCAAAGCGTTGGCATGATCGTAATAAATCTAATGGGTGGTTATTGATGCATATTCCTCTCATTGCTGGGCGATTATATGCACCCGAAGCGGCAATGGCTGAACCGACCACGATGCAGATTGCAGTCAGCTTAATTGCTTTGGCTTGCGGAATTTGGATGTTGATTGAGTGTGGTTTTATGAAAGGAACATCGGGTCATAATCAATACGGTTCTGAACCGCAATAACCCGCGGTTACTTTTAGTTGATTAAGATTCATGAGCGGCTTAGGTCTTTCATCATAGAAAAGCCAGTCGAGCCGCTCACCTAAAACGATAAGATTTAACCGGTGGATTTTTGAGTTAATCGAGTGAAATTTTTCTTAAAGATCCACCAAGCATTTAAGCCTGCCAAAATATTGCCTATCAATGCACCGATAAATAACCCTTTAATGCCACCCAGCTTTGCCCCTAACCATAAGCATGGCAAGAAGAAAATAAATAGGCGTAATGCCGAAATCAATAACGCGTAATAAGATTGGCCAATGGCGTTTGAAAGCGACACCATGAGCATGCATATTCCTAATGTCCCTAAACTGATCGGCACTAATGTTAAGTGCCAATGCAAAATAGCGGTGACGTCTTTATCGCTGGTCATTAAATTGGATAAGAAACTGGCTCCGAAGAAAGTGAGTAGCGCAATGGCGAACTGGAAGATCAAAATAAAGCGAATCGCAATGCTGATGAGTTTCTCTATTTGATCAAATTGCTTTGCCCCTAGCAATCGCCCTACCATAGGCGGCATTGACATAGTCAGAGCTAAAACCGCCACGATGGCAAAAAATTCATAACGTGAACCAATTGCCCAAGCGGCCACCGCAGTCGTACCAAAGCTGGCGAGCAATTTGGTCGCCAGCATTGATGATACGGGTGGAAGTAACTGGCTGATCATGGCAGGCCCCATGATTGAGGTGAGTGAAGCGATACTTTTAGGAACACTTAAATCATGCCAATCAAAGGACATCCAATGTTTACGAAAAACAGTGGGTGCGACTACGACAATGCCTATAGAAAAGGAAATTAAAGTCGCCATTGCTGCGCCATTGATCCCCATATTAAAGGTAAAGATGAAAATAGGATCGAGCGCGATATTTAAAAGGCTGGTCACCATCATCATTATGCCGGGTAACATGGTATTGCCATTGGCGCGACATAGGCTGTACAAAAAATACAAAAGAGCGCCACACCATGTACTAAGTAACCAATAAACCCAATAGCTTTGAATAATCGGATGAATGGTGTCAGGTGCGCCTAATAAATCTAAAATTGGATTTCTTAAGCCATAAATAATCACTGAAAAAAACGCAATTCCCACCGCGCCAATCATCACAACGAGGCCACCTAGTTGTTGAGCGTATCGTATTTTATTTTCCCCTAATGCTCTTGAAATAACAGCCGTAGTGGCAATGCCAAGCCCAACTTGTAAGCCAATGATCACCATTTGTATCGGTTGAGTAAAGCCTTGCGCAGCCAGCGGTAATACGCCAAGTTGCCCGATGAAGGCACTGTCGACCAATTGAAAACTCATTAAAGACAATACGCCAAACAACATTGGCCATGTTTGGCTAAACAGTTGACGAGCTGGAGATGGCGTAATCATTGAATTCACAGGCGGAGGCTTTTGGTTAGAGGGTGAGGTAAATAGCATGAATGTTTATTGTACTAAAATATCGACCATGTGTGGGTTTCAATTTAGTTAACCTTAAGTTTGGATAGAGGGCGTCTATACTTCATCCATCTTGAATTTACTTGGGTATAAAGGTGGCAAAAGAAAAAACGCAGCTCGAAAGCTGCGTTTTGTGGTGTCACTCTAAGCGTTCGCTAGCTTATAAAATATGTTGTTTTACTTCGTCGTCTTTACGTTCTAAATAGTGAATCGACTTAATGCGACGAATGGTGCGGCTCTTTCCACGGATAACTAAGGTTTCCGTTGTTGCAATATTGCCGTTGCGGGTAATACCTTCAAGCAAATCGCCTTTAGTAATGCCGGTTGCTGCAAAAACGACATTGTCGCTACGCGCCATATCATCCATTTTTAGAATGACATTGGCTTTTACGCCCATTTCAGCACAACGTTGCAGCTCGAGTTCACCGTGAGTGCGGTTTTCTTCGGTATCGCCTTTCACTTCGTGACGAGGCAACAAACGACCTTGCATGTCGCCATCTAACGCACGAATAACCGCTGCTGAAACAACGCCTTCTGGTGCGCCGCCGATGCAGTACATCATGTCGACTTCGCTGTCTGGCATACAAGTAAGAATGGACGCTGCAACATCGCCATCTGGCACGGCAAATACACGAACGCCCATGCTTTGCATTTTAGCGATCATTTCATCGTGGCGAGGTTTGGCTAGAGTAATCACGGTTAATTCCGTTAAAGCCTTGCCTAATGCTTTTGCGATGTTGTGGATATTCTCTTCTAGCGTTATAGAAAGATCGATACAACCTTTCGCGCCAGGGCCAACCACTAATTTTTCCATGTACATGTCAGGTGCTTTTAGGAAGCTGCCTTTTTCGCCTGCCGCAAGAACAGCAAGCGCATTCGATTGACCCATTGCCGTCATGCGGGTGCCTTCGATTGGGTCAACGGCGATATCGACTTCGTCGCCACCTAAGCCGACTTTTTCACCGATATACAGCATTGGTGCTTCATCGATCTCACCTTCACCAATGACAATTTCACCGCTGATTTCTGTGTCATTCAGTAGGGTGCGCATTACCGCAACTGCAGCGCCATCGGCGGCATTTTTATCACCACGGCCTAACCATTTATATCCGGCAAGGGCAGCACCTTCTGTGACTCGAGAAAATGCTAATGCTAAATCGCGTTTCATACGGACTCCAAACAAAACAAAGGGAAAAATTTGTGCGGCAGATTTTATCACAGCCACAACGGTAACGTTTGCTTTTTTGAAGTTAAAAGAGGGGAAAGGATTTTAAACGCATAGAGAAAGCCAGATTGCACCAAGCTTTGAGTATGAAATCGCTTAAAATGAGCGGGTAAATGTCATAATTTGGTAAGGTTTGTTGTTTTTTTGAGCATGTGAACATAAATAATTGAATAAGAGTGTGGCGCTTGAAAGTAAGCTGAGTAGAATGTGTGTAACGCTTGTGGTAGCTGCGTCATTGTTAATAACATCCGGCTACCATTCATCATGATCATTAAACAGGTAGCCGAGATGTCTTTCGAAGTATTAGAACAGCTAGAAGTAAAAATCCAAACTGCAGTTGATACCATTGCATTGTTACAAATGGAAGTTGAAGAACTTAAAGAGAAGAACGAGCAACTTGTTGTTGAAGCTAGCGAGCTAAAAGAAGGCCGTGTTGAGCTTGAACAACAAACGCAAACATTGCGTGAAGAGCAACAAGCGTGGCAAGAGCGTATCCGTAACCTACTTGGTAAAATGGATGACGTTGAATAAGGTTGACTTGTTCAGTGAATACAAAAAAACAGAGCTATTTGGCTCTGTTTTTTTATGTGTACCGTTTAAGTTAAAGGATCGATTAATCGTCGATTTCAACTTCTTCGTCATTGAGTTCAAGATCAATGTCTAGAGGCTCTTGAGATAAGATCACACCAGTGCTGTCGGCATATAAGAAATCTTCTGGAAGAAAAGTCACACCGCCAAAGTTTACTGGTACATCAATATCACCAATATTGGCTTGGTTCGCTCCTACAGGAATAGACGCAATGGCTTGAATACCAATTTGCATTTCTTCAAGTTCATCCACTTCACGAACGCAACCGTAAACCACAATCCCTTCCCAGTCGTTATCTTCTGCTATGGCGGCAATTTCTGCATCGATTAATGCGCGGCGCAGTGATCCACCCCCGTCAATCAATAATACACGCCCAGTCCCATCTTCTTGTAAAATGGAGCGAATAATGCCGTTATCTTCATAGCATTTCACTGTCGTAACTTGGCCAGCGAATGAGTTTAACCCACCAAAATTACTGAACATAGGTTCAACAACATCAACTTGGTCTTGGTAAATATCACACAATGCAGAGGTATTATATTCCATAGTGGTTTTTCTCTTTGCGGGGGATGATTAACGAGTATATAGGGTCAATATTGCTTTGCAATGACAAAGCGCATTTTCCTAACCAGAGTTTGATCTGATTGCGAAAAGCAGCAGTGCCGCTGTGCTTTAAATACTGCTTAACACCAATGTGATAGCAAATACGATATTTGATATAAATGCGCATTTCACCATTTCTGGCATCATCGGAATAAATTCTTTTGAGTTTTGTATCTTCCAAATGGTTTTTCCGTGTTTCATCACTAATGCTAACGGCAATAACATGAATAATGTTAGCCAGATTGGCGTTACATTCGCTAAGAGGTAACCTGTGAAAGCCAGCCAGCCGAGTGACAATAAGGTTAAGTGGTAGCATTTGGCTTTTTCGGTGCCAATACGAACCACAACCGTTCGTTTATTACTGATGGCATCGTTCTCTACGTCACGCATATTATTGATATTCAATACGCCCATGGAAAAGAACCCAGAACCGATGGCTGGCAAAAGTAAGGAAGAATTCACCGTTCCGGTATGTAAGAAGTAAGTCCCTAAAACGGCCAGTAAACCGAAGAATAAGAACACGGAAATATCCCCTAGGCCAACATAACCGTATGGTTTGCTGCCCATAGTGTAAGCAATTGAGCTTAGAATCGACAATAAGCCTAACCCTATAAATGCCATGATGCTAGTTGGGCTTTGGAGCGCGTAAAATACCAAAGCTAAGCCGCTAATGATGATTAAGGCAATATTGGCAATGATGGCTTTTTTCATGCCAGATTGAGTGATAACGCCTTGCTGCAAGCCACGAATAGGACCAATGCGATTTTCATTATCGGTGCCTTGAACTGCGTCGCCATAATCGTTAGCTAGGTTAGATAAAATTTGTAAAAGTGTTGCCGTGATTAAGGCCAAAAATGAAATAGCAAAAGAGAAGTGGCCAGCAGAATAGGCAAGGCTGCTACCTGTCGCAATCGCGGCAATAGCAAGTAAGAGGGTTTTCGGTCTTGCGGCATCAAGCCAAATAGCAAAAGATGATTTCATATAGTTTTACAGTTAAGGTGAATAAAGCAAGTATATCAAGTTGTTGATATATACCCAAAAAGAAAAAGCCCGCACCGTGCGAGCTTTCCTTTGATTAAACCGTGAATATTATAAAATAAAGCGGCTTAAATCTTCGTCGGCAACAAAATCACCTAGGCGTTTTTTCACGTAATCACCATCAATCGACACGGTCATACCTGGGTTGTCTGTTGCATCGAAAGAAATTTCATCCATCAAACGCTCCATAACGGTATGCAAACGTCGAGCACCGATGTTTTCAGTGGTTTCGTTGACTTGCCAAGCCGCCTCTGCAATTTGAGTGATGCCGTCTTTGGTAAAATCAATATTTACTTGCTCGGTTGCCATTAACGCGCGGTATTGCTCGGTAAGCGATGCGTTTGGCTCGGTTAAGATTCGCTCGAAATCATGGCTGCTTAATGCTTCAAGTTCTACTCGAATCGGTAAGCGACCTTGTAATTCCGGAATTAAATCGGATGGACGAGCGACTTGGAACGCGCCTGATGCGACAAATAGAATGTGATCAGTACGGACCATACCATGCTTAGTCGAAACGGTACTGCCTTCAACCAATGGAAGCAAATCACGTTGAACACCTTCACGAGACACTTCGCCACCGCTATTTTGATCGGCGCGTTTACAGATCTTGTCGATTTCATCGATAAAGACAATGCCGTTGTTTTCTACGTTGAAAATGGCTTGTTCTTTTAGATCTTCTTGGTTGACTAATTTTGCTGCTTCTTCTTCCGTTAATGCTTTGAAGGCATCTTTGATTTTCATCTTACGGCTTTTTTTGGTGTCGCCCGCTAGGTTTTGGAACATGCCTTGCAGTTGGTTGGTCATTTCTTCCATGCCGGGAGGTGCCATGATTTCAACACCCATTTGCGGTGCAGCGACTTCAATATCAATTTCTTTGTCGTCTAATTGTCCTTCACGTAATTTTTTACGGAACACTTGACGAGTATTTGAGCTGCCTTCTTGTGCTTTATCATCTTGCCCCCAACCTTCACGAGGGGTGGTAATAACGCATCAAGAATACGCTCTTCTGCTTGCTCTTCAGCGCGGAATTTTACTTTTTCCATCTCTTGTTGATGGGTTAAGTTGATCGCCACGTCAGTCAGATCACGGATGATTGATTCTACTTCTTTACCCACATAACCAATTTCAGTGAATTTGGTTGCTTCAACTTTAATGAAAGGGGCATTCGCCAGTTTGGCTAGGCGGCGGGCAATTTCAGTTTTACCAACACCGGTTGGGCCAATCATCAGAATATTTTTAGGCGTGACTTCAGCACGTAGACCTTCATCTAGCTGCATACGGCGCCAGCGATTACGCAGGGCTATAGCCACGGCGCGTTTGGCTTTATCTTGTCCAATAATATGTTTATTGAGTTCGTGAACGATTTCACGAGGTGTCATTTCAGACATAAAATTATCCTTCTACCTACATCGGGATTGAGCATTTTGGCTCAGGTGAAAGCTGGATGCTCCGTGTCATAGTGACTGAATGCATGAGCGACCAAGCTGGGTATGATTCGCTATCGAGTTATAGCTCTTCAATGGTGTGATGGTGATTGGTGAAGACACAAATATCACCCGCGATATTCAATGCTTTTTCAGCAATCTCACGTGCTTCTAAATCCGTGTTTTCTAATAATGCGATAGCCGCTGCTTGAGCGTAGTTGCCACCAGAGCCAATCGCAATAAGATCATTTTCAGGCTGAACCACATCGCCATTACCGGTAATGATTAAAGATGCGGTTTCATCGGCGACAGCCAGCAAAGCTTCTAATTTTCTTAATGCGCGATCACTGCGCCATTCTTTTGCCAGTTCAACGGCGGCTTTGGTTAGATGCCCTTGGTGCATTTCCAGTTTGCGTTCAAAACGCTCGAACAAGGTGAATGCGTCGGCAGTGCCACCCGCAAAGCCTGCGAGGACTTTATCGTGATACAAACGGCGAACTTTTTTTGCGTTGCCTTTCATGACGGTGTTGCCTAGTGAGACTTGTCCGTCACCGGCGATGACGACTTTATTATTTCGGCGTACAGATACAATGGTAGTCACGAGAAACCTCTTATTTATTGTGCTGTTTAAAAGTATATGAGGTTGGTGCTAAATGAATTCAAGGGTGATAAATGGTAAGTGACTTTATCTTTACAAAATTGACAGGAGGTAAACATGATTGGAGAGAGGGAATTTGGTGAAAGCAAAACCAAAAGAGCCGGATAAAACCGACTCTTTTTTTATATTAATCTTTAACTTCCATTGTTTAATTTATTTCAGCGTGTCTTTCATGATGATGCAAGGCTCGATTTTTGCACGCTGTAAAACGTGTTGATCGATTACTGCTTCACGCTTGAATTTATAAGTCCCTAAAATCACGCGATACCAACTGCTGCCTTCCAGTTTAATAACTTTACTGTTTAGACCTTGAAACGCGATATTCGCTTTGCGTTGCTCTGCTTGTGCGGCACTTTTGTATGCGCCACATTGCATGATGTATGGGATTTTAGGTACGACAACTTCTTTTGCTTGTACTTCGATCTCACGTTTTGGCAACGTCTCCATGTAATCCCATTTTTCTTCAGGGGGTGGAGGTAGAGCGTCGTTGGTTTTCGGTTTTGGCTTAGCGGCAACAGGAACTGTGTTCACAACAGGTTTTGTTGGTTCAGGATCATTACTAAGCATTGATAACAATGAAATCAGCCCGGCTAATAGGATCACGGCGATGATGGCGGCTTTCCAAGGGATTGCACGTGGCGCAGGTTTTTTTTTCGGCGCAGGCCTTCTTTGATTTCTATTGTTATTTTTTTTGTTAGGAGCTGGATTTTTTCTTACGTAATCTCGATTAGCCACGGTATGTAACAACTCAATAGAATAAAAAAGGAGCCATATGTTAATCCAGAATTTTGAGCAATACCATGACTAATAATGAAAGGTAGCCACAAATATGCCGAATTTTCCGGCATTCTTGTGGCTATTCTTGGTTGATTTGGCGTGGCCGCCATGTTGCTCTTTATGAGCGAGGAGGCGCGGCGCTATTGCGTACGACTAAGTTGGCTTCTAGTAGGCGAGAACCGGCTCTGACTTCACGACCTTTTAGGACTTCGAGCAACATTAACATCGATTGTTTACCAATTTCATATCTTGGCTGCGCAATGGTAGTTAAAGGCGGATCGCAGTATTGAGAGAATTGAATATCATCAAACCCTACGATAGACAGATCTTGTGGCACTCGAAAACCTTGTTTTTTTGCTTGTTGAATCGCACCAATCGCCATGCTGTCGTTATGACAAAAAATGGCTGTGGGCGGCTCAGGCAAAGATAATAATTTGCTGGCGGTTTGCACACCTGATTCAAACGTAAAGTTGCCATGCACTTGATAATTTGGATCCATGGTAATGCCGGCACGTCTTAACGCTTGCTGATAACCTTGGTGACGGAATTGACATAATGTGGCTTCCATTGGCCCCGACATTTGAGCGATACGCTTGTGACCCATTTGAGTTAGGTAATTCACTACATCAAACGCCGCGGTTAAGTTATCAATGTGTACTGTTGGCAATTCTAGCTCTGGGGCGTATTCACACGCCATAACCATCGGCGGTAAATTTTTTTGTTCAGGTTTACTGACATCAAACGGAATATCGGTACCAAGCAATAACATGCCATCGGCTTGCTTAGTAAAAACGAGGTTTACAAAAGTGCTTTCACGTTTGAGTTGTTGACCACTGTCGCCCAGTAAAACAAGATAGTTGTGCTCTGCTGCGGTGTCTTCAATACCACGAATAATTTCAGTAAAGTAAGGATCACAAATGTCAGGGACGATAACAATGATGGTTTTGGATTCATTACGACGTAAATTACGAGCCAATGAGTTGGGGGAGTAACCTGATTCTAAGACCGCATCTTCTACTCGCTTTCGAGTGGAGACCGATACTTTTTCAGGGTTCATCAAGGCCCGCGACACAGTGGCCGTGGATACCCCAGCTAATTGGGCAACTTCCTTCATTGTCGCCATAAAATTTCTCTCCATGTTTCACATTATTGTGCCGAAAAAGGCAAAGTAGGCTTATATGCAAAAAAATTACCACGCTATAAGCAAAATATAGGATTTAGTATCCTATCTGTTAACGACTTCTTACTGTTATGTTGTTATTTTATTCATTAAATTAAGTAGTTAACACCGTTTGCATGACAATTCTTACATAATAATGGTGATATGCATCACATAGAATGGTTTTGTTTTAAGCTTGAGGGGGATCAGCGCAAATCTTGCGGCTCAACATCCACTGACCAGCGGACTTTTTTGGCTAATGGTAGAAGTTGAATGACAGGCTTCGATGAGGCTAGAAGCCTTTGCATAAGAGGCCTTGTTGACACTTGTAACATTAATTGCCAGCGAAATTTACCTGCACGTTTGGCAAGAGGTGCAGGCATAGGGCCGAGCACTAAGCAATGTTCATCATAGAGCGGATTCGCTTCTAATGTGTGGCGAACTTGCCTTAAAAAGGCTTCAACGGTGTCGTTATCATTACCTTCAGCGCGGATCAAGGTGATAAAAGTAAAAGGTGGCAATTGTGCCATTTTTCTTTCGGTTAAAGCCGTTTTAGCAAAATGCTGATAATCCTTATGCAAGAGGGACTGTAGCAAAGCATGTTCGGGGTGATGAGTTTGCAATAACACTTCCCCCGGTTTACTGGCGCGCCCAGCCCGACCAGCTACTTGAATGAACAGTTGTGCTAGTCGCTCTGAAGCTCGGAAGTCACTGCTGTATAATGATCCATCAACATCTAATAACCCCACTAAAGTCACATTTGGGAAGTGGTGCCCTTTAGCGAGCATTTGTGTTCCAATCAAAATTTGATATTCACCGTTGCGAATAGCATCCAAAGCGTTTTCTAAGCTGCCTTTACGACGAGTGCTATCGCGATCAATTCGGATGGTTTTGTATTCAGGAAAGAGCAATTCAAGTTGTTTTTCAAGTTGCTCGGTACCGACACCCACAGAAACAAGCTGCGTGGAGCCACAGCCTTGGCATTGGTGGATAACCGACTTTTGTGATCCGCAGTGGTGGCAACGAATTTCTTGGCTACCTTGATGGAAGGTATAGTAGGCATCGCAGCGTTTACATTCCGCAATCCACCCACATTCATGGCACATTAATGCAGGTGAAAAGCCACGTCGATTTAAAAACAACATCACTTGATTGCCTGCGGTTAAATGACGACGCATTTGCGCAATGAGTGGTGCGGACAATCCGCCCTCTAAATACAAGCCTTTAATATCAAGTACGTGATGAGTTGCGGCTTGTGCATTACCTGCGCGTTTACTTAAATTTAAATAATGATACTTGCCTGTTTGGGCATTATGTAGCGTTTCAAGTGCAGGGGTTGCCGAACCTAACACGACTGGAATGTTTTCTTTATGTCCCCTCATTACCGCCACATCTCTGGCGTGATAGCGCAACGTGTCTTGTTGCTTGTAAGAGGCATCGTGTTCTTCATCCACGATAATGATCCCCAGATCGGCAAAAGGGGTGAAAAGGGCGGAGCGAGTACCAATCACAATACCGGCGTTTTTGTCACGAGCCGATAACCAAGCGTTAAGGCGCTCGGTATCATTAAGAGCAGAGTGCATGACTTCGACCGGCACATTAAAACGACGCTTAAAACGATTAATAGTTTGCGGTGTTAAACCAATTTCAGGGACGAGCACCAAGGCTTGCTTTCCTTTATCTAAAACTGGTTTGATTAAGTTTAGATAAACTTCAGTTTTGCCTGAACCGGTAACACCATCAATTAAATAACAACCAAACCCTTGGTGGTTATTGATGGTGGCAACCGCAATGGCTTGCTCTTCATTGAGTTGCGGTTTGAGATGGCTATTTTCTAGTTCTGTTGGCCATTGAGCTTTTTTAGGCTGGGTGTGCTTTGCTTCAATCCACCCTTTCTCTTGCAGTGTTTTTAACGTGCTACTGCTGATGTCTTCCTCAATCATCGCTTGGTGAGAGAGTGAGCCATTTTCAAGCATGCGTACCACTTTGGCTTGTAAATGCGCGCGACCAAATCCTGAAGCTAACTGATTTTTGCCCGCTTCGGTAATATGCCATTGCTTTAAACTGGCAAAATCGGCAGGTTTGCCTTTTTTAAGTAAAGACGGCAGAGCCATGGCTAACGTATCTCCTAAAGGAAATTGATAGAATTGGCTGCACCATTGTAACAGTTGATATAAAGGTTGAGGCCAAACCGGCTGAGTGTCTAAACATGATTTAAGCGGTTTGAGCTGCTCGATGGGGAAATCTGAGGTATGAACTAGCCCAACCACGATACCGGTTAAGGTTTGGCGGCCAAAAGGAACCGATACGCGTCCGCCAATCACAGGAAAAAGATAGTTGGGAACTAAATAGTCAAAGCACTTATCTAATGGAATAGGTAAGGCAACTTGCGCGATAGTGGGTTGCATAGGGCGAGGAAGGTTCCTTGTCGTGCATGAAAAGTGAATCGAAGCCTATGATAAAGCAGTCGTTACTGATATAAAACTTAAATATTGTTGGAAAATAGACCAAATGTGTTGATCGATTGCGGCGGATTCATTACTATACTGCGCCTCGAACGATGCAGATTTCTGTATCATTATTAAAAACTACGTATGGTGTCTGGCCACTTTTTATCTTCTTGTAGAAGTATAAAGAGGAAGAACTAGATAGCGATACGGACCAATATAAGGTTTGTCCTATGAAAACTGGTATCCACCCAGAATACAAAGCAGTAGCAGCAACTTGTTCTTGCGGTAACGCATTTGAGTTCAACACTACTCTAGCTAAAGAATCAATTCACCTAGACGTATGTGACAAATGTCACCCATTCTACACTGGTAAGCAACGTATCGTAGATACAGGCGGCCGTGTTGATCGCTTCAACAAGCGTTTTGGTGCTCTTAGCAGCAAAAAATAATCTTCCTCTAAAAAATTATATTTTAGCGTTAGACAGAATTATAAAGGGATGCCATGGGCATCCCTTTTTTATTGTCTTAAAATTACTTTTCTTGACTAGGAAGTTAGTAAACGATCTATTAAGATTCATTTATCCCTACCGATACTCCAGGAATACCTAATTATGTCAGATGAGCAGCAAAAAAATGATTTTCGCCAACAAGCTCTGGATTACCACGCCGTACCAACGGCAGGTAAAATTGCTATCGCTTTAACCAAACCTGCAGATACAGCAGAAGACCTAGCATTAGCTTATAGCCCGGGTGTGGCTGAACCTGTTCGCGAAATCGCGCTGAATCCTGATAATGCCTACAAGTACACTGGTAAAGGCAACATGGTTGCGGTGATTTCAAATGGTACGGCTATTTTGGGTTTAGGTAACTTAGGTCCATTAGCATCAAAACCAGTTATGGAAGGTAAAGCATTACTGTTTAAACGCTTCGCTGACTTAGATTCGATTGATATTCAAGTGAAACACCGCACGATTGATGAATTCGTAGATACAGTGGCTAACATTGCCGATACCTTTGGTGGCATTAACTTAGAAGATATCAAAGCACCAGACTGTTTTGAAATTGAACGCCAATTGATTGAGCGTTGTGATGTGCCTGTTTTCCACGACGATCAGCACGGTACTGCAATTGTTACTGCGGCAGGCATGTTGAATGCTATTGAGCTGCAAGGTAAGAAATTATCAGAATGTAAAATTGTTTGTTTAGGCGCGGGCGCAGCAGCCGTCGCATGTATGGAATTGTTGATTAAATGTGGCGCATTGCGTGAAAAGATTTACATGCTGGATCGCAAAGGGGTGATTCACACTCGTCGTGATGATTTGAATGAATACAAGCAATTGTTCGCCAACAACACTGACATGCGCACATTGGAAGATGTGATTGAAGATGCAGATTTATTCTTAGGTGTTTCGGGGCCAAACCTTTTACCACCAGAAGCGTTAGCATTAATGGCAGAAAAGCCGGTGGTTTTTGCATGTTCAAATCCAGATCCTGAAATTCAGCCTGAATTGGCGCATAAAGTCCGTAATGATTTGATCATGGGGACAGGCCGCAGCGATTATCCAAACCAAGTCAATAACGTCATTTGTTTCCCGTTTATTTTCCGTGGTGCATTGGATGTGCGTGCAAGCGAGATCAACACTGAAATGAAACTGGCCGCGGTGGAAGCAATTCGCCAATTAGCGAAAGAAGAAGTGCCTGCTGAAGTATTAAAAGCTGCGGGTGTGGATAGCTTATCATTTGGCTGTGATTACATTATTCCAAAGCCGATGGATCCTCGCTTGCTACCACGTGTTGCCGGCGCCGTTGCGCGCGCAGCAATGGAATCGGGTGTGGCACGTATTGAGTTGCCAGAAAAGTATAAGTAAAAATGATGAGGGAACGAGTCCCTGGTTACTTGTAATTAAGAAAAGCAAAAGCCCGATCGTGTTATTCGATCGGGCTTTTCTATTTGTTATTTTTGTTTTTTCTATTCGCTTTTTTCTAGGGACAGGTCATTGGTGCCTAGGAGCGTCTTTTAATCATCAAATGCTTCAAACTCAATGCCCATTTCCGTCATCAGTTTTTTCACTTCTGTTGGAATGTCGTCAGGGCGATCTTTTCGCAAATCTTCATCGGTTGGTAATGGTTGGCCAGTATAAGCATGCAAGAATGCTTCACATAACAACTCACTGTTGGTGGCGTGGCGTAAATTATTAACTTGGCGACGAGTTCGCTCATCCGTCAATATTTTCAGTACCTTGAGAGGAATTGAAACCGTGATTTTTTTAACTTGTTCGTTTTTCTTTCCATGCTCTGCATATGGGCTAATGTATTCACCATTCCAATCTGCCATCACGCACCTTCGTTGTTTGTTATTTATATTAGTGGCTGAAAGTCGATTTTAGCGGCATGCACCGCCATAAGTAAAGACGTTTAGATGGCTAGCGCTCTTGACGTCTTACGTTTCGAGAGATAAAGTATCGGAAAACTTCGATACTCGCTAAAAAAGCGGTAAGATTGTCGTTCGTATTCTCGTATTAATGATTAGTGATTGCTGTGTTTCGATCTCTGCAAAGAAAGAGCTTCAGCAAATGGAAAGGAATAAGCCGATGAGTTCTAGAAAGCCTGCTACTGTTGCGGTTCGCACTGGTATTGAATCTGATACCCAATATCACGCGGTTGTCCCACCGATTTATCTTTCGACCAATTATGGTTTTCCTGCTTTTGGTGAAGTCCCTCAGTACGATTACACACGTTCAGGCAACCCTAACCGTGGCTTATTAGAGCAAGCATTATCTGAATTAGAATCTGGCGCAGGAGCGGTGATCACCAACTGTGGCACTTCCGCATTAAATTTATGGATCTCTGCTTTCCTTGGTCCTGATGATTTAATCATCGCACCTCATGACTGTTATGGCGGAACCTATCGCTTATTTAATACTCGCGCGCAAAAAGGTGATTTTAAGGTCCAATTTGTTGATCAATCAAACCAAGCTGAATTTGATGCCGCGATTGCTAAAAATCCTAAACTGATTTTATTAGAAACACCGTCTAACCCACTAGTTCGTGTGGTGGATATCGCCAAAGCTTGTCAAAAAGCACAAGAAGTCGGTGCGCTGGTTGCCGTCGATAATACTTTTTTGACACCAGTGTACCAAAAGCCATTATTGCTTGGCGCAGATTTTGTTATCCACTCAACCACTAAGTACATCAATGGCCATTCGGACGTGATTGGTGGGGTTATCATTGCTAAAGATGAAACGCATGTCGAAACATTATCGTGGTGGGGTAACTGCATTGGTGCGACCGGTACGCCGTTTGATAGCTACATGACTTTACGTGGATTAAGAACGTTAGCCGTGCGTATGAAAATGCATGAAGAAAGCGCACAAGCGTTACTTGCTTACCTGCAAACAGAAAAATTAGTGGGAACCATTTACCACCCAAGCCTGCCGACTCATCCAGGCCATGACATCGCAAAAGCGCAGCAAAGTGGCTTTGGTTCAATGTTGAGCTTTGAAATTAACGGCAGTATGGAACAATTGAAGGCTTTTGTTGGTCAACTAGAATTATTCTCCCTCGCAGAGTCATTAGGTGGGGTAGAGAGCTTGATTTGTCATCCTTCGTCGATGACACACCGAGCCATGTCAGATGAAGCGCAACAAGAAGCAGGGATCTCACCTTTACTTCTTCGTGTTTCAGTTGGATTAGAAGATAGTCAGGATTTAGTTGCTGATTTAGAGCAAGCCTTCAAAAAAGCACAAGAGGTAGCGTAAATGACATCCGCTCGTCAGTTACACAAATTTGGTGGTAGCAGTTTGGCAGATCCAGAATGCTACAAACGAGTCGCCAATATTTTACAAGAACATTCCAACGGCAGTGATTTAATTGTGGTGTCGGCGGCAGGCAGTACAACTAACCGTTTAATTGACTGGTTAGCAGCGCTGGAAAAAGACGGCCGTATTGCCCATGAAATATTACAACAGTTACGCCAATTTCAGCTGGGGTTGGTTGAAGAACTTCTTCCAGAAGAGAAAGCCTCTCCATTACTGGAACAGTTGAATCAAGAGTTTTTAGCTTTAAGCGATTTAACCGGCCCAATTACTAATGTCATTTATGCGGACGTACTTGGTCATGGTGAGGTATGGTCATCACGCTTATTAGCGGCTTTCTTATCTCACTTAGATATGGAAGCAACTCAAGTGGATTCTCGTGATTTCTTGCGAGCGGAGCGCGGTGCACAGCCGGAAGTTGAACGTGCACGCTCATTACCATTATTGAAAGAAATTCTTGCTCAGCATGGTAAGCGTCGTTTAGTGATTACTGGCTTCATGGCACGCAATCATGCCGGTGAAACGGTATTGCTTGGCCGTAATGGTTCCGATTATTCAGCAACCGTTATTGGCGCTTTATCTGAATCGACTCGAGTCACGATTTGGAGTGATGTGGCTGGAGTTTACAGCGCGGACCCGCGTAAAGTCAGCGATGCTTGTCTTTTGCCTTTATTGCGCTTAGATGAGGCCAGTGAATTGGCACGTCTTGCGGCCCCTGTATTGCATAGCCGCACCTTACAACCTGTGGCACAAAGTGCCATGGATTTAAGTTTACGCTGTAGTTACCAACCTGATTCTGGCTCAACGCGGATTGAACGAGTATTAGCATCAGGTCGTGGTGCAAAAATCATAACCTCGTTAGATGAAATTTTGATGGTGCAGATCCATTTTGGTGCCGGGCATGATTTTACTCGCCTAAAAGATGAAGTGATTCGTTCACTTACCCGAGCTCAACTGCAACCTTTAGCCATGCAATCTCAACCTGACCAAGGCTGTGTTTCACTGGCTTATACCGTTGAAATTGCCACCAGTGCCTTATCTTATTTGCAAGATACCGCGGTTGGCGCTGAAATTAAGCTTAAAGAAGGCTATTCAATGGTAGCGGCCGTAGGCGCTGGGGTGACAATCAACCCAAATCATTGTTATGGCTTTTATCAACAATTAAAAAATGCCCCTGTTGAGTTTATTTCTGAATCGGATTCAGGATTAAGCTTAGTGGCGGTATTACGTAAAACCGATGTAGCTAAGCTAGTGACAGACATTCACTCTCAGTTGTTCCAAGCACAAAAAAGAGTTGCGATTGCCTTATGTGGTAAAGGCAATATTGGCTCAAGCTGGTTATCGTTATTTGCCGAACAAAAAGTTGAATTAGAAAAACGTCGTGGCATGAGCTTTGATCTAGTCGCGGTGGTCGATAGCCAAACGTATTGGTTAGACTTAAAAGGCATTGATCCTAAGCAAGCATTAGTGAGTTTTAACGATGAAGCTATCGCCAACGATGGGCAAGAATGGCTCAATATTTTAGCGCATCAATCTGATTACGATGAAGTGGTGGTAATGGATGTGACTGCGAGCGCTGTTCTGGCGGCTCAATACGAGCAAATTGCTGAACATGGCATGCATTTAATTTGCGCGAATAAAGTGGCAGGTTCAGCATCAAGCGACGATTATCAAAGGGTCGTCAGTGCATTTGAAAAAACAGGCCGTCATTGGTTATATAACGCCACGGTAGGCGCAGGTTTACCGGTGAATTATGCTATTCGTGATTTGCGTAATAGTGGTGATGAAATTACCGCAGTATCCGGTATTTTCTCTGGCACGCTTTCGTGGTTGTTCCAGCAATTTGATGGCTCTATCCCATTTACCGACTTAGTCGACTTGGCTTGGCAGCAAGGCCTAACGGAACCGGATCCACGCTCCGACTTAGACGGTTCAGATGTAATGAGAAAGCTGGTTATTGTTGCGCGTGAGTCTGGCGTTGATATTGAACCTGAAAGCGTGAAAGTTGAGTCATTGGTTCCAGATGCGTTAAAAAATCTATCAACCGATGATTTCTTTGAGCAAGGAAAAATTCTCAATGAATTGCTTTCAGAGCGTTTAGCGAAGGCGCAAAAGCAAGGCAAAGTACTGCGTTATATTGCACGCTTAAACCGTAACGGTGAAGCGACAGTAGGAGTAGAGGCGCTTTCACCAGAGCATGCGTTAGCCAATTTACTGCCTTGTGACAATATCTTTGCGATTGAAAGTAAATGGTATAAAGACAACCCATTGGTTATTCGTGGGCCGGGGGCTGGGCGCGCAGTCACCGCAGGGGCATTACAGTCCGATTTAAATCGATTATCTAACTTGCTGTAAAAATTAGTAAAATCGTGATATTAATAAATACCGTTTCAATGATGAGGCGGTATTTTTTTATTTGAAATATCCTCACTATCAACATGAAAAAAATTCATGTTTAGATCGTTGACTTCGCATTCCATTCAAGACATTATTTGGACATATAGACGTCTAAATGAGTTTTCATCTTAGATGAGTGAATTTTTTGGGTAGAACCCGTTTGTGAAAAGGATCGTTTTCACATTAAGTCGTTAAAGTGGTGATACCACAGGGAGCAGAACATGAGTTATTCACACGCAGGTCATATTGACGCACTAAACCATAACGTTGCCGATTTGGCCGGTAAAATTAATGTTTCTTTCGAATTTTTCCCGCCAAGCAGTGAGAAAATGGAAGAAACGCTGTGGAGCTCAATTCATCGCCTTAAAACCCTTCAACCCAAGTTTGTTTCCGTCACTTACGGTGCTAACTCTGGCGAACGTGATCGCACACACTCTATTATTAAAGAAATTAAAGATCAAACCGGCTTGATTGCGGCTCCCCACTTAACCTGTATTGACGCATCTCGTGATGAGCTTAAAGACATCGCAAAAGATTATTGGAACAATGGTATTCGCGATATTGTCGCTCTACGTGGTGATCTACCACCAGGTGGTGGCAAGCCAGATATGTATGCATCAGATTTAGTTGAATTATTGAAAGGTGTGGCGGATTTTGATATCTCAGTTGCAGCTTACCCAGAAGTACACCCAGAAGCAAAAAATGCTCAAGCGGATTTAATTAATTTAAAACGCAAAGTGGATGCGGGTGCTAACCGTGCTATTACTCAGTTTTTCTTTGACGTGGAAAGCTATCTTCGTTTCCGTGACCGCTGTGTAAATGCAGGTATTGATGTAGAGATCATTCCAGGCATTCTTCCTGTTTCAAACTACAAGCAAGCTAAACGCTTTGCTGACATGACCAATGTTCGTATTCCAAGCTGGATGGCGAAACAATATGAAGGCTTGGATGAAGACCCAGTGACACGTCAAATGGTAGGGGCAAGCCAAGCGATTGATATGGTCAGAACATTAAGCCGTGAAGGCGTAAAAGATTTTCACTTCTACACTCTTAACCGTTCTGAAATGACGTATGCGCTTTGCCATACCTTAGGCGTGCGTCCACGTTAATCATCACGCAGAATGATAGTAATAATAAAGGCTTACTTTTATGGGTAAGCCTTTTTTATTGTGAGCTATTGCGAGGGATGAAGCGTTTAAATTAATGAATCTGTCAGAGTTAGCTGTTCTTTCACTTCTGTTGCCCATTCAACCCACATTTTCCTTTCTAAAATATTGCGCCTCAAAATCAATCGCTCCAATCGTGCCTGTATATTGAGCTTGTCAGGGTAGGCATAACATTGTTTTTCAATTAATTGAAATTGCTGGATCATGGTTTCAGCTTGAGGGATGAGATCATTAATTTGCTCAATCATCAGTGCTGTCGATTGCACCGTACATGCCATTAATTTCGCTGAGAATTCATCGCGAGTGGCCGTGTAAGGTGTCGGTTGTTCAAACCAAGTGAGGAGGGCTTTTCGACCGAGATCGGTAATAGTGTAGATTTTTTTATCGGGCTTGCCTTCTTGTATGATCAGTTCACTCGTTACCCATTCTAATTGCGACATTTTATTTAATTCGCGGTATACCTGTTGATGGCTAGCTTTCCAAAAATGCCCAATATTTTGCGAAAAGGCTTTGGTAATATCATAGCCAGTCGCTTCATGGCGACTAAGAATAGTTAAAATAACGTGCGGTAACGACATAGGTTCTTCCAGTTAAACAATGAGGGCTATCGAGACGATAACCATGAGTAACATAACGTAAAAGAAGAAGATTATGTACTGATGACAATATCAATTTTATAAAAAGAAGACTTAACGCATACCTTTATAGGGCAATTCGTCGGCAAGGTGAATGGTTGGTTTCGATGTATTCAGCAGGCAAATAAAAAGCCGCGCAAATGGCGGCTTTAAATAAAGGTTAATGTCGTTTGAGATTAACCAGTGTTACGCATACCTGCTGCGATACCAGCAATCGTTAACATCAATGCTTCTTCTAGCTCAGGAGAAGGATTGTCTGTTTGACGAGTACGGTATAAAAGCTCGGCTTGAAGCATGTTCAATGGCTCAACGTAGATGTTACGTAAGCGAATCGACTCTAAGCCCCAAGGGTCACTTTGCATTAAGTTCTCGTTATTCTCTACATTCAGAACGGTGACGATATCTTTTTGCAATTGTGAACGTAGGCGATCACCTAGCGGCCATAGTGATTCATCTGTCAAGCGTTGATCATAGTAGCGAGAAATGTCGATATTACATTTAGAGTAAACCATTTCCAGCATGCCTAAGCGCGTTGAGAAGAATGGCCATTCACGGCACATTTCTTCTAGCAGCGCTTGGTGACCTTTATCCACCGAATATTGAATCGCTTCACCGGCACCTAACCATGCTGGTAGTACCAAGCGGTTTTGGCTCCAAGAGAAAATCCAAGGGATCGCACGTAAGCTTTCTACACCACCATTTGGGTTACGTTTCGATGGACGAGAACCCAGTGGTAATTTACCTAATTCTAACTCTGGCGTTGCCGCGCGGAAATAAGGCACAAAATCAGGCTCACCACGAACTACTTTACGATAAGCCTCACAAGACACTTCAGATAGCACGTGCATTAAGTCGCGCCATTCTTTCTTCGGTTCTGGTGGTGGAAGTAAGTTAGCTTCTAAAATGGCGCTGGCGTACAAGTTAAAACTGTTGACCGCAACATCAGGCAAGCCGAGTTTAAAACGGATCATTTCACCTTGCTCAGTGACACGTAGGCCGCCTTTTAAGCTGCGTGGTGGCTGAGAAAGCAATGCTGCATGTGCTGGCGCACCACCGCGACCTACAGTACCGCCACGGCCGTGGAATAGCGTTAACTCAATACCTTCTGCATCAGATACTTTAACTAGTTTATCCATAGCGTCGTATTGCGCCCAACCTGCGGCCATTACGCCCGCATCTTTGGCTGAGTCAGAGTAACCAATCATCACCATTTGATGATTATTGATAAAGTCACGGTACCATTCGAGTGAGAACAGCTGCTTCATCACCGCTTCAGAGTTATTCAAATCATCCAGTGTTTCGAATAATGGACAAACATCCATGCGGAACTTGCAACCGGATTCTTGCAGAATTAGATGGACCGCTAATACGTCGGAGGCGGTACGCGCCATAGAAATAACGTAAGCGCCAAATGCTTCGCGAGGGTGCTGTGCCATCACACGGCAAGTGTCTAACACTTCTTGCACTTCAGGCGATGGCTGCCAGTTACGAGGAAGCAGTGGGCGTTTTGAACTTAATTCTTTAATTAAGAACTCAATTTTTTCTTCTTCTGTCCATTGGTCATATTCACCAATTTCAAGGAAGCGAGTCATTTCAGTGATCACGTCTGAATGGCGAGTGCTTTCTTGGCGAATATCTAAGCGTACTAAGTGAATGCCGAACGCTTTAACACGGCGTAATGTGTCCAGTAGTGAGCCTTCAGCAATGATGCTCATGCCACATTCACGCAGTGATTGGTAACACGCCAATAGCGGATCCCACAATTGCTCAACACGCTCTAGAATTGGGAAATTAGGCACTTCTTCATTGTTAATCTTGGCTTCTAATACAGTACAAGTATTTGACAGTAATGTACGTAAGCGCTTTAAAATGGCGCGATACGGTTCGTGTTGATCACCTGAAAGGTCACGAACGGTGTCGTTACACGCGGTCATCGAAAGTTCAGATATCAACTCTTGAATATCGGCTAAGTATAAATCAGCCGCTTTCCAGCGAGATAATAGTAGCGCTTCATTCGTGATTGGATGAGTTACATTCGGGTTGCCATCGCGGTCGCCCCCCATCCAAGATGAGAAATGCACTGGGCGAGCATCAATCGGTAGGCCTTCACCAATGTGACCTTTTAGGCGGTCGTCAAATTCACGTAAGAATTCAGGCACAGCAGCCCACAATGAGTTTTCAACTACGGCAAAGCCCCATTTAGCTTCATCAAGTGGGGTTGGGCGTTGCTGACGAATTACATCCGAGTGCCAAGACTGGGCAATTAAACCTTCAAGGCGACGCTCTGTTTTAAGGCGCTCACGAGAAGATAAATCGCTGTGCTCAAGTTGAGATAAGCACTTATTAATTTTAACCAGTTTGTTGATCATGGTACGACGCGCAATTTCGGTTGGGTGCGCTGTTAGTACCAATTCAATATTGAGCTCTTTGATGGCTTGAGCGGTGTCTTCTTTGCTGATATTGCTTTGAGACAGTTTGCTGAACAAGCTATTGATAGCATCGGGTTCACACACGTGTTCTTCACAATGACGTGAGATGGTGTGATATTGCTCGGCAATATTGGTCAAGTTAAGGAACTGACTAAATGCGTGAGCCACCGGAGTGAGCTGCTCATTTGGGAGATTCTTGATTTCTTCGATTAAGCCTTCACGGTCTTCCTGATTCCCTGCGCGAGCAGATTTGGAAAGCTTACGAATGGTTTCGACTTTCTCAAGAATAGCATCGCCATGTGCTTCTTGAATGGTTGAGCCGAGTAATTCACCGAGCATGCGAACATTGCTCTTTAAAGCGGCGTATTTTTCATTCATCGTCGTTTCACCTTGTAATTTTATTACTTCCATTTAATTTTTTAACACCACAATCTAGCTAAAATATTTGCTCTGAGTCAAATTTTTGAGCGATTAAGATGAAATAATACCAATATTATTGATATGCATCCGTAATCGAACACTTCATCCTTGCAGCGTGAAACTGTGTTTATTTATACCATGCTTTGCCACATCAATCCGTCTTTATCATGATTGATGCGGCATAATTCATTGTTTCAAAATTAACCAAAACAGTATTGGCGCATGGATTTAGACAGAATATTAATCGTTGGGTCGATAAACTCAAACGCTAAAAATTCATCGGGCTGGTGGGCTTGATCAATGGAGCCAGGCCCGAGCACCAAGGTTGGGCATATTTCTTGTAAAAACGGTGCTTCGGTGCAGTAGTTGACGGTTTCCGATGGCGTTTCACAAAGTTTTTCCATACCAGCAATGAAAGGGTGATCGTGCTGACATTCGTAACCAGGAATGGCCTCGTGTAACGGTTGAATATCTATGCGGCCTGGCCATTTGGCTTGCACTTCTTTTAACGCTGAACGCAGCATGTTATCTAAACCATCAAGGCTAATGCCGGGCAATGGACGAACATCATAATGCAGTTCACAGCAACCACAGATACGGTTAGCACTGTCGCCACCATGAATATGCCCAAGGTTTAACGTTGGCGTTGGGATATCAAAACCCGGGTGGTGGTATTCTTTGATCAGTTGATTACGCAGTTGCATTAAGGCAAATAACACTTCATGCATAATCTCAATTGCGTTCACGCCAAGCGCTGGATTAGAAGAGTGACCGGATTGACCGGTGACACGAACTGCGTTCGCTACATGGCCTTTATGACCTCGAATCGGTTTTAAGCTGGTTGGTTCACCAATGATGCAGTAATCGGGTTTATATGGTGCATCGTCGGCTAAGCAAGATTCGGTAAAGTGACGTGCGCCCAGCATGGTGGTTTCTTCATCACAAGTGGCCAAAATATATAAAGGCTTGGTTTGTTGTGACCAATCGATTTTTTTAACTGCTTCGATGATGAAAGCAAAGAAGCCTTTCATGTCGGCAGTGCCTAAACCATAAAAGCGGTTATTGGCTTCGGTGAGTTCATGGGGATTGAAATTCCAGCGTCCTTCATCAAAAGGGACGGTATCGGAGTGGCCAGATAACAGTAAGCCACCATCGCCTTGCCCTTTCTTAGCAATTAAATTGTGCTTTCCAGGTGCTACTTCTACTACTTCAACGGAGAAGCCGAGATCTTTAAACCATTGCGCGAGTTTGGCGATGACATTCACGTTTCCTTCATCCCATTTAGGGTCGGTGGAGCTAATAGAAGAAGTCGATATCAGGCCACGATAGACCTCTAAAAAATTTGGGGTTGTCATAAGGGCTCCACTTTTTTGGGTTGAAGGGTAATCAAATGCATCGTACATCGTTTTTCATGATAATGTCTTTGATGCGCTTTCTATTGACAATAACGCAATAAAGCGATAAAACACATATTAAATCATTATTTGTGAATAAAAAATCAAATAATGATAAAAATTGAGAGTGTGTAGTCAAAGTAAGATAGCAGAAAAACCTCAATTAACACATGAACAAACGGCTCAAACAAACGGATAGGTGGGTATGTTAAAAACAGTAATTATTGGAGCAAGTGGTTATACCGGTGCAGAATTAGCCTTAATGGTTGAAAAACATCCGGAGCTCACCTTATCAGGGCTATATGTCTCCGAAAACAGCGTTGATGCAGGTAAGCCTATCTCTCAGCTGCATGGCAAATTACTGGGCTTGGTTGATCAGCCAGTACAGGCGTTAGTCTCTCCAGAGCAGGTTGCACAAGATTGTGATGTGGTTTTTCTTGCCACTGCGCATGAAGTGAGCCACGACTTAGCGCCAACATTTTTAGAAAATGGTTGTGTGGTGTTAGATCTTTCTGGTGCTTATCGCGTCCAAGCGGAAGGTTTCTATCCTCAATATTATGGCTTTGAGCACACTAACTCTCAATGGCTTGATCAAGCGATCTATGGCTTGGCTGAGTGGAATGAAGAGCAAATCGCCCAAGCGCAATTGATTGCCGTTCCTGGGTGCTATCCAACCGCTTCTCAATTAGCCATCAAACCATTAGTTGAATCAAACCTTCTCGACTTAAACCAATGGCCGGTCATTAATGCCACCAGTGGTGTGACCGGTGCGGGTCGTAAAGCCACCATGACCAACAGCTTTTGTGAAGTTAGCTTGCAGCCTTATGGGGTGTTTGCGCATCGTCATCAACCTGAAATTGCGAGCCATTTAGGCTGTGATGTGATTTTCACGCCTCATCTGGGTAATTTCAAACGTGGCATTTTAGCCACCATTACGATGAAGCTGGCCGATGGCGTTAATGAACAACAAATTGAAAAGGCGTTTGGTGAGGCTTATCAAGGTAAACCTGCTGTGCGCGTATTAGAGACAATCCCTCGTCTACAAAATGTTGAAAATACACCGTTTTGCGACATCGGTTGGAAAGTTCAAGGTCAGCATATCATTGTGGTCTCAGCTATTGATAATCTACTCAAAGGCGCATCCAGCCAAGCGATGCAATGTTTGAATATTCGTTACGGTTTCCCAATCTTAACGTCGCTAGTATAAGGGTAGGTGGATGACTCAGAATTCAATAAAGC
Organism: Vibrio rumoiensis 1S-45; assembly: GCF_000286955.2. GTDB lineage: Bacteria > Pseudomonadota > Gammaproteobacteria > Enterobacterales > Vibrionaceae > Vibrio > Vibrio rumoiensis_A. The sequence goes on from NZ_AJYK02000003.1 coordinate 74,445, forward strand.
CATTGGTGATCAAATTAGGTGGCGCGGTATTATCGGATTTAGATACCTTGGCATTGTTGTTTAAAACCATTGCGGATTATCAACAACAAGCTTCGAGAGAAATCGTGATTGTTCATGGCGGCGGTTACTTAGTCGATGAGTTAATGGACAAGCTGCAACTGGAAACGGTAAAGAAAAATGGCCTGCGTGTGACGCCGTTTGAACATATTAATTATATCACTGGCGCCTTGGCAGGCACTGCGAATAAACTGCTACAAGGTCAAGCGATTAAGCTTGGTTTAAATGCCGTGGGTCTGAGCTTAGCAGATGGCGGTTTATGTAAAATTACTCAGTTATCTGACGATCTCGGCGCAGTCGGTGATGCGAAAGCGGGCGATGGCGTGGTATTAAGTGCCATTTTAAAAACGGGCGCTCTGCCAATCATTAGCTCGATTGGCATTACCGCTCAAGGCCAGTTAATGAATGTTAACGCCGACCAAGCAGCCGTCGCAGTGGCAACGGCCATTGATGCCGAGTTGGCGCTGTTATCTGATGTCAGCGGTGTACTTGATGCGAATAAGCAATTAATCCCGGCACTTGATCAAGCGCAAGCGGATCGCTTAATTGAACAACAAGTGATCACCGATGGCATGATCGTTAAAGTACAGGCGGCACTCGATGCAGCAAAAGAGCTGGGTCGTGCGATTGAAGTGGCTGGCTGGAAAAGCCCAGAAAAATTAGCAGAATTGTTTGCAGGTAACAGTATAGGAACTCGCTTTTTACCTTAATCCGGTTTCATAAATTGGGATTACAGGCAATAAGCACAATAAATTACCCATGGAATAGGGCATAAAATACTAGCTATTTCAGGGACGAAAATTACACACTTTTGGAGAAGTAACATGGCTAAATTAAGCGTCGATAAAGCAAGCATCAACAAAGTCGTTGTGGCGTATTCTGGTGGATTAGATACTTCAGTGATCATTCCATGGCTTAAAGAAAATTACGATTGTGAAGTTGTGGCGTTTGTGGCCGATGTTGGTCAAGGTGAAGAAGAATTAGTCGGCATTGAAGAAAAAGCCATCGCTTCTGGTGCTTCTGAATGTTACATCGCAGACCTTAAAGAAGAAATGGTCGCAGATTACATCTACCCAACGTTAAAAACTGGCGCGCTTTATGAAGGCAAATACCTTCTAGGTACTTCAATGGCTCGTCCTATCATTGCGAAAGCGCAAGTTGAAGTAGCACGCAAAGTGGGCGCAGATGCGTTATGTCATGGTTGTACTGGTAAAGGAAATGACCAAGTTCGTTTTGAAGGCGCTTTTGCTGCGTTAGCCCCAGACCTACATGTGATTGCGCCTTGGCGTGAGTGGGATCTTGTGAGCCGTGAAGAGTGTCTAGATTACCTAGCTGAGCGTAATATCCCATGTACCGCGTCACTGACAAAAATCTACTCTCGTGATGCAAACGCATGGCACATCTCAACCGAAGGTGGCGTGCTAGAAAATACTTGGAATGCACCGAATGATGATTGCTGGGCATGGACAGTGGATCCAGAGCAAGCACCAAATGAAGCAGAATACGTTTCTGTAAAAGTAGAAAAAGGCGCAGTGGTTGCGGTTGATGGTAAAGAATTATCGCCATACCAAACGCTAGTCTACTTGAACGAAAAAGGCATCAAACACGGTGTAGGTCGTATTGATATCGTTGAAAACCGTTTGGTGGGCATGAAGTCTCGTGGTTGTTATGAAACTCCAGGGGGCACCATCATGATGGAAGCACTGCGCGCCGTTGAACAACTGGTGCTAGATAAGGCTTCATTTGAATTCCGTGAAGAATTAGGCGTGAAAGCTTCGCACCTTGTGTACGATGGCCGTTGGTTCACTCCACTGTGTAAATCTCTGCTTGCCGCAACAGAAGAGTTAGCACAAGATGTTAACGGTGAAGTGGTGATTAAACTGTACAAAGGACAAGCAACCGTCACACAAAAACGTTCTGACAACAGCTTGTACTCTGAAGAGTTTGCTACCTTCGGTGATGATACGGTGTACGATCAAAGCCACGCAGGCGGCTTCATCCGTCTTTACTCGCTAGCAAGCCGTATTCGTGCGTTGAACGAAGCGAAGAAAAAGTAAAAGAAACACCAGCATCGTCATTCTGGAAACGAGGAATGGGTTATCCGGAATGACGAGTTGTATATTATAAAATGAATGTGGTCTTGATGATTTCAAGCGCCACATCGGTAATTTACTAGGGATCAGAACCTAGTTACCTAATTGAGCAATGGACTAAGCAGGAGATCCACAATGGCATTATGGGGCGGAAGATTTACCCAAGCAGCAGACACTCGGTTTAAGCAGTTTAATGATTCACTGCGCTTTGACTACCGATTGGCTGAGCAAGATATTGTGGGGTCGATCGCTTGGTCCAAATCTTTGTTGTCGGTTGGTGTTCTCACCGAGGAAGAACAACAGAAACTCGAATTAGCGTTAAACGAATTAAAACTGGCTGTGATGGAAGATCCGGAGCAAATTTTGCAATCGGATGCGGAAGATATTCACAGCTGGGTTGAAACACAACTGATCAGCCGTGTCGGTGATTTAGGTAAAAAACTGCATACAGGCCGTTCTCGTAACGACCAAGTGGCGACCGACTTGAAATTATGGTGTCGCCAGCAAGGTCATCAATTATTGATGGCGCTTGATCGTCTTCAATCTCAAATGGTATCCGTGGCGCGCGAGCATCAAGGCACAGTATTGCCAGGTTATACCCATTTGCAACGTGCTCAACCGGTGACCTTTGCGCACTGGTGCTTGGCTTACGTTGAAATGTTAGAGCGTGATTACTCTCGTCTGTCCGATGCGATTAAACGTCTTGATACTTGTCCACTCGGTTCAGGAGCGTTAGCGGGTACCGCTTACCCAATGGATCGTGAGCAATTAGCGCATAATTTAGGATTTCAACGTGCAACACGTAACAGCTTAGATTCGGTGTCCGATCGCGATCATGTGATGGAACTGATGTCGATTGCTTCTATTTCAATGTTGCATCTTTCTCGCCTTGCAGAAGATATGATTTTCTACAACTCAGGGGAATCTGGCTTTATTGAATTAGCCGATACCGTGACGTCTGGTTCTTCATTAATGCCTCAAAAGAAAAACCCAGATGCACTTGAATTAATCCGTGGTAAGACGGGCCGTGTTTATGGTTCACTTGCCGCCATGATGATGACAGTGAAAGCGTTGCCTCTTGCTTACAACAAAGATATGCAAGAAGACAAAGAAGGCTTGTTTGATGCGTTAGACACTTGGAACGACTGCATGGAAATGGCAGCGTTATGTTTTGATGGCATTAAAGTCAATGGTGAACGCACCCTAGAAGCCGCAAAACAAGGTTATGCAAACTCAACAGAATTGGCTGATTACCTCGTCGCTAAAGGGATACCTTTCCGTGAAGCGCACCATATTGTTGGTGTGGCAGTGGTCGGTGCGATTGCTAAATCTTGCGCATTAGAAGAATTATCACTTGAAGAATTGAAAGCATTTTCACCGGTGATTGAATCCGATGTTTATGCCATTTTAACCATTGAATCGTGTTTAGAAAAACGTTCAGCATTAGGTGGCGTGTCACCAAAACAAGTGAACTACGCGGTCAACCAAGCACAGAAACGTTTGGATGAGCGTGATAATTCAGGGGTGACGGTTCGCTCCGCTCGTTTAACCGATATTGATTCGTTAGAAGGCATGGTGGCTTACTGGGCAAGCTTAGGTGAAAACCTACCACGCAGCCGCAACGAATTGATCCGTGATATTGGCTCGTTTGCGGTATCCGAGCATCATGGTGAAGTCACGGGTTGTGCGTCGTTGTATGTGTATGATTCAGGTCTGGCGGAAATTCGTTCACTCGGTATTGAAGCCGGTTGGCAAGGCCAAGGTCAAGGCGCTGCGATCATTAAGCACTTAGTCGATAAAGCACGCCAAATGGCGATCAACAAAGTCTTCGTATTAACGCGTGTACCTGAATTCTTTATGAAGCAAGATTTCATACCGACCTCGAAAACCTTATTGCCAGAGAAAGTGCTAAAAGATTGCGACCAGTGTCCTCGTCAACACGCATGTGATGAAGTGGCGTTAGAAATTAACTTGAATGAGCAAGTGATCATGAAGGTGAACGTTGCCTAAATGATGGCGATGAGCATTAATTGAAATAAATTTAAAAGCTTGACGTATAATCAACCCAAACAGAGATATTTGTTTGGGTTTTTTATTCTTACTCTCCCTTAATGTCATTTATTATTGAGACATCAAGTTCATCAAAGGTAACGTTTTGACTGCAAATTTATTTTTTTCCGGTGTACCCATACCCGATTTGATTTTTGGTGCTTCAGTATATTTCCCACCTATGTTCAAAGCCTTTTTGCTCGGCAGTGTTCTGTGGTTGGTGATCCATTATTTGGTTCGTGATTGGATGTATTCGGGGGAGGTGTGGCACCCGACGTTGATGGATCTTTCTTTGTTCGTACTTTGTGTTTTTTCAGCTTTGTTGTTAATTGTAGGTCTGTTATGAAAATGAAGAATATAAAATATTTCTCAACCTTATTCGTGGTTGTGTTGGCGTTTCTAGCAGGCTGGTGGATGTGGAATTATTACATGCAATCGCCGTGGACTCGGGACGGTAAAGTGCGCGCAGAAGTTGTGGACGTTGCCGCTTTAGTTTCCGGACAAGTGATAGAAGTGCATTTGGTGGATAATCAAGCAGTGAAAAAAGGTGACTTATTGTTCACGATTGATCCTAAACCTTTTCAAATTGAAGTGGATAAAGAAACCGCTGCGGTAGCAACCGCCAAAGCCAATTCAGACAAAGCTAAGAATGAATATGATCGCCGCCGTAATATGCAACGTAGTACCATTTCAAAAGAAGAGTTGGATGAGTCTGAGATGGAATTTAAAGCGATGCAAGCTCAACACGCCGCAGCACAAGCCGGATTAGAAAAAGCGAAATGGAGATTGCAACAAACCAAAATTTACGCACCAGTCGATGGCTACATCACTAAAATGAAAGCAAGAGCGGGGCGATATGCACTGGTTGGTATTCCCATGGTTGGCGTTTTAGATAGTGATTCATTTTATGTCCAAGGCTATTTTGAAGAGACAAAATTAAAGCATATTCAACAAGGCAGTAAAGCCGAAGTGGTGTTGTATTCCTCTCAGCAAAAATTAACTGGCGAAGTTCAAAGTATTGGTCGAGCCATTACAGACCTCAACGAAATGTCTGATCCAGAACTAGTGTCGAATGTGAAACCCAATGTGCCGTGGGTTCGATTAGCGCAACGCGTACCGGTAAAAATAAAACTGCATAATGTTCCAAAAGGTATCCGTTTAATTGCAGGCACCACCTGTAGCATTTCGATTCAACAATAATGCCTATGTTGAGTTGGTTAGATTGGCGTAATACACCTTGGGGGAAGGCCACCGGAGTGCAATGGCGCTATGCTATTCGTAATGCTTGTGCATTAATTCTAGCGTTATATATTGCATTCGTACTGCAAATGAGTGAGCCCTATTGGGCGATGACATCGGCAGCTGTAGTGAGCTTTCCGACTTTTGGCGGTGTGATCAGTAAAAGTTTAGGGCGGATTGTCGGTAGTTTATTCGGGGCATTTGCTGCGCTTTTAATCGTAGGGCTAACTTTGAATGAGCCTTGGTTATTTATTATTACCATGTCAGCTTGGATGGGGGTGTGCACTTATATTGCCAATCATTATCAAAATAATGTGTCTTACGCTTTTTTATTAGCAGGCTATACCGCTGCCATTATTGCTTATAGCGCGGTGAACTCGACCGACAGCGAGGTTATTTTTGAAATTGCACAAGCGCGTGTCGGTGAGGTGATCATCGGTATTTTGTGTAGTGGTTTTATGATGATGGTTTTGCCAAGTACCTCTGATGGTACGGCTTTGTTGTCGAGTTTAAGAGGGATGCAGACCAGCTTAACCGATCATTTTGAACGATTATTACAACCACAAGCATGGCATTCTGATGTTGCCAATAAAGATCTCAAAGATCCGATCCGTGAATCGCATGAGCAAGTGATCAGTCAGATCCTATCGATGAATTTATTACGAATTCAAGCTTATTGGAGTCATCATCAACTTCGTAGCCAAGATCAATATTTGAATCATCTTCTGCATCAGCAAATGCGCATGACAACACAAATATCCAGTCTACGACGCATGTTAGTCAATTGGAATACGCCTCCAGAAGGCTTATCAGAAAGACTTGAAGATATTTTGCATGCGCTAAAAAGCCCGACAAGCACTCAATACAATATTGCTAAAATTCTAGCGACGTTCAAACCGAGTCAACGAGATGATTTCCGCTACCATGCGTTTTGGCAGAGGTTACAACAATTCTGCTGGATATATTTACGTGCAGAACAAACGCTGCAAGGATTAGAATCAACAGACCCTTCTCGGCAACGTGCGTTAGGCGTGGTGCCTAAAACGGCTCGGGTTAAAACCCATACCGACAGTTATGAAGCGGCATATAACGGGTTAAGAACCTTCGTTTGTTTATTCCTATGCAGCGCATTTTGGATTCAAACTCAATGGGATGAAGGTGGAATTGCGGTGACGTTAGCTGCGGTGAGCTTAATGTTAAACGCATCTACCCCATCACCAGTAAGCAATGTTTTGATTATGCTAAGAGCCTTGGTGATGCTGTTTGTGGCTTGTTTTGTCGTAAAATTTGGCATCTTGGTGCAAATTAATAGTTTTGAAGTGTTTGCTGTGTTGCTGTTTGTGGTGTTGCTTACCATGAATTTATTGAGAGTCCAATCGGTACGCAATCCAGTATTATGGGCATATTTAATCGTATTTATGGGCTCATTATTGGCGGTCACTAACCCGCCTGAATACGACTATCAAGGCTTTGTGAATGGCGGTATTGCTCAGATTGTCGGTTTGTTGTTTTCAGCCATAGCATTTCAAATATTAAAACCCAGCTCGGACAGACGGCGAAATTTACGGCTTGCTCGCAGTCTAAAAGAAGATTTTATTGATCAATTGAGTGAGAGGCCGCCATTAAAATCTTCGCAGTTTGAATCTTTGGTTTATCATCGAATGAACCAGATCAGCCAAAGTAAAGATATTGACAGTAAATTAGAGCTATTACGTTTAGGTGTCGTCATTTTAAATTGCCATCATATTGTGTGGCAGTTGCGAGAAAGAGTGGAAATATCTGAACGAGAAAAACAGGCAAGGCAGTTGATAAGAACGGTCTTTATCGAGGCATTTTTTTCAATATCGATAAAACAAACATGGTTGATGAATCATGAATGGCAACATCAATATTGCTATTCTGCTGAAAAAATTAAGCAAGCATTACAATGCTTGTTATGGATTAGCGATGCCTTTTCAACATCGGAGCACCTTAATGAGAGGGAGTTTTCTGGTATTGTTTGGCGTTTGTATTGTTCACTGAAACAAATTGAACAAGATATATTTGATCAAATAAGTGAAGAAGTGGTGGAACTTAATCCGCAATCGACCGTCTGATAAGTTATAGCTGCTTTTTCTTAATTTGATCCTTATTGGATAATATAAGATAACCCCGAATCTTTATTGGATTCGGGGTTTTTGTTTATACCCCGCTTAACGTCAAGCGACAGTTGTCTTATCTAAGCTCACTCACCCTAATTACATATTAATATTGTTAATAAGGATATTTATATTTGCTTACACAGAGTGTATCTCATCTTAATGCAGACGTTGTGTAGGGTTATTCTGAGTATTCAAAGATATGAGAAATTTATTTTTGATAGACATTATTGTTCAGTGTTATTGTATTGATAGTCGTTATCAATGGAGCAGTTTTGTGAATATTCGTGATTTTGAATATCTTGTTGCTTTGGCCGAACATAAACACTTTCGTAAAGCAGCGGAAGCGTGTTTTGTTAGCCAGCCAACCTTGAGTGGGCAAATTCGTAAATTAGAAGATGAATTAGGCACCTCTTTGCTTGAGCGCAGCAGTCGCCGAGTGTTGTTTACCGATTCAGGTTTACTGCTGGTGGCACAAGCAAAACGCATTTTAAGTGAAGTGAAAACGTTCACTGAAATGGCGAGTTTGCAAGGAAAGGATATGAGTGGGCCGCTGCATATTGGTTTTATTCCAACGGTAGGACCTTACCTTTTGCCTATGATCGTGCAACCCTTGAAGAAAGCTTTTCCTGATCTTGAATTGTTTTTACATGAAGCGCAAACTCGCCAATTAGTGCGCCAGCTTGAAGAAGGCCGTCTTGATTGCATTATTTTGGCTTCAGTGTCTGAAACGGAACCTTTTATTGAATTAAATTTATTTGATGAGCCACTTGTTTTAGCGGTTCCACAATCGCATGAGTGGGCTGAACTTGAACAAATTGATATGGATAAACTCGATGGTAAAACCGTCTTATCTTTAGGAGATGGGCATTGCCTACGAGATCAGGCGCTTGGTTTTTGCTTTTCAGCTGGGGCGCGTGATGATGAAAGATTTAAAGCGACCAGTTTAGAAACATTGCGCAATATGGTCGCGGCAGATGGCGGTATCACATTGTTACCGCAATTGTCGGTTCCTACTGAGAAGATGAAAGATGGGGTGAGCTATATTAAAGCCGTAAACCCAACACCAAGTCGACAAATCGTCTTGACCTATAGACCGGGGTCGCCACTTAAAAAACGATTCGAACAGCTCACTAAATTTATTGGTGAAACCGTAGTGCTATAACTCTGCTTATACACTGTATGAAACTTATCTATTCCAGATAAAAAAAGTCCAGATAAAAAAAGGGCCATCGTTATTGATGGCCCTTGTTTTTTTATTAAGAAGATTTAAAACAGACTGTCGCCGTCGGCATCTTCGGTATAAAGATCGGTTCCACTGTCATCTGACACATACTCAGTGGGTTGGGTGCCAGCATCAAAGTATTCCCACATTGAAGAACTATCATTTTTCTTAGTGAGTAAGCCAGAGTTGACATCAATACGCACACGGATGATTCCCGGTGGCAGATCTAATGGTTGCTCTGGTACGCCTTTTAAGGCTACTTTCATAAAGTCTACCCACGCTGGTTGAGCGGTCGTACCGCCAGACTCACCACCATTGTATTGATCTTTACGGTCAAAGTTAGGGTTAGCTGCAGTATACCCTAAAGGTCGGTTTGCACCATCAAACCCAACCCATGTACTCGCCACAATGCCTGGGCCATAACCGTTATACCAAGTATCGACAGAATCGTTCGTTGTACCGGTTTTACCACCGATATCACGACGATCAAGTGCTTGGCCACGCCAGCCGGTACCATTCCAGCCGGTACCATTACTCCAATTACCGCCACCCCAAACATTGCTGTACATCATTTGGCGAACCAAGAATGCCGTTTGTGGAGAAATAACTTTTTCTGCATATTTTGGCGCTTCTTGTGTCCCTTTATCATCAATGGTGATTGGGTCGGAAGAACAATTGCTGGTACAAACGCGAGTTGGATTCGAACGGAACACCAAATCGCCATAAGGGTTATTGACGTGATCGATGTAGAAAGGTTCGACATAGTAACCACCGTTAGCAAATACCGAAATTCCTTGAGCCATTTTGATAGGCGTTAAACTGCCAGCGCCCAATGCAATCGTTTCAGAGCGAGGCAATTTATCTCGGTCAAAACCAAAGCGAGGAAGATAATCTAACATATCATCTAAACCGACACGGCGTAGAGTACGTACCGCCATGACGTTTTTAGATTGTGCTAAGCCTTGACGCAACATGGTTGGGCCTAGGTAAGTCGGTGGTGAGTTTTTCGGTCTCCATGCAGTGCCTTGGCCTTTATCCCACTGGTTGATGGGTGCATCGTTTATTAAGGTGGCTAAGGTTAAACCTTTATCCAATGCTGCTGAATAAATGAAAGGCTTAATACTGGAGCCAACTTGTCGATTGGCCATCGTTGCACGGTCAAATTTACTGTGTACAAAGTTAAAGCCACCGACTAACGACAATACTGCGCCATCTTCAGGGTTTAACGCGACAAAAGCGGTGTTCACAATGGGCACTTGGCTTAACTGCCAAGTCAGGTTTTCATGTGTATCCGCAGCATCTGCCGCTTCTGTACCTGCTTTGGTTAGTAAATTTTCAGTTTCTTCTTCCGCGGGTTTGTCTTCTAAGACACCCATAGGTCGAACCCAAATCTGGTGCCCTGCTTCTAATATGTCGGTCGCTTTCTTAGGGGCGAAACCTTGGCGTCGGTCATTGATATACTTACGAGCCCATTTGATTCCATCCCACTCAATGGTTTGCGTGCCACGGTTTTTAATATAAACCGTTGCTGAGCGTTGAGAAACACTGGTCACTAATGCCGGGCGGATTAAACCAAACGTTGGCTGTTTCTTCAGGTAGGCATCCATTTGCTCTTGTGTGAAGGCAGTATCCGTTGCTTTCCAAGCGACAGCTTCAGGTCCACGGTAGCCATGGCGTTCATCATAACGAAGTAAATTGCCGATAGCTGCTTCATTAGCTGCTTCTTGTAAGTTTGATTTGACGGTAGTGTAAATCTGCATGCCAGAGCTATATGCTTCTTCACCGTAGCGTTTTACGGCCCATGAACGCGCCAGTTCAGCAACATAAGGTGCATTCACTTCAATGACCGCGCCATGATATTCGCCATCAATCGGTTCAGCATCTGCCGCATCAAATTCTTCTTGAGTAATGTACTTTTCTTCAAGCATGCGAAGTAGCACGACATGACGACGTGTTTTCGCACGATCAATTGAATAGATAGGGTTCATGGTGGAAGGCGCTTTTGGCAGACCAGCAATGATCGCCATTTGCCCTAATGTCAGATCTTTAGGCTCTTTACCAAAGTAGGTTAAAGAGGCAGCCCCGACACCGTAAGAACGGTAGCCAAGATAAATTTTATTAAGGTATAACTCTAAAATCTCCTGCTTGTTCAGCACTTGTTCAATGTGCAACGCAATGAAGATTTCTTTAATTTTACGCATGATCTTTTTGTCATTCGACAAGAAGAAGTTACGTGCAAGTTGCTGAGTAATGGTACTCGCCCCTTGTTTGGCCGATCCGGAAATCGCAACCACAACCGCAGCACGTGCAATACCAATAGGGTCAATACCATAGTGTTGATAAAAACGGCTATCTTCGGTTGCAATGAAAGCTTCCTGCATTTTTAGAGGGATCTCATCCAACTTTAATGGGATGCGTCGTTTTTCACCAAACTGGGCAATTAATTTGCCATCTTGACTGAAAACCTGCATTGGGGTTTGCAGTTGTACGTCTTTCAATGTTGCGACATCTGGGAGCTGCGGTTTTAGGTAGTAATAGAACCCAAAAATCGTTGTCACTCCAAGAATCATGCAAATGAATGAAAAAATAAGCAATGGCTTTATGAACTTCACCGGATATTCCCTGATTGAATGAGGATGTGTCGATATAAACACCTGTACAGTAGGTGCATATATTAGCATACAGCTAAAAAATTGCGTTCTTAACTTTTGAGTTATTTAAATCAATTTGTTTATTAATCCAACCTTTTTAGAGTGATTATTCCTCTAGCTGGAGCCTTGTAATATGGGTAAATCTTTAGTCACAGGTATCGATATCGGTCACCACAGTATTAAAGCTGTGGTTATGAAACCCGCAGGAGAACTGTTTGAACTGGTCAGTTACACGGAAGTACCAGCAACAGGGGCTATTTTTTCAGAAAACCATACCTTCGATCATCAAGGCATTGTCAAAAAACTCAAAGAGTTGAAAAAACAATTACCCATGATGACTCGTAATGTCGTGCTTGCCGTTCCGGATAATGCCGTTATCAGTAAAGTATTGCACATCGATAGCGAACTTGATGACAGAGAAAAAGAATTTGCCATTCATCAAGTGTTTGGTCAGCAATCGCCATTTCCAGTGGAAGATCTCAGCCTAGATTATGTCAAGGTTGAACAAGAAACCTTAAAACGCTCTCCAACGGCGACCTATCAAGTTTATGCCACTCGAAAAGAAGTGATTGAAAGCCGTGTCGATGCGGTAAAAAAATCCGGATTTAAACCTTTGGTGATGGATATTCAAGCTCATGGCTTATTGCGAGTATGGCAATTGGCGGCGAAATTGGATGAGCCTAAGAAAAATTGGCTATTGGTTGATATCGGCTTAACGCAAACTTCGATTTGTATCATGCCGCAAGGTCGTCCTGCTTATTATAAAGATCTGCCTTTTGGTACTCAGTCGATGGAAGCCAATGCTCTGGCTTCTTCTGGTGTGAATGAGCCACAGTTAAATCCAGATCAAGACGTCACCCACACCATTAACGATCAATCCGATGAATTTGCGACCGATCTTGCTGAAAGATTAACGCGCCAAATTAGCTTGTATGGTTCGGTTAATCAGCAACAAAAAATTGAAGGCTTGTGGATCACTGGCGGTGGGGCGTGCTTGCTTGGTATTGATGAAATGTTGTCGCAACAACTTGCTTTACCGGTTGAAATCCTTGACCCACTGCAACTTCTTCAAGGTAAGTATAAAAAAAATAAAGACGGTTTGGAGGCGTGCACATTTAGTGTTGCCGCTGGTTTGGCAATACGTGGCCTTCAGTGGGAAAGGGGGGATCATGTTGCATGATATTAACCTGCTGCCGTGGCGGGAAGAAAAGCGAGCAGAATACAAACAACGTTTCTATGGAATGGTGGTTTTAGGCGTATTACTTGCTGTTGCGTTGCAATGGTTTGGGAGCTTGTACATAGACCATTTGAAATCCAAGCAACAAAGCCGCAACCAAGAGTTAAAAACTTATATTACTAAGCTTGATAAACAATTGGTTAATTTAAAAGAGATTGAAGCAAAACATAAATCCATTTTAACGCGCTTACAGTTGGTAGAGTCTCTGCAAAATGAGCGTAACAAGACTACTGACTTTATGAATTTGATGCCGGACTTAGTACCTGAAGGGGTGTATGTCGACAAAATTAAAATGAATGGTCGAGATATTGAAATGTCTGGGGTGAGCGATAGCACCTCACGCTTAGCAACCATGTTGGATAACTTTGAAAGTTCGCATTGGTTATCGGAAGTGGAAATGCATTCCATTATTTCAGGCAAAGTTTTATTTGGTAAGAAATTCCAGAGCTTCAAATTATCGTTTCGTTTTGCTCCGGCTGAAACGGATTTAGATGTGGAAACTGCGGCTAAGGGGGCTAAGTAATGGTCGACTTTCGAGATTTAGATTTTGATGACATGCCCGAGTGGCCGTTATTACCTCAATTGTTAGCAATTGGTGCGCTAATTCTAGTTCTTCAAGTGGTTGGGGTGTGGTTTTATCTGGTTCCGCAACATGATGAGCTGGAGCAAATCCGCCAACAAGAAGTTACGCTAAAAAGCTCTGTCCGTATTAAAGCCGCAAAAGTTGCCGCCTTGCCGCAACTGCAAGCGCAATTGGATGAGCTAAATACTCGTTATGAATACTTATTGAAACAATTGCCGGTGCAAAAAGAATTGGCAAGCATGTTGTCGTCTGTAAATGACTTGGGAATTAAAAGTGATTTGAATTTTACTCGTGTGGATTGGGGTGAGAAACAAGTACAAGAATTCTTATATCGATTACCTCTTAATATTGAGCTCACAGGGGCGTATGACAATATCGGACAGTTCTCAGAAGCGATTGCTAAGTTGCCTCGAATTATTAGTTTGCATGATGTCGATTTTCAACGTGTCAGTCAGGAAAGTAGCACGCTGCACTTTCGTGTAAGAGCTTACACCTATCAGTTTAAGCCGGAGGAAACCAAATGATAAAGCGCACTTGGATTCTTCTACCACTTAGCTTACTGGCAGGGTGTGAGAGCTCAGATGACTCGATTAAAACCTTTATCACTCAGGTTGAAAATCAATCCCGTAAAGACATTGCACAATTAGAACCGGAGCAACCGTTCGTGGCCACAATCTTCACAGCAAACCATGACCGTTCTCCATTTGTGCTGCCTGAAGTCGCCATAATTGCTAATCAGCCAAGGTTAAAGCAAAACTGTTGGCAGCCAGGGCAGCGCAGTAAAACCGGGCCACTTGAGAAATTCCCACTCGAGCAATTGAACTTGCGAGGGGTTATGGGAAGTAAAGGCAAGGTTTCTGGTTTAGTTCAAACACCGCAAGGTACCGTGTTAAAAGTTCAACAAGGTGAATACGTTGGCTTGAACAATGGCAAGGTAGCTGAAGTGACATCGCAATATATTTTGATAAAGGAAACCTTACCGGATGGTTTGGGGTGTTGGCAGCAGCGAAACGTTAAGTTAGCTCTGAAATAAAGCACAAACGTGAATATAATAATTGAGTATTAAATTATGCATAAAGGATTAACGCGTACAGGTTTGAGCCGCCCACTTGCTTTGATATCAAGCGGTATTATGGCTTGTTTATTATTAACTGGACAGACTGCGTTTGCTGCCACGACAACGACTGATTCCGTTCCAACTACAACTCAAAATGCATCTAAAAATGAGAGTTTTTCAAATGAATTCTTAGGGTTGGATTTTCGACTAAATAAAGAAAAAGAAGGGGTGATCATCGTTAAACTCTCCTCGTCGGCTTCAGCTGTTGATATCAAACAAAATAGCCAAGGCCTTAATATTGAGCTGATCAAAACGAAGGTGAGTGACGATAACTTATATGTGATCGACGTGAAGGATTTTTCTACCTCGGTGAGTACGGTTGAAGTTTTTCGTGACGATCAAAATACTCGCCTTCAAGCAGCGATAAGTGGCAAATTTACTTATGACTACCGCTTAAAAGGTAAATTATTAGAAATTACGATTACGGAAGTTAAACCCAAGGAAATCAGCAGCTCACCTAAACAAAAGAATGCTTTAGATGCTAAAAATAAGCTGATTTCAATTAACTTCCAAGATATTCCAGTTCGAAATGTCTTGCAGTTAATTGCTGATTATAATGGCTTTAACTTGGTCGTATCTGACTCGGTAACCGGTAATTTAACTTTGCGTTTGGATGATGTTCCTTGGCAACAAGTGCTTGATATTATTTTACAAGCAAAGGGGCTTGATAAGCGCGTTGAAGGTAACGTTGTGCTAGTAGCGCCAAAAGCCGAATTGGATGAGCAACAAAAAGTGCGCTTAGAGCAAGCTCGAATGGAAGAAGAGTTGGGCGATTTAAGTTCAGAGTTGTTGCAAATTAACTTTGCCAAAGCTTCAGACATTGCCATGATGATTGGCGGTGAAGGTGAAGTGAGCATGCTGACCAGTCGAGGTAATATTACCGTTGATGAACGTACGAACTCATTATTAATTCGCGATTTAGCGACAAACATCGAGATCATCAAAGGCATTGTTGAATCGTTAGATATTCCGGTTAAACAAGTGCAAATTGAAGCGCGTATCGTGACCGTTAACGAAGGGAATATGCAAGACCTTGGTATTCGTTGGGGAGTTGCTGAAACGAATGGATCTTTCTCCACCGCAGGTAGTATTGAAAGTACCGTGGTGCAAGGTGGGGCATCAACTGGAGATACTATCGGCATTGATGATTTCCTTAACGTGAACTTAGCCGCGACCAGTGCGAATGCCTCTAGCATTGCTTTCCAAGTGGCGAAATTAAGCTCAGGAACCTTATTGGATTTAGAACTTTCTGCGCTGCAAGCCGAGTCGAAAGCAGAAATCATTTCTAGCCCTCGTTTAATTACCACTAATAAACAACCGGCTTACATTGAACAAGGTAGTGAAATCCCTTATTTAGAAGCTTCTTCCAGTGGCGCTACATCGGTTAGCTTTAAAAAAGCGGTGCTAAGTTTAAAGGTAACGCCACAGATCACGCCTGATAACCGCTTGGTATTGGATTTGAGTGTTACTCAAGATAGACCGGGTGCCGTGGTGAAAACCGGCGATGGTGAAGCTGTGTCAATTGATACTCAGCGCATCGGCACTCAAGTGCTTGTGGATAATGGCGAAACGGTGGTTTTAGGTGGTATTTATCAGCATTCGGTACAAACCAGTGTGGATAAAGTGCCATTACTTGGCGATATTCCATATTTAGGCGCTTTGTTCCGTCGTAGCTATGAGAATCATGGTAAGAGTGAGCTGTTGATCTTCGTAACGCCTAAGGTGATCTTACAGTAAAAAATGGGCTTAGAGTGTCGCTTTGAATGTGCTTGAATATGCAGATTCTGAGATTAAATACATTCTAAGTGAAATTAAAGTTGCATTAGTGGCACCATACTTAGATAATTTCAGGTCTGATCACGAATTATCTGTGAGGAATTTGGTGCCACAATGATGTCTGACTTAGCCTGCGCTTGAATTTAAGTGTGAGTGTGAGAGCGATATCGGATGGCAATTTCATTAAATTAACGTTGAATTACTGCTAAACATGGCCGAAAAACGCAATATTTTTCTTGTTGGCCCAATGGGCGCCGGCAAAAGTACAATTGGTAGACATCTAGCTCAGCAGCTGCACATGGAGTTTTTAGATTCTGATACGGTTATTGAGCACAGAACTGGTGCTGACATCAGTTGGGTATTTGATGTTGAAGGTGAAGAAGGCTTCCGCGTTCGCGAAGAAGCTGTAATTGATGATTTAACCCAAGAACAAGGTATCGTACTGGCGACCGGTGGTGGCTCAGTAAAAAGCAAAGATAATCGCAATCGTTTATCAGCTCGCGGTGTTGTTGTGTATCTTGAAACGACGATTGAAAAGCAATTAGCACGTACGAATCGTGATAAAAAGCGTCCATTACTTCAAACGGATCAACCACGTGAAGTGTTAGAAGCTTTAGCACAAGAACGTAATCCGCTTTATGAAGAAATTGCCGATTATACGGTACGTACTGATGATCAAAGTGCAAAAGTTGTCGCTAATCTTATTGTTAAAATGCTAGAAGAAAACTAGCCTACAGCTTAGGAGACCCAAACCATGGAACGGATAAACGTGGATCTCGGTGAGCGCAGCTATCCTATCTCTATTGGCGCTGGATTATTAACTAATCCAGCGCTTTTCTCACATCTTAAAGCAAAACAAAAAGTGGTTGTGATTAGCAATGAAACGGTCGCACCGCTTTATGCTGATCGCCTCATCACTACATTGCAAGCACTTGAATGCCAAGTGGATTTGCTAACGCTACCGGATGGTGAGCAATACAAGAGCCTAGAAACCTTTAATACTATTATGAGCTATTTACTGGAAGGTAATTATAGCCGTGATGTGGTGTTAGTGGCTCTTGGTGGCGGTGTTATTGGGGATTTAGTTGGGTTTGCTGCCGCTTGCTATCAGCGTGGTGTCGATTTTATTCAAGTACCAACCACATTATTGTCTCAAGTTGACTCTTCTGTTGGGGGGAAAACAGCGGTAAATCATCCTTTAGGTAAAAATATGATTGGGGCTTTTTATCAGCCTAAATCTGTCATTATTGATACCGATTGCCTTGATACATTACCCGATCGAGAATTCGCAGCAGGGATGGCTGAAGTGATTAAATACGGCATTATTATTGATGCTGATTTCTTTACTTGGTTAGAAGAGAATGTGCAGAAGTTGGTTGAGTTGGATAATGCAACTTTATGCTATGCCATTGCGCGCTGTTGCCAAATTAAAGCGGATGTCGTCGCCGCAGATGAAAAAGAGTCGGGTGTTCGTGCATTGCTTAACTTAGGCCACACTTACGGGCATGCTATTGAAGCTGAAATGGGTTATGGCAACTGGTTACATGGTGAGGCGGTTGCTGCTGGAACAATGATGGCAGCCAAAACATCACTGTTACGAGGTTTGCTTACTCAACAACAAGTTGAACGTATACAAACTTTGTTAGTGAGAGCTCAATTGCCGATTCATACTCCTGAAACCATGAGCTATGATGATTTTATTAAGCATATGATGCGAGATAAAAAAGTCCTTGCTGGTCAATTACGCCTTATTTTACCAACCGGTATTGGAAGTGCGGAAGTGTTAGCGAATACCAGTGATGATATGATTGCTAAAGCGATTGAAGATTGTCGTCAATAAATGGCTTATTTCTTTGGATTTACTGACATAAGTAAATGTTTAGCATGATATTTTTAGCGTAATATGATGGTTTTTCTTTGTTAGGATAGGGGTGAAAATGAGTGTGATTCATGGTGCAGGATTGGTGCAATTAGAATCGCAAGCTGAAATACTAGAAGGCTTGCAGTTATTTACTCGTTTTCACTCTAATGTCATTTTGGTTGAAGGGGAGCCCGGTTCAGGTAAATCATGGATCGCGCAACGTTTCTTAGATACTGACAAAGAAATCCAAACTCTTTCTTTTCTTATTTGTTTACCCTCTCAATCTGTCGATCAACAACGCAGCGTGTTGATGAGCCAACTATTGTCTGACAGCTTTTGTATCGGCGAAGAAACACTTCTACAAAGCTTAGAAGCCTACCGAAAAGAACAAGAATGCAATGCTACGATTATTGTTGATGATGCAGAGTTATTAGCACCCAACCTATTACACGAACTGTGTGAATTAGTCGTGGCGGCTCAGCATCATCCACTTTGGCAAATTAATGTTATGGTGTTTGCTAAGCCAAACACTATTGATGAAGTTTTAGTTGAAGAAACATCAAATCTAGATATTAAATCTTTGGTTATTCAGCCTTTAACTAACGATGAAGCCAACCGCTTTCTTGAGCAATTGGTGATGCCGAATATTAGTTCGGCTAAAAAGCGTGATGAAATTTATCAAACTGCTAGTCGCATTGAAAATTGGCCATCCGATTTACTGGCGCTAGAAAACCATCAGAAATATCATGGTTCACCTTGGATTCGTTACCTGTTAATTGCGTTAATTGTTTTACTGATCACCATGGGCGCTTGGTCATGGTGGGCCAGTTATCAAGCTCGTATGCAAGATCAATTAGTCGATGATGTAACCTTACAACAATCTGAAGTACAAGCGGAAAACGCCAATCGTGACCTCCCTTTAAACACAGTGAGTGCTGCTGTGTCATCTGCAGTTTCAGCTGAAACGGATGGAAAGGATAAGAATGCATACGATGCTTCTAATTTACCCCAGTCGGTCACGGGGGATACCTTAACCGTTGGAGACTTATCAGCTTCTGATCAAAAACGCGTGGTAGTGCCTTCCAATGTAATCGATGCTTTAATGGATGGCGATGCGCCTAAAGATGCGAAAAAGGCAGTACCTTCAACTACAAATAAAGAGCCAGTAACCGGTGATAAACCTGAACCAGCAACTAAACTAAAATCAGCGATCAATTCGACATCAGGTTTAGTTTTAGCTAATCAAGAGCTTATGGATATTTCAGAACAACGTTATACGTTGCAACTTGGTGCGCTTACAGATGAGCAAAGCACAATACACTTTATCAAAACTCACAAGTTAGAAGATAAAGTACGAGTGTATAAAACGATCCGCAACCAAAAACCTTGGTATATTGTGACATATCAAGATTTCTCCTCCATAAAGGAAAGCCGTGAAGCCGGGCAAGAATTACCTTTAGAGTTGCAAAAAGAACTGCCATGGCCGAAATCAATGGCACAAGTGCATCAAGAGATTGAGCGTGTTCAATAACCTCTATTTAAGTCGTTTTAATATAGATTTTGAGTACAAAAGAACAAACACCCAGAGCTGAAATATGTTACATTCCTCAGCCCATCGAATCGTTAGATGGGTTGGTGAAAATAATTGTGTCGGTGAGTAGTAGAATTCATGAAGAAGCAGCGAGCTTTCCTCAAATGGGCAGGCGGTAAATACGGTTTAGTTGAAGATATTCAACGTCACCTACCTGAAGGTAGAAAGTTAGTGGAACCTTTTGTAGGCGCTGGCTCTGTCTTTTTGAATACCGATTATGACCAATATCTACTTGCAGATATCAACCCCGATCTGATCAACCTGTATAACTTACTAAAAGAGAAACCAGATCTCTTTATTAGTGAGGCCGAACGTTTTTTTACCCCTGAATATAATCGTAAAGAAGTTTATCTTGGCGTTCGTGCGGATTTTAATGCCACCGATGATATTCTTTTCCGATCATTAGCATTTTTATACATGAATCGCTTTGGTTTTAATGGCTTATGCCGTTACAACAAAAAAGGTGGTTTTAATGTGCCATTTGGTTCGTATAAAAAACCGTACTTTCCTGAAAAAGAAATGCTCAATTTCTCCGACAAAGCCAAGAAAGCCACGTTTGTCTGCGAAAGCTACCCGCAAACTTTTGCTCGGGCTCGTAAAGGATGTGTCGTGTATTGCGATCCTCCTTACGCACCATTAGCACAAGCCAGTAATTTTACCTCGTATGCGGGAAATGGCTTTTCGCTTGATGATCAAGCTGAACTAGCCAGCATCGCAGAGCACGCAGCGCAGCACCGAGATATCCCTGTTCTCATCTCAAATCATGATACCGCGTTAACTCGCCGCTTGTATAAAGGCGCACAGTTAAATGTAGTAAAAGTGAAACGTACCATTAGTCGTAATGGTGCGGGTCGAAATAAAGTCGATGAGTTGCTTGCGCTGTTTGATGCTAAGCGTGACTAAGGGCTAGGAACTTCCCCTCTTTATCCATTCTTATTTGTATATAATCGTTTGCTTGGGTAAACTTGCGCCCAATTTCGCTCAATTGATTTAGGCCATACTTGGAGTTCGCCATGAAAGACTTTTTGATTGCACCATCGATTTTATCTGCTGATTTTGCTCGTTTAGGCGAAGATGTTGAAAAAGTACTCGCTGCTGGTGCAGACGTGGTTCACTTTGATGTCATGGACAACCATTACGTGCCTAACCTGACCTTTGGTGCGCCAATTTGTAAAGCCTTACGTGATTACGGCATTACTGCGCCAATCGATGTGCATCTTATGGTGAAACCGGTGGATGCGATTGTGCCTGAGTTTGCTAAAGCAGGCGCAACTATGATCACTTTCCATGTGGAAGCCACTGAGCACTTAGATCGCACTTTGCAGCTCATCAAAGAAAATGGCTGCCAAGCGGGTGTGGTCTTTAACCCTGCAACGCCACTTCATCACCTTGATTACATCATGGACAAAATCGATATGATTTTACTGATGTCTGTAAACCCTGGTTTTGGCGGTCAATCGTTCATTCCGGCTACTTTAGACAAACTGCGTGAAGTACGTAAACGTATTGATGAAAGTGGTTATGATATCCGTCTTGAAATTGATGGCGGCGTAAAAGTAGAAAACATCCGTGAAATTGCAGAAGCAGGCGCGGACATGTTTGTGGCCGGTTCAGCGATTTTCAATCAACCCGATTACAAAGAAGTGGTTGATCAAATGCGCGCAGAATTAGCAAAAGTAAAATAATCAGAAAATTAATCAAAGGGGCTAATCGCCTTTTGGGATTTGATTTGTCATGAAGGAGAGGCTTGAGATACACTCAAGCCTCTTTTTTATTAATCGTACCCGCATTAGCAATCTTGCAGTAAGACGAGTACAAATGGATTGGGTTATGGCATTACAAGACATTCAATTAATTGCATTCGATTTAGATGGCACCTTATTAGATAGCGTTCCAGATTTAGCCGTGGCGGCAGATCAAACAGTACAAAGTTTAGGTTTTCCTTCAGTCAGTGAAGAAGAAGTACGTGACTGGGTGGGGAATGGCGCTGATATTTTAATTGGCCGTGCGTTAAGCCGTAATATTGTTGTCGATCAAGCGTTAGATACTGATGTTTGGAAAGAAGCTCGAATTCGTTTTGATGATTTTTACCAGCAAGGTGGCCATAAATTAAGCCATTTATACGCTAACGTGACAGATACGTTGAAGGCTTTGCATGGTTCAGGTTTCAAATTAGCTCTTGTAACGAATAAGCCATCCAAGTTTGTACCAGACGTTTTAGCTCAGCATGGTATTGCGGATTTATTTGTTGATGTGATTGGCGGTGATACTTTTGAACAAAAGAAACCGGATCCAATGGCATTAAACTGGCTATTAAACAAACACCAAGTGACGCCAGAGCAGATGTTAATGGTGGGCGATTCAAAAAATGATATTTTAGCGGCGAAAAATGCAGGCTGTCATTCGTTTGCATTAACCTATGGCTACAACCACGGCGAGCCAATTTCAGATTCAGCGCCGGACTTTGTCGCGGATAATATTGCTGAGATGTTGGATGTGTTAGCCGTTTCTCAATAAATCGATTGAAAGCAAACATTAGCCGGATAAAACGCTAGTCAAACCGGTCTAGATCAGTAAACTGAAATGCCTGCTATTTTTGCACTTTAAGCAAAGAGAGCAGGCATTAATTTTAATTTGACCCATAAAGGGCATGATAAGGAAAAGAAGCATGAGCAAACCCATCGTATTAAGTGGTGTTCAACCATCAGGTGAACTGAGTATTGGTAACTACTTGGGTGCTCTACGTCAATGGCAACAAATGCAAGATGATTACGACTGCCAATATTGTGTGGTAGATTTACACGCAATTACTGTACGTCAAGATCCAAAAGCTTTGCATGAAGCAACGTTAGATGCCTTAGCTATTTGTCTTGCAGTTGGTGTTGACCCTAAGAAGAGCACGTTATTTGTCCAGTCACACGTACCGGAACATGCTCAACTTGGTTGGCTTCTTAACTGTTACACCCAAATGGGTGAATTAAATCGTATGACGCAATTTAAAGATAAATCGCAGCGTTATGCTAATGATGTCAACGCGGGCTTATTTGCTTACCCAGTATTGATGGCTGCCGATATTTTGCTTTATGGTGCACATCAAGTACCGGTAGGTAACGATCAAAAGCAGCATTTAGAATTAGCGCGTGATATTGCTAACCGTTTTAATAACGTTTACAGCCCTGAATCGCCAATCTTCCAAATTCCAGAACCGTTTATTCCAACCGTGAATGCGCGTGTCATGAGCTTGCAAGATGCGACTAAGAAAATGTCGAAGTCAGACGATAACCGCAAAAACGTGATCACCTTATTGGAAGATCCAAAATCGATTTTGAAAAAAATCAACAAAGCGCAAACCGATGCTGAGATGCCGCCGCGTATTGCGCACGATGTGGCAAACAAAGCCGGTATTTCTAACTTAATGGGTCTGTATTCGGCAGCGACCGGTATGAGCTTTGAAGAGATTGAAGCAAAATACCAAGGCGTTGAAATGTATGGTCCATTTAAGAAAGATGTTGGTGAAGCTTTGGTTGCCATGTTGGAACCTATTCAAGCGGAATATCATCGTATTCGTGCTGACCAAGCGTATATGAATGAGGTGATGAAAGTGGGCGCAGAGAAAGCATCAGAGAAAGCCTCTGTAATGCTAAAGCAAGCGTATCAAGCGGTAGGCTTTGTTAGCCGTGCTTCTTGGTTATAACGTTCATATTGAAGCGATAACCCCATAGCATTCATATTTAATGACTATCTATTTAAACCGTCAGACGTTAAAATCTGGCGGTTTTTATATGCCCAGAGATAAGCTGAATGTTATTGATCATCGACAATTACGACTCGTTTACTTATAACCTCTACCAATACTTTTGTGAGTTAGGTTGTGAGGTTAAAGTGGTGCGTAATGATGAAATTGATATTGCGGGTATTGAAACATTAAATCCCTCTCACTTAGTGATTTCCCCCGGCCCATGCACCCCAAATGAAGCGGGTATTTCATTAGCCGCAATCGAGCACTTTGCTGGCAAGTTACCGATTCTTGGCGTGTGTCTTGGCCATCAAGCGATAGCTCAAGTGTTTGGTGGGAAAGTGGTGCGAGCCAAAAAGGTGATGCATGGTAAAACCTCGCCAATCATGCACACCGGAAAGAGCGTTTTCCAAGGCTTGAATAATCCCCTTACGGTTACTCGATACCATTCATTAGTGGTGCAAACTGACAGTCTACCTGATTGCTTTGAGCTTACTGCATGGACAACATTACCCAATGGTGACATGGATGAAATTATGGGTTATCAGCATAAATCTTTGGCGATTGATGCGGTGCAATTTCATCCTGAATCGATCAAGACGGAACAAGGCCACCAAATTTTAAAGAATTTTTTGAAACGTGAAGTTTAACGGTAAAAGTTACGGAAACGTTAATTCATCCACAACCTTGAAAATTACATTTTCCCCTTGGTAAAAGATCCTCTATCCTTATCTCATAGCACAAAGTCAATGAATTTTTATTTTCATTTAACGTGCAATTTTGACTAAATATTTAATTTTAGTGAATTTAAAATCATTGAATAACTGTGGTGACTTATATAAATTAAGTGCATGGTTATAAAATAAACAAGGATTAGGGATGTCAGTGAATACGCAAGTACAAAGAAGTTTGTTTGACGAAGTCATGGTGCCTTGCTACAGCCCAATGGAGATGATTCCAGTGCGCGGTCAAGGTTCTGTTATTTGGGATCAAGAGGGTAAAGAGTATATCGATTTTGCTGGTGGTATCGCAGTGAGTTGTTTAGGTCATTGTCACCCTGTGATGGTAGAAGCGTTAACCGAACAAGCTCATAAAATTTGGCATTTAAGTAATGTGATGACCAATGAGCCAGCGTTACGTCTTGCTAAAAAACTGACAGAAGTGAGCTTTGCTGAAAAAGTCTTTTTTGCGAACTCTGGTGCTGAAGCGAATGAAGCGGCATTGAAACTTGCGCGTCGTTGGGCAAAAGAAACTCATGGTGAAGAAAAAACCGAGATCATTGCCTTTATTCAAGGCTTCCATGGTCGTACTTTCTTTACTGTGACGGTCGGTGGACAACCCGCTTATTCTGATGGGTTTGGACCAAAACCAGGAGACATTACCCATTTGCCTTATAACGATATCGAAGCCTTAAAGGCGCACATCTCAGATAAGACCTGTGCTGTGATGATGGAGCCATTGCAAGGTGAAGGCGGGGTTTTATCACCAACCAATGAATTTGCTCAAGCAGTGCGAGATCTTTGCGATCAACACAACGCGCTATTGATCTTCGATGAAGTGCAGACTGGTAATGGTCGTACGGGTGAGTTTTATGCTTACCAAGGTTTGGGTGTTACGCCTGATATTCTTTCAACCGCAAAATCCTTAGGTGGTGGCTTTCCAATTGGCGCAATGCTAACCACCACTGAGCTTGCACAACACATGAAAGTTGGTGTGCATGGTTCAACTTATGGTGGTAATCCACTTGCTTGCGCAGTGGCGGATGCGGTGGTGAATTACATTAGCCAACCGGCCATTCTTGCAGGCGTAAAAGAAAGAGAAGCTTGGCTGAAAGAAGGGTTAGCAGCACTTAATGATAAATATAATATTTTTGCTGATATTCGCGGCAAAGGTTTATTAATTGGGGCTGAACTGAACCAAGAATGGCAAGGCCGAGCTCGTGATATTTTAGTCGCTTCAGGCAACAATGGTTTACTGCTGTTAGTGGCAGGTGCCAATGTGGTGCGTTTCACACCGTCGCTAGTGATTACTAAAAATGAGATCGATCAGGGCTTAGCTAAGCTCGATCAAGCGATTGCCTCTCTTCTATAATGACAATAGTGGGTCATTATATTAAAAACAATTGAAGCGCCAAGTCCGTTTTGCCTTGGCTATACACCTAAGTAATTTACTTTTAATGTTACTTAGGTGACTTCACTCTATTATAAAAATAAGAGCAACCACGATGTTGCTCATACTCCTCAATTAAGAGGGAGGCGTCATGTTAGTAATTCGTCCAATTCAACGATCTGATTACGATGCACTTTACCAATGCGCAGAAGCATCCGGCCATGGCTTTACGTCATTACCGGTCAACCAAGAACTGTTAACCAAACGTATTGAAGCTTCCGTTGACAGTTTTTTAAAGCACACCGAACAGCCTGATAATGAAAGCTACTTAATGGTGGCGGTCGATACCGAGACCAATCAAGTTGTCGGGACAACCGCCATTGAATCTTCTATTGGTTGGGAAGTGCCTTCTTACAGTTACCACATCAGTAAGGTCGTCCACAGCTCCAATAAATTAAACGTTCGCAATGAAGTTCAAGTATTAACACTGGGCAATAACTACACCGGTTGCAGTGAAATTTGTACGTTATTTTTATTGCCTGATTATCGTGTTGGACTCAATGGTCGCTTGATGTCTAAATGCCGTTTTTTAATGATGGCGCAATTTCCGCAGCGTTTTTCTCAAACCGTGATCGCAGAAATGCGAGGGGTGAGTGATGACGATGGGAATTCACCGTTTTGGCAATGGCTACAGCAACATTTTTTCTCTATAGATTTCACCTTAGCCGATTACTTAACTGGTACGGGTAATAAAGGTTTTATTGCCGATCTCATGCCTAAATTGCCAATTTACGTCAATTTATTAAGCCCTGAAGCTCAAGCGGTGATTGGCAAAGTTCATAAATACACCGCACCTGCGCTGAGGTTACTTGAGAAAGAAGGCTTTGCTTGTCGAGGTTATGTCGATATTTTTGATGCAGGGCCAACGGTTGAATGCGATCGTGACCATATTAAATCGATTCAGCAATCTTTTGTGGCAAAGGTTGAGATTCGCCAGCATTCCTCTTCACACACCTATTTGATGTCCAATACTAAATTAAGTGAGTTTCGGGCATTAATGGCTAAAGTCGCTTATGACTCAGAACAAAATACCGCCTTTATTCACCCTGAAGTAGCCAAACATTTATTGGTAGAAAATGGTGATTTAGTACGTTTGTTATTGAATTGACGCGGATGAGTGAGAGACGCGCTTTGTCAGTTTTCTATTAAAAAATCGTGTGTTTGAGGCTGATTATAGCGGTTGAACTATAGTCAAAGTAATGATTATAAAGGCTTGTTAACTAAGCAAGCCAAATTGGAGAGAACATCATGTCTAATGTAGAAGATCTTTTTGAGCACCTTTGGCAAGATTACACCGAGCGTTTGTGCCCATCTGCAATTAAAGTGCAGAAGTTGTTGAGCCAAAAAAGCGATAAATTGATGAATGACCATATTGCGCTGCGTACTTTTTCAGGCGCTAAATTAGGTTTGAATCAATTGGCAAAACATTTCCAAGCACTGGGCTATGAACAGGCTGGTGAGTATCATTTTGAAGTGAAAAAGCTCTATGCACATCATTATCAGCATCCTGATCCTAATTACCCGAAAGTATTTATTAGCGAGTTATGTTTGCCTAAATGTTCTGACGAATTAAACCAAATCGTCGAATCTTTGGTGCATGATTTGCCCCAACAATACACCGATAATCAGGCATTTTTATATCAAGGTCGTCCTTGGCGTATTACTAAAGAGCAATATCAAACGTTAGCGCAAGAAAGTGAATACGCAGCATGGGTTGCAGCACATGGTTTTGGTGCTAATCACTTTACCGTGAGCGTTAATCACTTAGCAGGCTTTATGGATGTGAAACAGGTGAACGATTTCTTAGTGTGGCATAACTTTGAAATGAATCAGTCTGGTGGTGATGTTAAAGGCAGTGAAGAGGTGGGTTTACAGCAATCTTCGACACTCGCTGATAAAGTGCCGGTTGAGTTTAGCGATGGTGAGCTATTCATTCCTGGTGGGTTCTACGAGTTTGCGAAACGTTTTGCTGTGGAAGACAGCGGCGAGTTGTACCAAGGGTTTGTTACCGCATCCGCGGATAAGATCTTTGAAAGTACGAACATGTAGATAGTGGAACTTACAGGGGGTATTTAGAAGAGGTTATTTAGGTGTTTGCTTCTCGTGACTGTAAAAGTGTATTTTAAGTCACGAGAAATGAGTCGCTTATTAGCCGTATTTAATTACGAGAACGACGTACTTTTAGAGTATGAGGCATGACTCGAATGCGCTTCATAATACTTGCCAAATGCACACGATCTTTCGTAGTGAGCAATAGGGAGATGGTATATAAACGGCCATCTCGCTCTTCAGTGGCAATACCATGAATATTCGATCCAGTTGATGCGACTACGTTGGTTAAATCAGCCAGAGCACCTTGACGGTTTTGCATATCCACTTTCAATTCGGTAATGAATTCTTGGTCAAAATCTTTTGACCATTCTACCGCCATATAGCGTTCAGGTTCTTTTTGGTAACCACGAATATTTGGACAGGTTTCACGGTGAACCACTAAGCCACGGCCGGGTGAAACGTGAGCAATAATGTGATCACCCGGAATTGGGTGACAACATTTCGCGTAAGTCAGCAATATACCTTCTGCGCCACGAATCGGTAGTTTCTTCTTAGAAGAGGAAGAGTGATCATCTGGCGAATCCATTTCAGTTAACTCATCAGCGTCACCAAGTAATCGACGAGCGATCACAATACTCATTAACTCGCCTAATCCAATGGCGGCCAACAGTTCATCTATCGATTTCAGTTTAAGATCAGAAAGCACATGTTGAATATTTTCTTGGCTAATATCACTAATCGATTGTTCACCAAGAGCGTGGTTCAGCAAGCGTCGGCCTAGGGCAACAGATTCTTCACGGCGCATTGTTTTCAGTACTTGGCGGATCTTAGTACGAGCGCGCGAAGTGACCACATAGTTGAGCCATGCTGCGTTTGGACGAGCACCCGGCGCACTGATAATTTCAATGGTTTGGCCATTTTTCAGTGACTTGCTTAATGGGTATGGATTGCGATCAACGCGCGAACCGACACAGGTATTGCCTACGTCGGTATGCACCGCATAAGCAAAATCAACCGCGGTTGCGCCAGCTGGCAATTCAATAATGCGGCCTTTCGGAGTGAAGACGAAAATCTCATCAGGGAAGAGATCCGATTTAACGTTTTCAATAAACTCAAATGAGTTACCCGCACTTTGCTGCAATTCAAGTAGGCTTTGCATCCAGCGTTGCGCTTTAATTTGTGCCGTTGTGCCAGAGCTTTCACCGTGGGCTTTATAAGACCAGTGAGCCGCGACACCTTTGTCTGCCATTTGATCCATATCTTCAGTACGGATCTGCACTTCAACGGGGACGCCATGAGGGCCGACCATTGACGTATGTAATGATTGATAACCGTTCGCTTTCGGTACCGCAATATAATCTTTCATGCGGCTAGGGCGAGGTTTATACAAGTTGTGTACTTGACCAAGCACTCGGTAACAAGTGTCTGGTGTATCTACGATTACGCGAAAAGCATAGATATCCATAATGGTATGGAAACGTTGCTCTTTAGAGCGCATCTTGTTGTAGATGGAATAAAGATTTTTCTCGCGACCTAATACTCGAACTTTCAGACCTACATCGAGCAGTCGGCCTTCAATTTCACTGTGAATTCGCTGAATCATTTCTTTACGGTTACCACGAGCCGCTTTCACGACTTCTTTGAGAACACGATAACGATTCGGGTACAGGGCTTCAAAACCAAGCTCTTCGAGTTCAGTTTTAATGTTGTGTATACCTAAGCGGTGAGCAAGAGGGGAGAAAATCTCAAGCGTCTCACGTGCGATACGGCGACGCTTGTCTGGGCGTAATGCGCCAAGAGTGCGCATGTTGTGAGTACGGTCGGCAAGCTTAATTAATATCACGCGAATGTCTTGCACCATGGCTAAGATCATTTTGCGGAAGTTTTCAGCTTGAGCTTCTTTACGATCGCGGAATTTGAGTTTATCAAGTTTAGACACGCCATCGACCAATTCAGCAACGGTTTCGCCAAATTGATTCGCTAGGTCTTCTTTGGTGACCTCGGTATCTTCAATTACATCATGCAATAACGCGGCCATTAAGGTTTCGTTATCTAAATGCATTTCCGCCAGAATACGGGCAACCGCAACGGGGTGAATGATATAAGGTTCGCCACTTGATCGGCTTTGTCCTTCGTGGGCATCTCTTGCAACCACAAAGGCTTCACTCAGAGTCTCAAGTTGAGACTCTGGTAAATATTCTTGGGCTACAGCCTTTAAACTCTCAAATAAGTACAATGTTATCCGCCCAGAATCAAAAATTAACGGTGGTGAACGATGCTGCTTACTGCCGCTAGTTCTGCCGCATCTTGTTCTTGTTGTTCTTGGCGCTCACGTGCGTCCAATACTTCTTTAGTGATTAAACCTTCTTCGATTTCGCGTAGAGCGATAACCGTTGGCTTATCATTTTCTTCAGGAACCAATGCATCTTTGTTGCCAGTTTGCATTTGACGAGCGCGGCGAGCCGCAATTAGGACTAGGTCGAAACGGTTACCGACTTTTTCAACAGCGTCTTGGACAGTTACGCGTGCCATGATGACTCCAATTAGTGAATTTTATTTAGAATGACGGGAAATT
Source organism: Vibrio rumoiensis 1S-45 (assembly GCF_000286955.2). Taxonomy (GTDB): domain Bacteria; phylum Pseudomonadota; class Gammaproteobacteria; order Enterobacterales; family Vibrionaceae; genus Vibrio; species Vibrio rumoiensis_A. The sequence continues at coordinate 104,594 of NZ_AJYK02000003.1, forward strand.
ATACAGCCTTAACGCTAGAGATTCTAGCAATAAGACACTTGCCCGATTATTTGTGTAAAAAGAAAGAAAAACTGTCGACTATTCAGACAGTAAGGCTTTCAACATGCCGTTATATTTAACCGCTTGTTTATCTTGTTTTAAGCGCTCAGCACGAATAATGGCTTTGAAGTCCATTAATGCAGCGTCAAAGTCATCATTGATAATGAGGTAATCGTATTCATCATAATGAGATATTTCCGACTTTGCCTTGCTCATACGGCCAGCAATGACTTCTTCACTGTCTTGGCCTCGAGTGTTTAAACGACGCTCTAGTTCACCATTGGATGGCGGTAAAATGAAGATGCCTTTCGCTTGTGGCATTTGCTTGCGGATCTGGCGTGCACCTTGCCAATCAATATCGAGGAAAACATCAATTCCTTTATTGAGCGTTTCTTCAATCCAAACGCGGGAAGTCCCGTAATAATTACCAAACACTTCGGCATGCTCAAGAAATACATTTTGATCCATGAGTTCAAGAAAATGTTGTTTTTCAACAAAGTGATAATGTACTCCATCTTCTTCGCCAGGGCGTTGATCTCGAGTGGTATGAGAGATAGAGACTTTCATCGCGTAGTTAGGGTTCTTTTCTAACATTGCTGAAATCAAGCTCGATTTACCTGCGCCGCTTGGAGCAGAAACAATATAAAGTGTACCTTTACCGACCATTATCTATTCACTTTTGTTGGGTATCATCATTAGCATTTTAGTGGATTGCGAACATTTGCAATATGCACTAAAACCATAAGGATAAAAAAAGGGGAGCGAAGAGTAGCATAAGCCGATCCTGATTTGAATCCTGTGAGTGTTATTTCAGCGTTAGTGAAACTCGCATCTTGAGGTGACTTGGGTATACTAATGTCGTGTATCGCTAAGTTAGATGACCGTATGTCTGAACCGTCCAATAACGCTATTTTTCCCTCTTCACTGCACGATGTCATTGTGACGTCTCCTGTCATGCGGTTTCGTCATAACGATGAATTACCAGAAAGTGCGGATCCACAACAAGAAAACTTTGCTACCGAAACCGCGGTTGCTTTGATGTATAACGGTATTTCACATACGGTATTAATGTGTACAGCTAAGCACTTAGAAGATTTAGCCATTGGTTTTTCTTTATCGGAAGGCATTATTGATCATGCTCGTGATATTCATGACATTACATTGGTCAACTCCGCTAAGGGCATGGAATTACATATCACGCTTTCAAATCGATGCATTGAGCGCTTAAAGCAAGTGCGTCGAAGTATGGCTGGGCGAACAGGCTGCGGTATTTGTGGCTCTGAAAGTTTAGATCATGTTGTGCGCACTTTACCGTCTCTTGCTCATACCACTATTCTTCCTTGGCAAAAAATAGATGGCATTTTACAACAGCTGAATCAGCGACAATTGTTGAACCAAATCACCGGGGCGACTCACGCTGCGGCGTACGTTTCGTCACATGGTGAGGTGCTGGCAGTACGTGAAGATATTGGCCGTCATATTGCTTTGGATAAACTGGTTGGGCACATAGTGAGAAATAAGCTCAGTGGTGGCGCGATTTTAGTGACCAGTCGAGCCAGTTTTGAAATGGTGCAAAAAACGGTGAGTGCAGGAATTGAAGTGCTACTGGCGATTTCAGCGGCGACCAGTATGGCTGTCGAATTGGCGCAACAATCGAATTTAACCTTGGTGGGTTTTTGCCGCCCCGGGCGCGCTGATGCGTATACTTACCCTGAGCGATTGATTGTGAAGCCTGAGTCGTCAGTAATATGAATCAGTAACTAAGAGTAATAAAGCCTAGTCGTGGAAAGTAAAAAGGCAGAACGCTGTACGCTCTGCCTTGATTTATTGGCTGTTATTAACGCAATACTGACCGATGTATGAATCGCTAATAAGAGACGACATCAATATTTTCGGTGGTTTTTGCGCTGCGCTTTATCGTCACCACAATTGCCTTGGATACTGGCGTATGGCTTAGATCTCCACTGTCATGCAAAGCGACCAAAGGATTTGCTTCAGGGAAGTAGGCTGCAATATTGCCTTCTGGAATGTCGTATTCCACCAACTTAAAACCGTAAATTTCACGCTCATGCTGGTCGGCATACAAAGAACGAATATCGACACGATCACCGGCTTGCATGCCAGACTCTTCAATGTCTTTCTTATTCATAAATAGCACTTTACGTTCACCGAATACGCCGCGATAACGATCATCAAAACCATACACTGTGGTGTTGTATTGATCATGAGAGCGCATGGTTTGCAGCACAAATACGGCTTGGTCGCTCATTTTACGCAATGTTGCCGGTTGTAAGTGTTCAGGTAATGAATGAGCGTTAAATTCCGCCTTGCCACTTTGAGTTTGCCAATTATTATCACGCGCTGAGTTGCCCAAGTAGAAGCCGCCCGGTTGCTTGATCTTCTCATTGACGCCACTAAACCCTGGGATCACTTTTTCGATTAATGATCGAATGCGATCGTAATCTTCAATCAGGGATAACCAATCAACTGGTGAGGATCCTAAGGTTGCTTGAGCCATGCCTGCTACGATCGCCGGTTCAGATCGCATCTCGCCTTGATCGTTATTGTGCTTGTCATTTTCAACCGCGCCATAAGAGGCGTGTACCATGCTAAATGAATCTTCAACTGTCACGCATTGTTGCCCGCCTTTTTGTAAGTCGACATCAGTGCGACCAAGACAGGGCAGAATCAAGGAATCTTTACCCGGCGATAAATGAGTGCGGTTTAATTTCGTAGCAATACTGACCGTTAAATTGCAGCTTTCTAAAGCTTGTTGGGTGAGTCTGGTATCGGGGGTTGCGGAGACAAAGTTACCACCTAAACCAATGAAGACTTTGCTTTCTCCGGCCAGCATGGATTTTATCGATTCCACCACATTATGGCCGGGCTCGGTTGGGGCTTTAAATCCAACGGCTTCTTCTAATTTGGCAATAAAAGCGGCAGATGGTTTTTCGTTAATCCCCACGGTGCGATCGCCTTGCACATTACTGTGACCACGCACCGGACACACGCCAGCGCCTTCTTTACCAATCTGACCGAACAATAATTGCAGGTTCACCATTTCTTGAATGGTTTTAACTGAATGTTTGTGCTGAGTAATGCCCATCGCCCAAGTAATAATGACGCGTTCAGCTTGGCGATAAGTGTCGGCTGCGGTTTCTAATTGTTGTTGAGAAAGCCCTGATTGCTCGACAATTTCGGCCCAGCTGGTGGCATCGACTTGTTCTAAATAAGCTTGCATGCCGTTAGTGTGTTTTTCGATGTAATCATGGTCGAAAATAGAGTCTTGACCTTGAGCCAACTGCTGCTTGTCGACTGCGTATAGCGCTTTAACCATGCCGCGGATGGCCGCCATATCACCACCTAATTTAGGAGTGAAGTAATGGCCGCTGATTGGCGTTGAGCCATTGGTGATCATCTCAACTTTATTTTGTGGATTGGTGAAACGTTCTAGACCACGTTCTTTTAGATTATTAAAAGAGACAATCGAAGCACCACGACGCGAGGCCTTGTACAAGGTATCCATCATTCGTGGGTGATTAGTAGCTGGGTTTTGCCCAAATAAGAAGATGGCATCAGCCTTGGCAAAATCGTCCATTCGCGTGGTGCCTTTACCAATACCAATAGATTGCGCTAAAGCGACACTGGTTGCTTCATGGCACATATTCGAGCAATCGGGAAAGTTGTTGGTGCCGACTGAGCGCGCAAATAACTGATACAAAAATGCCGCTTCATTACTGGCTCGACCTGATGTGTAAAATTCGGCTTGATTGGGGGAATCTAATTGCTTTAAGTGCTTGGCGATCAAAGCGAACGCGTCATCCCACTCAATGGCTTCATAGTGATCAGTGTGTGCGTTATAGCGAACCGGCTGATTAAGGCGACCTTGATACTCAAGATAATAATCACTTTGTTGGCGAAGCCATTTTACAGGGTGTTCAGCGAAAAATTTGCCATCGACTCGGCGGCTGGTGCCTTCCCAATTAACCGCTTTTGCTCCGTTTTCACAGAAATGGAAAAACCCTTTTTCACCGTCTTCACCCCATGCACAACCCGGGCAATCAAAGCCTTTATCTTGGTTGGTGCGCAGTAAATTACGAATGTTTTTAGCGACGTTTTCACTTTTTAATAAATGTTTACTGGTACTGAGTAAGGCCCCCAACCACCTGCGGCGTGAGTATATTTTTTGATAGCCATGAAAGCATCCTCTGTGGAGGTAAAAGTAAACGAGTTCGATGATAAGAAAGGGAACTCTGAAAGTGTAATTGGCTTTTATGCTTTAAAAGATACACCCTAAACTGTGTTTGATTCAAGGCAACAAATGAGAACGGTCGGGATTTTTGAGGGAAGATAAAACAAGCGGAATGCAAATAACTGATAAAACTATAAATAAAGAAAAATTTGAAAACAGAGAAATCAGCACGTTTTATTTAATTATTCATTTAATTAGAAAAAACGTGCTAATAGAGAACAGATTAGCGAATGGATTATTGGTGAAGCGACGCTTTACGGTTACCGACCAACACGGCGATCACCGCGCAAACTGCAAGAATAAAACAATAGTAAGAATTGGCGACAATGGCTAAAGGGGACAAGCCAAACACAGAACCAAGTAATAACACTTGAGCGCCATACGGCAAGATGCCTTGAGTCACACACGAGAAAATATCTAAAATACTCGCCGAACGTCGAGGGCTCACACCATTTTCTTGTGACAGTTCACGCGCGACACTGCCTGAAACGATAATCGCAACGGTATTATTGGCGGTACAAAAGTTGGTGAGAGTCACCAATGCGGCAACCCCCAATTCACTGGCTCGGGAATTAGCGCGAGGTGAGTGTTTACTCCCAAAGCGATGAATGATTTTACTCACTTGTTGCGTTAAGAAGGTTAAGCCGCCTTGTTGGCGCATCAATTCACTTAAGCCACCAATCAGCATCGAGAGTAAAAAGATTTCCTGCATGTTGCCAAAACCGGCATAAATATCTTTGCTCAAGTGAGTGAGGGAGTAATCCGGCAATGAATACATGCCAACCATACCGGCTAAAATAATCCCGAATGACAACACCACAAATACATTCAAACCGGAGACGGCCAAAATTAAGATGGTGATATAAGGCAATACCTTTAACCACTCTATTGAGCCGGTTTCTGGGGTTTGAGTTGCGGCACTACTGAACGAAAAAATAACCATAGCAATCAAAGCGGCAGGTAAGGCAATTTTAATGTTTTCGCGAAACTTATCTTTCATCTCACAGCCTTGTGATCGCGTGGCGGCAATGGTGGTGTCGGAAATGATCGATAAGTTATCGCCAAACATTGCGCCACTTAAAACGACGCCTGCGGTTAAGGGCAGGCTCATTCCAGCTGAGTGAGCAATGCCCATCGCAACTGGTGCTACCGCGGCTATTGTGCCCATTGAGGTGCCCATTGCGGTGGCAATGAATGCCGAAATTAAGAAAATACCCGGCAAAATCATGCTGGTTGGAATTAACGACAAGCCAAGATTAACCGTGGCATCAACGCCACCCGAGGCTTTGGCTACCGCAGCAAAGGCGCCGGCTAATAAATAAATCATGCACATGGCGATAATATCGGGATGCCCCACGCCACGTAAAAACTGTTCAATCGCTTTGTTGAGTTTTTCTTTGCTTAAAATGATCGCCACAATGATCGCGGGTAACGTCGCAATGGGGGCTGGTAATTGGTAGAAAGCGAAATCGACGCCTTGGTAGGTTAAGTAGGCACCAACGCCAATGAACAAAGCCAGAAAAACACCAAGCGGCAATAAAGCCAATGCCGAAGCGTGTTGAGAAGAGTGAGAAGGTTCTGACATGTTGCACCATATAAAAAATCAACAGGGCGCGCAGAGTAAAGGGCAAAGCGATAAATGTCAAATTTAGACGTCTAAATGTCTGGATGCTTATTTGCGTATTGGGTGCTGATTTGGGGGAGCATGATTTAGACAAAAAAAGACCACGGCATCGCGCAGTGGTCTCAATGCTCAAATGAAAGCGATTGGTTTACAGTGAAATCGTAACGACTTCGCCATCCACCGTTAGCTCTAACGTGTTACCTTTAATTTGATGTGCAACCGTCACTTGCTCGCCATTGTTCTTATTGGGAACCAGCAAGGTTAGGATGTTGTGCTCTTTTGCTGACTTGAATTCAACTTCAACATGGCGATGCACTTCTAAATCGGCAAACTCAGCCGGATCAACTTCACCAAAGCCTTCAACATTCTTAACGGAAAGAATATTGTCTGCACTGTCATTAATGAATGACACATCAAGGTGCGCCTTTTCACCTAAAATCGTAAAGCCTTTATCGGCTACTTCAGTGGTGAAGGTGGTGTGCATTAACCAAGTGAGATCTTGCTCTGTGCTCAAGCTTGCTTTGTCTTGCATCACAAACACTTTGCCTCTCACAAACCAAATTTTACGTTTGTAAGACTCCAGCTCTGGCACAAAGTATTGATACGACGCAGTGGCATCACCTTCAACAAATTTCACATCAGACTCGGTATCGTAATCGGTGATGTTTCCACCGGCTTCAATACAGTAACGATCTTGGTGCGCTTCAAAGCCGGTATTCTTGTTTTCACCATACTGACCTTTGCCACCAAATAATGGCAGGTTTTTAGAGAAAGTATGACGACGCCATTTGGTGTGCATATCAACACCAAAGCCACCGTAGTAACCGGTAACCGAAGCCAGCGTTTCACCAAAGGCATGCAGGGTGAAAGCATTTTGATCGGCATGTGAATGACTGATCGAGCCAAATGGGCTGCATTTGAACACCATATGAATATGCTCATCACGTTCCGTCATTTTATTATGGAACGCGGCCCAACCAGTAATAGGGAAGACTTTCAGCAAAGGATCATTTGATGGTGCTTGCTCTTGTGGCGCATCCCAAAGAATATTGAAGCGTAAATCGTCATAACCAAAATCCCACCAACCGTAGTTATAGAATTTAGTATGCGCTTCTGTATCACGATCTTTTAATTGATTGTAGTACCAAACATATTCTGGCTTTTGGTTCACACCAGCATAATGCTTAATGTTGTAAGCCAATTTTAAACCCGGGAAATCACCGATAGATGACTGATCACAGAAGCTTGCGCGCTTAGAGTGAACCGGCATGCAATAAAGCGGGAAGTCGCCGGTATTCTCGTAAAACGTTTTGTTAAACAGATTAATGCCGGTGTAGCTCTTCATTAAATCAAACGCTTCACCTAGGAATGCCGTTTGAGTGTTCCAGTAATCTGGGCCTTCTGCCCAGCCACCATCTTCACCGCCCCATGGTGGGTAGTGAACCGCGTAGTACTCTAGAGCGTAGGCAATGTACTCACCTGCTTTAGGGTGATCATGGTAGAGCGCGATACAAGTTGGGATGATCGCCGAAGAAATAGAACGAACCCCGTGGCTGTTTAGTGGGTTGTTCAGTAGATCAACGGTGACTTTAAGGTGGTGCATGATCTCATCGAGACGTACCACTAAAGCATCTTGAACCGTTTGGCGTTCTTCATCGGTGAAGTAGGCGTGTAGCCAGTCATAACCCCAAGCCATCGCCGCAATAACACGGAATGCCGCTTCATCGTTATAACCACGAGAGGTGACACCATCTGGATCATAAGTGGCCAGTTTTAATGTCCATGCTTTCGCTTTGGCAATAAGTTCTTCGTCTTCTTTAACGATACCGGCAATCGAAAGGTTACGAGTGGCGTTCATCGCCATTTGGCAATCCACATACATCTGACGCCAGTAAGGACGCCATAAAGAAGCTTTACCGACGGTTTCTTCTGGGTAAGCTTGAGGCTCATCGTAAGGTTCGGTATCTAGGAATTTAGCGGTTGAGTTATTAAAGAAATCATCAAACATACAGAATGATTCATCTTCTTTTACTTTGGCTTTAAAGGCAGCCAGATCTTTACTTTGAATAAGAAGACGTGGGCGGGCTTCGCTCAAATTATCAAGAAAAGATAAGTCAAAATCTCGTTTTTGTACTTCAATTGGCATGATGTCAACTAAGTTACCTGCCGAGGTATCGTTCTCTAATTTTATTTTCCTGATCGCATCAAGAGACTTTTGGTTACTCATAATTACTCTCTTACTCAAATATAGATTGATAATACCTAGCTTTATTAGCGAATGAACGGTAACAAATGTAGGCACTGGTCATTTTACTAAAAACAATAGTGCTATTGTAGTACAAATAGAAATGAAGATATAAAAGATAGCTCTCAATTTTGAACAGAAGTTGGTTTTTGGTGAGGGGGATCTTTGTAAGGAGGAGTGAATGTGTCAGTCTAGTTTTAGAGTTATCGGGCTACATATCATTATCGATAGAATGATAATATCTAGACCTTAATGTTTGGTGATACTGGCAAAAAATCTAATTGCTGAATAAGCACACACCAATAAATTGATCGCGTTAACCTAGAATAAAAGGATCGTTATGCAACAGGTTGGAATTTATGAGCAGTTAATTACACAGCTCATTGAAAGCAGAATAGATCGTGATCGTTTTTATGTAGGGGAGCGAGAATTAGATGCCAGTGAAGCGTCTGTTTGGCTTTCACGTTTTTTATCTCATATATTGCAATACGCGATCAATACGATTCCTTCTGGTCAGAATCAAGTTCAGCAGCAGATTGAATTTTCCAACCAGTTATTACTGTGGTTAAAAGATAAAATTTCTGATGATGAGTTCATTGATGAAAACTTGCTTGATAGCCAAGGTCGCATTCTCACTTCTCTTTATGAATTAGATAACCCAATTGCGGCCAATTTAAAGCAATATTCTCAAGATGTATTCCCCTTGACTGGCTTGACCCAAAGTGAATTATTTTGTGGCAGTAATGCCGGGTTGTCTCTTGAATCTGAATTAAAACGAGAGATATTGTCATCAGATAAAATTTATTGGTTAGTGTCTTTTATTAAATGGACCGGTATCCGAGTTTTTCGTAAGGAGCTTGAAGAGTTCACGCGTAGTGGTCGAGAGCTGAAAATTATTACTACCTCGTATATGGGGGCGACCGATGCGAAAGCGGTTGAGTTTTTAGCAAGCCTACCGAATACCGAAGTTAAACTGAGTTACAACACCAACAGTGAAAGGCTGCATGCCAAAAGTTATTTGTTTATGCGGGATACTGGTTTTCATACCGGTTATATCGGTTCATCAAACCTGTCTTTTTCTGCCTTAACTAGTGGCTTGGAATGGAATTTAAAGATCACTTCACAAGAAATACCGCATGTCATTAATAAATCGTTAAGTACATTTGAAACCTATTGGCAATCGGATGAATTTGAGTATTTTGATGGTGAAGTAGAAAGTAAGCAAAAGTTAGTTAATGCATTAAATGTAGCGAAAGTGGGCTCAACGAATCAAACGGCTTATTTCTTTGATATACAACCTTATGCCCACCAAAAAGAAATATTAGAACAACTCTCGGTTGAGAGGGAGTTACATCAACGCTTTCGAAACCTTGTGGTCGCAGCAACGGGGACTGGGAAAACGTTAATTTCGGCTTTTGACTTTGCACGCTTTATCAAGCAAAAGCCTGATGCAACTTTTTTATTTGTCGCTCACCGAGATGAAATATTAAGACAGGCGCAAGCCTCTTTTCGTGCGGTGCTACGTAACTCATCTTTTGGTGAGTTATTGGGTAATGGTGAAAAGCCTACGCACTATCGTCAATTGTTTGCATCAGTACAAAGCCTTAATAATCAATTGGAAGATTTACGTTTAGCGAAAGATTATTATGACTACATTGTGATTGATGAAGCTCATCATATTTCCGCAACCAGTTATCGAGGGTTTATTAACTATTTTGAACCTCATATTCTATTAGGGTTAACCGCAACACCTGAGAGGCTCGATGGTAGTGATATTGTGCAGGATTTTGGTGGTGTCATCGCGGCTGAAATTCGTTTGCCAGAAGCGATAAACCATCGACATTTGTGTCCATTTCAATACTTTGCCATTGATGATGATACCGACTTGAGAAGCATTAATTGGAGCCGCGGTCGTTATGATATTTCCCAGTTAACAAATCTTTATACTCACAATCAACAGCGAGTGGATAAAATTGTTCAAAGCATGGACGAAATTGTCACGGATATAAGCAATATCAAAGCGTTAGCCTTTTGTGTGAGTAAAGAACATGCTAATTACATGTGCCAACAATTTTTATTGAAAGGCATTAATAGCGATGTACTGACGAGTGATAACTCGCAAGATCGTCAGTTGAAAAAACAAATGCTAGAAAGTGGCCAAGTGAATATCTTGTGTGTCGTTGATATTTTCAATGAAGGTGTGGATATTAAACAAGTTGATACGCTATTGTTTTTAAGACCAACCGAAAGCCTGACTATTTTTCTGCAGCAACTTGGGCGTGGTTTACGCTTAGCCGATGAAAAGCAATGTTGTACTGTGCTCGATTTTGTCGGTAACTCACGGCCTGAATACGATTTTTCACATAAATTTAGATCATTGGTGGGAAAAACCAACCACGCCATCAGTGATGAAATTAAACAAGGCTTCCCACACGCCCCTTTGGGGTGTCGAATCGAACTCTCGAAACGTACCCAAGCGATGGTGTTGACTAATATTAAACAGGCTATATTGAATAAGTCGCGTTTGATCGCTTTGATCCGGCAGTTTCCTCATCATTATGATTTAACGTTAACGCTCGAACATTTTTTAAAAATGCACCCTCATATTTCACTTGAAGACCTTTATAAAAGAGGTGGGTGGAATGAACTTACAATGGAAGCCTTCCCTCATCATGTTCGTGAGCAATCAGAAAACGTATTAGCTAAAGCGTATTATAAAGCGATCAATACTCGCTTTTTAACTTGTGATTGCTACCAGTTTTTGAGGTTTGTTTATCAACTTGTTTGTCATGATTTTGTTTTAACCGATGAGATGGATAAGCGAATGGCTTTGATGTGTCATTATGATTTTTGGCAAGAATCTGGTCAGAAAATGGGTTTTGCGACATTAGAACAAAGTTTACGTACACTGCACCACCCAGAGTTTCAAGTTGAATTGCAAGATGTATTAACCATGTTAATCAATCGCATTTCTCATCAACAAGTTCCCATGTCAGAGGATATTGCATCGCCTTTGCAGATCCATGCGCGTTATACACGTGAACAAATACTATCTGGCTTTACTGCTTCAACTTTTGAAACTCGTTCTTCTGCTCGTGAAGGCGTGCTGGATTTAAAAGATCAAAATATTGAGTTGTTGTTTGTAACTTTAAATAAAAATGAGAAGCAATTTTCGCCAACCACCATGTACCACGATTACGCGATCAGTGAGCATTTATTTCATTGGCAATCACAAAACAGTGCAAGACCAGATCGTGGAAAAGGGCTGAGTTATATCGAACATAAAGTCACAGGTAAACGGGTTGTATTGTTTGTGCGAGAGCAATCAAAAGATGAATATGGCCGCACAATGGGGTTTGTGAATTTTGGTGAAGTAGATTATGTGTCTCATTCGGGCAGCAAACCAATGAGCATCACATGGCAACTCAAACATGAAATGCCTGCATTTATGTGGAAGCAAGCAGCTAAGTTGGCGGTGGGGTAACTGCTAAAAACAACAAAAAGCCCTCAACAAAGAGGGCTCATTTAGTATAGATTACAGTGCTATTGATTACTCAATATTCTGAATCTGCTCACGCATTTGCTCAATCAAGACTTTCAATTCCACACCCGATGCCGTGACATCGGTACTGATTGACTTAGACGCTAGTGTATTTGCTTCACGGTTAAATTCTTGCATCATAAAATCGAGTTTACGGCCACAGGCGCCGCCTTTTTTCATGATGTTGGTGGCTTCTTTTACGTGAGAATCAAGGCGGTCTAGCTCTTCTGCAACGTCTGACTTTTGTGCCAGTAAGATCAGCTCTTGCTCTACGCGTGAGCTGTCGAGTTCAATGCTGGCTTCTTCGAATTTTTTCAAGAGACGATCACGTTGCCATTGTAAGATCTCAGGCATGCGAGCTCGCACTTTGGTGGCTTGTTCGGTAATGGCGGTTAAACGCTGCTCGATTAGCGCTTTCATGTTGTCGCCTTCACGGCCACGGGCATCGATGAAATCGCTCATCGCGTCTTCAAATGCTTCAAGTAATTCTTTTTGAATGGTGTCCATGTCTTGCTCTGGTGCTTCCATCACGCCCGGCCAGTTCATCACTTGGAATGGGTTGATGCGAGATTCTTCACCGGTTAGAGACATGACTTGATTGGCTGCCTTGATCACTTGCTTAGCCAGATCTTCATTAATGTTAAGATCGTTTTGCGCTTTTGAGTTGGCTTCAAAACGTAGGTGACATTCCACTTTGCCGCGTGCTAAGCGCTTGCGAAAACGCTCACGTAAGATTGGTTCTAGGCCGCGAAATTGCTCTGGTAGGCGGAAGTACGTTTCAAGGTAACGTTGGTTGACACTGCGGATTTCCCACACTGCGTTGCCCCAATCTGATTTGATTTCTTTGCGGGCATAAGCGGTCATGCTGTAGATCATTGGACTTTCCTAAAAGCAAGAATAAGGATAATTTTCTACCGGCTATGTTAGCACAAGTCATAGTGAAAATGAGCAAACTCACCACGACAAGATCGCTTTTTGATGGCAAGATCGTTATAATCTGCCACCAATTCTATCGCTAATCAGGTATACCTTTATGTCTTCAACTTTACGTCCAAACGATCGCGCTGCGGATCAAGTTCGTCCTATTAAAATGACTCGTAACTACACCGCTTATGCTGAAGGGTCAGTCTTGGTGGAATTTGGCAACACCAAAGTATTGTGTAACGCCAGTGTTGAAGAAAAAGTACCAGGTTGGCTAAAAGGCCGTGGTAAAGGTTGGGTAACGGCTGAATACGGCATGTTGCCACGCGCGACTCACACTCGTAACCGTCGTGAAGCGGCAAGTGGTAAGCAAGGTGGACGCACGATGGAAATCCAACGTCTGATTGCGCGTAGCTTACGTGCAGTGGTGGACTTGGAAGTTCTTGGTGAGATGATGATCACGGTTGATTGTGATGTGATTCAAGCTGATGGCGGCACTCGTACCGCTTCTATTTCTGGCGCAAGTGTAGCACTGGCCGATGCGATTCAATCACTAATGGCTTCAGGTAAATTGAAGAAAAATCCAATGAAAGGCCATGTTGCGGCAGTTTCGGTTGGTATCTTGGGCGAAAATGCACTGTGTGATTTGGAATACGTGGAAGATTCAGCAGCCGATACCGATATGAACGTGGTGATGACGGAAGATGGCAAGATGATTGAAGTGCAAGGCACAGCAGAAGGCGAAGCGTTTTCTCGTGCAGAGTTAAACCAATTATTGGATTTAGCGGAAAAAGGCATTAACGATATTATCGCAGTGCAAAAAGCCACTCTGGCAGAATAGTTTGTTTTTATAGCTCCTCATTGAGGGGCTATTTTTTTGAGTACAGTTTGAGTCTGTTATGTTTATTACAGCTGAAATTGAAGATGAAACCCTCTAGGAACTAGAAAACTAGGGACTAGGAACCAAAATAGAGATTTATCCATGAAAGCATATCAACGTGAATTTATTGAATTTGCCTTAGAAAAAGAAGTATTAAAATTTGGTGAGTTTACTTTAAAGTCTGGCCGTACTAGCCCTTATTTCTTTAATGCCGGTTTGTTTAATACTGGCCGTGATTTAGCGCGTTTAGGTCGTTTTTATGCCGCAGCGTTAGCAGAGTCTGGCATTCAATTTGATGTGTTATTTGGCCCAGCTTACAAAGGCATTCCTATTGCAACTACCACTGCGGTTGCATTAGCCGATCACCATGATATCGACACGCCTTACTGCTTTAACCGTAAAGAAGCTAAAGATCACGGTGAAGGTGGCAACTTGGTGGGGAATCCCCTAGAAGGCCGCATTATGCTGGTGGACGATGTGATCACCGCAGGCACAGCCATTCGTGAGTCAATGGAAATCATCAAAGCTAATGGCGCAGACTTAGCGGGCGTATTGGTGGCGATTGATCGTCAAGAAAAAGGCAAAGGCGAGCTGTCGGCGATTCAAGAAGTAGAGCGTGATTTTGGTTGTGCGGTGATTTCTATCATTAGCCTTGGCGATTTAGTGACGTATCTTGAAGAGCAAGGCAACAGTGCCGAGCAGTTAGAGTCGGTTAAAGCTTACCGCGCTCAATACGGTATTTAGTCTATCTTTCAATTATTTCGACTATTTGGCTATTTAGCTAAACGGTAAAGTGATTATTAATATTTCAAACCCCGTCATTTCATTAGGAGTGGAGGGGTTTTTGTTTGTCGGAAGTACCGTTTTGAGTCCTAAGTTTTTAGAAGCGTATATTGAATCGACTTCTCTAAACTGTAAATAAAAATATACACAGTAATTTATCTGGCTTTTTGTGTGATATTTGACCCAATATGGCTGCTTTTTTGAATTGATAGGTCGATTTATCTGAGTTAAGTGGTAAATTGTCGTAAATTATTTTGGACGGTAAGTGTAAAAATGAGTAATTCAAAGGTTTTAGGCAGTACTTTGATTATTGCGGGCACCACGATCGGTGCAGGTATGCTAGCGCTTCCGATTGCATCTGCTGGTTTAGGTTTTATGACCTCGCTGGCGATCATGGTCGCAATGTGGGGCTTAATGGCGTATACCGCTCTGTTAATGTTGGAGCTGCATCAGCATGCGGATTTCGATGCGACCTTGCATACGCTAGCGAAACAATTCCTTGGTGATAAAGGAAAGTGGATCGCGACCTTTGCAATGCTGTTTTTGTTTTACGCGTTATGCGCAGCTTATATTGCTGGTGGTGGTGGTCAATTCAATGCCAAGTTGCATAACTGGTTCTCGCTGGATGTGTCTAATGGTGTGGGTACGTTAATCTTTACCGTCTTGATTGCTTCGATTGTGACTTTTGGCACTCAGTCGGTCGATCGGGTGAATCGTGTTTTGTTTACTTGTAAATTGATCGCGATGGCTGCGATGTTGTTCTTTTTAACGCCTAATATTCAAGCGGTTCACCTGGTGAATATGCCACTTGAGAAAGGGCTAATCATTGCGGCGCTTCCTGTTATTTTCACTTCTTTTGGTTTCCATGGCAGTATTCCTGCGGTGGTACGTTATTTAAAATTGGATATGAAAGCGCTGAAGAAGGTGATGGTTTTCGGATCTTTGCTTCCGTTGGTGGTTTATATTTTATGGCAATTGGCGACGTTAGGTGTGGTTGATCAAGCCACGCTCTCTCAAGCGACGGATGTCAGTTCTTTAGTCGGCACTTTGTCTCAAGTGATCCATAATTCAGTAATCTCTCAGATTGTTTCTGTGTTTGCCGATTTGGCGCTGATTACATCATTTTTAGGTGTGAGCTTAGGCTTGTTTGAGTTTTTAGGCGATAGCTTGAATAAGAGGCAAACCAAAGGTGGCCGTGTTGGTATCGCTTTAGTGACGTTTGTTCCACCATTGTGTTTTGCTTTGTTCTACCCACAAGGCTTTATTATGGCGTTAGGCTATGCGGCCATTGCGCTCGCCATTCTTGCTATCTTGTTACCTGTGGCTATGGTGATGAAAGCACGCGCTTTGCATCAAGATAAGCAAGCCTTTACTGTTTCAGGTGGTACACCAGCATTATTGCTGACGCTTGCTGCGGGTATTGTGATTATTGTGGTTCAGGTAATGATTAGCCTGGGTGTGCTACCGGCGATAGGGTAATAGTAAAACGATTGTAGTAACTCTTACTGGAATTAAGAACACAAAAAAACCACTGAACTTTCATTCAGTGGTTTTTGTATTTTAGAGCGGAGTTAAACGCTAATGTTTAGCGAGTACCGTAAACTACGATGGTTTTACCATGCGCAGAAATTAGGTTTTGCTCTTCTAGCATCTTTAAGATACGACCAACAGTTTCACGTGAACAGCCAACAATCTGACCAATCTCTTGACGAGTGATCTTGATTTGCATGCCATCTGGGTGAGTCATTGCATCTGGTTGTTTTGCTAGGTTTAGTAGCGTTTGAGCAATACGGCCAGTTACGTCTAAGAAAGCAAGATCGCCAACTTTTTGACTGGTAATTTGCAGGCGTTTTGCCATTTGCGCAGAAAGGCGCATTAAAATATCTGGGTTAACTTGGATAAGTTGGCGGAACTTCTTAAATGAAATCTCTGCTACTTCACAAGGAGATTTAGCGCGAACCCAAGCGGTACGCTCTTGATCTTCTTCAAATAAGCCTAATTCACCAATAAAGTCACCTTGGTTCAAGTAAGACAAGATCATCTCTTTGCCTTCTTCATCCTTGATTAATACAGCCACCGACCCTTTTACGATGTAATACAGTGTTTCTGCTTTTTCGCCAGCATGAATCAAAGTACTTTTTGATGGGTACTTATGGATGTGACAGTGCGATAGAAACCACTCTAATGTTGGGTCAGTTTGAGGTTTACCTAGAACCATAATTTGTTACTTCCTCTACAAGGCTTGCTCAGTTTTGAGTCATTCATCCTGAGACCGGCTAACTGGTCAAATAGAATAGGTGTTAATTGTTATAGCTGCAAGTTCTCTTACAGTCGCTTTTAAATACTACCTCTTTCTCATCACAATTTCTTGACTTTGATTAATGGATAAGCAGGTTTCATGGCATGAAAGTGTGCACAAACTCACAGTATAGAGAGTAATCGGCTTATTCTGATCAATGCTAGCCAATTTTCCCAGTTTCTATCAGTTGATGAAGAATTGGTTGAATGATCAGTTCCATTGCAAAACTCATTTTACCGCCCGGTACCACTAGGGTGTTATGACGAGACATAAACGAGCCTTCTATCATGGCCAGTAAATAAGGGTAATCGACATTCTTGATACCACGCAGCCGAATAACGACAAAACTTTCATCAAGGCTTGGAATGCCTTTAGCGTTCAAAGGGTTTGAAGTGTCTACCGTCGGAACTCGCTGGAAGTTGATATGGGTACGAGAGAACTGTGGTGTGATGTAATTTAAGTAATCGTCCATCGAGCGAACAATTGAATCCATTACAGCTTCTCGTGAATGACCACGATCGCGCGTGTCACGAACAAATTTCTGAATCCATTCTAAGTTTACAATTGGCACCATGCCAATCAGAAAATCGACATGCTTAGAGACATTGACATCATCATCAACCACACCACCATGAAGACCTTCATAGAATAAAACGTCGGTGTTTTCGGCTAGATCCTGCCACGGAGTAAATGTGCCTGGCATTTGGTTGTAAGGTACGGCTTCATCAAAGCTATGAAGATAACGGCGCACTTTACCGGCACCATCTTGCCCATACTTTTTGAAGAAGTCAGCAAGAGCCGGAAAATCATTGGCTTCAGGACCAAAATAGCTGATGTGCTTGCCTTGTTCTTTGGCTTTGCGGATAGCGACATCCATTTCGGGGCGCGTGTAGCGATGAAAGCTATCCCCTTCAACCCAAGATGCTTTGATATTCATCATATTGAACATTTTTCTAAAGGTTTCAGAGGTGGTAGTGGTACCCGCACCAGAAGAACCTGTTACTGCAATAATGGGATGCTTTGCCGACATGATAATCCTTTATTCAGACTTCGATAATGAAGTCCAGTGTAGGGGAATGTGAAGAAATAATAAATAGCGATGAAAATGTGTGGTGATGAATATCTACATCTTCATCGATTTATAATAGGGCTATTTCAGTTCATTTATCGCTTTAATATCAACGCTTTCGTGCAACTCAGAGAAGACAATAGCAATGCTTCCTGCTTGGAGTTGAGCTTTGACTTGTTTGATTTTGGTTTCAAGAGAGGTTTCTTGCATGCCGTAATCGGTACCTTCACGTAAAATGAACTCTTTGATGAGGTTTTCTAGGGTATCGGGATCGATTTGTTGCCAAGGAATAATCATAAATACTGCTGTGATTAGAAGTGAATAAAGAAACTAAGGATGAGTTGTTGTGGAATAAAAGTGCTCACACAAATGTTTGGCGTTTTGTTTTAAACAATATTGATGGCTCATCGGTACGCCTGCTTGTGGCGTAAGTGTGAGTTGATTTAAACAAGTCACCAAGTCAGATTGTTGTTGCCGTTCCAATTGAAGTTCAAATTGGAGGGATTCCCTGTATAGAGTATCGGGCAAATGTGGTTTGGCTTTACGACGGTAATAACGAAATTGATGCAATAAGCTTTCGGTGCGTTCAATGGCAACTTCCAATTGAACCCACTGATCTTCAGAGAAAGCTAGCTGATGTTCATCGAGCCATTTTAATAACAGAATTAAATTTACATTACCTTGATGGTGATTTTGCAGGTGTAAACACGCCTCTTTTGTGTCACGCACGCTGTAATGCTGCAAACTGAATTGCCATAAGCGTTCTAATGTGAGGGGGAGGGGCGAGTATTGATTCATATTATTGGTTAAATGATTCCAGTTCTTCCTGCAATGCCATCCATTCCATTTCAACCTCTTCAAGTTGAGATTTGCGGCTAGCTTGAATGTTTAATACTTCTGTTAGTTTAGCTTTATTTTCGTCTTGATAGAGTGATATATCACCTAATTGCAGTTCTGCATCGGCAAGCTCTGCGCCTAGTGTGTCCATTTTTGCTTCAAGTTGTGTCAGTTTCTTGCGAATTGGTGCGGTTTGTTTGCGCAATTCGGCTTCTATGCGTTTTTGCTCTTTGCGAGCTATTGCGCTATTGGTACTTGGGGTGGTATCGGCTTCACCTTGCGCGTCTTTTCTGTCTTGTTTTTGCTGATCGGTCAGCCATTTATAATAATCGGTTAAGTCACCATCGAATGGGGCGACTTGTTGTGAGTCGACCAAGTATAAATCATCGGTAGTGGCGCGCAGTAAATAACGGTCATGACTGACGATAACCATGGCACCTTCAAAGGTTTGTAGTGCCATGGTGAGTGCTTGACGCATATCTAAATCAAGGTGGTTGGTTGGCTCATCGAGTAGCAATAGGTTTGGTTTTTGCCATACGACTAACGCTAGAACTAAACGTGCTTTTTCGCCACCTGAAAATGGTGCGACTTTGTCGAGCGCTTTTTCACCAACAAAGCCAAAACTGCCGAGGTAATCACGTAATTGTTGCTCTGTGTGATTTGGAGCAATTTGCATCATGTGCTGCAACGGCGTTTCTTCTGGGTGCAAGGTTTCTAATTGGTGTTGAGCAAAATAACCAATTTTCACCCCTTGTGAATAGGTGAGGTCACCACTTTGCGGATTTAGCTCACCTGAAAGCAATTTAATTAAAGTAGATTTACCTGCGCCATTTCGACCCAGTAATCCAATGCGGCTGCCAGGTACTAAATTAAGTCGAATCTGTTTAAGGATGAGGTTGTCGCCATAGCCTGCTGAAACTTCATCCATCATCATGATGGGATTAGGCAGAGCAGACGGTTCACGAAATTCAAAACTGAATGGGTTGTCAAACTGAGCAGGCAACACTTTTTCCATTTTCTCTAGCGCTTTAATACGGCTTTGAGCCTGACGAGCTTTAGAGGCTTTATAGCGAAAACGGTCAATGTAGCTTTGCATATGCGACATTTGCTTCTGCTGCTTGCTGTACATGGCTTGCTGTTGCATGAGCTTTTGGGCGCGCTGCACTTCAAACGAGGAGTAGTTACCGGTGTATTCGTTGAGTAGCTGATTTTCTACATGGATAATACGCCCAACGATAGGGTCGAGAAAATCTCGGTCGTGCGAAATTAAGATCAGAGTACCTGGGTAGTTTTGTAACCACTTTTCTAGCCATAATACGGCGTCTAAATCTAAGTGGTTGGTCGGTTCATCGAGTAGTAATAAATCGGAGCGACATAGCAGTGCTTGTGCTAAGTTTAAACGCATACGCCACCCGCCAGAAAATTGAGTCAAACTCCATTGCATTTGTTCTTGGCTAAACCCTAAGCCATTTAATAGCTCCGCGGCGCGTGCCTTGATGGTATAGCCGCCTACGGTTTCAATCTTTCCATGCAGTTCGGCAACCAAAGTGCCGTTGTCGGCTAATTCTGCATTGGCTAAGTCTTGCTCAAGTTGGCGATATTCACGGTCGCCATCGATCACGTATTCTAATGCAGCTCGATCTAATGCTGGGGTTTCTTGTGCTACCCATGCTAACTCCCAATGAGACGGCATTTGAAAGTTGCCAGCATCAATTGAGAGTTCATTTTTCAGTAAAGCAAATAGGGTGGATTTACCACAGCCATTCTTTCCAACCAGTCCGACCTTGTCACCCGGATGTATGGTCGCTGAAGCTTGTTCTAGTAAAGGTTTTCCACCACGAAGCAATTGAATATCTGAAAATGTAATCATAGGATTCTTAATTAAGGTTTTACGTCTGAAAAGCGAAGCCGAGAGTGTAATAGTTCGCCTCGAATAGTAGGGGTTTCAAGGATAAATGTCGATCATTAAACGATTTACGATATGATGAATTTACGTGATAAAGTGTTGAAGCTCGTTATTAATAATCATCGGCTTGTTGAGGTGGTTATACTTTATATAACGATGAGCCTAATTTTGAAGTACAGATGTCGTGGGAGTCAGGATGGCAGAGAACAATCTACAACAAGAACTAAACCATTCAGCAGAGGCGGCCTTGCCTCGTATTTTGGTTATTTACGCACACCCCGATCCAGATAATTCTGTTGCTAATAAAGTTTTAATTAAAGCCATAAAAGATTTACCGCATGTGACGGTTCATGATCTTTATGCGGCTTACCCTGATTTTTTTATTGATGTGGCAGCAGAGCATCGTTTGCTTCTTGAGCATGATTTGATTGTATTTCAGCATCCTATGTTTATGTATTCATGCCCTGCGCTGATGAAAGAATGGATGGATACTGTGTTAGGCAAAGGCTTTGCTTTTGGTAAAGGTCGAGCATTGCAAGGTAAGTCTTGGCGTAGCGTTATTACAACTGGTGGCCAAAAAGAAGCGTTCTCTGCAAGAGGATATAACCAATACCCTTTGGAACAGATTTTGAAACCATTTGAGTTGACAGCCAAATTATGTCAGATGAATTGGGTTGAACCTTTAGTGCTGTATTGGGCACGAAATATAGAACAGGCGGAGCGTGTTCAACATGCACAAGCGTATCGTCAATGGCTGATGAGTCCATTTTAGCCGCCTAAGTAGGGAGTAGTACATGGCATCAACAATTGATTTTTTACAAAGTGGGGTGGTGTTTTTAGCGGCAGCGGTGATCGCTGTACCACTTGCACAGCGTTTTGGGCTGGGCTCAGTTTTAGGGTATTTATTGGCCGGTATCGTGATTGGACCATGGGGGCTTGGGCTGATCAGTGATGTGGACAGCGTGATGCATTTCTCCGAACTTGGAGTGGTGTTGTTGCTGTTTTTGATTGGCTTGGAATTAAATCCGAAAAAACTATGGCAAATGCGCGTGCCGATATTAGGTTTAGGTGGCGCTCAAGTGGTGGTCACCACGTTAATTATTTCAGCCATTGCCAATTGGTTTGGTATTAGTTGGCAAAATAGTTTAGTGATCGGTATGGGGCTTGCTTTGTCTTCAACGGCGATAGCGTTAAGGGTGATCGAAGAACAAGGATTAGCCGGCACTGAAACTGGGCAATCAGGCTTTGCCGTTTTGCTGTTTCAAGATATTGCGGTTATTCCAATGTTAGCTGTTTTGCCATTGCTGGCGGGGAATGTCGGCGGCGATTGGTTGGACGCTGTGTGGATGATCGGCGGTGTGGTTGCCTTGTTAGTCGGTGGTCATTATTTATTACGTCCGATTTTTCGTTATGTGGTGATGAGCCGCGTACGTGAGCTTTTTACCGTTGCCGCGTTATTGTTGGTGATAGGCATATCCGTCATCATGGAAAAATTAGGGCTGTCGATGGCGTTAGGTACATTTTTGGCTGGGGTATTATTGGCCGAAAGTGAATATCGCCACGAGTTAGAAAGTGCTATTGAACCCTTCAAAGGTTTATTGCTCGGTTTATTCTTTATGTCAGTTGGCATGGCAGTGAACTTAGATTTATTGACTCATTACCCTCTTAAAATCTTTGCTGCTGTGATTGCTTTAGTCACCATCAAAGGCCTGATTTTGTATACCTTAGCGCGTTTAATGGGGACAAGAGCAAAAGCACGAAGTCGAATGGCCGCCATTTTGAGCCAAGGTGGTGAATTTGCGTTTGTTTTATTTACAGCCGCAACTGGACACGGTTTGCTAGGCGCGCAAGTGAGTTCGTTCTTATTGGTGGTCGTGAGCTTGTCTATGATGACCACTCCGCTGTTGCTATTGGCGCAAGAAAAATGGTTTAACCGCACTATTAATGTGACTGACAACATGCAATCTGATGTCGTAAACGAAGAGCCTCGTGTCATCATTGCTGGGTTTGGTCGTTTCGGACAAGTCGTCGGACGTTTGCTGTATGCGAATAAGATCAGAATCACGGTATTGGAAAGTGATGCCAGTCAAATTCAATTATTAAGGAAGTTTGGCTATAAAGTGTATTACGGTGATGCAACGCAACTTGATTTGTTGAGAGCGGCAGGAGCAGAGCAAGCGGAAGCGATAGCCATTTGTACCGATTCACCCGATGAAGTATTAAAAATTGCTGAATTGTGTAAACAACACTTCCCTAACTTGAAGGTGTTAGCTCGTGCTCGAAGCCGAGTAGAGGCTTACCAGTTACTGAATATAGGTGTAACTTTATTCTCTAGAGAAACCTTTTTAGGTGCGTTGGATTTGGGCCGCCAAGTGTTGACTCAATTGGGGATGCATCCTCATCAAGCAAAACGAGCAGAAGCGCATTTCCGAAAACTGGATACGACTATGCTCAAAGAACTATTGCCTTTACACATGGAAGATAAAGACATGGGAATAAGAGCGAAGGAAGCACGCAAAGATTTGGAAGAAATTTTTGATCGTGAAATGGAAAGCGAACGTCAAACCCAAAACCATTGGGATTAACCAAACTAAAGAGAAATGGAATTGGTATGAAAACCAAAAAGCGATTTATTGCAGGGGCCAGTTGCCCTATGTGCAAGCAAGCTGACAGTTTAAGAGTCTGGGAAGAAAACCAGATTGAAGTGGTCGAGTGCGTTGAATGCGATTATGTTGAGCAAAAAACGCCAGAAAAAGTAGAGAAAAGTCCACGTGCATCCGAGCAAATGATTGGTATTTTCAAACCGGATTAATTATTTGATTTACCTAAAATAATGGTAGGTATGAATAAAGATAAATAAAATATTCATGGTAGAACAATTGAAATTTGCCGTGCTTATCCCCATTATCTTGCACATAGAGATTAAGTGCTCACTCATTCTCCACACTTAATCTGAATTTGGAGCGAATATGAAAATTGAAAAGAACGTTGTAGTTAGCTTGGCATACCAAGTAAAAGTAGAAGATGGTGTTGTGGTTGATCAGTCAACTGTAGAAGCGCCACTTGATTACTTGCATGGTCACAACAACCTAATTACAGGTTTGGAAAATGAGCTAGTAGGAAAAACTGCGGGCGATAAATTCACAGCAACCATTGCTCCAGAAGATGCGTATGGTGAGCACAGCGATGAATTGGTACAACGTGTACCTGCTGATGTTTTCCACGGTGTTGAGCAAATTGAAGTAGGCATGCGCTTCCTAGCCGATACAGATCAAGGTCAAATCCCAGTTGAAATCACTGAAGTTGATGGTGATGAAGTCGTTGTAGATGGTAACCACATGCTTGCAGGTCAAACGTTAACGTTTGATGTTGAAGTTGTCGCGGTACGTGCTGCAACAGAAGAAGAAATTGCACATGGTCACGTGCACCAAGCGGGTGGACATCATGGCCATGATCACGATCATGAGCACGATGGTGATTGCTGTGGGCATGACCACTAAGCACTCGTGATTTGATGATGAAGTGGTGAGGAAATCACTGCTTTGATATATCAGATATAAAAAAACGTCAGCCTATTAGGTTGACGTTTTTTATTGCCGATAAGATTTAATAATGTGGAGGCGGTGTTTCTTCTGAGGCATCGGCTAAGTTAGAGCCATCTAAGTTTTTTACTTTACCCACCACAAATTTCATCTGATCTTGCATGAGGGAGATTTGAAGTTGCTGTTGGCTTAACGCATCATTCAAGTCATTAATCGTTTGTTCTTGAAAAGCAACTTGACACTCAAGATCATTAATACGTTGTTGCAGTTCGAGCTCAAGATTATCTGAAGTCATTGGGTTCACTTTTATAATTAAGAGAGTTAAGGATTAACGCAATATTGACCCACATTATACCTGAATATTTAACCACTGTAGATCCCTACGTCATCGGTGCTTCGATGAATAACGTCAATATTTAATGTAATAAAGAGCAATAAATCGTTAATTTCTATGAAATAGAAGGAACTTTGCAAAAAAAACACGGTCTTCTAACACAGGTTTAATATAACAACGTGATAATACGGCAACTTTATAATATGCGACCACCCACTAAGTAATTGTTTTATAAGTGGGGTATAACGCTAAAGTTGCATAGAGTAGGGGTTATATTTTTTGTGGGTTATTTTTATACTCATAACAAATACTCTCTCGACTAGGGCTCAAGGCGCTAGTATATTGCTACAACAATTTTTATAAATCATAACGATGGTTCGCCATCATGCTGGAGAATTTAATGAAACCGATTTTTAAAGTATCGCTGTTAGCAGCAACTGTACTACTCGCTGTAGGCTGTCAAAAAGAAGAGTCAAAAGATGCACAAACGGCTGCTCCAACTGAGCAAGCTCAATCTGCAGCATCGGCAACTACTCAGTATAAAACAGATGATGAAAAAGCAGCATATGCAATCGGCGTATCTTTTGCTAACTACTTAAATACAAGCATCGAAAAACCAGCTGAAATTGGCATTAACCTTGATAAAGATATCGTATTGAAAGGTATTGAAGATGTGTTCTCTGATAAGTCAGGTATGACTGAAGAAGAAACTGCTAAAGTGCTTCAAGGCCTAGATAAGCGTGTATCTGAGAAGATGCAAGCTCAAGCCGCTGAAAAATCAGCAGCAAGCAAAAAAGCAGGTGATGAATTCCGTGCTAACTTTGAAAAAGAAGATGGCGTGAAGAAAACAGAATCTGGCATTCTTTACAAAGTTGAAAAAGAAGGCACAGGCGCGACACCAAAAGCAACGGATACAGTGGTTGTTAACTACGAAGGTAAGTTAGTTGACGGTACTAAGTTTGACAGTTCTTACGATCGTAAAGAACCAGCAACGTTCCCACTTAACCGTGTGATTCCTGGTTGGACTGAAGCTGTTCAATTAATGAAAGTGGGCTCTAAATACCAAGTTGTTATCCCGCCAGAATTAGCTTACGGTGAGCAAGATACACCAACGATTCCAGCAAACTCAACATTAGTCTTTGAAATTGAACTAATGTCTGTGAAAGCAGAGCAAGCACCAGCTGCCGCACAATAAGTTTCTATTTAATGGCGAACACGCTGTAAAATAGCAAAAGGCTCATCTTTATGGTGAGCCTTTTTAATGTCGACTACTTCTAATAAACGCCCCCAAAAATTGTTCTGAATCATCATATTGAAGTTACGCTAATATCTAATTCAAATTTTCTGATAAACTTACCTTAATTTGTTTATATGTTACTTGAATATGAGCCGTAAATATCCCAAGAGGTGTGTGTGAATAATTCTGAAATTGCCCATTCTGAGACGTTACTAGAGATGGAATCGGTTTATGTAAAACCGTTCTCGGAACACGACAAGATCATCTTGAACTCCTATGAAGCGGTGGTGGATGGTTTAGCGAGCCTGATTGGTAATTATTGTGAAATCGTTTTGCATTCTTTAGAAGATCTGAATACTTCAGCGATAAAAATTGCCAATGGAGAAAACACGGGCCGCCAAGTAGGATCACCGATCACCGATTTAGCTTTGAAAATGCTTAAAGACATCGAAGGATCACAGCGCAACTTTTCACGATCTTACTTTACTCGAGCCAAAGGTGGTGTGTTGATGAAGTCGATCACTATTGCGATTCGTAACGGTGAGCAACGCGTTATTGGTTTATTGTGTATCAACATCAATTTGGATGCGCCATTTTCTCAGGTATTACATGCCTTCATGCCCACAGCAGAAGCAGAAGAAGCGGCGTCTTCTGTCAACTTTGCTAGCGATGTTGAAGA
The DNA here is from genome assembly GCF_000286955.2 of Vibrio rumoiensis 1S-45. GTDB lineage: Bacteria > Pseudomonadota > Gammaproteobacteria > Enterobacterales > Vibrionaceae > Vibrio > Vibrio rumoiensis_A. Next base: position 130,782 of record NZ_AJYK02000003.1, read on the forward strand.
GCTGGTGGATCAAACGGTAGAAAGAACCATCGAAGAGATCAATGCAGATAAATCGGTCTCGAATAATACCAAGAACCGCCAGATTGTGATGGATCTGTATGATAAAGGTATTTTTGATATCAAAGATGCGATTAATCGTGTTGCGGATCGTTTAAACATCTCTAAGCACACGGTTTATCTGTATATTCGTCAACGAAAAGTGGAGGATGGTGAAAAGTGAGTGCAGAACATCGCCCGCTAACCTACACCCTGATTGTCAATGGCTCAGTGTATGGCAGTCAATCCGCCAAAAACGCATATCTTTTTGCATGTGCTTTAATAGAAAAAGGACACCGTTTAGTGAGCGTGTTTTTTTATCAAGATGGAGTGCATAACGCTTCCAAACTGACACTTCCTGCTAACGATGAATTCGACTTGACTAAAGCATGGCAACAATTATCCCAGCAACACCATGTTAAGCTAGAGTCTTGTGTTGCAGCCTCGTTACGTCGTGGTATCGTTGATTCACATGAAGCTAAGTTACATAACTTGGAATCGGATAACACTGCCTTAGGCTTCGAGTTAGCCGGATTAGGTGGGTTAGCAGAAGCCATGTTACTTCAAGATAGAGTGGTGCAATTTTAATGCGAATAGGTTTTGTTTTTCGCTCGTTTCCGCATTCGAGTGCAAAAGGGCGAGAAGGGTTAGATGCATTATTAGCCGCTTCAGCATTTTGTGATGATATTGACGTCTTTTTTATTGGTGATGGTGTGACTCAATTATGCTCAAACCAAGATCCTAAACAGGTGCTATCTCGTGATTATATCGCTGCATTCAAATTGCTTGATTTGTACGATATCGAAAATGTGTTTGTGTGCAAACAATCCTTGTTAGAGTTTTCATTGGAGGCGAGTTCATTGGTTATTACTAGCCAAGCTCTTTCAGTGGAAGAGATACGATCTCGTCTTCATCAATGCGATAAAATCGTGACATTTTAATCGGATCAGAAGGTTCAAGTTTATGCTCCACATCATTAAAACGATCGATGCCATTGAAGATTCCCTCCTGTTTAGCCATCTAGACGATCAGTTTATTTTAGTTGAAGATGCGGTTTATGGATTAATTAGCCAAAAAGTGCTCAATGGACCAATAAAAGATCACCTTGATCATTGTTATGCATTGGCGCAAGATGTCCAAGCAAGAGGGCTGGATGTTCAATCAATATTTAAATCTCAACTTGTTGATTTTGATGCGTTTGTCGGTTTGACGGAAATGCATATTCAAACAATGACGTGGGAATAACCCGCATTATTTATGAAGTTTAATGACAACGTTAATAAAAAAGCTCGCCTCATGATTGTATATTTCTTGACACACTCCCCTTTGATGCATAAAATTTTGCGTCCCTATTTCTCGCTATGTGTAAATGTAGAGAGTCGATAGGGTTAGATTTTTCACAAGCTTATTTTCGTAAATCAGGAGCTATTTAATGGCAACTATTAACCAGTTGGTACGCAAGCCACGTGCAAAGCAAGTTGTTAAAAGCAACGTGCCTGCGCTAGAAGCGTGTCCACAAAAACGTGGTGTATGTACTCGCGTATATACTACTACTCCAAAAAAACCGAACTCAGCATTACGTAAAGTATGTCGTGTTCGTCTAACTAACGGCTTTGAAGTTACTTCATACATCGGCGGTGAAGGTCATAACCTTCAAGAGCACAGTGTTGTTCTTATCCGTGGTGGTCGTGTTAAAGATTTACCAGGTGTGCGTTACCACACCGTTCGCGGTGCACTTGACTGTGCTGGCGTTAACGACCGTAAACAAGGTCGTTCTAAGTATGGTGTTAAACGTCCTAAGTCTTAATGTCTATTTTGTAAAAAATAAACGTTAAGTAAGGCCAAACACTAAAATAATTGTATTTTGAAAAAACTGAAAAGTTTTGGATAACCTGAAGAAGACAACGGAGAAACATCCATGCCACGTCGTCGCGTAATAGGCCAGCGTAAGATCCTTCCAGATCCTAAATTCAAATCTGAATTGCTGGCGAAATTTGTAAACATCCTTATGGTTGATGGTAAGAAATCAACTGCAGAAAAAATTGTTTACACTGCATTAGATACAATGGCTGAGAAATCTGGTAAAGATCACTTAGCTGTATTCGAAGAAGCTCTTGAAAATGTTCGTCCAGCGGTAGAAGTTAAATCTCGCCGTGTGGGTGGTTCAACTTACCAAGTGCCTGTAGAAGTTCGTCCGGTTCGCCGTAACGCACTTGCTATGCGCTGGATGGTTGAAGCTGCGCGTAAGCGTGGTGAAAAATCTATGGCAATGCGTCTAGCTGCTGAAATGCTTGATGCGTCAGAAAACAAAGGTACTGCTGTTAAGAAACGTGAAGACGTTCACCGTATGGCAGACGCGAACAAAGCGTTCGCACACTACCGTTGGTAATAGACTCTTTGTTTACAAAGAGGCAGCGATAGTTATACCTACTGTGCTGCGAGTTTTTCTCGCAGCACTTTTTTGCTATTTCAAGCTATGTAAAATTTGATTTAGTATCACCATCAAAAGCTACGGCTTAAGATTTTGATGCCCATTTCTATAGATATTGTGCTACTTCTAGCCAGTCATTTATCGAAATTGGTATTAGTTAAGAGGATGCAACAGTGGCTCGTAAGACTCCTATAGAGCGTTACCGTAATATTGGTATTTGTGCGCACGTAGATGCGGGTAAAACAACCACAACTGAGCGTATTCTGTTCTATACCGGCCTTTCTCATAAAATTGGTGAAGTGCATGATGGTGCCGCCACCATGGATTGGATGGAACAGGAGCAAGAGCGTGGTATTACTATCACCTCTGCTGCAACGACGACTTTTTGGCGCGGTATGGAAGCGCAATTTGAAGATCATCGCATCAACATCATTGATACCCCAGGACACGTAGACTTCACTATCGAAGTTGAGCGTTCATTACGTGTACTTGATGGCGCAGTCGTTGTTTTTTGTGGTTCATCAGGCGTTGAGCCTCAATCTGAAACTGTATGGCGTCAAGCGGATAAATATCACGTGCCGCGTATGGTATTCGTGAATAAAATGGACCGTACCGGTGCTGATTTCTTCCGTGTTATCGACCAAATTAAAAATCGTCTTGGTGCAAATCCAGTTCCTATTCAGTTGAATATTGGCGCTGAAGAAGATTTTAAAGGGGTGGTTGACCTTATCAAGATGAAAGCGATTAACTGGAATGATGCCGACCAAGGGATGACCTTTACCTATGAAGAGATTCCGGCAGACATGCAAGAACTGGCCGAAGAATGGCGCAGTAACTTGATTGAAGCCGCTGCGGAAGCCTCTGAAGAGTTAATGGATAAATACCTTGAAGGTGAAGAGTTAACTGAAGCGGAAATCAAACAAGCGCTTCGTACTCGCACATTGAATAATGAAATTGTTTTAGCTACATGTGGTTCAGCCTTTAAAAATAAAGGTGTTCAAGCTGCATTAGATGCGGTTATCGATTACTTACCATCGCCAGTTGATGTACCTGCTATCAAGGGTATTGATGACGATGAAAATGAAGTCGAACGTCATGCCGATGATAATGAACCTTTTGCTGCTTTGGCATTTAAAATTGCGACCGACCCATTTGTGGGTACTTTGACCTTTATGCGCGTGTATTCAGGTGTCGTGAATACTGGTGATACGGTTTACAACTCAGTGAAGCAAAAGCGCGAGCGTTTGGGTCGTATTGTGCAAATGCACTCGAATAAGCGTGAAGAAATCAAGCAAGTTCACGCTGGTGATATCGCCGCAGCAATTGGTTTGAAAGATGTGACGACGGGTGACACGTTATGTGATCAAAACCATAAAGTCATTCTTGAACGCATGGAATTCCCTGAGCCTGTTATTCAAATTGCAGTAGAACCTCGCTCACAGGCCGATCAAGATAAGATGGGCATCGCGTTGGGTAAATTAGCAGCTGAAGATCCATCATTCCGTGTTGAATCGGACGATGAAACAGGTCAAACACTGATTTCTGGTATGGGTGAGTTACATTTAGATATTATCGTCGATCGTATGAAGCGTGAATTCAGCGTTGATTGTAATGTGGGTAAGCCTCAAGTGGCTTATCGTGAAACCATTCGTGGTAAAACAGAAATTGAAGGTAAATTTATCCGTCAATCAGGTGGTCGTGGTCAATATGGTCACGTATGGCTGAAACTTGAGCCATCAGAACCTGGTGAGGGATTTGTATTTGTTGACGAAATCGTGGGTGGTGCTGTTCCTCGTGAATACATCAGTTCAGTAGCGAAAGGTATTGAAGAGCAAATGAATAATGGTGTGCTTGCTGGTTATCCTGTATTGGATGTCAAAGCGACTTTATTTGATGGCTCGTATCATGATGTCGACTCAAATGAGATGGCGTTTAAAATTGCTGGCTCAATGGCTTTCAAGAACGGTGCTCTACAAGCACAACCTGTGCTTTTAGAACCAATGATGAAAGTTGAAGTAACTACCCCTGAAGATTGGATGGGGGATGTGGTTGGTGATCTTAATCGTCGCCGCGGCATTATTGAAGGAATGGACGAAGGTCATGCTGGCTTGAAAATTATTCGAGCTCAGGTTCCGTTGTCTGTGATGTTTGGTTACGCAACCGACTTACGTTCTGCTACTCAAGGTCGTGCTTCATACTCAATGGAATTCTCAGAGTATGCTGAAGTACCTAAAAATGTTGCAGAAGCAATTATTGCAGAACGTGGTTAATAAACTTTATTAAGCATTAGTTTGATGAACCAAGCGTTTGTTAACCATTTCGGTTGCTAAACAATTGGCTGATTAAGTAACGAATCTATTGCGTTGATGAAAGTTGACGCATAAAATAGCAAATTCTGGCGCGTTTTGGTGAAAACTTATCAAAGCGAATCATAACTAGGAAGGAACACGATTGTGTCTAAAGAAAAATTTGAACGTA
>NZ_AJYK02000004.1 GCF_000286955.2 Vibrio rumoiensis 1S-45
ATAATCCGTATAGTTCACCAAAGCTAACTCATGATGAAGAACTGTAGATTTATTCAGTACTATTTCTAACTTAAAACTATGCAGGATTAGCAATATGTAGAATGAGAAAATATATGGAAAAAGAAAATCATTGTAGCCGTTACAAAGTTACTGGCTAACGCATTTTGGGGCATAAATGAGTTACTCCCCCTCACCGTCACCCCGCACAT
>NZ_AJYK02000005.1 GCF_000286955.2 Vibrio rumoiensis 1S-45
GCGTTGGTATGACTCCCACTGTCAAGTAGAGCGCAAAAATTCTACCCATTTATTTTGGGCATTTTTCTTTTAAAAAGAGATAGTGTTAACGCATTGCTCAAGCAAGCACTTTCGTCGGTTATCATGCTGGTATTCGTAGATTACTCACCCATGAGTGAGCAGAGCTTACCGTACTTATTCCGTCGTGGCACCTGTCTGCAGTCTATGCTCGTGGTTCAATAGCCGTTAGGCTATTGCCATCCTAACGCCGTCGGAGTTTATGCCACACCCGATGCTT
>NZ_AJYK02000006.1 GCF_000286955.2 Vibrio rumoiensis 1S-45
CTATTGATGTGAATACAATTTTCATAATTAACTTTCTTATAGACATAAATTAACAAATAAATATAACAAATTGCATTAACTATTGAAAAACATGCAATTGAAATAGTAGGATCTGAGTATAAAAAATAACTAAAATATATTGAAATAAACTTTAGTATCAACGTGAAAAACTCAAAAAACAAGAAGAACCTTTGTAATTTTAGTACAGGTATGATCGAAACCACTGGTCGTGTAATTAAGATAAACAAAAGCCAAATAGACATATAACTTGCAAATGCCCCAGATGTTGACCATTCATTCCCAAAGATAATACCAAATAATACAGAACCATTAATTGAAAGAATAAAGAATGGAATAATACTAATAATACTAATGCCAGACGTAACTCTGATTAATAGTTTTCTCTTATCTTGATAAGCTTTACCTTGCTTTACAAACTTAGGAAAAAAAACATCTGATACTGACTGACCTATCAAACCAACAGGAGCCCCCAAGGTTAAGCGAGCAAGCATATAATAACCAACAATAACACTACCAAACAAAGAACCGAGCAAAAGTACGGGCATACTTTCTGAAAAAGCATGTAGTGCTACTTGTGGTGCTCTATATATAGGAAAATCTTTATATTTAATAGCTATTGAACGTAATTCATTAAAATTAACACCTAATTTAATTATGTTTAATTTTTTTAGAAAACTTAAACATAATATTAATGATGAAATTAAATTACCAAAAATATACGTAATTATTAATATACTTGAAAATGGAAAGAACCAACCAATGAAAAGCCTACTACCACTAATAAGTACTGATTGAGAAACTACAGATCTTACTATATTTCTATAATCACCATGCCTTATTGCCCATTGACGACCAACTTGATTAAGTGCTGCAATAAATATGACGCATGGAATAAAGAAAACAAATAAACCAACGTCTTCAATATTAAAGTAATATATCAAATCCTTATAAAAAAAACTTAAGACAACAAAGACTAATGCCGAGAATATAATACTGATAAAAAAGCTTAATAATCCTATTTTTTTTGCTTCTAATTCTGTTTTTACTATTACAATAGCTGTAGGATATGTGAGCGATACAATCGGCATAATGAATGTGCATATTGCAGTAAATGTACCTAATATGCCAAACATACTAGGTTCATATAAGCGTGTTAATATAGGCATTATGCTAATATTAATAACTTGAGCACTCGCAGTTCCAGTTACAATAAGTAAAACATTTCTCAAAAACCCATTTTGTAATATATTTTTAATTTTATTGTTATTGACTTTATTCATGACTTTAAAATAACAATATACCAACCCATCGCCTTATTAATCCCTTCCAAGATCTTAAACTCTGGTTTGTACCCTAAATTATTCACCGCTTTACTCACATCTGCCTGTGAATGCCTAACATCACCCGCTCTGAAGTCTCGATAGATGAGTTCACCTTTAACTTCGACACCTTGTGTCTTTAATGCCGTTTCGATAGCTGAATATAAATCGTTTAGCGTGGTACGGTCGCCGACGGCTACGTTGTACACTTGGTCTTTAGATTCTTCTGCTGCGGTAGCGGCCAGTATGTTCATTTGTACGGTGTTTTCGATAAAGCAAAAATCTCGGCTGGTTTCTCCATCACCATTAATGAACACATCTTCACCGTTGATCATTGATGCTGTCCATTTTGGAATAACCGCGGCATACGCACCATTGGGATCTTGGCGTTTACCAAACACATTAAAGTAGCGTAGTCCAATGGTTTTAAAACCGTAGGTACGAGCGTAAACTCCGGCATAAAGCTCATTCACATATTTTGTGACGGCATAAGGCGAAAGTGGATTGCCGATGTTTTCTTCTACTTTGGGTAGTGCGGGGTGATCCCCATAAGTTGAACTGCTTGCCGCATAAGTAAAGCTTTTTACGCCTTGCTCTTTGGCTGCCTGTAGCATGTTAATAAAACCGGTAATGTTGGCAGCATTGGTGGTAAGCGGGTCGGCAATAGAACGCGGTACTGAACCTAGAGCGGCTTGATGAAGAACGTAATCCACGCCTTTAATGGCTTTTTGACAATCGCTGTATTCACGAATATCACCTTGATGGAAAGTAAAGTTATTCCATTGCTCGGCGGTAACTAGGCTTTTTACTTCATCTAAGTTGTGTTGATGACCAGTGGCAAAGTTGTCTAACCCGACGACGGTTTGGTTGAGCTTTAAAAGGGTTTCCAGCAGGTTAGAACCAATGAAGCCAGCAACGCCAGTCACTAACCATGTTTTGGGCTGCTCTAGCAGTTGCTCTTTGATGATTTGATATTGAGACATGATGATTCCAATCAAATTTGAATTGAGAACCAGGCTCTTAGTCGAACCTAGTTCTTAGCTTTTCTCGCAGCCTGTTACAGACGCATATCCACGGCTTCTTTCGGTAATATGTACTTTAAATCGTAAAGGACGTGTTCTGATTTACCTAACTTACGGATTTCTTGTGCGCCCATGGCTTTAAATTCATTATGGCCGACCGCTAGAATAACGGCATCATAACTGCCAGCTTTTGGTGCTTTCGTTAGCGACAAGCCATATTCATGCTCAGCTTGTTCTGTTGAACACCAAGGGTCTACGATATCAACATTGATGTTGTATTCTTTCAATTCAGAAACAATATCAACCACTTTGGTATTACGTAAGTCTGGGCAGTTTTCTTTAAAAGTTAAGCCCATAACTAATACGTTAGCGCCATCGACATGAATGCGTTTTTTCAGCATTTGTTTGACTAACTGTGATACCACATAGTTGCCCATGCCATCATTCAAACGTCGACCCGCTAAAATCATTTCAGGGTGGTAACCAACGGTTTGTGCTTTATGAGTTAAGTAGTATGGATCCACACCGATACAGTGGCCGCCAACTAAGCCCGGACGAAATGGTAAGAAATTCCATTTTGTACCCGCCGCTTCTAGCACTTCCAACGTATCGATATTGAGTTTATTGAAGATAATAGATAGCTCGTTGATAAGGGCGATATTGACGTCACGTTGAGTGTTTTCAATCACTTTTGCGGCTTCAGCCACTTTGATTGATGAGGCTTTATGTGTGCCAGCTGTGATGATGCTTTTATATAAGTTATCGACAAACTCTGCGACTTCATCATTTGAACCACTGGTGACTTTTAAAATGTTGGTTACACGGTGCTCTTTATCACCTGGGTTGATACGCTCTGGAGAATAACCGGCAAAGAAATCTTGATTGAATTTAAGGCCAGATACTTGCTCAACTACGGGGATACACGCTTCTTCGGTTGCGCCAGGGTACACGGTCGATTCATAGATGATCACATCACCTTTGTTCACCACTTTACCTAGTGCTTCAGACGCTTTGATGAGTGGTGTTAAATCTGGTTGTTTATGTTCATCAATTGGGGTAGGAACCGTCACAATATAGACATTACATTCGGCTAAATCTTGAAGGTTAGAACTGTATTGTAAGTGAGTGGCTTCGGCTAATTCTTCTGATGAGCACTCTAACGTTGAATCGATGCCTTTATCTAGCTCGGCAATACGAGGTGCGTTGATATCAAAACCGAGTGTCGAAAACTTTTTACCAAACTCAACCGCAAGCGGTAAACCGACATAACCTAAACCAATAATGCCTATTTTTGAGTCATTTAATGTGAAATTCATTTGTTGTGTACCTAATAAAATATAAAAATAGTGAACCGTAGTTAATAGCCAAGAGATGTTAATCAATAAATTAACTTTAGCTTTATTAGTGTTTAATAAATTACTTTTGAGTACTTCTTAATAAAACGGAATAGGGGCTTATTTATCACCGCCCACGCTACCGCACAGGGCATCCCACTGGGATCCTGTACATGTAGCAGCAATACTCTAACCATTGAAAGATTAAAGTATTGATACAGCTAAATAGCAATTGTTTGATAGAAAAACCTTATCATTCAACTGAACTCGCCGTATTGAATAAATTTGTGATATATGCCGCACAAATTATAAAAACAGTTTGAAATAAACAATATAAAATGTAACTGATATTACTAATTATATGTTTCTCATATTTTACATTGTTTTTATTATTTTAAAATGACACTAAAGATTTAATTAAATAGCCTTTGTGAAAATTTATTGTATCTTACACAGATTCGCATACAAATGATAACAATTATCACTAACATAGCGAAAACGATTGTTTTCTGAATGTATTTTTCTTTATATCATTTATTTTAAGAATTTACTGCGACCCCCTTCCACCCTACCAGTTTGAATGATTTTACTTATATGGTGAATCATAGGGCTAATTTCTTGGGTTCCTTTTTCATCTGTTCGAGTCAGAAAGTAGGTATGGCCTGTCGGAAAATCAAAGCGATTGTTAAATTCATCGCAATCCACTTCATAGACTTTTCGTTTCGGAAGTTTCGTTAAATCTTCTGGCCCTGTCATGCCCATTCTTCTTGATAAGGTTTTTCCATACACGTTGGCAATTTTAGAAGCGGGCATGGCAAGATCGTCGCTAGCAAAATAAGTAATGGTGTTTTTAGCGGAATCTACAATATGACGCCCTTGTTTGCCTTGTTCTAATATGTCGTTTTCTACATCCGCTGCCACCATAAAAACATTACGAAATAACTGAGACATGCCACCAGGTTGGGTGTCTTGTACCCAGTGTTGCATGGCGCTAACTAATACCCGGTTTCCCATTGAGTGCGCGAGAATATTCATGCGTTTTATACAAGGGCTTTGTTGCTGGGCTAACTGGCGGCGCCATTGATCAAACTTCCAAAATAATCGAGCAAAGGCGATGCCACTGTAGTCTGCGGCTTTTTGATCGTCCCAGTAGTCGTCGAGAATTTTGATGGTGGCGTCATCGTCACACGGCCAGATGATCGGGATCACTTTAACTACGTTGGGTGCGGTGCTGTTGAGTAAGGTTTCTAGCTGTTGCGCTCGCTGGAATACTTCTGGCTCCATGTTGTTATTGAAACCATGAATATAAAACAGCAGCTGAGTTTCACTTGGTAGGCCTTTGAGCTTTGCGAAGAAGGGAACGGATGTGATTTCGATGTACTCCCCTTTTGCTTGACGCTCACAAAAGTACAGCCATTTTGATATGTCGGTATTTTGGTAGTTAAAGGTGATTTTACGATTGGCTTTAGAACGGGCGGATTGATTGGGTATACGGTTGGTGATAAAGAGCATGAGCGTTCCTAATAATAAAAGCCCATGTTTTATGTTTTTTTAATGTGTGCGACAAACGCGGTTGGTTTGATTTAGAGAGAATTCAAAAAGCGGTGTAATAAATGTTGTTTCAGCTTAGAGGTGAGAATGGTGTACTGTTGCATGAGTTGATATTCTGATGAAATTAAAAGAGGGAAAGTAAATGAATACTTTCCCTCTTTGAGTCTTGATTACAGTGAGGTACGCCAAGCTCAAACGAGTGGCTTGCCTTAATAACGGCTTTTATTCTGCACTTTTGCTTTTTAGCTCTCTGATTTTTGAGGTTATTTTCCAAACATTAGACAGGAGTAGTGTGTAAACAATAAAGCAAGCAATGAACAGATAGAACATGACATATTCAGGTATATCGATAATTTCACCATAAATGCCAAAGGCTGCAAATAAGGTGCTAATAACACAAATTAAAATTAAGGTTTGTGTTGAGTTAAGCCCTAGGCGCTGGAATATATGGTGTAGGTGTTCGCGATCAGGTTTAAATGGTGAGCAGCCCCGACGTATTCTGCGGATCATGATGGCGGCCATATCAAGAAGTGGTACGGCAATTAACCATAATGCAGTCACAGGTCGAAGTGGTGGCCTAGCGCCATTTTGACTGGCGATCAATAAAAACCAAATAACGGTAAAGCCAATCACCATGCTACCGGCATCGCCCATAAACACTTTACGCTTTCGCCCGAACGCGCCAAGGTTCAATAATATGTAAGGTAAGATGATCACGATAAGCACTAGGCAAAGGTAAGCAAGGTTGCCTTGTCCATCATGCGCTAACATTATCCCTAACCCACCAAAAGTCACAATTGATAACCCACCCAGTAAACCATCAATCCCATCGACCATGTTAAAGGCGTTAATCGCACCAATTACCGCGATAACGGTAATCACATAACCGATAAAACCAAGATCGACATTCCCATATCCAAAAACATTACCAATGGTATGCAATTGAAGGTCGGCTACGTACATCATCGCCACCGATAACACACCTTGAACGGCAAATCGAAGCTTAAAGTTAAGATCAAACTTATCATCCAATGCCCCCACTACAACTAAAACAATAATAGAAGCCGCATAAAGGTTCACTTCAGGCAGTAAGGTTGGGTTATTGAATAGAAAATATAAGAAGGTAAAACAAATAGAAATCCCACCGACAAGCGGTACCGCACCACTGTGCAATTTTCGCGCGTTAGGTTTGTCTACTAAGCCTACGTTTCGAGCCCATTTCCGGAGAAGGAAAAGGACAGCGAAAGAGGTGAGAAAGATGAAAAGTAAATCAATGAAAATAGACAAGAAGGGCCTCTACAATTATCTAAATTAAAACAAAAATCCTTTTGTTCAAATAACCAACAATCTCTTTATTGAAAGAAGTTGAACAATGTAACTTAAAATAAGCCAGATTTAGCTTTAGTTAACCCAACTTTAGTCATTAAAAAGCGAATAACACTTGAAACATGCCAATAAAAATGTCGAGAAAGGATCTTTCGATTCGCATGCTTAGCCAAATGAATTGCCTCAAACTGTGGATAGTACATTACAGGTGACCCCATTTTCATACTTCTGTAACAAATATCTATATCTTCACAATACATGAAGTAATTCTCATCAAAACCACCTAACTTTTTATAATAACTAGCTTTGAAGGCTAAAAATGAACCGGCAGCCCAATCAACATTAGTTGGCTTTAGTATTGATTTTTTATCTAAAATTGATGTGTTTTTTCCGCCCAAAAAAGAGCTCACAAATTGCAGGAAAGAAGGGAATGATCTAACTGAATTATCATAGCTGGTTTTATCATAATCTTTAAAAAGATTAATAGCAGCTATGGGTACTTGATCTTTTTCCA
>NZ_AJYK02000007.1 GCF_000286955.2 Vibrio rumoiensis 1S-45
ATCCGTCCCCCTCCACCATTATTATTAAAACCAGCTCATGTAGCTGGTTTTTTTTCGTCTAAAACTTGTTAAACCTCACACTTTCACTATTCAAAAAAACATTAAAATCAATGTAAAAAGACAATATATTGAAATATTGTATACATTTATTCTATTCATTGTTTTTCACGGTCATGTAACATTCGCTGCACCAATAAGATCCAATCTACTTTAAATACATAGACTTAAATATATGAATTCAGGCAATTCAATTACATAGAACTCATCCTATCTATTGGCACGCTTCTTGCAAGTTAGACCTAGGTTGCAGAAATGAACATGGTTAATTTACAAGATTCATTGTATTCAATATTGTTGTAATAATGTTAAACAACTTCTATACCTATATGACTGCAGAAAAATAACTATAAATATCACTGCTGATTAATCTCCGATTAGGAAGATCCATCGTTTTACCCTAATGGAATAGACAATAGTGGAATAGACAAATAAGGAAATGTCATGAAGCTTTTATACACGCTCAATCAACGTCCACCAGTTGGAACAACCTTACTGCTAGCTCTACAACACATGCTTGCTTCTATTGGGGGTATTGTTGCCGTTCCTCTTATTGTTGGTGCCTCCGTTGGTTTACCAGCATCAGAAATTGCTGATTTAATCAATGCTGCTCTATTAGTGGGTGGTATTGCGACAGTGATTCAATGTGTGGGTATTGGTCCTGTTGGTATCCGTCTTCCTGTTGTAATGGGTTCTAGCTTTGCGTTTCTTGGGGTAGCTATTTCCATCGGTAAAACCGACGGCATGAGCGGGATCATGGGCGCGGCTTTTGTCGGCTCATTCTTGGTGATTATCTGTAGCTTCTTTATGGAAAAAATCAAAAAACTCTTCCCAGATGTGGTGAGTGGTGTCGTTATTACCTTAATTGGTTTAACCATTCTTCCTGTTGCCATGAACTGGATTGGTGATGCCCCTAAAGGCAGCGAAGAATTTGCTACGTTACCAAAACTCTTTCTTGCTCTCGTTTCTCTCGGTATCGTGATTCTAGTCTCAGTGTATTGCAAAGGCGTGATTGCAGCCTCTGCCATTGTGATTGGTTTAGTCGGTGGTTATTTAGTTGCGCTCAGCATGGGCATGGTTAACTTAAATCAAATTTCTGAGGCATCTTGGGTAGGCAGCCCAACACCATTCAAATATGGAATGACGTTCTCATGGGGCGCCATCCTCAGTATGAGCTTGGCTTACATTATTGTGGTAGCCGAAGCCACTGGTGACTTCATGGCACTTGGCGCTAACTGCCAAAAAGAAGTGACTGGCAAAGATTTAAAACGTGGCGTACTTGGCGATGGTCTAGGCAGTACTTTATCTGCCATTATGACGGGCATGCCATTAGCTTCATTTAGTCAAAACGTAGGTATTGTTGGTATCACTGGTGTTGCGAGTCGTTATGTTGTAGCAGCAACCGGTGGTTTATTGATCATTGGTGGTTTATTTCCAAAACTGGCTGCTATTGCGGTTACCATTCCGAAACCGGTTCTTGGTGGTGTTGGCTTTATCATGTTCGGTATGATTGCCTACGCGGGTATCCGTATGTTAATTAAAGCGGCAGACACCAAACGTAATGCACTGATTATTTGTGTAAGTTTAGCGTCGGGCTTAGCAGTAACCGTAGAACCAAGATTAATTCAACATTTACCTCATGCGATTGGTAGTTTCTTCCACTCAGGTATCACTACCGGTACTTTGATTGCGGTTCTTTTAAACTTAATGTTGCCGCAAAACCGCAAAGAAGAAATCGCAATGAAGAGACAAGAAGCTATTGAAATGGCACGAGATGAAGAATGCAACTCTCAAGCTTTCAAAGTGATGGAGTCAAAGGCAACGATTTCAAAAGCCATTGCAACAATAGAAGCAATGCGTATTGAAGCATTAGAAGCCATGCAAGATGAGGCTGATTCAAATAAATCCGATTCTGAAAAAAAAACCAATGATAGCCAATCTAATTTAACACCAAATACAGCTATCAAATAAACTTAAGCCGAGATGATGGTTATTGTGATACTCGCAAAAATCATTACCTCGGCTTTTCAATTGATTTGTCAGATACCCTTGTTATACAAAGCTGGTATTAACTTCCATTAATACCTTGAACGTCTAGAGAAAATAATAAAGACCTACTCCCCTGCAACGGTTGCGTAGGCTAAGGAAACTTATGAATGTCATTCAACGTAAATAATCAAACCACATGGATTAAAAACCCATTAGCCATTTACACTGGCAGCACTCAAGATGCTCGTGGCGGCATTGTAATTCAAGGTAATACTATTCTTGAGCTCGTTGCGCTTAATGCAACGCCCTCCTATAAAATCGACACGGTTGTTGATGCGAGACAACACGTTGTCACACCTGGTTTAATCAATGCTCACCATCATTTTTATCAAACCTTAACTCGCGCCTATCCAGATGCCTTGAACAAAGAGCTATTTAACTGGTTAAAAACTTTATACCCAGTGTGGGCCGGTCTTGATGAAGAAATGC
This sequence comes from Vibrio rumoiensis 1S-45, assembly GCF_000286955.2. GTDB lineage: Bacteria > Pseudomonadota > Gammaproteobacteria > Enterobacterales > Vibrionaceae > Vibrio > Vibrio rumoiensis_A. The sequence goes on from NZ_AJYK02000007.1 coordinate 2,536, forward strand.
ATGCCCTTTCTACTGAAGTCGCCTTAGTTGAAATGATGATGTCTGGCTGTACCACAGCTTCCGATCACCATTATTTGATCCCTGTTGGACTAGAACATGCGATTGATATTCAAGTTGAAGCCGCGAAAAATCTGGGCATTCGCGCCATTTTAACTCGAGGTTCAATGAGCTTAGGTGAAGATGAAGGCGGCCTGCCTCCTCGTCATACGATCCAAACCGAACAAACCATCATTGATGACAGTGTACGTCTTATTAAGACCTACCATGAGCGTGAAGATGGTGCGATGACTCAAATTGCACTCGCCCCTTGTTCGCCTTTCTCGGTCACGACCGATTTAATGAAAGAAACCTCACGCCTTGCCCATCAAGAAAACGTGATGATGCATACTCACCTTTGTGAAACCATTGATGAAGAAGAGTTCTGTTTGCAACGCTTTGGCTATCGCCCGGTCGATTACCTAGAAAATGTCGGTTGGTTGAATGATAAAACTTGGCTTGCTCACGGCATCCACTTCAATGATGAAGAAATTAAACGTTTAGGTGCAGCCGGAGTGGGTATCAGCCACTGTCCAACCTCAAACATGATGCTTGCTTCTGGAATTTGTCGAAACAATGAACTCGAAGCTGCTGGCGTAAAAGTCGGCTTAGGTGTCGATGGATCCGCCTCTAACGATGGTTCCAATATGATTGGTGAAGTGCGCATGGCGATGTATCTGCAACGCTTGCGTTACGGCTCTGCTAACGTCAGCCACACCGATGCACTACGTTGGGCAACCAAAGGTTCTGCCGCTGCAATGGGTCGCTCTGATATTGGTACTCTGGAAGTGGGTAAACAAGCGGATGTGTCGATGTTTACTCTCAATGACATTCGCTTTTCCGGTTCACACGATCCATTAGCAGCGCTCATCATGTGTGGTGCTCAACAAGCAGATCGCGTGATGATCAACGGTGTGTGGCGAGTCCATGATAGCCACGTTATTGGCTTGGATCTTGAAGATTTACTGATCCGACATCGTGCGGCGGCAAAGCGATTGGCTGAAAAAGCGATGAAACTGCGCTAAGAGTAACCCAAAACCCGTAAACTCAAATATCAATACAAGAAGTCGATCAAGTGAAGTGATCGGCTTTTTTTGTTCTTCAATTACTGATTACACACCATCTCGCCCATGCGTTGATTCTAAATCAAGATCGGGGCCTTTCGGTACCACTTGCGTTGGGTTAATCCCTTTATGGCTAAAGTAATAATGTCGCTTAATATGCTCAAAGCTAACCGTCTCTGCCACATTTCCAAATTGATATAGCTCTTTCATATAGCCTTGAAGGTGTGGGTAATCCGCAATCCGCTTTAAGTTACATTTAAAATGCCCAACATAGGCCGCATCAAAGCGAATGAGGGTGGTAAATAAACGCCAATCGGATTCTGTTAAGGTATCACCGACTAAGTATCTACTGGTGGCTAAATGTGCATCCACTTTATCAAGCGCAGCAAACAAATTATCAAACGCTTCTTCATAGGCTTCTTGCGTGGTGGCAAAGCCCGTTTTATACACACCATTATTAATATTCGGGTAGATAAATGCATTCCATTCATCAATGTCGTGGCGCAATTTTTCAGGGTAATAATTCGTATGATTGCCTGTTAAGTCATTAAATTCCGAATTCAACATGCGCAAAATTTCTGACGATTCATTACTCACAATGCTATTGGTTTTCTTATCCCACAAAACCGGGACCGTCACTCGCCCTGAATAATCGGCTTTTGCTTGAGTGTAAATTTGATGCATTTTGGTAAAGCCAAATAAAGGCTCGGGTGTGGAGAACTCCCAGCCATTATCAAGCATGTCGGGGCTTACTGCGGTGACATCAATATGCTGAGTTAGCCCTTTCAGTTCACGCATAATTAATGTGCGATGCGCCCACGGACACGCTAGGGATACATATAAGTGATAACGGTTCGATTCTGGTTGAAACGGTGCACCCGGTTTATTTTCCACCCAATTACGGAAACCTGCATCTTCACGCACAAATTTCCCACCGCTTGACTTGGTGTCATACCAAACATCATGCCATACGCCTTCGACTAACTTACCCATTACCTTCTCCTCTTATTCTTTATTAGATTCATTATGAAAGATAAGAAGCCTTGATACCGCCCTTCATAATCGTTGGTGTTGTTCAAATTTTTTGAATGATGACCCTAGCACAACAATCAAACCATAAGATGGCTGCTATGTTTCTTTCATTGGGTTTTGATTTCAAACAATAAAAGGTCACTTTTCTTTTCCAACTGTCCGATTATTGACTAAAATCAAATAACCAATCTTATTTTCCAATTTTTGCGATTGTGACAAAACATAGAAACACCTATCTTCAACACGAATTTATATAAACCCTTGTGATATAGACATTTTTATTAAAACAATCGGTTTCACAAATACATTAAGGTTAAATCATTATGATGAGTTTATTGTTTCTCGTTTTTCTAGTGGCCATGATCTGTGTGCTAACGAAGAAAAAGTCTTTTGCTTATGCGCTTTTTACCGTCGGGATGCTACTTAGCCTATTCTGGCTAAACCACCACGCGACCGATCCGCTTTCCATTCTTTTATAGGACTTAACATGACTCGTTCACATATTACCTTATTAAATATGCTTGGTTTGCTGGGTATGTCTGCCATTTTATTTATCGGCTTCGTTCTTCAATTTGCTTGGAATGAATTACCTTGCCCACTTTGCCTATTGCAACGTATTGGTTTTGTTATGGTGATGTTTGGTTTCATGCTTAATGTCGTTTTCGGCACGCAGCAGCGCCATTATGGTGTGGTTTTATTCGGTGCCATATTTGGTGCAGTTGCCGCCTTACGCCAAGTGTCATTGCACGTAATTCCAGGGACACCAGGCTACGGCAGCCCAATTTTAGGCATGCATTATTACACTTGGGCATTCGTATTGTTCATGGCTACCATCTTTGCCGTTGCTGTATTACTAACGCTATGGAATGACGAGTGGAGTGATAAAGGCTACCAAATGACAGGGATCGGACGTGCTGTGTGTGTTATCGCGGTGGTCGTAGTCGGTTTGAATTTTGTGTCTACTTTCGCAGAATGTGGCCCTTACCAATGCCCAGATAACCCGGTGAGCTACTGGTTAATGAACCTATAAGTTATCTGAATTATCCCGGGTGTCTTTTCTTAATAAGCACCCGGTTTTTGTTACCCTCTCAACGTTAATTTATTCGCCATTTTTTCATCATATTACTTTCACTCTGCTTTGCTCTTCACAATGGAAAGTGACTCGCTTTTTCAACCATGTTAGAGTCCGCCTCATTCTACTCATGTCTTTAGACTCAATTTATAATGAAAACACCTTGTATTGCCGCGTGTAAAAACAATGGCGGGATCTGCTCTGGTTGCCACCGCACTATGGATGAAATTTTAAACTGGCGTCACATGGATGATGCTAAACGAGACAGTATTATGGATAGGCTATCGGGCACTGAAACGACACACAACTGCCCAGAATGTGGCTCTGATAGCCACTGTGATATTGCAGCAGGCAAAACAACTTGTTGGTGTTTTCATGTTGAAGAGCGAGAAGTAACACAAAAATATGACACCTGTTTGTGTCGACAATGCTTAGAAAAGAAAATGGTTGTTTAATTACATCTAGCCTCACTCAACGCCCATTCCACACCCTGTTTGGCGTGTATTTCCGTTGTGTCATATAAGGGTACAGATGTATCACTTTGCTGGACTAATAACGCAATTTCAGTACAGCCTAAAATGACCGCTTGAGCCCCTTGTTCTGCCAGTTTTTGAATAATAGCCAGATACTTCTCTTTTGAATTAAGCGTTATTTCACCTTGGCAAAGCTCGTTATAGATAATGTCGTGAACAATGGTTTGATCATCGCGATTAGGCACCACAACGTCGATACCAAATTTTTCGGTGATTCTACCTTTATAGAAATCTTGTTCCATCGTAAAGCGAGTGCCAAGCAGCCCAACTTTAGTGATCTTGCCTGCCATCAAACTCTTTGCAGTGGCATCGGCAATGTGCAGTATCGGAATAGAAATTTGAGCTTCAATTTCTGGTACGACTTTATGCATGGTGTTGGTGGCGATCATCAAAAAATCCGCACCACCCGCTGCGACGGATTTCGCCGCTTGCGATAAAATCTCGGCCGTTTCATCCCACTTACCTTGATGCTGCAACATTTCAATTTCAGCAAAATCCACGCTATACAAACAAATCTTTGCTGAATGCAAACCACCCAGTTGCGACTTCACACCCTCATTGAGCGCTTTATAGTAACTCACTGTGGATTCCCAACTCATTCCACCTAGTAATCCAATTGTTTTCATAGGAGTCCTTAACGAGATCTACCCGAAGATAATTTATTTGATAAGCTCATTTTCACCACGGGCCATTCCGTGTTAATGATTGAGAATACAACCGTATCACGATACACCCCATCCGCCATTTTTTTGTGATTACGCAAAACGCCGTCTTGCTTTGCGCCTAAACGTGCGATTGCCGTTCGTGATGCTTGGTTATGCCAATGGGTTCTAAACTCAACAGCAATGGCATTTAATACTTCGAATGCGTGAGTTAAAAGCAATTGCTTACATTCTGTATTGACGGCAGAACGTTGGTAGCTTTTTGCATACCAAGTATGACCAATTTCCACTCTTTGATTTTTTACATCAGCATTGCAAAAACGCGTCGAGCCAATGACTTTATTGGTGCTTTTATCCAGCACGGTAAATGCTAACGATGCACCGCGCTCTTGCTCTTGAAAAGCAAAAGCCAAATAAGCCTCGACCGTTTCGGCATTTGGAACCGACGTATACCACAGCTCCCATAAACGCCCATCACTGGCGGCAGCAACTAGATCATCTGCATGTTCTCTTTTCAACGGAATTAATTTGACGGTCTTCGATTCCAATTCAATTTCTTTAAGCCACATAGTTTATCCTTTTGTAAATATTTAAATTCCGTAGTCTCGCTCAACTTTCGATATTCTAGTTTTGAAAGAGGAATACCATTTTTCATGCCCCTGTTTTTGCGCTTCTCGATGTTCAAGATTCGCTTTCCAATTCTTTATCGATTCGAGATCTTGCCAGTAGGAAACTGTTATACCTACATTTTCTCTGGCCGATTCAATCCCAATAAATCCGGGTTGCTGTGAGGCGAGCTCCAACATTCTGTCTGCCATCTTGCCATAGCCATTATCTCCATCAGTACGGTGTGAAGTAAAAATGACTGCGTAATATGGCGGCTTTGGCGTGTTAACAATGAACGACATTTTAATTTCCTCTTAAGCCCCTAACAGAGGCAAATGTTTAACTCTTTTATAGTTAAGTGATAACTCAAGACATTGCCTAATCACGGAGATTGGAAGTGGTGAATTCACATTTAATACAATGGCACGATTGCCTTGAAATTCAAGAACATCAGAATGTAATTCTCGGAAGGTATCAATAAGTTTGGTTTTGCAGTTGAAGAAAATGAAATATTGATCTGGGGATTTCGGCTTCCAATCGATGCGAACGGTACTGCCCGTTTTAACCAAATAGCTTGGTTCACCCCATTTAAGGGTCTCCTCAATATCGCCTAAATTTTGTTCTGCGGCAATGTCAAAAATTAAGGCTCTGATGGCGAACAATAACGGCTGAATTGGTTCAGGGTAGAGATTGAATTTGAGTTGAACATTGGATTCCATTTGCAGTTTCTCCTTGTATGCTCCTAAATATGACTCAAAGTGTCTTCTCCATCAATATCAGATCCCAAGGCTTACCACCAAATGAACGTGTCCCAACTTCTTCAGAAACGATCCATTCCATCAGTTGTTTTGCATCTTTAAAATTAAATGGTTTAAGGATCATATCGCGATGAACACTCATGTAGAATTCAAAAAAAAGCAGCACTTAAATAAAGTACTGCTTTTAAAAACATTATGCGAGCTTTGATGAATTAATCCACCAGCAAACACGCAACTGCATGCACATCCGAACCTTTTAGTTTCGGTTTCTGCTCGGCACACTGCGCAGTGGCAATGGGGCAACGAGTTCGGAACACACAACCCGATGGTGGATTGATTGGTGACGGTAAATCCCCTTCCAACATTTGGATTTTCTTGGCGCGCTCTTTTCTTGGGTCAGGAATGGGCACAGCCGACATCAAGGCTTTGGTGTAAGGATGCTTAGGGTTGGCAAACAAGGCATCGGACTCACCCATTTCAACCGCATTTCCAAGGTACATCACCAAGACACGGTCTGAAATGTGTTTCACCACCGATAAGTCATGCGCAATGAAGACCAAGCTTAAACCTAGCTCATTTTGCAACTCTTTCAGTAAGTTCACCACTTGCGCTTGAATCGACACATCGAGTGCGGAAACCGGCTCATCACAGATGATCATTTTTGGATTTAAAATCAACGCACGAGCGATCCCGATACGTTGACACTGTCCACCAGAAAACTCATGTGGATAACGGTTGATTACGTTTGGCAGTAAACCTACCTTGTCCATCATGGCTTTGACTTTGGCTTTGACTTCCGCTTTTGACAGCTTAGGGTAAAAGGTGATCAAAGGTTCGGCAATGATATCACCGACACTCATGCGCGGGTTTAATGATGCCAATGGATCTTGGAAAATCATTTGAATTTCTTTGCGTTTCTCGCGCTTTTGTACCGCTTGCATGCGAGTTAAGTCTTGGCCTAACCACAATACTTCGCCTTCAGTGGCTTCCACTAAGCCTACAATCGCACGCGCAAAGGTTGATTTACCACAACCCGATTCGCCCACCACGCCCAAAGTTTCACCTTCATATAAGCGTGCATTAACGCCATCTACTGCTTTTAGTTTCGATGGCTTCGCCCACGGCCACGCCGATTTTGCCGCGATGTTGAAATGTACTTTTAAATCTTTAATATCCAGCAGTAATTCTTTGCCTACAGTGCTGGATTGTGGCGCATCTGCGGTTCGCTCTGCGCTGTCTTTAAGTAGTGTTGAGTCAGTCATTATTTCCAGCCCTCCCAATCAGAAAAACAAGCACGATGACGGTCTTCTCCAAATGGAAGAAGTTGTGGTGCTTCACGGCTACAACGCTCGGTTACGCGATGACAGCGCTCTTGATAAGGACAACCCGGCGGTAAACGTAATAAGTTGGGTGGATTACCCGGAATCGTCGGCAATACATCACCTTTTGAATCTAAACGCGGGATCGCACGTAACAAGCCTTCTGAATATGGATGGCTTGGATTGTAGAAGATCTCATCGACTGTACCGTATTCCATGGTACGGCCTGCGTACATCACTAAGACTTTTTCACATGAGCCCGCCACCACGCCTAAATCGTGAGTGATCATAATGATTGCAGTATTGAACTCGTCTTTTAATTCATTCAATAAATCCATGATCTGCGCTTGAACGGTGACATCCAGCGCGGTCGTTGGTTCATCGGCAATCAGCAATTTCGGGCGGCACAACAAGGCCATCGCAATCATCACACGTTGACGCATGCCACCTGAAAATTCATGTGGATACATGGTAATACGCTTACGTGCTTCAGGGATTTTTACCGCTTCTAGCATGCGTACCGATTCTTCAAATGCCTCGTCTTTCCCCATGCCTTTGTGCAGCATCAATACTTCCATCAACTGATCGCTGACTTTCATATAGGGGTTAAGTGAGGTCATCGGGTCTTGGAAAATCATTGCGATTTGTTCGGCGCGAATGGTGTTCAGCTCTTTTTCTGGCAAGTTAAGGATCTCTTTGCCTTCAAACTTTGCACTGCCCGTAATAATGCCATTTTTTGCCAATAGACCCATAATGGCGAATACGGTTTGCGACTTACCCGAGCCAGACTCCCCCACGATACCTAAAGTTTCACCTTGTTTGAGTGAGAAGCTCAAATCATTCACGGCCGTTACCATGCCATCTTGGGTTTTGAATTCAACCCGTAAATCTTTTACATCTAATAAATTGCTCATCATCTTTCCTTAAATTCTATTTGGCAGGGTTGCTTAACGGTCTTTTGGATCAAGCGCATCACGCAAGCCATCACCGACATAGTTAAAGCAAAACAGCGTTACCACCATGAATGCCGCAGGGAAACCAAGTTGCCAAATCGCAATCTCCATGGTTTGTGCGCCTTCTTGCAGTAATGCTCCCCAACTGGTCATTGGCTCTTGAACCCCTAGACCTAGGAAAGATAAGAAAGATTCAGTCAAAATCATGCTTGGGATTAATAACGTAGAATACACCGCCACAATACCTAACACGTTTGGCACAATGTGACGGGTAATGATTTTCCAGTTACTCACACCACACACATACGCCGCTTCAATAAATTCTTTGTTACGTAAGCTCAGCGTTTGACCACGCACAATACGCGCCATGTCCAGCCAAGCAATCGCCCCTATCGCCACGAATATCAAAATAATATTACGACCGAAAAAGGTTACCAATACGATCACCAAGAACATGAAAGGTACCGCGTATAAGATCTCAAGAATACGCATCATGACACGGTCGACTTTACCGCCGATGAAGCCAGAAGCCGCACCGTAAAGCGTACCAATTAAGACCGCAACAAACGCCCCTAAAATGCCCACCATTAATGAGATACGTCCGCCGATAAGCGTACGAACATACAGATCACGACCTAAACTGTCGGTACCAAATACATGCTCGGCAGAAGGAGCGGCTTGTAAGGCGTACCAATCGGTGTCGTCATAGGCATGTTGAGCAAACATCGGCAAAAAGATTACGGCTAATGTAATTAAGATAAGAATAACCAAACTCACCATTGCCGCTTTGTTACGCATAAAACGAATACGGGCGTCTTGCCACAAACTGCGGCCTTCAATTTCTAAGTTCTCAGAGAACTTTTCGATCGCTTCTAAATTTTGTTGTTTATTTAACATATCGTCAGCCTCCCTGATTAGTAACGGATTTTCGGATCAATGTAAGCCAACAATACGTCAACAATGGCATTGAATAGAATGAACAAGAAACCAATTAAAATCGTAATGCCCATCACCAACGAGTAATCTCGGTTAAACGCAGCATTGACGAACAGCTTACCAATACCCGGTAGGCCAAAAATGGTTTCGATCACCACCGAACCGGTAATAATCCCAACAAATGCCGGCCCCATGTAAGACACAACAGGAAGCAAAGCTGGTTTTAAGGCATGTTTTAAAATGATATAGCGATAACTTAACCCTTTGGCACGGGCAGTCCGAATAAAGTTGCTGTTTAAGGTTTCAATCATGCTGCCACGAGTAATACGGGCAAACGTCGCCACATAAAGCAGTGACATACCGATCATTGGCAGGAACATATAAAAGAAACCACCATCTTTCCAACCACCCGCAGGGAACCAGCCTAAGTTAATCGAAAAAATATAAATCAACACCGGTGCAAGCACAAAAGATGGCATCACCACCCCGAGCATTGCGGTCGACATAATGGTGTAATCAACCCAAGTGTTTTGCCGCAATGCTGCAATAGTGCCAACCGTCACCCCAAGTATCAGCGTGAAGATAAAAGCAAAAAAACCGACTTTGGCCGAAACTGGCAAGGCGGCGTACACCAATTCATTCACGGTATAATCTTGGTATTTAAACGAAGGACCAAAATCCCCTTGAAGGATATTGGTTAAATAAGTGGTGTACTGCGTGAGTACTGGCTGATCTAAGCCATACTTCGCATTGATGTTTGCCATCACTTCAGGTGGTAACGGGCGTTCACTTGAAAATGGGTTACCTGGAGCAAAACGCATCAAGAAGAAAGACACTGTGATCAATACCAGCATTGTTGGTATTGCCTCAAGCAGTCTTTTTAAAATAAATTTAAACATAAGTATAACTTCCAGTTGTGACTGATAAATGTTGAGAGTGCCCAAATGGGCAAGCATTCCCTGTTTTATTTTTTATGTTGTTATTATTTTTATATTTCGTACTAAAGTTGTCGATTTTTCGTAGGGATAAGTATTCAGTTATTGAAAATTGATTCACGATTATCTTCAAGCATAGGAGCTGTCTCACTTTGCTTAAACATTACTATAAACATGGTTATTAAATACTGACACAATATCAACATAAAATACCAAATATTCGTATAAATTAAGTGTAAACCGTTAACTTTAATGAAAAACGCATACAAGTCTTAATATGCCGTAACCATTTTTATGGCAACAAAAATAGGTTCTGCACGTCACCGTACAGAACCTAGTTTAAGTATTAAATTACTTAGCAATCATATAAAGATCTTTACTGTAGATTTTATCTTCTGCGTTGTTTTTCGGGAATCCACCAACTTGTGGTGATACAAGGCGAGCTTTTACATATTGGAAAATTGGTGCAATCGGCATATCACGAGCGAGTAGTTTTTCAGCTTCTGCATACAAATCTGCACGCTCTTTATCGCTGGTTGAATTTAATGCTTTTTCCATTACCGCATCGTATTCTTTGCTGTGATAACGAGGATCGTTTGAGCTGTTATTCGATTGCATTAATGACAAGAAAGCCGATGCTTCATTGTAATCACCACACCAACCGGCACGCGTCACTTCAAAATTACCTTGACGACGAGTATCTAGGTACGTTTTCCATTCTTGATTTTCCAAAGTTACATCTACACCTAATGATTTTTTCCACATAGATGCAATCGCAATCGCATTCTTTTTATGGTTATCACTGGTGTTATAAAGCAGAGTAAATTTCAGAGGATTCGATTTATTATAACCGGCCTCTTCTAACAGTTCTTTTGCTTTAGCGATACGCTCTTTTTGTGTCCAAGTACCATATTCAGGCATAGTTGGATTGAAATCAGCCACGATTTCAGGGGTTAAGGTATAAGCGGGCTTTTGACCTTGACCAAGTAAAATACGTGTAATCACATCACGATCAATGGTGTAAGAAAGCGCTTTGCGGACTCGCACATCATTAAACGGTGCTTTTTGGTTATTGAAGCCATAATAGTAAGAACATAAGTTACCAACGACCATGACATCTTCTGGGTGCTCTTTGGTTAAACGCTTGAACTGTTCATTAGGCAGTTCATACGTCATATCTAACTCACCAGAAAGGAAACGGTTCATTTCAGCATTTTGACTTTCAATCGGTAAATAAGTCACTTTATTGATGACTGTATCTTTGTCATCCCAATATTGCTTATTACGAACCAGCACCATGCGCTCATTCAATACCCATTTATCAAGAACGTAAGCACCATTACTGACAAAATTCTCAGGCTTGGTCCATTGATCACCAAACTTCTCGATCACTTTTTTGTTTACTGGCTTAACTGTAGTGTGTCCCATCATTTTCACAAAATAAGGTACCGCCGACTCCAATGAAACTTCAAGCGTATTAGCATCAATCGCTTTTACACCAAGAGTAGATTTATCCGCTTTACCACTGACAATTTGCGCGGCGTTTTTCATGGTAGTCATTTCTAAATACCATGCATAAGGAGAAGCGGTAGCCGGATCAACAGCACGTTGGAAGGTAAACACGAAATCATCGGCAGTCACCGGATCGCCATTTGACCATTTGGCATCTTTGCGTAAGTGAAAAATGAAAGTTTTGTTGTCTTTGGTTTCCCAGCTTTCTGCCACACCAGGAACCACATTGCCATCAGCATCTTGGTTAACTAACCCTTCAAATAAATCACGAATAACATTCGACTCTGGTACACCTTCGGTTTTTTGAGGATCAATAGAAGCAACTTCAGCACCGTTACCTTTTACTAATTCTTGCTTATCGGCAAGTTTGGTACCAGCAGGAACTTGTGCGGCAAACGAAGGAAGAGAAGCGGTAGCAAAAGCTAAGCCCGCACCAAGAAGAAGAACCTGAGTGATTTTATTTTTACGCATAAAGTGTTAACTCCAAATTTTAAATAATTGCATCCGTGACATTTTTATATCGCTTCTCAGTCAAAGTAACTGATCGTAATAGTTT
>NZ_AJYK02000008.1 GCF_000286955.2 Vibrio rumoiensis 1S-45
CCGTACAGTTGGTGCTGGTGTTGTAGCGAAAGTTATCGCTTAATCAGTCAAACTTTAAGTTTAAATACGAATTGTATTTGACTAACGACTACTAAAAAGGGCATCATTTGATGCCCTTTTTCTACGCTGAACAAAATTGAGTCATTTTTTTGCTAATTTTTGTGCTATTCAGTGAAGAATTGTATTAGATATTTATCTAATTTATTTAGTTCATGACCCGTCATGAGACTAATGAGTTAGCCCTGCAGTAGCGGGGTTATTGTCGTTTAAAGTAAAACTTTTCACAGGTTTGTATATGAAAGCCAAAGCTGAAACTCATGAGAGCTCAAAAGCGGCAGATGCTTTTAAGTGGTTCATCACTTTTGCACTGTTAGCGGCAGCTGTCGTGGGAAATTACCTGTATGGTGATATGTCTGTTGCGATTCGTGCGGCAGCCGTTGTTATCTTAATTGCTGCTGCACTCGGTGTCGCTGCATTAACAACGAAAGGTAAAGCTACGATAGTCTTTGCTCAAGAAGCAAAGCTTGAAGTTCGCAAAGTGATTTGGCCTACACGCCAAGAAACAATGCAAACTACATTTATCGTATTAGCTGTAAGTATTGTAATGGCTCTATTGTTATGGGGCATTGACGGCATTATGGTTCGTCTGATTGCTCTAGCAACTGGGGTGTAAGGGGTTTTAAAGATGAGTGAAGCACCAAAAAAACGCTGGTACGTTGTTCAAGCCTTTTCGGGCTTTGAAGGTCGTGTATCACAATCTCTTCGTGAGCATATTAAAATGCACGCTATGGAAGAATTCTTTGGCGATGTATTAGTCCCTACCGAAGAAGTGGTTGAAATGCGCGCAGGTCAGCGTCGTAAGAGTGAACGTAAATTCTTCCCTGGCTATGTATTAGTTCAAATGGTGATGAATGACGAATCATGGCACTTAGTACGCAGTATTCCGCGTGTTATGGGCTTTATTGGTGGCACCTCTGATCGTCCTGCTCCAATTACGGATAAAGAAGCTGATGCTATCTTAAACCGTCTAGAGCAAGCGAGTGAAGCTCCAAGACCTAAGACTCTATTTGAAGCTGGTGAAGTGGTTCGTGTTACAGAAGGTCCATTTGCTGATTTCAACGGTACTGTTGAGCAAGTTGATTACGAAAAAAGCCGCATAAAAGTGTCTGTATCGATCTTTGGTCGTGCAACACCTGTTGAGCTTGAGTTTAGTCAAGTTGAGAAATCAGATTAAAAACGAGAGTTTCTTTTTAAATAAGTTTTTTGCTTAAAAATCGAGCGAAAGACTTGTTTAAGGTGTGATATTTGTCTATAATTTCGCGCCTTTTTACAGGTATTCATGTAAAGCAAACGGGGAGCTGATTAATTAATTAGCGTTCGTACCCAATATTAGGAAATATAATGGCTAAGAAAGTAGAAGCTTATATCAAACTGCAAGTTGCAGCTGGTATGGCAAACCCAAGTCCACCAGTTGGTCCTGCACTAGGTCAACACGGTGTAAACATCATGGAATTCTGTAAAGCGTTCAACGCAAAAACAGAATCTGTTGAGAAAGGTCTTCCAATCCCAGTTGTTATCTCTGTATACAACGACCGTTCTTTCACATTTGTAACTAAGACTCCACCTGCTGCTGTTCTTCTTAAGAAAGCTGCTGGCGTTAAGTCTGGTTCTGGCCGTCCAAACACTGAGAAAGTTGGTACTGTTACTGACGCTCAGTTACAAGAGATTGCTGAAACTAAAGCTGCAGATATGACTGGCGCAGACATCGAAGCGATGAAGCGTTCTATCGCGGGTACTGCTCGTTCAATGGGCCTAGTGGTAGAGGGATAAGATCATGGCAAAACTTACTAAGCGTATGAAAACTATCCGCTCTAAAGTGGAAGCAACTAAAGAATACGAAATCAACGAAGCGATTGCTCTTCTTAAAGAATTAGCAACTGCAAAATTCGTAGAAAGCGTTGACGTTGCTGTTAATCTTGGCATCGATGCTCGTAAATCTGACCAAAACGTTCGTGGCGCAACTGTACTTCCACATGGTACAGGCCGTGACATCCGCGTTGCAGTGTTCACCCAAGGTGCAAACGCTGAAGCCGCTAAAGCAGCTGGCGCAGATATCGTTGGTATGGAAGATCTTGCTGAGCTAGTTAAGAAAGGCGAAATGAACTTTGACGTTGTTGTTGCTTCTCCTGATGCAATGCGCGTTGTTGGTCAACTAGGTACGATCTTAGGTCCACGCGGCCTAATGCCAAACCCTAAAGTTGGTACTGTAACTCCTAACGTTGCTGAAGCAGTTAAAAATGCTAAAGCTGGTCAGGTTCGTTACCGTAACGACAAAAACGGTATTATCCACACTACTATTGGTAAAGCCTCTTTTGAAGCAAACCAACTTCAAGAGAACTTAGAATCTCTTCTAGTTGCTCTTAAGAAAGCAAAACCTTCTTCAGCGAAAGGTACTTTCCTGAAGAAAGTAAGCATCTCTACTACAATGGGTGCTGGTGTTACTGTTGATCAAGCAAGCTTAGATACTAAAGCTAGCTAATTAATTTGCTTAGGCGTGAAATTTGTGTATAATTTTGCGCCTAATTGTGGTTGGAGTGTTGCTTAATTTGTCGTAAGACAGAGCAAATGATGCTTCCATCCAAGACCGTAGGCGTTTTATGCATTTTTATGGATAAAACTTAATCATACCTACGTAGATGGTGCCCGAACGGATGGTCGTATTTCATTGAAATATTCATTTGGGAATGCACCGTATGAACATTCATTAAATACTTAGTGAATGGTGTAACTACAACCAGGAGTAAATCCAAATGGCTTTAAATCTTCAAGACAAACAAGCAATTGTTGCTGAAGTTAACGAAGCAGCCAGTGGTGCACTTTCTGCAGTTGTTGCTGACTCTCGTGGCGTTGCTGTTGGCGCGATGACTTCTCTACGTAAACAAGCTCGTGAAGCGGGTGTTTACTTGAAAGTTGTTCGTAACACACTAGCTCGTCGTGCTGTAGTTGGTACAGACTACGAATGTCTAACAGACGTATTCGTTGGTCCTACTTTGATCGGTTTCTCTAACGAGCACCCAGGTGCTGCTGCGCGTCTATTTAAAGACTTCGCAAAAGAGAACAAAAAATTCGAGATCAAAGCTGCTGCATTTGAAGGCGCTATTACTGACGCTGATGTACTAGCGACACTACCTACTTACGACGAAGCTATCGCACGCCTAATGATGTGCATGAAAGAAGCTTCTGCTGGCAAGTTGGTACGTACTATCGCTGCTGTTCGTGATCAAAAACAAGAAGCTGCGGCATAAGCCCACTTTTATTTTGATTACCATATAAACTTATTGTTAACTTTAAAAGAGAATTGTTATGTCTATTACTAACGAGCAAATCCTAGACGCAGTTGCAGAAATGTCTGTAATGCAAGTTGTTGAGCTTATCGAAGCTATGGAAGAAAAATTCGGCGTTTCTGCTGCTGCAGCTGTTGTTGCTGGCGGCGCTGCTGCAGGTGATGCTGCAGAAGAGCAAACTGAATTTGACGTAGTCCTAACTGCTGTTGGCGGAAACAAGGTTTCTGTAATCAAAGCAGTACGTGGCGCAACTGGCCTAGGTCTTAAAGAAGCTAAAGGTCTAGTTGACGGCGCTCCAGCTCCGCTTAAAGAAGGCGTTTCTAAAGAAGAAGCTGAAGCTCTTAAAGCACAACTAGAAGAAGCTGGTGCTTCTGTTGAAATTAAATAATTTATATTTAATTTCTTAGCCGCAAGGCTAATGGCTGGTGGTTTTTTAACCACCAGCCTTTTTGCGCTGTAGGGTATAGGCTAATTTTCCCGCTGTTTAGGCGTCTATATTCAAGCAAAAAGCACTCCTAAGGTTCTGCTGAAATAATTTTTCAGATGAGGTTAGGATGTTACTACCAAAAACAGTGTTGTTAGTCACTGTCCCCGTGTTACCAATGTTGTTGGTTTCAACGTGTCTTGGACAGTTTGGGTCACTTATCAGCTAGCTGAGGAACCCCATGGTTTACTCTTATACCGAGAAAAAGCGCATCCGTAAGGATTTTGGTAAGCGTCCACAAGTTTTGGACGTTCCATATTTGCTATCGATCCAGCTCGATTCATTCGACAAGTTCATTGAACAGGATCCTGAAGGCCAATATGGTCTTGAAGCTGCCTTCCGTTCTGTCTTTCCAATTCAGAGCTATAACGGCAATTCTGAGCTGCAATACGTTAGCTACCGTCTTGGTGAGCCAGTATTTGATGTTAAAGAATGTCAAATTCGTGGTGTCACTTATTCGAAGCCGCTACGCGTTAAACTGCGCTTAGTCGTTTTTGATAAAGACGCACCAGCAGGTACCGTAAAAGACATTAAAGAGCAAGAAGTCTACATGGGCGAAATTCCGCTTATGACAGACAATGGTACCTTCGTAATAAATGGTACCGAGAGGGTTATCGTATCCCAGTTGCACCGAAGCCCAGGCGTGTTCTTCGACAGTGATAAGGGTAAAACCCATTCATCTGGTAAAGTTCTTTATAACGCACGTGTTATTCCTTACCGTGGCTCATGGCTAGACTTTGAGTTCGATCCAAAGGATAACTTGTACGTACGTATCGACCGCCGTCGTAAGCTACCTGCATCTATCATTTTACGTGCTTTAAATAAAACCACTGAAGAAATTTTAGATATCTTCTTTGAAAAAGTACGCTTTGAAGTGAAAGACCAAACTCTATTAATGGAGTTGGTACCTGATCGTCTACGTGGTGAAACAGCATCGTTTGATATTGAAGCAAATGGTACGGTTTACGTAGAAGCTGGTCGTCGCGTGACTGCTCGTCATATTCGTAACCTAGAAAAAGATGGCGTGGAATTCATTGAAGTTCCTGTTGAATACATCGTAGGTAAAGTAGCTTCAAAAGATTATATCGATGAAGCGACTGGCGAAATTATCGTTGCAGCAAACCAAGAAATTTCTTTAGAAGCGTTAGCAAACTTATCTCAAGCAGGCTATAAGCAACTTGAAGTATTGTTTACTAATGACTTAGACCATGGCCCATTCATGTCTGACACATTACGTGTTGACAGCACTACCGATCGCATTTCTGCACTAGTAGAAATCTATCGTATGATGCGCCCTGGCGAGCCACCAACCAAAGATGCTGCAGAATCTTTATTCAACAGCTTATTCTTTGCTGAAGAACGTTATGACCTATCAACAGTAGGTCGTATGAAGTTCAACAGCTCTATCGAACGTGAAGATGCTCAAGAACAAGGCATTTTAGACGAAACCGATATCATTGCTGTAATGAAGAAACTGATCGGTATCCGTAACGGTCAAGGCGAGGTCGATGATATCGATCACCTTGGTAACCGTCGTATCCGTTCTGTTGGTGAAATGGCTGAAAACCAATTCCGTGTTGGTCTAGTTCGTGTTGAACGTGCAGTGAAAGAGCGTTTAAGTCTTGGTGACTTAGACGCAATTATGCCTCAAGATCTTATCAATGCTAAGCCTATTTCGGCAGCAGTGAAAGAGTTCTTCGGCTCATCACAGCTTTCTCAATTTATGGATCAGAACAACCCGTTGTCAGAAGTAACGCATAAGCGTCGTATTTCTGCATTAGGTCCTGGTGGTTTGACGCGTGAGCGTGCCGGCTTTGAAGTACGTGACGTTCACGTAACTCACTACGGTCGTTTATGTCCGATTGAAACACCAGAAGGTCCAAACATCGGTCTAATCAACTCATTGTCAGCGTTTGCACGTTGTAATGAATACGGTTTCCTAGAAACGCCGTACCGTCGTGTTGTTGATGGGATTGTGACTGAAGAGGTGGATTACCTATCAGCGATTGAAGAAGGCCAGTTTGTTATCGCTCAGGCGAACGCACACTTGACTGATGATAGTCGTTTTGCTGATGAGCTAATCACTGCTCGTCAAAAAGGCGAATCAGGTCTTCACCCGCGCGATCATGTTAACTACATGGACGTGGCAACAAACCAAGTTGTATCTATCGCAGCCTCGCTTATTCCGTTCCTAGAACACGATGATGCGAACCGTGCATTGATGGGTGCAAACATGCAACGTCAAGCTGTTCCTACATTACGTGCTGATAAGCCGTTAGTTGGTACAGGTATTGAGCGTAATGTGGCGGTGGATTCAGGTGTTACAGCGGTCGCGAAACGTGGTGGTACAGTTCAATCTGTAGATGCGTCTCGTATCGTAGTTAAAGTAAATGAAGATGAGTTAGTACCTGGCGAAGCCGGTATCGACATCTACAACTTAACTAAGTATACCCGTTCTAACCAAAACACATGTATTAACCAACGCCCAACCGTACTGCCTGGCGAACGCTGTGCACGTGGTGATGTTATTGCCGATGGTCCTTCAACAGACCTTGGTGAGCTAGCGCTTGGCCAAAATATGCGTATCGCATTCATGCCTTGGAATGGTTACAACTTCGAAGATTCCATCTTGGTTTCTGAGCGTGTTGTTCAAGAAGACCGTTTCACTACGATTCACATTCAAGAGCTTTCTTGTGTGGCTCGTGATACCAAGCTTGGTAGCGAAGAAATTACAGCTGATATTCCAAACGTAGGTGAGTCTGCTCTGTCTAAACTAGACGAGTCAGGTATCGTTTACATTGGTGCTGAAGTGAAGGGTGGTGACATCCTAGTTGGTAAAGTAACCCCTAAAGGTGAAACTCAACTGACTCCTGAAGAGAAACTATTACGTGCTATCTTCGGCGAAAAAGCATCGGATGTGAAAGATACGTCACTGCGTGTACCTAACTCTGTTTCAGGTACGATCATTGATGTTCAAGTCTTTACTCGCGATGGCGTAGAAAAAGATAAGCGTGCGCTTGAAATTGAACAAATGCAGTTGAAAGAAGCGAAGAAAGATTTGACTGAAGAGTTCCAAATCTTAGAAGGCGGCCTATTGGCTCGTGTTCGTTCACTTCTTCTATCTGGTGGCTTCTCTGAAGCAAGACTAGATGCAATTGATCGCAAACAGTGGTTAGTACAAACACTAGAAGATGACACTCTTCAATCTCAGTTAGAGCAACTTGCTGAACAGTGGGATGAGATCAAAGCTGACTTTGATAAGAAGTTTGAAACTAAACGTCGTAAGATCACTCAAGGTGATGATCTTGCTCCAGGTGTGCTGAAAATTGTTAAGGTTTACCTTGCAGTTAAACGTCGCATTCAACCTGGTGATAAGATGGCGGGTCGTCATGGTAACAAGGGTGTTATCTCTAAGATTAACCCTGTTGAAGACATGCCATATGATAACAAAGGTCAACCTGTAGACATCGTGTTAAACCCACTGGGTGTACCTTCACGTATGAACATCGGTCAGATCTTAGAAGTTCACTTAGGTCTTGCTGCCAAAGGTATTGGTGACAAGATTAATCAGATGGTTAAAGAGCAACAAGAACTGGCTAAATTCCGTGAGTTCTTGCAAAAAGTTTATGACTTAGGTGATACACGCCAAGAAGTAAATATTGCTGAATTATCTGATGACGAAGTGCGTACTCTGGTCGGAAACTTACGTGGCGGTCTACCGATTGCTACGCCAGTATTCGATGGTGCAAACGAACCAGCAATTAAAGAATTGCTTGCTCTTGCAGACCTTCCAGTATCAGGTCAACTTGATCTGTATGATGGACGTACCGGTGATAAATTTGAGCGACCAGTAACTGTTGGTTACATGTACATGCTGAAATTGAACCACTTGGTTGATGACAAGATGCACGCACGTTCGACTGGCTCGTACAGCCTAGTAACTCAGCAACCACTTGGTGGTAAAGCTCAGTTCGGTGGCCAGCGTTTCGGTGAGATGGAAGTATGGGCACTAGAAGCATACGGTGCTGCTTACACGCTTCAAGAAATGCTAACTGTTAAATCTGATGATGTGAACGGCCGTACTAAGATGTATAAAAACATCGTAGATGGTGATCACAGCATGGAGCCTGGCATGCCAGAATCATTCAACGTATTGTTGAAAGAGATTCGCTCGCTAGGTATTAACATCGAGCTAGAAGACGAAGAGTAATTATTATTTATAGAAGTGCCGTTGCAATATTAAAGTAACGGCTGCTATTGATAACAAAGAACTCTCGGATTTAACCCGGTAGAAAAGAGGCGTTCAACTTGAGCGTCTCTTAACTCCTTACAGGAGCTGATTGTGAAAGATTTACTGAACTTTCTAAAAGCACAGCATAAGACCGAAGAATTTGATGCAATCAAAATCGGTCTAGCTTCTCCAGACATGATTCGCTCATGGTCTTTCGGTGAAGTTAAAAAGCCAGAAACTATTAACTATCGTACGTTTAAGCCTGAACGTGACGGTTTGTTCTGTGCGCGTATTTTTGGTCCAGTAAAAGACTACGAATGTCTTTGTGGTAAATACAAGCGCTTGAAACACCGTGGTGTTATCTGTGAGAAGTGTGGCGTAGAAGTTACACAAACTAAAGTTCGTCGTGACCGTATGGGCCACATCGAACTCGCTTCTCCAGTGGCACATATTTGGTTCTTAAAATCACTACCATCTCGTATCGGCCTATTAATGGATATTCCGCTACGTGACATCGAACGTGTTCTTTACTTCGAAATGTATGTAGTGACAGAGCCAGGCATGACTGATCTTGAAAAAGGTCAAATGCTAACGGAAGAAGAATATCTAGATCGCTTAGAAGAGTGGGGCGACGAGTTCGTTGCTAAAATGGGCGCTGAAGCGATCAAAGATCTGCTACACACCATGGACATGAACGCAGAAGCTGAGCAAATGCGTGAAGAGTTAGAAACGACTAACTCTGAAACTAAGCGTAAGAAATTAACTAAGCGTCTAAAACTGGTTGAAGCATTCATCGCATCAGGTAACAACCCTGAGTGGATGATCTTAACTGTACTACCAGTTTTACCGCCAGATCTACGTCCTCTAGTACCTCTAGATGGCGGTCGTTTTGCGACTTCAGATCTGAACGACTTATACCGTCGTGTGATCAACCGTAATAACCGTTTGAAGCGTCTTCTAGACTTAGCTGCTCCAGATATCATCGTACGTAACGAAAAGCGTATGTTGCAAGAATCTGTTGATGCGCTACTAGATAACGGTCGTCGCGGTCGTGCGATCACAGGTTCTAACAAGCGCCCTCTTAAATCTTTGGCTGATATGATCAAAGGTAAGCAAGGTCGTTTCCGTCAGAACTTACTTGGTAAACGTGTAGACTACTCTGGCCGTTCTGTAATTACAGTAGGTCCATACCTTCGTCTACACCAGTGTGGTCTTCCTAAGAAGATGGCACTAGAACTATTTAAACCATTTATCTACAGCAAGTTAGAAACTCGTGGCATGGCGACGACAATCAAAGCAGCTAAGAAAATGGTAGAGCGCGAAGAAGCGATCGTTTGGGATATCCTAGATGAAGTTATTCGTGAACACCCAGTTCTACTTAACCGTGCACCAACACTTCACCGTCTTGGTATTCAAGCATTCGAACCTGTACTTATCGAAGGTAAAGCGATTCAGCTTCACCCACTTGTGTGTGCGGCATACAACGCCGACTTCGATGGTGACCAAATGGCGGTACACGTACCGTTAACATTGGAAGCGCAGCTTGAAGCACGTACGTTAATGATGTCAACCAACAACATCCTTTCACCAGCATCTGGTGATCCAATCATCGTACCTTCTCAGGACGTTGTATTGGGTCTTTACTACATGACTCGTGACAAGATCAATGTTAAAGGTGAAGGTATGTACCTTGCTGGCCCTGAAGAGGCTGAAAAGGCATACCGTACTAAGACTGCTGAGCTTCACGCTCGCGTTAAGGTACGTATTACTGAGACTATCGTTGATGAAGATGGTAACAGCACAACCAATACTGCGATGCGTGACACCACAGTTGGCCGTGCAATGCTTTGGCAAATCGTACCGAAAGGCCTTCCTTTCGAGATCGTGAACCAGAAACTAGGTAAGAAGCAAATTTCTACCTTGTTGAATGAGTGTTACCGTAAATTGGGTCTTAAAGATACTGTTATCTTTGCTGACCAAATCATGTACACAGGTTTTGCATACGCAGCACTTTCAGGCGTATCTGTTGGTATCGACGATATGGTTGTACCTGCGGCTAAATACACTGAAATCGCAGAAGCGGAAGAAGAAGTACGTGAAATCCAAGAGCAATTCCAATCTGGTCTTGTTACTGCGGGTGAGCGTTACAACAAAGTTATCGATATTTGGGCGTCTACCAACGACCGCGTAGCAAAAGCTATGATGGATAACCTTTCTTTTGAAACCGTAGTTAACCGCGATGGCGAAGAAGAGCAACAAGAATCGTTTAACAGCATCTACATGATGGCTGACTCCGGTGCTCGTGGTTCTGCAGCGCAGATTCGTCAGTTAGCCGGTATGCGTGGTCTGATGGCGCGTCCAGATGGTTCAATCATCGAAACGCCGATCACAGCAAACTTTAAAGAAGGTCTAAACGTACTTCAGTACTTCATCTCAACCCACGGTGCTCGTAAAGGTTTGGCCGATACCGCACTTAAGACAGCAACTCAGGTTATCTGACTCGTCGTCTAGTAGACGTTGCTCAAGACGTTGTGGTTACTGAGCATGACTGTGGCACTTTCGAAGGCGTTGACATGATGCCTCATATCGAAGGTGGTGATGTTAAAGTTGCCCTATCTGAGCTTGCGCTTGGTCGTGTGGTAGCGGAAGACATCGTTAAGCCAGGTACTGAGCAAGTATTGATCCCACGTAATACTCTAATTGATGAGAAGTGGTGTCAGATCCTTGAAGACAACTCGGTTGATAAGATCAAAGTACGTTCAGTCGTAACTTGTGAAGCTGACTTTGGTTGTTGTGCAAACTGTTACGGTCGTGACTTGGCTCGTGGTCACAAGGTTAACCAAGGTGAGGCAGTGGGTGTTATTGCTGCTCAGTCTATCGGTGAGCCGGGTACACAGCTAACCATGCGTACGTTCCACATCGGTGGTGCGGCATCAACGGCAGCAGCAGAAAACAGCATTCAAGCGAAAACCACAGGTACTGTGAAACTTCACAATGCTAAGTTTGTTATCAACAAAGATAAGAAACTGGTTATCACTTCACGTGCCTCTGAAATGACCATCATTGATGAGTTTGGCCGTACTAAAGAGAAGCACAAACTTCCTTATGGTTCATTGCTAAGCAAAGGCGACAACGAAGCAGTGACTGCTGGTGATGTTGTAGCTAACTGGGAAGCGCACACCATGCCAATCATCACTGAAGTGGCAGGTCGTATCCAGTTCGTTGATATGATTGATGGTGTGACTATCTCTCGCCAAACTGATGACCTAACTGGCCTATCTTCGAGTGAAGTAGTAGACCCAGCACAACGTCCATCAGCGGGTAAAGATATGCGCCCAGCAATCAAGCTAGTTGATGCTCAAGGTAACGATGTGATGATCCCTGGTACTGATATGCCAGCGAACTACTTCTTACCGGGTAAAGCGATCGTTAACATTGAAGATGGCGCAGAAGTGGGCATTGGTGACACATTATCTCGTATCCCTCAAAAATCGAGTGGAAACAAAGATATCACCGGTGGTCTACCTCGCGTAGCTGACTTGTTTGAAGCGCGTAAACCAAAAGAGCCTGCGATTCTTGCTGAGCACACAGGTACTGTGTCGTTTGGTAAAGAAACCAAAGGTAAACGTCGTCTATTGATCACTCGCGAAGGCGGTGACGTTTATGAAGAAATGATTCATAAACATCGTCAGCTGAACGTATTTGAAGGTGAGAAAGTAGAACGTGGTGACGTCATTTCTGATGGTCCTGAAACGCCGCATGATATTCTACGTTTACGTGGTATTCACGCTGTAACTCAGTACATTGCTAACGAAGTACAAGAAGTTTACCGCTTACAAGGCGTTAAGATTAACGATAAGCACATCGAGACTATCGTTCGTCAAATGCTACGTAAGTGTACAATCACTCATTCAGGTGATTCTGACTTCTTAGAAGGTGAGCAAGTCGAGTTTTCACAAGTTAAAATTGCTAACCGTCAGCTTGAAGCTGAAGGCAAAGCACTTGTGCAATTCGAGCGTGACTTACTAGGTATCACTAAAGCGTCTCTAGCAACTGAGTCGTTCATCTCTGCAGCATCGTTCCAAGAAACGACGCGCGTACTTACTGAAGCTGCGGTTTCTGGTAAGCGTGATGAACTACGTGGCTTGAAAGAGAACGTAATTGTGGGTCGTTTGATCCCAGCTGGTACTGGTTATGCTTACCATCAAGAGCGTCAGAAAGAGCGTGAAGACCAAGAACAAGGTCCTTCTGCTGAGCAAGCAACTGACAATCTAGCTGCACTACTAAACGCTGGTTTCTCTGAAGAGTAATACAGTAAGTTAAGTAAGTTCAGACGCTTAAAAAGGCACCCTCGGGTGCCTTTTTTGTCTTTGTCATGTCAGAAATCCCTTGAATTGATATCACGATATTAGCCTTGTTAATTTTAAGGCGTATACTTGCCAATCGGTATTATCTTTTGTGGCGTTCTCATGCTTTATTTATTTCCCATCATTACCGTTTTTATTTGGGCAGGGAATGCCATCATTAATAAGATGGCATCAACCGTTATCGACCCTGGAGCCATTTCATTTTACCGTTGGCTGGTGGCATTTATTGTCCTAACGCCTTTTTTGATTGTGCCGACTTGGAAGAATCGAAAAGTGATTTTGCCTTATCTTTCTAAGTTGATGTTTCTTGCTATGCTTGGGATGGTGTTGAATCAGTCTTTAGGTTATTACGCAGGGTTAAGCACCACAGCATTAAATTTATCTTTGATCACTTCTCTGGTTCCTTTGATAGGGCTTTTTTTAAGCATCCCACTTTTGAATCAAAAGTTAACGTTATACGCGGTATTTGGTGCGGTGATTTCTTTCGTTGGCTTGATAATCATGTTGAGTCATGGAGATGTGAAAGGGTTATTTTCTCAAGGAATGAATCATGGGGATGTCCTCGTCCTTTTAGGGACAGTGGCTTATGCCTTATATGTTGTTCTTATTAAGCGTTGGAGAATGCCGATTTCAAATTGGCAATCTGTTTATGTGCAAGTGTGTTGCGCATTAGTGATGCTATTGCCTTTGTTTAGCATGAGCGAGCAGGTTCATCTTAATCAGCATACCGTACCTTTGATTCTATATGCAGGGTTACTGGCATCGATTATTGCGCCTTGGTGTTGGATGATGGGTATTGAACATTTAGGGGCAGATAAAGCAGCAATCTTTATGAACTTAATGCCAGCTGTTACCGCGGTATTTGCTAGTGTGATTTTAGATGAGCAATTAACCTTCTTCCATTATGTTGGAATGGCGATGATCATTGGTGGGGTGATTTTAGCTCAAAGAAGCAAAAGCACTCGGCCGGTCATGGCGAAAGTGCCACAAAAATAGTCTAAAAGAGGCAAAGCATCGTTTTTGGTTATTATCAAAATAACCAAAAACCGTGTGTTGAACGAGAATCCAACGCTCTTTATGCGCCTGGTGGGATCTCTAAACTTTCCGCAATCATTTGAATCAGTTGATCTTCAAGCTCAAAGCGATCTTCTAAAACCTCACCAATTTGAGACAGGTCAAATTCAAAATCTTCTAACTCATCTTCAGCATCGACTTCCGCGTATTTGTCGGTGTAATTCAGTAAGGGTTCAGTCGTTGTTACTATCTTGGCATAGGTTTGATCGATATCTTCGGTTGGAGAAAAACCGGTGGATTGCCATTTTTGCATGACCATATCGTAAATTTTGAAGTGACCTTCAGAAATGTAGTCAACCACATGCTGGCAAAAGTTTTGCAACTCGGCAGGCGAAGGAAGTTTAGTGAGAGCGGTTTTCTTATGCTGGCTTGGCTCGAATGCCGCCAGTTTCCAATATTCAACGATCAAATTTTGTCTGGTTTCTAGCCAATGGTCGATGACATCACTGGATCCGCCAAATTGCGCCTGAGTTTGTTTTAATTTATTTAGCATGGCTATATCCTCATAATTGCTAACGCCTTTGTGCGTGTAGCGGCTCTATTAGTCAATAGAGTGTCCTTTTGACAGTGTATACCATGTAGTTATATGAGTAATTATTGACCGCAAATCGATAAGCACTGGTATGAAATTAGATTGCCAGTAAAATGGTGGAACTTCAAGCAATGAGATCAGCCGATGTTAAAAAAAGATCAAAAAGTATACTGGTGTATCGTTGAGAACAGCGCGTTACATTTGCAAGACAAAACATTGCCTTATGCAACTGCTGAAGCATTGAACCTACCAACAGAGCATGCCATTTACATCGGGCAGTTGGAGGGAACACCGTGTTATTGGCTGAATGCGATTGATATCGACTTTGAGCTCGAGATGACGCCATTAAGAGATTTACTCTCCGAGCCGGAAGCATTATTTTTAATGGCAAGCCGAGCAGTGCAATATGGCCATATGGCAAGCTCTCAACGATTTTGTGCTCAATGTGGTGGTCGTAATCATCTTAACCACAATCAGATTGCTATGCAGTGTGGTGAGTGCCGTACTTTGCATTATCCTCGTATCTTCCCATGTATTATTGTGGCGATACGTAAAGATGACCAAATATTATTGGCCCAACATGCTCGGCATACCAGTGGTATGCACACAGTGATTGCTGGATTTGTTGAAGTAGGTGAAACGCTTGAACAATGTGTGGCAAGAGAAGTGAAAGAAGAAACCGGTATTGAAGTGACCAATATTCGGTATTTTGGAAGCCAACCTTGGGCCTTTCCATCGAGCATGATGGTCGCTTTCTTGGCTGATTATGCAAGTGGTGAGATTAAAGTGGATAAAACCGAGCTATCGTCAGCGGCTTGGTTTACCAAAGAGGCATTGCCACCGGTAGCACCAGAAGGCACTATTGCACGAGCCTTAATCGAACATACATTGGCTAATCCAAGTTGAGATAGACAAAACACGGCGTGATAGATAAAAAAAACCTCCGGGTTCGCCGGAGGGGTAAGTAAGATGTCGTTATGAGATGCTGAACATTCATGTGCTCGAGCTTGTTATCATTTTTATTAGCAATTAGATTGCTAGCCAACAAATTATTAACAAATAGCTCAGTTCAAGCAAATATCAAGAGAGTTTAATGTTCAGGAACATGATCTCTATTACAAACCATTAGCAAAATGTGCGCTGTGCAATGGTAGAATAAGCCAATACGAAACAGAATAAAGACTGCCCAATTTTAGGATAGAAAAATGACCGAATTAAAAAATGACCGCTACCTACGCGCTTTACTTAAAGAGCCTGTGGATTACACGCCAGTATGGATGATGCGCCAAGCGGGTCGTTATTTACCGGAATACCGCCAAACTCGCAGTGTAGCTGGCGATTTCATGTCGTTATGTAAAAATGCAGAATTAGCATCAGAAGTTACGCTTCAGCCATTGCGCCGATTCCCTTTAGACGCCGCTATTTTGTTTTCTGATATCTTAACTATTCCAGATGCAATGGGATTAGGCTTGTATTTTGAAGCCGGTGAAGGGCCTAAATTTGAGCGTCCAATTACCTGCAAAGCGGATGTCGATAAAATCGGCCTGCCTGATCCAGAAGGTGAATTGCAATATGTGATGAATGCGGTTCGCCAAATTCGTAAAGACTTGCAAGGTGAAGTGCCACTGATTGGCTTTTCTGGTAGCCCGTGGACCTTAGCAACTTACATGGTTGAAGGTGGCAGTTCAAAAGCGTTCACTAAAATTAAGAAAATGATGTACGCCGACCCGGCTATTTTGCATGCGTTATTAGATAAGCTGGCTGACAGTGTTATTGAATATTTGAATGCGCAAATCAAAGCGGGTGCACAATCTGTGATGGTATTTGATACTTGGGGCGGAGTGTTAACCCCGCGCGATTACAATGATTTTTCTTTGCAATACATGCATAAAATCGTCGATGGCTTAATTCGTGAGAATGACGGTCGTCGTGTTCCAGTTACCTTGTTCACCAAAAATGGTGGCATGTGGTTGGAAAAAATCGCGGCAACGGGTTGTGATGCAGTCGGTCTGGATTGGACGATTAACATTGCAGATGCAGTTGCGCGTGTTGGTGACAAAGTGGCATTGCAAGGCAATATGGACCCATCCATGCTTTATGCTCAGCCAGAGCGTATTCGTCAAGAAGTTGCTACCATTCTTGAAGGCTTTGGTGATGCTGGTACTGGTCATGTATTTAACTTAGGCCATGGTATTCATTTGGATGTGCCGCCAGAAAATGCCGGTGTATTTGTTGATGCCGTGCATGAGCTTTCAAAGCCGTACCATCAGAAGTAATGGTGATTGAATAAAATGAAGCGCAGCCAATTTGGTTGCGCTTTTTTTATATCTTGGGATCCTGTCATTTTAAAATGCAGACGAATGCACTGTTCTGAACAGTTTTTTAATCAGATCCGATCAGTTATGCTTAAATAGCGTAAGATGAAAAAATCAATGTGTGGATACTTACTTTTGAGCCGACGATTATGCAGTTGGAGACTTGTGGTGGTGGTTATTTAGGATGAAAGGCATGAAACGCAAGAGCAGACTTTCACTGACATGGTTCTCGTTAACCTTGTTTTGCTCATGGCCAGCATGGTCACAAGACACCAGCTTTCAGCAAGCATGGCAATCACTATTAAAAAATAATGATGGTCTTGCTGCTGAGCGAGCGGGCGTTGAACAAGCTCAATACAAGCAAGAAGCATTAGGTGCTTTGAATTTACCCAGCGTCACCCTCAGCGCTAACTATACTCGACTTGATGATGATGTGACGGTTTCTCCTTCGCAATTGGCAGACAGTACGTCAGTTGGATCGAGCGCTTTGACCCAAGCCTTTGATGGCATGCTCACTTCTACTTTGGTTGAAAAAGATATTTTTACCAGTTCGATTCGTGCTATTTGGCCAATTTTTACTGGAGGGCGCATTTCTGCCGCTCAAGACATTGCTTCAGCCCAATCTGATGAAGCAAAATATATGCTAGAAATGAAGCAGCAAGGTAAATTTGAAGATTTATCTAAGTACTATTTTGGCGTGGTATTGGCTCAGCAAGTTTTACTCACCAGACAAGACGTTGAACGAGGCCTGAAAGAGCATTTTGATCATGCCAAGAAAATGCAAGAACAAGGTCAAATCGCTCGAGTGCAACGTTTGCAAGCCGAAGTTGCGTACGACAAAGCCAAAGTGGAAACTAAGAAAGCACAACGTGATGTTGAAATTGCTCAAATGGCATTAACGCGTTTAATTAAATCCCCCTCTTTAGCCGAGCCTTCAACGAAGCTTTTCATCAATCAAAGCTTGCCACCGATGCAAGCCTTCTTAGATAAAACCCTTTCTGATTATCCAGGCTTAAATATCTTGGATGCCAAAGAGAAACAAGCCAATGGGTTGGTTGAGGTTGAGAAAGGTAAATATTATCCAGAAGTGTACGTATATGGTAATTACAATATTTATAAAGACGATACCCTAGTCGGTGACACGTCACCGGACTGGTTGGTCGGCGTTGGCGTGAGTGTGCCATTACTGGATACTTCAGGGCGTTCAGATAAAGTTGGTGCCGCTCACAGTGCCATTAAGAAAGTTGGTTATTTGAGAGCGCAAGCCAAGCAAGATTTATCCTTGCTGGTGGAAAAAACTTACCGTGAAGCCAATCAAGCATTAGAAGAATATAACGGTCTTGGATCGAATGTGGATATGGCGGAAGAAAATATTCGCTTGCAGAAAAAAGCTTTTAGCCAAGGGTTATCAACCTCGTTAGATGTGGTGGATGCTGAAATGTATTTAAACAGCATAAAAACCCAACGCTCCGCGGCTGCTTATCAATACGTGTTATCACTTTCTCGTTTATTAGCCGTCAGTGGTGAAGTGGACAGTTTCACGCAGTATCAACAATATCAAGGATTAGAGGTTCAATAATGCGCTCAACCAAATCTATCATTTTTGCTGTTCTTGCGATTGTTGTGATCGGCTGGCTAAGCTATACCTTTTGGTTAGCTTATCAGCCAAAAACAGAACGATTCCAAGGGCAAATTGAAGCTCAACAGTATTTGATTTCATCGAAGGTGGCGGGGCGCATTGAGCAAGTCTTGGTTAAAAAAGGCGATAGGGTGAAGCCTGAACAACCGATCTTTACGCTATTAAGCCCAGAGATTGAAGCAAAATTAGCCCAAGCAAAAGCCGCAGAAGGCGCTGCGGGTGCGATGGCCGATCAAGCCGAAACGGGGGCGCGTAGCCAAGAGATTGCCGCGGCCCAAGATCAATGGCGCAAAGCAAAAGCGGCTTCCGCATTAATGGAGAAAACTTATCAGCGTGTACAAAACTTATATAAAGATGGTGTAGTAGCAGAGCAAAAACGTGATGAGGCCTATACCCAATGGCAAGCGTCTCGTTATACCGAACGCTCGGCCTATCAAATGTATCAAATGGCGCAAGAAGGAGCGCGTGATGAAACTAAACGTGCCGCGAAAGCACAAGAGCAACAAGCGGCAGGTGCGGTTGCAGAAGTTGAAGCTTATGCGGCCGACACTAAAATAGAAAGTTGGCATAACGGTGAAGTCAGTGACATTTTGCTGCATGCCGGTGAGCTAGCACCGCAAGGTTTCCCGGTGGTGACGATTGTGGATATGAAAGATGCGTGGGCAATATTTCATGTACGTGAAGATAAATTAAAGCAATTCAAACAAGGCTCAGAAATTCAGGTATCGATTCCAGCTTTAGGTGACGGGCTTTACACCTTTATCGTTACGCA
The DNA here is from genome assembly GCF_000286955.2 of Vibrio rumoiensis 1S-45. Lineage (GTDB taxonomy): Bacteria > Pseudomonadota > Gammaproteobacteria > Enterobacterales > Vibrionaceae > Vibrio > Vibrio rumoiensis_A. The sequence continues at coordinate 18,759 of NZ_AJYK02000008.1, forward strand.
TATTGCCGTGATGGGTGATTTTGCTACTTGGCGTACGACGGATTCAAACCAAGGCTTTGATATGCGAACCTTTGAAATGGAAGCTCGACCAATTCAGCCTATTGAGAACTTACGTGTGGGTATGAGTGTCTTGCTCGATTATCAAAGTGAGTAATTGATATGCTGGTGCGTGATCACATCACTCAAGAAATCAAAATCATTGGTCAACAACCTTGGCTGAAGGCGATGCTGTTTTGGTTACCGTTAACCATGTTTTTTGCATTATGGTGGGTATTCGCCAGTGGGACTGCGCGCGATTTACCTATCGGCGTTGTCGATTTTGAGCAAAGCTCGTTATCTCGAGGCTTAATTCGTTACTACGATGTATCACCAACCCTTGCAGTGACCCAAAGCTTTACATCGGTGCAAAAAGGCAGCGAGGCACTAAAGTCTGGCAATATTTATGCCTTAGTGGTGATCCCTAAAGGGTTAAATAAAGATGTATTATTGGGGCATCCACCGACGGTGACGACCTTTTACAATAGCCAATTTATCTTGATTGGTAAGCTAGTCAATGCTGCGATGCAACAAGCTCAGGGTACTTATAACGCGCAGATCAGCGCCGTTAAAAACATGAGCCACGGCAATGTTCCTCCACAACAAGCTTTAGCGCAAGCTGTGCCGATTCAAACTCAAATCACGGCTTTATTTAACAGTAATAGTCATTATGGACAGTTTTTGGTTTCCGCTGCGATACCCGCACTGTGGCAAATATTTATCGTGGCGACTACGGTTCTCAGTTTTGCCGTTGAGCAGCGTCGAAAAGGTGTGATTGATTGGCTTGGAGAGCACCCGACACAATCTATTTTGATCAAATTATTACCTTATACCATATTGTTCCTTGCGCAAGGTTTAGTCTTTTTATGGGCAATGTATGGTTGGTTAGAGTGGCCAATGCATGGCAGTTGGGGGATTCTATTGCTCGGGCAGTTTTTGATGGTGCTCGCATGCCAAAGTGTTGGGGCGTTATTTTTTATGCTCACTCAAGATGCCACCCGTTCCATGAGCTTTGTTGCGGCGTTTACTGCGCCGGCTTTTGCATTCATGGGGATTACTTTCCCCTCAACTGATATGCCGATGCTGGCGCAAATATGGCGTAATTTATTACCCGTTAGTCATTATATTGATGTGCAAGTCAAGCAGGTGAATAACGGAATAGGGCTCGATCAAGCGAGCGGGCAATTGTTGGTTCTCGCGTTATTTAGCAGCTTGTTGATTGTGGTGATATTTAAAGCGCGTGCACTTACCAATGGTACTCAGCGAGGACAAGCATAATGAGCTGGTGGCATGTGTTTCGCTGCGAACTAAAAACGATTTACACCAATCCGGCTTTATTGTTAACGGTTTTTGGTGGGATAGTGATGTACTCTTTTTTGTACCCATTGCCTTATAGCCAACAATTGCCCAGAGATCAGTCGATTGTGGTGGTTAATCTAGATAATACGTCAACCAGCCGAGAACTTGAGCGTATGGTTGATGCCACTCCGCAAGTGTCCATTACTCAACATGTTTATAGTTTGGAAGCGGCTCAGCAATTGCTTAATCAAGGTGATGTGCATGGCATCTTATTGATTCCTCGCCATTTCAGTCGCGACTTACTCTTAGGGAAAAGTCCAACCTTAGCTTATGCCGGCGATGCGGCCTATTTTTTAGTTTATGGTACGGTCGTTGAAGGGCTCGCAACCGCTGGGGGAACCTTATCCGCCAAAGCGAAAGTGTCTCGAATGGTCATGTCGGGGGAGAATTTAGTATTAGCTTCACAGCAATACGCGCCAATTCACTTATCCATGCAACCTGTATTTAATCCAACCAATGGCTACATTAACTACATTGTCCCAGCGGTCTTTGTGCTTATCTTGCATCAAACCTTGTTGATAGCGGCTGGTTTACTCGGCGGTGGGCAAAATGAACAAAGGCAAGCGAATAAAAAAGGCTATTGGAGTGAGTGCCAACCCATCGATTTATGGTCGACTCGCACGCTAATCCTATTACTGACGTATATCCCATTGGTGATGTATTACTTTGGTTTTAGTTTTGAGTTTTATGGCATTAGCAAACTGGCTTCAATTTGGCATTTATTTGCTATGACTTTACCGTTCTTATTAGCGGTGATTTTTACCGGTATGGTCATTGGCGAGCTCATTCCAAGGCGTGAAATCGCCACCGTGATTGTGGTGCTGAGTTCTTTACCTTTAGTTTTTTGTGCCGGCTTTGTGTGGCCAATCTCCGAATTGCCGAGAGTGTTGTATTGGCTAGCTCAGTTTGCACCATCCACACCTGCAATTAATGGTTTCCTTCGGTTAAACCAAATGGGGGCTAGCTTTGAACAAGTGTTGCCTTATTTTTGGCAATTATGGGTGCAAGTGTTGGTGTATGGAGCGTTAGCATTGTGGTTAATGAAACGAAAATCGACCGTTAACTCTATAGCGTAGTAAATCTATCCGCGTAATAGATAAACATATACCCTTCAATTATTCTGGGTATCATCACTTCAAATACTGATGCACTTGCTGTTGCAGATAAGGAATAACGTCTTGTTCAAACCAAGGGTTTTTCTTTAACCAAATATTGTTGCGCGGAGATGGGTGCGGCAAAGGAATAAATTTGGGCGCCCATTGCTGCCACGCTTGAACCGTTTCTGTCAGAGTGTTTGGCTTATCGTTTAAATAATATTGTTGTGCGTATTGCCCTATCAATAAAATGAACTCGATATTGGGCAGTTGCTCTAATAGCGCTTGGTGCCATTGTGGTGCGCACTCTTTACGTGGTGCTAAATCGCCACTTTTCCCTTTTCCTGGATAGCAGAACCCCATCGGCATAATCGCCAGTTTTTCGGGGTGATAAAAGGTTTCTTTATCGATTCCCATCCACTGCCGTAACCGATCGCCACTGGCATCATTGAAGGGAATGCCACTTTGATGAACTTTTAAGCCCGGAGCTTGCCCGATGATTAACACTTTAGCATTCGGATGAGCTTGAACCACAGGTCGGCAGCCGTGCTCTAGAAACGAAGCACAAGTTTGGCACTGTGATATTTTTTGCATCAACTCATCAAAGCTAAATGAGCCCATTAATAGCCTCGCTCGAAATTTACTTCATTTAATAGTGGTTGTTGGTTCATCCATCGTTGGACGTTTTGTTCAAATATCTCAAAGACTTGTTCGGGAAAGCTGGTGGCTGCGATATGCGGCGTGACGGTGACTTTAGGGTGTTGCCAATAAGGGTGAGTTGCGGCGATAGGTTCGACGGCAAATACATCCAAGAATGCATGGGCAACCCAGTGATGTTCCAACGCGACTAATAAGCCCTCATCATCAATCACATCGCCACGCCCAACATTAAAGAGCAATGCATCACGACAATGTGATAAATGTGATTGGTTAATCAGCTTACGAGTGCGCTGGGTGCTAGGTAGGGTATTCACGATGATGTCCGCTTGGCTTAGCGCGCTATCAAGCTCATCAATTGAATAACATTGCTCAAAGGTGCTTTCTTTAGGCGTTATGCCACTACGATTAACACCAATAACCAAAAAGCCTAACGCTGAGGCGGTTTGAGCAAGCTTAGCCCCTATTGACCCTGTGCCTAAAATGATCATTTTTTTGTTGGCAACGGATTGATAAGCGTGAGGCTGCCAGAGTGCTTGTTGCTGCTGCTGTTGATATTGCTGAAAATGTCGAAAGTAGCTTAATGAATAACCGAGCACATATTCACTGATCAGTTGGCCAAATATTCCCTTCACATTGGTGAGTTGATAATCTTTGCGTAATGACGGTTCGGTTAATGCATCAATCCCAGTAAAGGTTGATTGGACCCACGAAAGCTTGGGGAATTCATGCAATTGAGTGGCAAGCAGAGGTGGATCAGCCAGTATAATTGTGGCTTGTGTTTTATCATCCGTAATAGGCAGTGTTTTTAGGCTAGATTGCTGCAATAGCTGGCGGTAAACCTCGGCCTGATTTGACTTAATGTACAATAATGCCGGTTGCTGCTGGGGGGGGAACGTCATTTAATTAACCTTATTCGCTGCTTTTTTTATAAAATCGAATGCTTTTTCAAGTAAACGATTCGGTTATCAAGTACACTTCTGCTGTCTTTTTTTTGATTATGTTTTGAGTATTATGCTACAGAATCCTCTTCAAGTCCGTCTAGAAAAATTCGTTCCTTGGCAGCAAATGACGTTTATGGCCAGCCTGTGTGAACGCATGTATCCAAACTATGCCTTATTTTGTGAAAATACAGAATTCGCTGATGCACGAAAATATCGTGAAATCTTAGACAGCGTTTGGGAAATTTTAACGGTCAAATCCGCTAAAGTGAATTTTGAGCGTCAGTTGGAAAAGCTAGAAGAGCTGATCCCAAGCTCAGAAGAATTTGAGTTTTATGCCGTTTATCCTGCAATTGATGCTTGTATTGGTTTATCTATTTTATTGCATGCTTTATTGGATCGTGAAGAAATGTTCGAAGCCATGATCGATTTAAGTCAGCTTTCAGTAAAAACGGTCGCTCAATTAGAAGAAGCGCAAGGCTGTGATGAAATCACCAATGAAAATCAAAAGCAAAATGAAGCGGTTTGCCAAGAGTGGGACGTGCAATGGGCGCTGTTTCGTCCATTACGTGAAACTGAAATTCGTGACATTGACCTGATCAAAGAACTGCGTATTGAATTACGTGAAGAAGGGATCAGCAATATTGGCATCAGTATCGAGCATTAATCTTGTTAAAATTCACTCTAAAATGATATTCGCTATGAATGTTAGCCTTGCAATCCCAGGGGGGAACTAATAGCTTAAAATTCATAAATTTGTCATGGTTTTTACCGAAAAAATACAAAATGTGAGTTGAAGCTCAATTTAAGGTTAAAAAAGCGCCATAAGAGCAAAAGAATCGCCACAAACCTTTGCCAGGCGGGGCATTTATGCTTTAGAGTGAATTCAGATTTCTAAAACCAAATGAGAAGGGAAACCTAGAATGAACAAGACTCAATTAATCGATGCAATTGCGGAAAAAGCAGACTTATCTAAAGCTCAAGCAAAAGCTGCTCTTGAAGCAACTATTGGTGGTGTAACTGAAGCGCTTAAAGATGGCGATCAAGTTCAACTAATTGGTTTTGGTACTTTTAAAATTAACCACCGTGCAGCACGTACTGGCCGTAACCCTAAAACGGGTGCAGAGATCCAAATTTCTGCAGCAAACGTTCCTGCATTTACCGCTGGTAAAGCACTAAAAGACGCCGTTAAATAATTCATCTTCACGGCTGATTGCAACTCGCATCCTGCGGTTGTTTGCGTATATACTACGTTGAGTTTGTTCTCAACGTAGTTTTTTTATGAAGCGCCTAATTCTTCCTGTTATCTCTCTCCTCTTACTTGCTGGCTGTTCGTCGTGGCAAAGTAAATTTAGTGGCTCTGTTGAGCCGGTTAACCTTTCTGGTGGCGCTTATGATGGCCAAGATAAATCGTTCTATTGGTTAACTCGTGCGCTTTCTAGCCCAAGAAGTGCCTCTGATTATGTTCAACAGCCGGATCGTGCTTGGTATAAAAGTAGCTATCAATGGCAAGATGGCACGTTAAAAGAGATCGTACGAGAAGGTGAAATGCGCCAGCCTGATCAAAGCCTAAAGCCATTTCTGGTACACATACGTTTCAGTGCTGATGGCGAAGCCATTTATCAACGCTATCGAGTGGACAATCAAATCTTGCCTCTTAATCAAAGTGATTTAAAAAGATATTCTCAAGATGCGGATAATTTGGTTGAAAAAGTAGATGATCTTAATTCCCAAGGCTTGTCGTTAGTTCAAGGGGTTTGGGATGGCAATACTTTTGAATCTTGTGATGGTGTGCAATATAAAAATGTGGACTATCAAGAAGCGTCGTTACCCATCACGGTCGTTGAGCGTTTAAATGACTTCACCAGCTATGCCGCCTTTATTGGCACTCGTGATAAGAAAAGTAAAACAGTGGTGGTCAATAACTTGTTAGTGCTTGATAAAGCCAGTCACGGCTGTATAGAGCGTTCTCATTTAATTTTAAAATAAAGCTTACCTCTAAACCGAAACATGAAAAAGGCGCTTTACAGTGGATTTCTGTAAGCGCCTTTTTATCATTCATCTGCGTGGATTAGCTTGTTCGCTTAGCCTGCTAGATGAAGAGTATTATTTTTCCGCTTGCTCGCGAGCAATGGCGCGGTAGCCAATATCGTTACGATGGAACATACCATTCCAGCTCACTTGTTTGGCGAGCTCATACGCACGTTGCTGTGCGTCTAGAACTGAATGGCCTAATGCGGTCGCACATAATACGCGTCCACCATTGGTCACGACATCGCCCGCTTCATTGTTGCTAGTACCTGCGTGGAAAATCTTCTGATCTTCAACATCTGCGCCAGTTGGCAAGCTGATCACATCGCCTTTCGCGTAATCGGCAGGGTAACCGCCAGCAGCTAAGACAATACCGATGGAAGCGCGTGGATCCCAATGAGATTCCGCTTCATACAATTTTTCATCAATCGCCATTAAACACAATTCAACGAGATCTGACTGCATACGCATCATAATAGGTTGTGTTTCTGGGTCACCAAAGCGGCAGTTGTACTCAATTACTTTCGGTGTGCCGTCGGCCATGATCATTAGGCCAGCGTAAAGGAAGCCAGTATATGGGTAGCCTTCTGCATCCATGCCGCGAACCGTTGGGTAAATCACTTCTTCCAACACACGCTCATGGATTTCAGGGGTCACCACTGGTGCAGGAGAGTATGCACCCATACCGCCAGTGTTCGGGCCGGTATCTTGGTCGCCGACACGTTTGTGATCTTGGCTGGTGGCCATAGGCAGTACACTTGAACCATCGACCATCACAATAAAGCTGGCTTCTTCACCATCAAGGAATTCTTCAACCACTACGCGGCTGCCGGCTTCACCAAACGCGTTACCTGCTAGCATGTCTTGAATTGCATCTTCGGCTTCTTGCAACGTCATCGCGACAATCACGCCTTTACCAGCAGCAAGACCATCGGCTTTAATCACAATAGGTGCGCCTTTCTCGCGCACATAAGCCAGTGCTGGCTCGATTTCAGTGAAGTTAGCATAATCAGCGGTTGGGATTTTATGACGTGCTAAGAAGTCTTTCGTGAACGCCTTAGAGCCCTCTAGCTGTGCTGCCGCTTGAGTTGGACCAAAGATTGGCAGCTTGGCTTCGCGGAAGGCATCAACCACACCAATTACAAGCGGTGCTTCAGGGCCAACGATGGTCAGTTCAATGCTGTTGTTTTGTGCAAACTCAACCAAGCCTGCGATATCTTCAACGCCAATGTTGACGTTTTTAAGCTTAGGCTCAAGCGCAGTACCGGCATTACCAGGGGCAATGAATACGGTTTTAACGTCAGGGTTTTGTGCTGCTTTCCAGCCTAGCGCGTGTTCGCGGCCGCCGGCGCCAATAATTAGAACATTCATTTATTTTTTCCTTTGATAGCTGCGCCCTACATCCTATTTCTGTGTCAAGTGTGCTCATTTATACTTATAAACTCCGCTCACTTTCCTTGAACTATAATGTAGGCCTTGCTCTAAAATGAAAAATCATTAAAGGGCATTTTTGCCCTAAATGTATAAAACAGTAATAAGTTTTTCTCAAATTAATGGGGCGGTCAACGCAGTTGCCACCCCAATTATGCAGAGAAAATTAATGGCGGAAGTGACGCATGCCAGTAAAGATCATCGCCATGCCATGCTCATCGGCAGCCGCAATCACTTCATCATCACGCATTGAACCGCCCGGTTGAATCACACATTTAATGCCTGCTTCTGCCGCGGCGTCGATGCCATCACGGAATGGGAAGAACGCATCCGATGCCATCACGCAACCTTCAACCACTAAGCCTTCATCGGCTGCTTTAATACCGGCGATTTTCGCTGAGTATACGCGGCTCATTTGGCCAGCGCCAACGCCAATCGTCATGTCACCTTTTGAGTAAACAATCGCATTTGATTTCACGTATTTCGCTACTTTCCAGCAAAATAGTGCGTCTTTTAATTCTTCATCGCTTGGTTGACGCTTAGAAACCACTTTTAGGTCATCTAGGCTTACCATGCCTTGGTCACGGTCTTGAACTAACAAGCCACCATTGACACGTTTAATATCAAATTCAGTCGTCTTGCTTGACCATTCGCCACATTCTAATAGGCGAACGTTTTTCTTCGCTTCAACCACTTTAATGGCTTCAGCCGAAACGCTTGGTGCAATAATCACTTCAACAAACTGACGGTCAACAATCGCTTGAGCGGTCGCAGCATCGAGTTCTTGGTTGAAAGCAATGATGCCACCAAAGGCTGAAGTAGGATCGGTTTGATAAGCGCGGTTGTAAGCTTCAAGAATGTCTTTACCTAGCGCAACACCACAAGGGTTGGCGTGTTTTACAATCACACACGCAGGTTCATTGAACTCTTTCACACACTCAAGCGCAGAATCGGTATCGGCGATGTTATTGTAAGAAAGCGCTTTACCTTGGATTTGACGCGCTGTTGAAACAGACGCTTCTTGAGGATTTTTCTCAACATAGAAAGCCGCCGCTTGGTGGCTGTTCTCACCGTAGCGCATGTCTTGTTTTTTCTCGAACTGCTGATTGAAAGTGCGTGGGAATTGGCTTTCCTCGTCACCTTCTTTGTTCTCTCCATAAGAAGGAACCATAGTGCCGAAGTAGTTAGCGATCATGCCATCGTAAGCCGCTGTGTGCTCAAAAGCTGCAATCGCTAAATCGAAACGCGTTTCTAATGTTAGAGATTTGTCGTTTGCGTCCATTTCTGCAATCACGCGGTCGTAGTCGTGTGCATTAACCACGATAGTCACATCTTTGTGGTTTTTCGCAGCAGAACGAACCATAGTCGGCCCACCGATATCGATGTTTTCTACGGCATCTTCAAGCGTACAACCCGCTTTAGCAACGGTTTCAGCGAATGGGTAAAGGTTGACCACCACAATATCAATTGGGTTGATACCGTGTTGTTCCATAACGGCTTCATCGGTACCACGACGGCCTAATACACCACCATGAACTTTAGGGTGCAGTGTTTTCACACGACCATCCATCATTTCAGGGAAACCTGTGTAATCAGACACTTCTGTTGCGGTGATGGCATTATCTTGTAGCAACTTAAAAGTGCCACCGGTTGAAAGTATTTCTACACCACGTTGTGTCAGTGCTTGAGCAAATTCAACAATACCAGTTTTGTCAGATACGCTGATTAAAGCGCGGCGAATTGGGCGAGCGTTTTGCATGGCTTCCATATTCCTTAAATCACGGAGTTAAAAACAAATAAAGATGTTTGCCAAAGCGAGAAAAGTTGAGTGGTGTATATGACTTCACGCGTTTTGGTAAAAACCTTTGTTGCTTCTCGTGCCTACTACTGACCAATAGTGACAAGCTAGCCGGAAACCCCAAGATTTGATGGCGCACATTCTAACTAATTTCTGTTTAAAAAGCTCGCGCAATCGTTTGGCTTTTTTGCGTGTGAGGTAAAATCAATGAGTTAGTCTTTAAAAATATCACGGAAGAAGTGGCCTGTTTCTCTGGCGGCATCACGAGTGGTGTGGCCGATGGTTCTGCCAGCTTCTTTGGTTGCTTGAGCGGCTTCTCTTGCATTGTCTTTAAACGCTTTCTGATCTTGGTGTGCGCAACCTAGCGTGAATAATACCGAGCTCAATAAGATGGCTTGAAACGTGAGCTTCTTCATTTCTATCCCTTAAATCTATGAATGGCGCACAAATAATAACCTGTTGTGATGATAGTGTTAAGTCATGTTAAGTCAGGTTTCTATCAGGCCGAGTCTCGTAAAATCATCGTTGGTGAGATAATAATGCGTTGCGGTGGCAATTGTGGCTGTTGCATTTTCCTGATCATTTGCAGTGCGGCCTGTTGACCAATCTGTTTGGTTGATGTGTTTACAAAGCTTAATGAAGGGGTGGTGAGCTCCGCTTCTGCTGCATCATCAAACCCAAGTAAGGCCACTTCTTGCCCAATGTAATTATCTTTACCTATGGTTTTTCCCGCCGCTTGCGCTCCGTATATCGCACCAATGGTGGTGGCGGAACGATGGCATAAAATAGCGGTGATTTTAGGGTGTTTATTTAACAGTTCCTCTGCCGCATCTGCTGCCGATTGTTGGCGTCGATCGCATTCGACGACCCATTCATTTTTAAATGGAAGCCCATATTGCATTAAGGTCGAGCAATAGCCGCCAATACGTTCGGCGCGAGTCAGTGAGTCGCTAGTGCCACCTAAGTAGGCAATGTGTCGGTGACCTTGTGCAATTAAGTGCTGAGTGGCGAGTGTGGCAGCGTGAGTGTTATCGGGGCCGACATAATCCATATTGGCATTTATATCGGCTCTGGCAATGCTGATCGCCGGAATATTGGCGTGTTTAATGAGATCGAGGCAAGCTTGAGTTCCTTCACGCACTGGACAAAATACAATGCCAGCCACCCCTTGCTGAATCATCGATTGAATGCAATTGAGCTGCTTATTCTTGTCATTTCCAGATTGCGCGAGAAAAAGCATGTAGCCTTGTTTTTCGAGTTGATCGCTTAACCCTGCGGTTATGCCCATATAAAAAGGATCGGTAATATCACGCAGCACCAAACCAATCAGGTTGGAGGTATTAGAGCGAAGATTTGCCGCTGCATTATTACGGACATAACCCAGCGTTTCGATGGCTTGGTTTACTTTAGTAATGGTGGCATCCGAAATTCGGCCTTTTCCACTTAACACTAATGAGACGGTCGAAACGGAAACGCCAGCATATTTGGCGACATCGGTAATTTTGGGTTTGGTTATGCTCATTGCTCACTTATTAATAAAAAAGTTAGTAAAGATAGATTCTTTTATCGTGATCACAAAATCAAAGAATGATTGCTTTTCACTCAGATAACCGTGATCGACTTTGCAAAAATTATAGGTAAAACGTTTTATCATTTATTTCGAACCTTAAAACAATGCTGATAGCGATGAAGTCATTTCAAAGTATCGGCATTTTTTAAACCTAATTTGATAAAACGTTTTAGCAGTCTTTTTATCGTAGCTTTTATTATCAATACGTTATCACTTGGAGTGACAAACTATGTCTAACATAAAGAAAAAAACCACTATGTGGGAGTTCTTCCAAAGTTTGGGGAAAACTTTCATGCTACCGGTGGCACTGCTTGCTTTTTCAGGGATTTTGCTAGGGGTCGGTAGTTCGTTATCGAGCTCGGCAGTGAAGGAAAGCCTCCCTTTTCTAGACAATTTTGTCCTTCAGCTGATTTTCTTGTGGATGACCAAGATCGGCTTGGTTGCCTTTATTTACTTACCTGTAATGTTTGCGATTGCCATTCCTCTGGGTTTAGCTCGTGAAGAAAAAGGTGTAGCGGCCTTTTCTGGTTTTGTGGGCTTTGCTGCCATGAACTTGTCGGTAAACTTTTACCTAACGGTTGCAGGTGTACTGGGTAATGCAGAGCTTGAAAAAGCGTATGGGGTAAAATCTATTATCGGTATCCAATCCATTGATACTGGTATTTTGGGCGCGGTGATTGTCGGTATTATCGTGGCGAAACTGCATGCACGTTTTTACACGTATAAAATGCCAGATTCTTTGGCCTTCTTTGGCGGTGCGCGTTTTGTTCCTATTGTAACCTCTGTGGTCTTGGGGTTAGTGGGTCTTGCGGTTCCTGTCGTTTGGCCTTACTTTGCGATGGGCATTAACGGCATTGGTTCTCTAATTTCTCATGCTGGTCCATTTGGCCCATTCTTATTCGGAACTGGCGAACGTTTATTGTTGCCGTTTGGTTTGCATCACATTTTAGTGGCATTGATTCGCTTTACTGAGGCAGGGGGTACGTTGCCAGTGTGTGGTCAAGAGGTCAGCGGTGCATTGAATATCTTCTATGCTCAACTATCTTGTTCAAGCGTGACGAATTTTGATCCACAAGCAACAGCTTTCTTATCGCAAGGTAAAATGCCAACCTTCTTAGGTGGCCTGCCGGGTGCGGCATTAGCAATGTATCATTGTGCTCGCCCTGAAAACCGCGGAAAAGTAAAAGCGCTGCTTCTATCGGGTGTGGTTGCTTGTATGGTGGGTGGGATTACCGAACCACTTGAGTTCTTATTCTTATTCGTTGCTCCTGTTCTTTACTTTGTGCACGCTATCTTAACTGGCCTAGGCTTTATGGTGATGGGTTTGTTAGGCGTCACGATTGGTAATACTGATGGCAACATTATCGACTTCTTAATCTTTGGTGTGCTGCAAGGCACCAAGACTGAATGGTATCTGGTACCACTGGTTGCTGCGGTATGGTTTGCGGTGTACTACGGGGTGTTCCGTTTCGCAATCACTCGTTTTAACTTGAAAACACCAGGTCGTGAAGCGGAAAGCAATGATGAATTGGCCTTTGCTTCTGAAGTCCGTGACAGTGACTTTGGCTATAAAGGCGACATTATTCTTGAAGCTTTAGGTGGTAAAGCCAACATTACGTCTTTAGATAACTGTATAACTCGCCTTCGCATGTCGGTAGAAGATATGTCTTTGGTGAACGATGCGGTATTAAAAGCCAATGGAGCACTCGGTGTGGTGAAGTTGGATGACCATAACTTACAAGTGGTTATCGGTCCGCAAGTTCATATGGTGAAAAATGAAATGCAATCCATTATGAATGCTCCGGCGTAATTAAAACCGTTTAACACAGTGAAGGGAGGAGGTGGTTACTCCTCCCTTTCTTTTGGTTGTTTGTCTTAATACCTTTGCGGCTTGAGTTGAAAGCCCCAACGTTATTTGGATCGATGGATGAGGTAAGTAACTATGTTTGATTTCTCGCAAGTGGTGGATCGTCACGGCACGTTTTGCACCCAATGGGATTATGTTCAAGATCGCTTTGGTCATGCGGATTTACTGCCTTTCACCATTTCTGATATGGATTTTGAAACCGCGCCATGTGTATTAAGCGCGGTGAAGGCTCGATTGGAGCACGGCGTATTGGGTTACAGTCGCTGGAATCATGATGAATTCAAATCGGCGATCACCGGTTGGTTTGAGCGTCGGTATCAAGCCAAATTAGAAAACGATCACTTGGTGTATGGGCCTTCGGTGATTTACATCATCTCGCAGCTTATTTTGCAATGGAGTAAGCCGGGGGAAGGGGTGTTAGTCCATACCCCCGCTTATGATGCGTTTGGCAATATGCTGTCAGCCAATTATCGTCAAATGTTATGCAGCCCTTTAATTAAAACCAATGGCAGTTACGAGATTGACTGGCCGCAATTTGAAGCACAAGCGGCATTGCCACAATGTAAAATATTATTATTGTGCAGCCCACAAAATCCAACCGGACGCGTATGGACACAGCAAGAGCTCTGCCGCATGGCCGAGATTTGTTTGCAGCATGGCGTAAAAGTGATTTCAGATGATATTCACATGGATATGGCGTTCGAGCGTTATATTCCGTGGTCACAAGTGGCGCAAGACGATCAATGGGCCTTGGTTAGTTCCGGTTCTAAATCGTTCAACATTCCTGCATTAACCGGTGCTTATGCGGTGATTCCCCATGACGGAAATCGCAACACTTACCTGACTCAATTAAAAGCTGCGCACGGTTTATCGTCACCTTCTATTTTAGGGGTCATCGCACATATTGCCGCTTACCAAGCAGGTGGTGAATGGTTAGAAGCTTTAAAAGCCTATTTACACGGCAACTTAACTTACGTGGCGCAGCGATTAAACGAACAAGTGCCAGAGCTGGATTATCAAGTTCCTCAAGGCACGTATCTGGCTTGGCTGGATTTGAATCCGCTTGATATTGATATGGACGAACTGCAACGCATTTTGATTGATGACTATAAAGTGGCCATCATGCGTGGCGATACCTATGGCAAAGAAGGGCAAGGTTATATTCGCCTCAACGTAGGGTGTCCGCGCAGTAAAGTGGAAGTGGGATTGAATGCGTTAATCGGCGCGATTAAGCAGCTGAAATCTCGTGAATCACTCTGAAAAGCAAACCCCCAACCGTGGTGGCCGGGGGATGGTGTCGTTGTTCTTTATGTCGATTTATTTACGCGCGTTGGATAACGACGGACTGACCTTGCTCATGGCGAGCGATTGAGGTGATGACGATAAATTCACCGCTTTGGGTTTCAGTTGCGCCAAGGTTAAGCCTGCAAAGACCAATGCACCACCAATTAAATGGTATTGAGTCGGGTGAACGCCCAATAACACAATACTGATGCTTGCCGTAAAAATTGGCACTAAGTTCATAAATAAAGTCGCACGCTCAGCCCCAATGAAAGAAACCCCCTTTAACCAACACCAAGGGGCAATAATGGAAGCGGCCAGCGCGGCAAATCCAACCATAGGCCAAGCATTTAATTCGATGCCCCAATGTTGGCTTGAAAGTAATAATGGCAGTTGCAGAAGCGCGCCAAGGAATACTTGGCAATAGACGGCGCACCAAGTGGTTAAAGGTAACTTCCAGCGGTTTAGTAAGACGGAATACAAAGCATAAGCACACGTTGAAGCGAGCATTAACAGATCACCTTGCTTTAACCCTTGGCTAATAATATGCATAGGGTTGCCTTCGCTTAGCATATAAATCAAGCCGCTAAACGACAACACCGCACCAAATAAAGTGGTTTTACGTAACTTTGCGCCCAATAGTGGCACGGCGAGAAACAAACCAATCAGTGGCATTAACGATAAGAAAATCGCAATGTTGGTGGCGCTGGTGGTATAAGCCGCGTAATAAGCCAAGCTTTGGTTCAGCACCATGCCCAAAGACGCCAAGACCGTCAGTTTCAGTAAGTGCTTTTTTACCACAGGCCACTGACGATACACCAAAGGTAAGCAAAAGGGAGTGAGCACTAACAACGCCACAAACCAGCGGTAGAATGCGATAGCACCTGGCTCAATGGTTGCGGTTGCCATTTTACTGACGACGGCATTGGTCGCCCAAATCGCGACCGCCATGATCGGAAATAAGCAGCGAATAAAAACGGTTTTGGAGTGCGTTGTCATGGATGTTCTCCTTGTTATACCTGATGATGACTCAATAGGTAAAACGTTTTATCAGTCGGTATTTGAGTGTGGCACGAAAGATAAAAAACAGAGTAGGTTGAATCGGACACTGAATAGGTCGATTCAGACAAGCGGATGAATGGAGTGAAGTGATGACCAACAATCAAGTGAATGGCAACCCAACCTTTATGCCTAAGCTGGTGGAGCAATTACCCAGTACCGTATTCATACACTACTTTCACATTGCGGGCGGTACTGAAACCTTGCCACACCAGCATGATTGGGGGCAAATTCATCTGATTAAGCAAGGCGTGTTAGATATGGAGGTGAATGGCCGAAAAATGGTGTCACCTGCCGGTTATGCGATTTGGACTCCTGCCAATGTGCCGCATCGAGCCTTTAACCGAAAGGATGTTGAGTATTGCGCGATTAACATTGATATTGCTCGCTCAGAGGGGCTACCTAACCAAGCTTGCATGATTGCCTTACCGCCTTTAGTGCTTGCGATCATTGACGATTTAATCACTCGCCAAGTCGATAAAATTGAAAGCCATCAAGATACTTGCTTAACGGACGTACTACTTGAGCGGTTAGCCAGTGCTCACCAAGTTGATGACTTTTTACCCACGACGCAAGATAGCTTGTTGCAACCTATCTTAAGTGCGCTAGAGGCAAACCCTGCTGATGATCGCAGTTTATCGGAGTGGGCAAAATTAGTCTTTTCGACCGAACGCACTTTAACTCGACGTTTTCAAAAGCACTTACGCATGAGCTTTAATGAATGGAGGCAACGTTTAAAGGTCGTCACCGCTTTGCAGTTGCTCAAACAAAGTGATGCCATCAACCAAGTCGCTTTTCAGTTAGGTTATAGCGATGCCTCCGCATTCATCAAAATGTTTCGTCGCCACACCGGGTTAACCCCAACCGTTTACCGCCAACAAGTCAGTGGTCATCAATCCCATTCAAACGAGCAATAAAGAGGCCAATATGAGCATCATCAACCGGTTAAAGCAATCACTTGGTAACCTGCAAAATAGCCAAGATTTTCGATATTTAGAACAATTGAGTGAAGAACAGTTAAAAGCCTTAACCACCGACGGTGAATCAAAAGCGCAAAAACATGCCGCGCAACAAGAACTGTTGAAAAGGGCGTTGAAAAAATGAAAAGAGTATTTGATAAAGGTTATTTGTGTTTATAACTTCCTTTTGTACCGTTTAGGAAAGTGCTGGAGTGATGATATGCCCATAAAAAAACCGCGTCCAATGAACGCGGTTTTTTAGGATAAACTAAGCGTATTGCTTAGTTCATACCATATTTTTTCAATTTCTTGCGAAGCGTACCACGGTTGATACCCATCATGTTCGCTGCGCGAGTTTGGTTACCGCGAGTGTATTGCATAACCATATCAAGCATTGGTTGCTCAACTTCTGCTAGTACTAATTCATAAAGCTCAGTAACGTCTTGGCCGTTTAATTGCGCCAGGTAGTTTTTTAAAGATGCTTTCACAGAGTCACGTAATGGCTTCTGTGTGATCTGGTCTTGTGATGTGACAGTCGTTACTGTTAGTGGTTCTGAAGTCAGGTTTTGTTCGAACATAATTAGTCTTAGCTCTTCTTAATTATAATGCAACGTTATCTATATCGGTTGTTTAAAGTGATCACCCTAATCAACTCGGATATACAAAATAACCTTTAAGCACATCAAGTTGCTGATCGGCATCCTCGATGGCATTGAAAACACGGCGGAAGTCACCCTCTTGATCATGTTCTTTTAAGTACCAACCCACATGCTTACGTGCGATGCGAGGGCCTAAGAACTCTCCATAAAACTCATGCAGAGCTTGAACATGTCCGAGTAAGATGCCTTGCACTTCTTCTTTTGGAATCGGTGGCAAGTGTTCACCCGTCGTTAAAAAGTGTTGGATTTGGTTAAAAATCCAAGGTCGACCTTGGGCAGGCCTACCGATCATCAGAGCATCCGCGCCGGTGTAATCCAGTACGTATTTCGCTTTTTCTGGGCTATCAATATCACCATTGGCAATCACTGGGATAGAAATAGCTTGTTTCACGGCTCTAATGCTGTCGTATTCTGCTTCGCCTTTGTACATGCAGGCTTTGGTTCTCCCGTGGAGTGCCAAGGCTTGTATGCCACATTGCTCAGCCATTTTTGCAATCTCGACACAGTTTTTATTGTCTGTGTCCCATCCTGTGCGCGTTTTTAGGGTTACTGGAACCTCTACTGCTTTTACGACCGCAGTCAAAATCTGTTCGATGATGTCTGGGTGTTGCAGTAACGCGGAGCCTGCAAGTTTCTTATTTACTTTCTTGGCTGGGCAGCCCATGTTGATGTCGATGATTTGCGCACCGTTTTCAACGCTGACTTGGGCGGCCTGTGCCATTAGCTGTGGATCTGCCCCAGCAATTTGTACACTGCGAATGCCCGATTCACCTTCATGTACCATGCGTTGTTGGGATTTTGATGTGTTCCAAACTTTTGGGTTAGAGGACATCATTTCACTGACGGCCATGCCAGCCCCATATCGAAGACACAATTCACGAAACGGTCTATCGGTGACACCAGCCATTGGGGCCACAATTAAGTTGTTCGTTAATGTGTAGTTTCCGATTTTCAAAACAGCATCACAGTTCGTATCAGCAAGGGCGCGCATTTTACGCATTTTTTCGGGGCGTGAAAAGACTAATATTTGAGCATTTCACAATTAGTTTTGTAAATTGCCTATTTTTCAGCCAATTAGCCCCGAATTTGGAGATGAATTGTTTTTATCGATGTGATTATTCAGGTTTTTTTTGACCCGAGACGCGGCACCATTCTTGTTGAGCAATGATTGGGTCTAGGTTGAATTGATCGGTGTAGTAGGTGGCAACATCGTCAGCTTGTGAATCCAAAATACCAGACATACCCAAGTAACCATTCGGTTTTACTAAACTTGAGATCACGCCGGATAGCTCACGCAATGGCGCAGCTAAGATGTTCGCAATCACCACATCAGCGATTAAGCCTTCTGGTTGATCTTGTGGCAAGAACAATTCAAGTTGGTCGGCTACGCCATTACGTTTGGCATTTTCAATTGAAGCGACGATGGCTTGAGGGTCAATATCAATACCAATGACTTTGGCTGCGCCTAGTTTGATCGCTGCAATGGCTAAAATACCTGAACCACAACCAAAATCGATGACGGTTTTGCCTTCAAGGTCTAAACCATCGAGCCATTCTAAGCATACAGCGGTCGTTGGGTGCGTTCCGGTGCCAAAAGCAAGGCCAGGGTCTAGCATGACGTTAATCGCCGTTGGATCGGGTACATCGCGCCAGCTTGGGCAAATCCATAAGCGTTCACCAAATTGCATTGGGTGGAAGTTATCCATCCATTCGCGTTCCCAATCTTTATCTTCCAGTTGTTCTACTTTGTAAGCGAAATCGGCGGCTAGCATGTTGCTGCCTTTGATTTGGCTTAGTACCAGTTGGGTATCTATTTCTGCATCATAAAGCGCCAATATATCGGTTTCACCCCATAGGCGAGTTTCACCGGGTAGAGGTTCAAATATAGGTGCGTCTTTTGCGTCAAGGAAAGTGACGGAAAGGGCTCCGGTTTCTTCCATGAGCATATCGCCAATGGCCTCTGCATTGGTTTTAGTCGCATTAAGTTTTATTTGAATCCAAGGCATGATGAGCTCGCTTGTTAGTTGAGTGCGACAAGTCGTCATTTCGTCTCGGGAAGCTATGTTCGAGAGATGAGCTGACGATGTCGGGTGTTATGGGTTGATATGGTCTTACATTATTTATGCACCAATTATACGGGCTAATATAGCTTATGTGGTGATGGGTTATCAGAAATAATGTGTTTATTTTTACTATTCGGTTTGATTTTACTGCCAACAATAAAAGCAATCAGACCAAGGGTAAGGGTTGGAACGATGGCATGCAGGCCGCCCATGTCTGGTTTGAGGGTGCTGAGCGCAATATAAGAAAACAATCCCACCAACATTGAAGAAAATGCACCAGTGGCCGAGGCTTTCTTCCAATACAAACCTAATACCAACGGCCACAAAAATACCGCTTGCATGCCGCCAAAGGCGAGTAGGTTGAGCCAGATGATCATATCGGGTGGATTGAGCGCGGCAACAAACACTAAGGCGGAAAATATACCGGTTACCCATAACGATAATTTGGGCAGTTTTTTCTCGGCGGCTTCACCTTCGGCAATGGAAGGGTTGATGTAGTTAATGTACAAGTCTTTGAGTAAGGTGGCTGAAGCTTGAATTAATTGTGAGTCGATGGTGGACATGATCGCCGCCATTGGCCCTGCTAGGAAAATGCCGGCCACAACAGGCGGTAATACGGTGATCATTAAAGTCGGCATAATTTGGTCTGGGCTGGCAATATCTGGCACGATAGCACGGCCAAAAGCACCTGCTAAATGCATGCCTAGCATGAGCAGTGCGACCATGATAGTGCTGATCACCATACCTTTGTGCAGTGATGCGCTGTCTTTGTAGGACATGCAACGTACCGCCGCATGGGGTAAGCCAATGACGCCAAAGCACACCAGTACCCAAAAGCTCATCATAAAGGGTTCAGTTAAGAAATGATTCGGCCCATAAGGCGTGATTAACGCGGGATCAATGGTGTGCAAGTCGGTGATGATCTCGCCAACGCTGCCACCGGCATGCACAATACCAACCAGTAAAGCGATGGTGCCGATGATCATCATAATGCCTTGTAAGGTATCGGTCATGACAACTGCGCGAAAGCCGCCAATGGTGGTATATAAGCCCACAGTGATGGCGAAAATCATTAAGCCATGTGTATAAGAAAGCCCCGTCACGGTTTGCAGTAAGCGCGCTCCGCCAACAAATTGAACCACCATTGTGCCGAAAAAAGCCAACAATAAAGAGAGTGAAGCAAACACCACCACACCTCGGTTTTGATAGCGTGCGTATAAAATATCGTTGAGAGTGAGTGCGTTATGACGACGCGCTTCAATGGCAAATTTTTTACCTAAAACTCCCAAGGTAAGCCAGGTCGCAGGCAATTGGATCATGGCAAGTAAAACCCACCCTAATCCCATCTTATAAGCGGCTCCCGGCCCCCCAATAAAGGAACTGGCACTGGCGTAAGTGGCAGCAAGAGTCATGGCAAGCACAAAGCCCCCCATGCTGCGACCACCCACAAGATATTCATTTAAAAAACCCTGTTTATTGCTGTGACGGCTGCTCCAAAACGCGAGAGCAAAAACGGCCACTAAATACACAACCAATGGGATGAGGATTTGGTTATTCATGGTCTTCTTGCTCTCGTTGTATTTCCAGTGACATGTCTTGATAGATCCATTTG
Source organism: Vibrio rumoiensis 1S-45 (assembly GCF_000286955.2). Lineage (GTDB taxonomy): Bacteria > Pseudomonadota > Gammaproteobacteria > Enterobacterales > Vibrionaceae > Vibrio > Vibrio rumoiensis_A. Next base: position 39,176 of record NZ_AJYK02000008.1, read on the forward strand.
ACCATCGCTGCGCACAATAAAGTGAAAACAATTGGACCGACAATACAGGCCATTAAAAACCATAAAGGAAAGCCAAAATAGAGTGTTGGCATCGCTTGAATGTTGTCTGGTGCAGGCGCTAAACCATAAGCGGAAACATACCACCAAACAAAATAAGCCAGCGCTAATCCGACAGCCCACTTGGCTTCTTTGTGTGCTTGTTGATAACGAGCATGCAGGGTTTTCATGGTGAGATACCTTTGATTGGCAAATATACCCCTCTTAGTTGAAGGTGTAGCTTCAATTACTTCGAGTATAAGAAAAGTAAGATAAAGAGGCGTATTTTGGCAAAAGATGGGTTCAGAGACAAATCATAGGGAGTGCAATATAGGTCATGTTGCAATATTAATGATTTGAAACTCTTAACCTTTGGTGGTGCTTTCATAAGACAAATTAAATGAAAGTGAAAGGCGTCTGATGAAATACGGCCATTATTACTTATGGTCAACCTTAAAAGTAAGAATAGTGATCCAAGTCTTGTATACAAAGCATTTGCCGTGATCGGCAGTTGATTATTGTAGGATTATTCTTGATGTTATTTTGTCATACAATACTCTGAATGTTATGGACGAGTTAAGGAGTTGTTGATGAAAGATCTTAAAGAAATTGCTGCGGATGCGGTGGATCTAGTTTCACCCGCTATTGAGCGTTTATTTGAGCGAACCAATCGAAAAGAATTGCATATTGTTGTTATGAATCCTCAAGTGAAACCTTGGGAAGTGTCATTTGAAGATGCGATCCTTTTTGAAAAATCGTTAGGTTCACCTGAGTCGTGGTCTATTTCGTTTGATCAGTTTGCTCGTAAAAAAGCACAACAAGCGTGGCGTGAATCCACCAGCAATATTCAACTTCAAACTTTACACCCTTCGGCATTACGTGAAGATGATCTGCTTTTTTATGGATCATTCGTATATGGCAATATCGTCGTTGCGTGCAGTGGCGTCGAACAATGGTATGACATGTTAATTAGTGGTTGGATTGCCGTGGCAATCGAGCAACTGACGATGCATGAATATCAAATGCAAAAACTAGAAAACCCTACAAAAACATATCGTTAATTATTAGAAAGGTATTTCTTATGAGTAAATTACTTAAATCCATCATGCTTGCTGCCGGTATTCTTGTTTCTGCGACTGCGGTTGCTGCGGATTATCCAACAAAGAACATACGCCTTGTGGTTCCATTTGGTGCAGGTGGTGGTACAGATGCGGTGGGTCGTACACTTGCCAATAGTGCTAAAGATATTTTAGGGCAAAACATTTCGGTGATGAACCGCACTGGTGGCGCTGGCGCTGTAGGCATGAGCTTTGGTGCCCAACAACGACCTGATGGCTATACGTTAACTGTTGTGACTCGTGAGATTGCCTCTTTACCGCAAATGGGGTTAATGCAACACACGGCAGACGACTTTAAATTGATCCGTATGGTGAACCTTGATCCTGCGGTTGTGCTGGTTTCAGCAGACAGCCCATACAATACGATTAATGATTTGATTAAAGAAGCGAAAGAAAATCCTGGCAAAGTGAAATTTGCTTCAACGGCTGCGCCAAATTTTTATTTAATGGCTTTGGAAAAAGACCAAAACATTAAACTTAATGCCATCCCTTATAACGGCGCATCGGAAGCCATTCCATCGGTTCTTGGTAAGCATACTGATGTAACTATGGTCACGCCGGGTGAAGCGATTGCTCAGCTGCGTTCTGGTCAATTAAAAGCATTAGGTGTGATGTCTAACGAACGAATTCAATACATCCCAGATGTAGCAACTTTAAAAGAGCAAGGTGTTGATGTAGTAACAGGTACGTGGCGTGGTATTGGTGCACCGAAAGATACGCCAGATGCAATCATTGAAACTTTAGGTAAAGCCTTTGATCAAGCGATGGCATCTGAAGAGTTTAAAGATTTCATGGCAAAAGGTGCAATGACTATTCATAACCTTGATGCGGCAACCTTTACTCAGTTTGTTAAAGATGACACAAAAACACTGGGTGAATTAATTAAGTAACTCGGCTTTTTCGTCAGTAATACCAATCAACGTTAGTCAACGAAGGTGACCTGTGACTTTCTGAGATTACCTAAGATAGCAGCCTTCATTCTTGAGGGTTGCTATATTTTTCATTTTAAATGAGTTTTTAAGGATGGATTCTATGCTCAATAGAAATGTCGTTTTCCCGTCCATTATCATTGTGTTGAGTGCGATCGCCTTTGCAGTTATCACACAATTTGATAGTCCTATGTATCAAGACTCCAGTGTGAGTGCGAAATTTTTTCCAATGGCCATCGTCGTGGCTCAAATTGTGATTTGTGTATTGTTGCTTGTTCAATATAAGTTGAAAGGGGATCAATCACTGCAAGAAGCTTTTATTTCTAAAATGTCTATTTTTGGTATCTGCTTTTTAATTGGCTATGCCTTGCTTATTAGTGTGCTTGGTTACTTATATGCCAGTCTTGCTGCTTTCATGTTCTATCTTGTTTATTTCAAAATAAAGAAGCCCGTTTATTACGTGGTTGCCATCATTTTTGTTGTTGCAGTGAATTACTTATTTGGTGAGGTTTTTTATATATCACTACCGCAAGCGATGTGGTTATAGGATGCAATTATGTTTGAATATTTAATGGATGGTTTAACCACAGCACTGAGCCCAGCCGTTTTTCCTGTTCTCTTTTTTGGTGTGTTGGGCGGTATTATTTTAGGCGCTTTACCTGGCTTAACTGCAACCATGGGGGTGGCGATATTACTCCCATTTACTTTTGGTATGGATCCTACCGCAGCATTAGTCATGCTGATCGGTGTTTATATTGGCGGTATTTATGGTGGCTCTATTGCCGCTATTTTACTTAAAACACCGGGCACGCCAGCTTCGGCTGCCAGCGTGCTAGATGGGCATACTTTGGCCGCAAAAGGTCAAGCAGCAAGAGCGTTGAGTATTTCTGCTGTGGCCTCATTTGTAGGTGGCTTAATCAGTACTATTATTTTGATTGCGATTGCTCCTAAGTTGGCAGATTTTGCTTTAAGGTTTAATGCTCCGGAATACTTTGCTTTGGCTTTGTTTGGCTTAACGATAATCGCTAGCGTATCTTCAACCAATATACTAAAAGGCTTATTGGCGGGGACTATTGGTTTGTTGGTATCAACCGTGGGGTTAGATCCGATTAGCAGCGTGCCGAGATTTACATTTGGCATTATGGATTTATACAGCGGTATTAACGTAATTCCAGTATTGATTGGTTTATTTGCTCTTTCTGAAGCGTTGAGTCAGCTAGAAAAAATCTTGTCAGAGAAAAGTGTTGCTCCTCCTAAGTTTGACCATAAATTATTAAGCGCTCGAGATTTGAAAGACATACTGCCGACCACCATTAAAAGTGGATTGATGGGGACAACTATCGGTTCTGTTCCCGGTGCTGGTGCAGATATTTCGGCATTTGTTTGTTACAACGAAGCAAAACGTTCATCTAAAAATCCAGAAGAGTTTGGTAAAGGCTCTATTCGTGGCTTAGCGGCGGCTGAATCGGGCAATAATGGTGTGACCGGTGGCTCTTTAGTGCCTTTATTAACGTTGGGTGTTCCGGGCGATGCTGTCGCGGCGGTATTACTGGGAGCGTTGATTGTACAAGGTTTAACACCTGGGCCACTGTTGTTTGCTCAAAATCCTGATGTTGTTTATGGTGTATTCAGTTCAATGCTGGTGGCTAATGTGGTGATGTTGGCGATTGGTTTATTTGGTATCCGATTCTTCTGCCGAATTATTGAAGTGCCGAAAATGATCATGATCCCAATCATTGTCTTCTTATCTGTGGTGGGGGCTTATGCAATTAACAATTCAATGTTTGATGTTGGGATTGCGATTGCGTTTGGTTTGATTGGGTTTGTGTTTACTAAGCTCGATATTCCATCTTCCCCTGTGCTGCTCGCGATTATTTTAGGGCCAATGGCGGAAACCAATTTAAGAAAATCGTTAATGATGTATGAAGGGAGTTGGTCATTCCTATACGACCGTCCAATCGCTTTAGCGTTTATTGTATTAGCGGTATTCTCGGTTTATTCGACCATGAGAATGAAGAAGAAACAAAAAGCGCAATCGGATGCTGCCAACGAATAAAACAAAGGTGGCTTAACCGTTTAAAGTGCATAAAAAAGCGAGTACCAATGCTGGTACTCGCTTTTATTTTTTTGTTCTCTCTTAGTGAGAGTGAACGCTTATTGTAGGCCTAATTTCTTCTCAAGGTAGTGGATATTTGCACCACCGTGTTGGAAGTTTTCGTCATTCATAATGTTCATTTGTAGAGGAATGTTGGTTTTGATGCCATCAATGATGGTTTCACCTAGTGCATTCTTCATACGAGCAATCGCCACGTCGCGGTTTTCACCGAAAGTGATCAGCTTGCCGATCATTGAATCGTAATGAGGCGGTACTGTGTAGCCTGCGTAAACGTGAGATTCCCAACGAACGCCCATACCACCTGGTGGATGGAAGTGTTGGATTTTACCCGGGCAAGGTAGGAAACGCTCTGGATCTTCCGCATTAATACGACACTCAACGGCATGGCCGCGGATTTTGATGTCATTTTGTGTGAAAGATAGAGGCTGACCTGCAGCAATACGCAATTGCTCTTTGATCAAATCAATGCCCGTCACCATTTCTGTCACAGGATGCTCTACTTGAATACGGGTGTTCATTTCAATGAAGTAGAACTCACCATTTTCATATAAGAATTCAAATGTACCTGCACCGCGGTAGTTGATCTCGATACAAGCACGAGTACAACGCTCACCAATGTATTGACGCATTTCTTCGGTAATACCTGGTGCTGGAGCTTCTTCCACTACTTTCTGGTGACGACGTTGCATTGAACAGTCACGTTCACCTAAGTGGATAGCGCCGCCTTGACCGTCAGCTAAAACTTGAACTTCAATGTGACGAGGGTTTTCTAGGTATTTCTCCATGTAAACCATGTCATTATTGAAGAACGATTTTGCTTCAGAACGTGTCATGGCAATCGCTTCAACTAATTCTTTGTCGCTGCGTACTACACGCATACCACGACCGCCGCCGCCGCCAGACGCTTTGATGATAACTGGGTAGCCAATGCGTTTTGCAAACGCACGGTTTTTCGCATCATCATCGTCAAGTGGACCGTCAGAGCCAGGTACACAAGGTACACCCGCTTTTTTCATGGCGTTGATTGCAGAAACTTTGTCACCCATTAGGCGAATGGTCTCGGCTTTCGGGCCAACAAAAATAAAGCCTGAATTCTCAACTTGTTCAGCGAAGTCCGCATTTTCAGATAGAAAACCGTAACCCGGGTGGATTGCCACTGCGCCACTGACTTCAGCCGCGGAAATGATACGAGGAACATTCAAGTAGCTGTCTGTGCTGCGAGCAGGACCAATACAAATGGTTTCATCTGCAAGCAATACGTGTTTTAAATCACGGTCAGCAGTTGAGTGAATAGCAACGGTTTTGATGCCTAACTCTTTACATGCGCGAAGAATACGAAGGGCGATTTCACCTCGGTTCGCGATGACTAATTTATCTAGCATTTATCTTGCCTCTTAATCGGTGCGACTATTCAATAATTACAAGCGCTTGATCAAATTCTACTGGTTGACCGTCTTCTACTAAGATCGCTTTAATTACACCTGATTTGTCTGCTTCAATTTGGTTCATCATTTTCATCGCTTCAACGATACAGATGGTTTGACCTTCTTCGACCGATTGACCGACTTCGATGAATGATTTTGATTCAGGGCTTGGAGAACGGTAGAACGTACCTACCATTGGAGAAAGCACTTTATGACCTGATTCAACAGGTGCTGCTGGTGCTTCTACTGCTGCTGTTGCAGGAGCGGCTACTGGCGCTGCTACTGGAGCAGGAGCTGCTGCATATTGGATAGGTGCCGCAGGCGCTGCTTGGTTGCTGTAGCGATTGATACGTACTGATTCTTCACCTTCAGAGATTTCAAGTTCAGCAATACCAGATTCTTCTACTAGCTCAATAAGCTTCTTGATTTTACGAATATCCATAATGTTTTCTCTATTAGTTTAATTATTCATTTCAAGGTGACAATAAATGACCACCAAGCTTGTATGCATTGTCGAAATTGTCTCGACGCCGCTATAAATTCCTGACCGCGCTTTCTTATCTAAGTGTCCGATTTATTAAATACCAAGTGATCTGAATCACTCGGAATTAATGACTCGGTTTACTTAAGTGTGAAAATGCCGCCGACAGTGCAAATTGATAACCTTGCGCACCTAACCCACAAATCACGCCGACTGCTTTATCGGAAAGATAAGAGTGGTGGCGAAACGCTTCGCGCGCATGAACGTTAGAAAGGTGAACTTCAATAAATGGAATATTAACCCCAAGCAACGCATCGCGCAGTGCCACACTGGTGTGGGTAAAAGCGGCTGGGTTGATGATGATAAAGTCGATATTATTATGGGCAGCATGAATCGCTTCAATCAGCTCGTATTCACGATTAGATTGTAAGTGAGACAGTTGAATGCCTAACTCTGTAGCTTGCGCTTCTAAGTTGGCAACAATATCGGGTAACGTGTTCGAACCATAGTGTGTCGGTTCACGTAACCCGAGCAAATTTAAATTCGGCCCATTTAAGACGAGAACTCGTAAGTTTGCTGACATTGTGTGGCTAATATCCATTAAAGTGAATGTAAAATGCATCATGTCATAATTTTGATGAATTGCTAAGTAAGAAAGCAAAAAAATTGACCGTGCATCCACTAATTTGGTCAATTATAGCTAAATCAACGCAAATCGCAGCATTTTACTGGTCTAATGAGGTAAAAGATGGATGGCGGCTTCTATTTCGCCATTTTTATTAACGTGTGGAGTTAGACTTCTTTTTTGTATTAAGTTCGCTAGAAATGATGATGTATTCATGATTTAAACACCGTCATCTTTAAAGTGATGATGACGTGATTAGGGATTTATATTCAGCGTGTTGTGTGATTGGATTTCAATATAAAAAAACCGCAGCCTAAGCCGCGGTTTATAATGTTGATTTATTGACTCTTTGGTGTCGTTAAACCAAGTTCGCTTTCTCTTCGATAAGCTTATCGACCACACTTGGATCGGCAAGGGTTGAAGTATCACCCAAGCTATCGGTATCACCGGTGGCAATTTTGCGTAAGATACGGCGCATGATCTTGCCTGAACGTGTTTTTGGTAGCGAGTCCGTCCAATGCAGCACGTCTGGTGTAGCAATTGGTCCAATTTCTTTACGTACCCAATCTTTCACTTCTTTATGCAATTCTGCAGATGGGAACTCACCGTCGTTTAGCGTGATGTAGGCGTAAATTGCTTGGCCTTTAATATCATGTGGAACGCCGACAATCGCTGCTTCAGCAATTTTATCAAACGCCACTAACGCTGATTCAATTTCTGCGGTGCCCATGCGGTGACCAGATACGTTTAATACATCATCAACGCGGCCTGTGATCCAGTAATAACCATCTTCATCACGACGAGCCCCATCACCAGTGGTGTACACGCCTTTGAAGGTCGAGAAGTAAGTTTGCTCGAAGCGGTCATGATCGCCATAAATGGTACGCATTTGTCCTGGCCATGAATCGGTGATCACGAGGTTACCTTCATTCGCGCCTTCTAATGCACCGCCTTCGTTATCCAATAGCGCAGGTTGCACGCCAAAGAAAGGACGAGTAGCAGAGCCAGGTTTTAAGTCCGTTGCTCCAGGTAGTGGCGTGATGAGGATGCCGCCAGTTTCGGTTTGCCACCCAAGTATCAACAATTGGGCAGCGCTCATCACCAATCGTTTTGTAGTACCACTCCCAAGCTTCTGGGTTAATGGGTTCACCCACTGAGCCCATAATACGTAAGCTTGAACGTGAGGTGCCTTTATTCGCTTCATCCCCTTTTGCCATTAACGCGCGAATAGCGGTTGGCGCAGTGTATAGAATGCTAACGTTATGTTTGTCGACGACTTCACTCATGCGGCTGGTGTTTGGATAGTTTGGCACACCTTCAAATAAGATGGTTTTTGCGCCATTCGCTAATGGGCCGTAAACAAGGTAAGTATGACCGGTGATCCAACCTACATCCGCGGTACACCAGAATACGTCGCCTTCTTGGTGATCGAACACGTATTTAAAGGTCATTGCCGCGTAAACAAGGTAACCACCCGTGGTGTGTAGTACACCTTTAGGCTTGCCGGTTGAGCCTGAGGTGTAAAGAATAAACAGTGGGTCTTCTGCATTCATTGGTTCAGGTTCACACTCAGGAGAGGCTTGCTCTGCGGCTTCGTGCCACCAAATATCACGCTCGCTGTTCCACTCGACATGACCGCCAGTGCGTTGGAAAACCACCACACTTGAGATATTGGTATCTGGGTTTTTCAGTGCTTGGTCAACGTTGGCTTTTAATGGTACTGCTCGGCCGCCACGTACGCCTTCATCGGCAGTAATCACGACTTTAGCGTTAGAATCAATAATACGGCCAGATAATGCTTCTGGTGAGAAACCACCAAATACCACGGTATGAATCGCGCCAATACGAGTACATGCTAGCATAGCAACGGCCGCTTCTGGCACCATTGGCATGTATAAGCAAACTACATCGCCTTTTTTCACGCCTTGTGCTTTTAATACGTTAGAGAAGCGGCAAACTTTGTCATGCAGTTGGTTGAAAGTAATTTGGTCATCGTCTTTCGGGTCATCGCCTTCCCAGATGATCGCGACTTCATCGCCGCGCTCTGCAAGGTGGCGATCAATACAGTTGGCCGATACGTTGAGTTGGCCATCTTCAAACCATTTAATGTTGATATTACCCGGTTCAAAAGAGGTGTTTTTTACTTGAGTAAACGGTTTGATCCAATCAACGATTTTGCCATGTTTGCCCCAGAACAATTGTGGGTCATTAACAGATTCTTGATACATGGATAGGTAAGTATCGTTATCAGCGTGAGTGTGCTTTTGGATATTGTCTTTGACAGGATGAATATGTACTTCACTCATTGTGCTCTCCTTGCATGAGGCAGACTCAATTTCTAAGTCGATTATTGTTCTTAATTGAAATCATTCTTCAGTTTAAATAGCTGTTGATTTAACTTTCTGCTTATCTCGGCTTTTCTACAATTAGACTTTAGGCTTATAGCTTGTAAATTAAGGTTTTTTTAAGCTGGCAATGCCAAAAAGTGAGAGCTGAGTCTGAACTTTTTTGGCATTTTATCGATTAAAGATGACGTTTGAATGTCTATTTTTTGTACGCCAAACTCGGATTGGGCAGTGAACCATGAGTGAGTCGAACATAAATTAGCGCGGCAGTGATGGTGTCTTGCAGGGCATCGTGGCGTTCTTGAATGGGTAGATCTAAATGCCGACAAATCGCTTCTAAACTTAAGTCACAATAAGCGTTGGGTAATAAGCGCTCGAGCCTTTCATGGTAAAGATGGCTTACTTCGATTAAAGGATTAGGCAGTGGAAAACCAAAATGTTTTTTGTAAGCTCGGTCTAAAATCGTTTTGTCGTAACGAATGTGGTAGCCAACCAATGGTCGATTGCCGATGAAATCGAGCAGTTTTTGCAATCCTTCCTCTTCTGAATACCCATCTTCTAAATCGTGATGACGCATTTTATGAATACGAATAGAGTGTTCATTTAACGATTGAGGTGCTTTTAAGCGAATATGAAAAGGCTCGCTGGTGATGATTTTATTGTCGATGATTTTAGTTGCGGCAATGGTGACTAATTCGGCTTGCTTCGGGTTTAAGCTGGTGGTCTCGCAATCGAGAGACACAAACTCATCCGTTGGGATTGATCGAAATAATGGCTGATATTTCGAGCCATTCAGTTGGTAATACCACCATAATCGTTGCAGTGAATTCATGGGCTACTCGCGAATTTGATAATGGTAGCTCAACCATTGCTTAAACTTTTTTACGACGTGTAAGCTATGGCGGAGTAAATCGCGGTCGGTACGATTGAGCTGTTGAACGTCCAATTGGTTATGACTGTGATTTAGGTTGAGTTGTTGGCTTAAGCGCCATTTAATAAACAGTTTTAATGCTTCAGATAAATTATCTGCAGTGAGTTTTTCTAAAACATTTCGCTGGCAAAGTTGTTCAATGCGCTCAAAGGTATTGGTTTGAGAGACGCCAAATTCTAATGCTAAGCTGCGAATACCATGCACGATAGGGAAAATGCCGCCTTGTTTGATGTCGATGCCTTGCTTGCTTTGCTTCACGTTACCAAACAGCGTTAATGGCACGGCAAAGCCCAATGCTGGGCGAGCAAACTCCATTAATAACAGTGATTGTTGCTGCATGTATTGTTGTAGATGTGCCTTCACTGGTGTGAGTAAGGCTTGATTGCCTGCAATGGCGTGAGCATCGGCCATGATGGCAAGGTTCATCACGGATTGCGGGGTATTTTGTTCTGCCCAATGTTGAATGGTTTTTTTCCAATCGAGTTGAGATTTAACCCATTCAGGGTTGTTCACCATGACTTTGCCTTTGCAAGGTGGGTAACCTAACTGTTGTAAGGTATGGCTTAATGTTTCCATTAATGGGCCGAATTGATGCCAGTGCAAGCCATCTTTGACGATGAGAGCATTATCTTGATCGGTTTTAAGGATTTGTTCACTGCGACCTTCTGACCCCAGCACCAATAAGCAGCAATGATCATGTAGGTTGTGCGGCACAATTAAGTCGAAGGCTTTTTCGATGATTTGTTCATTGACTGCCGAAATCAGTTCCATGATGAAGCGAGTTCGGATGCCATTTCGATATAAAGTTTGCACCAGCTCGCGCTGTTTTCCTGCGGCAAAGACTAATTCGTCAATATTATTGGCGTTGGCAATACGCAAGGTCAACACATGAGAGTGGGTCGAGAAGGCGCTTAACACTTGAGTAAGATGCAATATTCCCACGACTGCGTCGCCTTGAGTGACGGCCAGTCGTTTGCACTTATTTCGAGTCATGCTGATCATGGCATCGAATAAATAGTCACCTTGTTTCACCGACATGACCGGAGAGTGGGCGATATCTTTTACATCACAGTCTAAGGTTTTATTTTGCAAAGCAATGGCGTGCAATAAGTCAGTTCGGGTGACAATGCCTAATACCTTGGGTGATGCGGGATCTAATGGGACGAATACCGCATCGGTACTATGTAGTTGCATTTGCTCTACAGCGCTTTTTAAGCTCGCATTCGATTCAATACATAACGCTTGGCTGTAAATGTTTCGATCGACTTTAGTCAACATAAACTCGGCTAAGTTTTGTTGTTTATGTGCGTTATCGATCAAGGCTTGGCGTTTTGAAAGGTTATTATCAAAATACGCGGCAAATTGCGGGTTAGCTTGATACAGCGCCATGAAAATAGACTGAGGAAGCAAGTAAGCTAAGGTGTCTTCTAATGCGGTATAACGATGTTTAATCACACCATCAATCTGTGAGCGAACATCAAAGAGATCTTCAGTGGAGTAGTGTGCAAACACTTCGCTACCTTGGTCATCCGTTTCTTCGACAATCCCTTTGATCATGATGAAAAGGTGATCGGCTGATTTTCCCGGCGTAAGAATGGTATCGGATTGGCGAAAATAAGCGACATCTAAGCTCGAGCGAAGGCGTTGTTGTTCCTGTTCGGATAAGCGATCAAACGGCGCTAATGTCATGTTGAACTTATCTGGCATCGATATCTACTCACCAAGAAATAACCTGAGCATTGAGTGTGTACACTTTTATCCTATCTCGCTAGACGACTTTGGTCTAAATGCCCAATGATAGGATATGAATAAAAATAAATAGCGGAAAAATGCCTCGATTAAAGGGCGGAATAAAATAGTCATCCGCACGGTTTAGAGGCATAATTGCCTTGGTTTCTACCTTCCTTTTTCTGCGCATTTTTGAACGGAATACTCATGCTCACACCGTCTCCATTTGGTTGGATTTCTCAATATTTTTTCGGATTCTTTTTTGCTTACGGTGTGTACCTGCCTTTTTGGGGATTATGGTTTTCCGAGCAAGGCGTGTCGGCGAGTGAGATAGGCCTGTTGATCGGCATTGGTTTTGCTACTCGTTGTGTCACCAATTTAGTGTTAACACCAAGGTTGCATAAAGTTGAGCATTTAATGCCAGCTTTGCGCATTTTGACGTTTGCCGCGCTGATTTTCTGTGCATTGCATTTCTTTACCGGAGGCAACTTTTGGCTTTTGGCCTTAGCGACGGTTGGATTTAATGCCTGTTTTGGCCCAGGTATACCTTTGTCGGATGCGGTGGCCAATTCTTACAGTAAGTTGAATCTAATGGATTATGGTCGCAGCCGTTTATGGGGCTCAGTGGCTTTTATTGTGGGTTCGACCGTGGTGGGGTATCTGGTGAATGGGTTTGGCAGTGATATGGTGGTGTATACCGCGATGGCTGGCCTTGTGTGTACTTTCTTATTTTCATTACGCACCCCAAGTATTGCCCTGCAAACGCAAGTGGAAAATCATCACAGGCCTAGGCCTAAAGTGCTTGAGCTTTTAAAGCAATGGCCAGTGGTGAAGTTTTTATTGTTGGTTGCGTTAATCCAAGGTTCGCATGCTGCGTATTACAGTTTTAGTGCTATTCATTGGAAAGCATCGGGCATTTCGGAGTCGGTCATTGGGTATTTATGGAGCTTTTCGGTGGTTTCGGAAGTGATCTTATTTGCTTTTAGTGGCCGATTGTTTGCGGGTTGGTCATTACGAACGATGTTCTTATTGGCTTCGGTTGCCAGTATTGTGCGTTGGAGTGGATTGGCATTAACCAATGATATTTGGTTGCTTGCTTTACTGCAAACTTTGCACGGACTGACCTTTGCATTAGCTCATTATGCCACGATTCGATATATTCAACAGGCCGACGACCGTCACATGGTGCCGCTACAAGCCTTATACAATGCGATTCCATTAGGGGCTTTTGTGGCAATTATGACCGCCATCAGTGGTTGGGGTTATGAATACTGGGGAGGTGGTATTTTTTGGATTATGGCGGCAATGGGCCTGATGGCTTTGCTGATTAAACTTGATGAGCCTCAGCCTCGCGACGTTCGAGCATGACATTAAACCGTATGCACAGGATTGAAAGATAAGCCCAATTTCTCCACCGATCCCACAAATCAATCGTAAATAGATTGAGATGAGCATAAGCGCATAGCACAATGCCTTAAAGGGTGCTGATGACTCAGCGTGAAAAATAGATACCCAAAGTAATTGAAGCTGCAGTGAATAAATTTTAGCTTCAAGTAAGAGACGATACACGGACGTATGATTTGAGGTTCTATGCAAGGATGGATTGTGATCCCAGTGTCGTTGGCATATCTGGGAATTTTATTTTTAATCGCATGGTATGGCGATAGACAAAGAAGCTGGTTATTTCGCTGGCGACCTTGGATTTATAGCCTATCCATTGCCGTGTATTGCACCTCGTGGACGTTTTACGGTACGGTCGGTCAAGCCAGTGCTGACATGTGGTCATTCCTGCCAATTTACCTTGCTCCTATTTTGGTGTTTACCTTTGGGTGGCGCATTTTAGCGAGACTTATCCTAGTCACAAAGCGTGAGCACATCACGTCGATTGCTGATTTTATTGCTGCTCGTTATGGGAAATCACAAGGTTTAGCCATTGTGGTGACCTTGATTGCGGTCATCGGTATTCTTCCTTATATCGCTTTGCAACTTCGTGGAATCACTATGGGGCTAGAGCTTGTGGCCCCTAATTTGATGGCGGAACTTGGTTATCAAGACCTGCAAGTCTCTTGGTTTGTGGTAGGCGTGATGGCCATGTTTACCATTTTATTTGGCACTCGCCATATTGATAATACCGAGCATCATCGTGGCATCATGATGGCGATTGCCTTTGAATCAGTCGTTAAATTGGTCGCCTTCTTAATGGTTGGCGTTTTTGTGGTGTACTTGATTTATCAAGAGCCAGATATATCGATGATGACTCTGGCAAAGCAATATTATCAATCCCCTAATATTCCAACATTGCTTATTCATATGGTGCTCACCATGGCGGCGATCATCTGTTTGCCACGGCAATTTCACACCACCATTGTTGAAAACGATCAAGCGCGTGATTTGCATACCGCCAGACGCGTGTTTCCACTGTATTTATTCTTAATGGGTCTTTTTGTTTTGCCACTCGCTTTGGCTGGGCAATATTTACTTGCTGGCAGCAGTGCCGATGCTTATGTGATCAATGTGCCATTATCGGTGGGCGCAAATAATATTGCGTTATTGGCCTATCTTGGGGGGACATCCGCAGCCAGTGGCATGGTGATTGTGTCGACCATTGCCCTAACCATCATGGTATCGAATGATTTAGTGTGGCCATTGCTGTTGCGTCGGATGAAATTATCCAATGCCAAGCCCGGCCAAATATCGGGATTGTTGCTGAATGTTCGCCGCGCATTAATTGCTTTGTTATTACTGGGTGCTTGGGGTTTTTATCAGGTACTTGATCAAGTGTCATCGTTGTCGGTAATTGGTTTGCTTTCGTTTGCTGCGATTGCGCAATTTTCCCCTGCGCTATTAGGTGGGCTGTACTGGCGACAAGGCAATCGACAAGGGGTGTATGTCGGGTTAGGACTGGGGTTTCTGGTGTGGCTTGCGACTTTAATGTTACAAACCAATATGTTGGCTGGCAGCGCGGAAACCAACTTTTTGGTGTGGATGCTAACCCCGCCACAATGGCTGCAAGCGTTAAATCTAAATTCTGCTGACTGGGGCATGGCATTAAGCCTTGTGGTTAATACCGTGGCTTATTTTGTGGTGTCTCAACTCACCCGTTCTAGTTTAAGCGATCGCTTGCAAGCGGCTTCTTTTGTTGGCACGCCTATGCCAGAAAGTGAAGATGTGAGTATTTATCAAAGCCGAGTCAGTGTGGCAGAGCTTGAAATGTTGGCATCACGTTTTGTTGGGCGTAAACGAGCTAGAACGGCATTTCAATTGTTCTGGGCTCAGCAACCCGAAACCTCTCTTCCTCAACAGCAAGCTTCTGCGCAATTAATTCGTCATACCGAAAGGGTGCTCGCCGGTGTGTTTGGCGCCTCTTCAGCACGCTTGGTGCTAACTTCAGCACTCAAAGGTCGAAACATGCAACTAGAGGAAGTGGCGGCCATTGTCGATGAAGCTTCAGAGTTGTACGATTTTAGCCGCGGCTTATTACAAGGTGCGATTGAGCACGTTAGCCAAGGTATTGCAGTGGTGGATAAACAACTGCGGCTGGTGGCGTGGAACCAACGGTATATTGAATTATTTGATTTTCCTCCCGGTTTAATCCAAGTGGGTCGGCCGATTGCCGATATAATTCGCCACAATGCACAACAAGGTTTATGTGGGCCGGGCGATCCTGAAGTGCATGTTCGTCGCCGGGTTGAACACTTAGAGCGCGGTACTAAACATACTTCATCGCGTATCCGTGACGATGGTCAAGTGATTGAGGTGCAAGGCAACCCGATGCCTGGCGGTGGTTTTGTGATGAGTTTCTCTGACATTACTGCATTTAGGCGCGCCGAGCAGGCTTTAAAAGAAGCCAATGAAAACCTTGAAGATCGCGTGCAAGAACGAACCCATGAACTTGAAAATTTAAACACTAAGTTAGTTTCAGCGACGCAAGGTGCAGAACAAGCCTCTCAATCGAAAAGTCGTTTATTGGCGGCGGTCAGCCATGATTTAATGCAACCGCTTAATGCTGCACGCTTATTTGCGTCATCGTTATCGGAAACGGCCACCGATGAGAACACCAAAAAGTTTTCTTCGCATATTGAAAGTGCGCTTGGGGCGGCGGAAGATTTAATTGGCGATTTATTGGATATTTCTCGCTTAGAATCCGGCAAGGTTCCAACGGATGTGAAAGGTTTTGCTCTGCGCGATGTACTGGATAAGTTAGATGCAGAATTTAGCGTACTTGCCACTGAGCAAAATATTATTTTCCACCGTATTCCCACTAACTTTATTGTCGAATCTGACCCTAAATTATTACGTCGCGCTTTACAAAATTTATTGACCAATGCATTTCGTTACAGCCAAAAAGAAGGGCAAACCAGTCGTGTTGTATTAGGTGTGCGCCGCAGTGGTGAGCAAGTGAAAATTGAAGTGTGGGATAACGGTATCGGGATTCCTGTAGAAAAACAGAGTGAGATTTTTGATGAATTTACTCGGGTTGATCAAAACCGCGCCGATCAAGGATTAGGCTTAGGGCTTGCGATTGCCAGAGGGATCACTCGGTTATTGAATCACCGGATTGAATTGCGATCATGGCCGGGTGATGGAACGGTATTTTCTATCACTTTAAATAAAGGTAAATTACAACCGCTAGAAAGCGCGGCGGTAGCGCCAATCGAACATGCGCCATTAGCCAATATCAAAGTATTGTGTGTGGATAATGAGCCGGCCATATTACTTGGGATGCAAACCTTGTTAGAGCGTTGGGGCTGTGAAGTTAGAACCGCAACTGATTTGAAGTTGAGCATGCAAGCGATTGAGCAAGATTGGTGCCCCGAAGTCGTATTCTCTGATTATCATTTGGATAATGGTCGCACTGGATTGGAAGTATTAAATCATCTTCGCCAAGTGCTAGGGGATGGTTTTGTTGGTGTGGTAGTCAGTGCTGATCGTTCTGAAGAAGTGAAGCAAGCGATTCACCAGGGTAACTTCCAATTACTTGCTAAACCAGTGAAACCACTTAAGTTAAGAGCCGTATTAAATCGTTTATAAAATCAAATGGGAAGTAGCAAATGATGGGTGAATATCAAACCAAGCAAGGTGTGTTAGTTGAGATCTTTCAAGGGCAAGTCCGTATTGCAATGGGCGGGCTTGTGGTCACCGATAAAGTGGAAAACATTCATGCCATTACCATTAATGCGCTTGATGGCAGCAGTAGCTTTTACTTAGCCGTGGATGATTCAAATGCATTGCTGTTTGTGGAAGATTTAGCTGAACTTGAAGCTGTCGCGCAAGTGTTGGGGATTGAAGTCGAGAAAGGGTAACGAGATGGCGAGTTCCAAAGGACTTGAAGGGATAAATTAACAAGACTGCTGAGTAGCGGAAATCTACTTACCACGCGCTGTATATAGATCTTCGATGTCGCTTAGGCTCCTCAAGGATGACTGTTTTATTTAAATTTTTTTAGTTATTAATCATTTCCCTCTAGGAACAAATAAAGCCCGAAGCATTCAATGCTTCGGGCTTTGTTATGTTAGCGATAGCACTCGCTGTTCATATTAATGGTCGTGAGCTTCACCTGCTCCTTTAGGGAAACGGATAGACTCAACCATGTCTTGTACATCTTTTGGTACTTCAGCAGTAAACTTGTTCACCACAATTGATACCACAAAGTTCAAACACATACCTAACGTACCGATGCCTTCAGGACTGATTCCGAATAACCAGTTGTCTGGCGTGCTTGCTGCTGGGTTAATGAACTTAAAGTAAACAATGTAAGCGGCGGTAAAGATGATACCGACAACCATACCGGCAATCGCCCCTTCTTTGTTCATCTTCTTATAGAAGATACCCAAGATGATGGCAGGGAAGAAGGACGCTGCTGCTAAGCCGAAGGCAAAGGCCACCACTTGTGCTACAAAGCCCGGTGGATTAATGCCTAAGTAACCGGCCCCGACAATCGCTACCGCTGCCGCCACCCGAGCGTACATCAGTTCTTCTTTATCGGTCATGTTCGGTTTCAAGCCTTTCTTCAACAAGTCATGTGAAATCGAGGTTGAAATAACCAGTAATAGACCAGCAGCGGTTGATAGTGCAGCAGCTAAGCCACCCGCAGCTAGCAGCGCTACTACCCAGTTTGGCAATTTCGCAAGTTCTGGAGAAGCCAATACAATGATGTCGCGGTTAATGTTCATTTCATTACGCTCATCACCAGCGTAGAACATTTTACCATCACCATTTTTGTCATCCCAAGAAACAAGACCGGTGCTTTCCCAGTTTTTATACCAGCTTGGTGCATTTTCAGCAGTAACACCTTGTTGATCTGGACCATTAATGGTTTCAATTAAGTTTACGCGAGCAAATGAAGCAACCGCTGGCGCTGTGGTGTAAAGAAGTGAGATAAACAGTAATGCCCAACCTGCTGAAATACGCGCATCTTTTACACGAGGAACGGTAAAGAAACGAATAATAACGTGTGGTAGACCGGCAGTACCGACCATTAATGCGGCAGTAATGAAGAACACATCAACCGTACTTTTTGAACCATCGATATAGGAGTTAAAGCCAAGTTCTTGAGTTAAGCCCTCTAGCTTGTCCATCAAGTACACATCAGTGCCTGAAATGGTTGAACCCATACCAATTTGAGGGAATACGTTACCTGTCATCATAATGGATGTAAAAACGGCAGGGACAAGGAACGCAAAAATTAACACACAGAACTGAGCAACTTGAGTATAGGTAATGCCTTTCATGCCGCCAAGAACCGCATAGAAGAACACAATCGCCATACCAATGATGATGCCAAGGTTAATGTCCACTTCTAAGAAGCGAGCAAATACCACGCCTACACCACGCATTTGACCGGCCACATAAGTGAACGAAACAAAGATGGCACAGAAGATGGCAACCATACGAGCAGTGCTTGAGTAGTAACGGTCACCGATGAAATCTGGCACGGTGAACTTACCAAATTTACGTAGGTAAGGTGCCAGACATAACGCTAATAGTACATAGCCGCCTGTCCAACCCATTAAGTATACGGAGCCATCGTAACCCGCAAAGGAAATGATACCTGCCATTGAAATGAATGATGCCGCTGACATCCAGTCTGCAGCTGTAGCCATACCATTTGCTACAGGGTGAACACCACCGCCAGCGACGTAAAACTCACTGGTTGATCCTGCTCGTGCCCAAATCGCAATCCCGATATATAAAGTAAAAGTGATGCCGACGAGAATAAACGTCCAAGTTTGGATTTCCATATCTTATGCTCCTTAGTCTTCCTGAACGCTGTATTTTTTATCTAACGCATTCATACGCGCTACATATACAAAGATCAGTACCACAAAGGTATAAATAGACCCTTGCTGTGCAAACCAAAATCCTAATTTAAAACCTGCAAATTGGATGGTATTGAGTGCATCGACAAATAAAATGCCCGCACAGTAAGACACCACAAACCAAATGGTCAGTAGGGTCGCCATAATGCCTAGATTCTCTTTCCAGTAGGCTTGGGCATGTTTGTCAGATTCAAACGCCATGGCCATTCTCCTTTTGTTTTACTTAATTATTTTCGCTGCAAATACAGCAAATCCATTTGTTAATAAAACGTTACGAGAAAACAATAGCAGTCGGATGAAGAGTGTGCTTTTCAACTTTAGTCGCGCAGGAAAAGAAGGAATCTAAGACGATAAGAGGTTTTTTGTGAAGTGGATTGGAATAATTTAGCCTAGCGTAAGATTTACGCTAGGCTAAGGTCTAATAAGGTTAGGCTAAGGTCTAATAAGAGAATGTTTGTGATTAAAAATAGAAGTCTCTGACGCCCATGAGAAGATTATTCACCGCCACAGCAGCTAAGATCAATCCCATTACACGGCTAATAATGGCGGCCCCAACATTACCAATAATCTTATGAATGCCAGTTGCACCAAGCAATAACAGTAAGGTGGCAAGCAAAACTAATACCATTACACCGGCGGTTAAGCTTTGATCGATAATGGAGTTACGATGATTGTCGGTGAGCAATACGATAGCCATCATCGCACCTGGCGAAGCAATCGAAGGAATCGCTAAAGGGTAAACCGCAAGGCTGGCGAGTTCTGAGTGATCGGTTTCTTCACCTAGTTTTGTTTCTTGTGCGGGCTTACCTTCACCAAAAATCATGCTTAAAGCAAATAACAATAAAACCAATCCACCAGCGGCTTGAAAGGCCGGTAGTGGGATCTGCATTGCTTCCAGCAAAAATTGCCCTACGATTAAAAAGAACAGGAGAACACCGGTTGCAATGCCAACGGCTTTTAAGGCCACCAGACGTTTTTGTTTGGAGGTTAAGCCGTTAGTTTGGGATAAATAAACCGGAACGGTTCCGATAGGATCAATAACGGCCCATAAAACGACAAATTGGGTAATTAAAATACTCAGCATATTCACTCCTTGAACGTTGAGTGATGAAAACAACAAAGGCTTGCGCGAGTGGCAAGCCTTTGTATATTAACACTGGATGAGCAGAACGATTAATTAATTTTCATTCTCTAATTGTTGCAAAAGAATAACTGCTTGAGTGCGGTTTTTGACTTCAAGTTTGCGAAATATTGCCGTCATGTGCGCTTTGATTGTCGCTTCTGATACATTCAATTCGTAAGCGATCTGCTTGTTGAGCAGTCCATCAGATAGCATACCGAGCACTTTGTATTGTTGAGGCGTGAGGGCGGCAAGCTTTTGGGTTAAGTCATTACAGGCATCATTATTTAAAATAAGGCCTTCTGGGAAGAAAGGGTCACCGTTGAGAACTTGGTTTAACGCGCTATTGAGTTCGCGCATATCGCTGGATTTCGGGATAAAGCCAAAAGCCCCATGACTCTTTACTTGGCTAACAACGCTGGCTTCTTCGCTGGCTGAAATCACCACAATAGGAAGGTCTGGGTAGTTTGAGCGTAAATGAATTAAACCAGACATGCCGTTTGAGCCTGGCATTTTTAAGTCCAGTAACAATAAATCTGGGTCATCGAGTTTTTGTAATACGGCTAAGAGCGCATCAAGAGAGTCTGCTTCGTGTAAATTGGCTCCGCTTACAGCCATGTGAATCGACTGAAATAGGGCGTTTCGAAACAGTGGATGATCATCAGCAATGATAATGTTGTATGTCGAATCCATGACAATAGGTTCACTGTGTAAGTAACAATGAACCTATTATCAACTTCTTTGCCTGATGTCTCAACCTATCATGTTGAAAACTCTGAGGCGTATCCGACTTTTGTCTTACTTTATCCTTAAGCGATCTTAAATTTCAGGTGTGATTAATTTATTGACTAATAAGTGATTAAAGAAAGGCTCCGCTTTGACAAAACCGGTCACTCGCGCTTTAGGAACATGATTACCATCCGCATCCCAAAACTCAATGGTTGGCAACCCAAGCACTTTCATTTTCTGCATTAATGCAATGTCATCAGGATTGGCTGCTGTCACATCCGCTTGCAGTAATACAAATTTTTCCAGTTGTTTTGAGACTTTTGGATCGTGGAAGGTGTATTTTTCAAACTCTTTACAAGCCACACACCAATCAGCGTAGTAATCAAACATGACAGGCTTTCCGGCTTGTTTTGCCTGTGCCAGTTGCTGTTCTAGTTCGGCGACGGTCTTGATGCGAGTAAAGCCAATTTGAGTTTGTTGTTGCTGTTGAGCTTGAGAGTGAGTCGAGATCAGCCCTAAAGATTGCAAGCCGAAGTAACTTGAATACACTAAACCTAAGGTGGCTATAATACCGACTAAGCTTTGCTTCCAATTGCCACCACTCATGTTTTGTTTGACATGATAGAGCCAGCCAAATGCAGCTAAACCAAGAACTACCCATAAACCATGTACCCAAGTTACCGGAAGAATTCGTTCCAGTAAGAATATCGGCGCTGCCAGTAAAATAAAGCCGAATAATACTTTCACTCGGTTCATCCATTCCCCTGCTTGTGGGAGCAATTTATTGCCGAATACCGCCACTAAGATCAGTGGAATTCCCATGCCGATAGCCAGCGCGTATAAAGCAATCGCCCCGGTGAGTAAATCGCCACTTTGGGCCACATACAATAAGGCTCCAGATAGCGGCGCTGTCGTGCAGGGTGAACACACTAACCCTGAAATAACGCCCATCACAAATACCCCAACAAGATTACCCCCTTGTTGTTTATTGCTTTGCTCATTAAGCCATGTTTGCAGGCGGCTAGGCAGTTGGATGTTGTAGACACCAAACATTGATAACGATAACAGGACGAATAAGACACTTAATCCAATCAGTACCGCAGGAGCTTGTAAAGCTGCTTGGAATTGCACGCCCAGTGAGGCAACCACTAAACCAAGTAGCATGTAAGTCAATGCCATGCCCTGTACATACACAAAGGATAGCTTGAATGCTTTACGCGCGGGGAGGCGACCACCGCCCAATACGATCCCCGTTAAAATTGGGTACATGGGCAAGACGCAAGGTGTGAACGCAAGGCCAATCCCTAATGCGAGGAATAAGAATGGTGTCCACCAGTATTCGGCAAGTTCAGAGGCAATGTTTGCATCTGCTGAGCCTGAACTGACTGTTGACGTTTGAGCGTTGGTACTGGTGGCTTGGCTTGCATTGGCTGTTTGTGTGTTTGCTGAAGCCGAAGGCGTAGCAGTTTGGTTCTGGCTTGAACCAATCGAATCGAGAGGAATCACTCGAGTTTCTGGCGGATAACAAAAACCGCTGGTGGCGCAACCTTGGTATTGTACAATCAGCTCACCATTTTCGGCGACTGAGCGTAATGGGATCTCAATGCTGACTGGATCAGTAAAAATGTAGACATCACCAAAAAATTCATCCGTATGGAAAGTGCCATCAGGGATAACCGCATCGCCTAACGTTGCCCCTTTACCTTGAAATGAGAAACGTTCTTTATATAGGTAATAACCGTCTTTCACTTGCCAGTCTAAATGAACGCTTGAACCTTGTTGATAAAAATTAAAAGGAAAGGCTTGGTCAACAGGAACAAATTTAGGCGTATTGTTTGCACTGGGTGCATTTTGAAAAGCTTGCAGTGGGCCATTGGTTGAATCAAAGTTAACCGCTAGTGAAGAAAAGCTAACAAATAACCCGAGTAATACAATCAATACGGAGCGCGCTCGTAACATGGTTATCTCATTTATGAATATGGGGGGAATAGGATTTCAGACCATCGTATTTCAAAATGGTTCGTAAAAGTAATGAGGCAGAATGTAGCACAATATACTTAACATTGGTTAATGGTGGTTGTGAGCAAGGTGAGAATGAAAAAGGGAAAGCGGCTGACTTTCCCTTTTGGTGTTTGGGCTTAGATTTTTATCTAAAGATGGTTATAAAAATAATCCACCAAATACAAAGCCAAGTGCCACGGAAGATGAAATGGTGACGACCCCAGGGATCATAAAGGGATGGTTAAATACCCATTTTCCAATGCGAGTTGAGCCAGTGTCATCCATTTCAACTGCTGCGAGTAAGGTTGGGTAGGTTGGCAGAACAAACAACGCACTGACCGCAGCAAAAGAAGCCACCGCGGTTAATGGGGCTACACCAATCGCAAGAGCAGCCGGCATTAATGCCGTCGTGGTTGCGCCTTGTGAGTAAAGCAACATAGATGCAAAGAAGAGGGTTACTGCCAGCATCCAAGGGTACTGTTGTAATAAGTCACCGGCAAAATGTTTAATTTCCACTAAGTGACTCGACACAAACGTATCGCCAAGCCAAGCGACACCTAGTACACAAATACAAGCACTCATACCTGAACGGAATGTAGCCGCAGAGCTGATTTTACCAGCATCAATCTTACACAGTGTGACGATGGCCGCCGCCGCCGTTAACATAATAGCCATGATCGCTTGGTTACGATCAATGTGAGGGTTTTGGATGATGCCGACAGAGCCACTGATTAAAGTGGCGTAAGCGACAACAAATACAATGGCAGCGGCAAAAATGTATACCGAATATTTTGCGGCACTTGTTACGTCTGCTTTTTTGCTGCTTTTGAGTTGGATTAAGCCTTTGGCCATGCGGTCTTGATAAATCGGGTCATCTTTAAGCTCACACCCCATAAAATTCGCCACAAAAGCGCCAATCATACAAGCAAGGAAAGTGGTGGGAATACACACTAATAATAAGTGTAAATAGCTGACACCAAGAGGCTCCAAAATACCCGCAAAGAACACAACCGCAGCCGAAATTGGTGAAGCTGTAATCGCGATTTGCGAAGCGATAACCGCAATCGATAACGGACGAGAAGGACGAACGCCTTGCTCTTTTGCCACTTCTGCAATTACCGGCAAGGTTGAAAAAGCAGTATGTCCAGTACCGGCTAATAGCGTCATTAGGTAAGTCACAATCGGCGCGTAGAAGGTAATACGTTTGGGATTCTTACGTAAAAATTGTTCAGCCAATTGAACTAACCAATCCATCCCTCCGGCGACTTGCATAGCGGCAATAGCAGTAATAACCGATGCGATGATTAAGATAACATCAACCGGGATCGTACCGGCATCGACGCCAAAAAACATAGTGAGGACGACCACACCTGCGCCACCGGCAAAACCTATGCCGATACCGCCAATTCTGGCCCCGAGATAAATAAACAATAAAACGATTAAAAGTTGTAAAAACATAAGATGTTTTCCTTCAAAGTCATAAATTAACCTGAGTTATCGACAAGTCAGTGAGTGAAAATAGTATCGATAAGTCGCGTTAATCTAAGGGGTGAAAAATATTTCAGAGCCGCTGAGCGTCTTTAGTATTGGTGTTTTAAAGCGTTTTACAAGTTACTGTAGTAAGTGAGCGATGAAAAAGGGAGCTTAAAACGCTCCCTTAATGGTTCCATATTCTTTAGTTGTAGCGTTTTGCTTTGTACTGAGGGTGCATTAAGTTCTCTGGTGAGAAAATCTCATCCAATTGATCTTCTGTGAGTAGTCCACGGTCTAGCACTATTTCTCGTACACTCTTACCGGTTTCGGCGCAAATCTTACCAACAATATCCCCTTCATGGTGACCAATGTACGGGTTCAAGTAAGTTACGATACCGATAGAGTTGTAGACGTAAGCTTCACAGACTTCTTTATTAACTGTAATGCCATCAATACATTTGTCACGTAGGTTCACACAAGCATTTTTCAGAATTTCTAATGATTCAAACATACATTGTGCAATCACAGGTTCCATCACGTTTAATTGTAATTGACCGCCTTCTGCCGCAAACGAAAGTGCGGTGTCGTTTCCTAACACTTTAAAGCACACTTGGTTAACCACTTCAGGGATCACTGGGTTTACTTTAGCCGGCATAATAGAAGAGCCTGCTTGAAGTTCAGGTAAGTTTAGCTCATTTAAACCAGCGCGAGGACCAGATGAAAGTAGTCGTAAGTCATTACAAATTTTAGATAATTTCACGGCAAGACGTTTAAGTGCACCATGCGCCATCACGTAGGCACCACAGTCAGAGGTTGCTTCAATTAAATCTTCTGCTGGGACACATTCAAAACCAGTCACTTCAGAAAGATGTTTCACCGCCAGTGCTTGATATTCAGGTGCGGCATTCAGCCCAGTCCCGATAGCCGTAGCCCCTAAGTTGACCTCTAATAGCAGTTTTGAAATGTATTGAAGGTTACGAACTTCTTCATTTAATGTCACTGACCAAGCGTGGAACTCTTGGCCAACGGTCATTGGTACGGCGTCTTGCAGCTGAGTACGACCCATTTTAATGATGGTATCAAACTCTTGGCTTTTCAGATCAAACGCCCCTTTTAGGTATTCGACGGCTTCAATGGTTTTCATAATGCTGGTGTAAACCGAGATGCGAAAACCCGTAGGGTAAGCACAGTTGGTGGATTGGCTCTTGTTGACATGATCATTCGGATTAATGATGTCATATTCGCCTTTTTCTTTGCCCATTAATTCTAGTGCAAGGTTAGCAATGACTTCATTGGTGTTCATATTGACAGAAGTACCAGCGCCACCCTGGAAAACGTCTGATGGGAATTGATCCATGCATTTTCCAGTACTTAAAATTACATCACAAGCTTGGATAATGTAGTCACTGATGTCGGCGGGTAATACGCCGATTTCTTTATTGGCTAATGTAGCGGCTTTTTTGGTCATCACCATGCCACGAACAAATTCAGGCACATCAGAAATGGTGACTTTAGATATGTTGAAATTTTCGACTGCGC
The DNA here is from genome assembly GCF_000286955.2 of Vibrio rumoiensis 1S-45. Taxonomy (GTDB): domain Bacteria; phylum Pseudomonadota; class Gammaproteobacteria; order Enterobacterales; family Vibrionaceae; genus Vibrio; species Vibrio rumoiensis_A. Next base: position 65,090 of record NZ_AJYK02000008.1, read on the forward strand.
GAACGGTATGGATACCATAATAAGCATCGACTGGTACTTCACGAGTGCCGAGTAAATCTTCTTCAATACGGAATTGTTGAACAGGGGTGTCTATGATAGAGGTTGTCATTGGATAGATCCTATAAGCATTAAAACGCTAATAAATAAAATTATTTTGGCCGAACTTGCTTAGAATCCATTCACTGCATACGGTCTTGCTTTTGTTACGGTAATAATACCCCTTTAGAGGTGGAAAAATAGATCATAGATCAAACTTTCATCTGCATTTATGACCTTTTCAGCAGATTGATTTATCTTTGCTATCAATATGTTTATAAGTTGTTCAGTTTTGGTCAATAGTTACGTTTTGATATGGTTAAAATTTGTTGTCTGTGGATGGAAGGCATACACTGGGTATCTACTCTTCTTACTTGAAGTTGCAGCTTTGTTAACAGCGTTTATTCGCCTCAATCGCAAGTCGAGCTATGTTCATGGGGGCTCATTTATTTGTCGCCTTACTGCAACGTCAATTACTTTGGGTATACCACTAACTACTGGAGGTGCATGTGTTTCCGATTTTAGTCATTTTATTTATTTGTGTTCCCATCATTGAAATTGCCTTATTTATTCAAGTGGGTGGCCTTATTGGTTTGTGGCCGACCATTGCGATTGTTTTAATTACCGCATTTGTTGGTGCATCCTTAGTTCGTAGCCAAGGTATTCAAACATTGATGTCGGTGCAATCTCGTTTGCAGCAGGGGGAATTGCCCGCGCAACAAATTATTGAAGGTGTGATGCTTGCTGTGGCAGGGGTATTACTATTGACTCCGGGCTTTATGACCGATGCACTAGGAATGCTGACATTACTGCCAGCGCCAAGAGCTGCGATAGCAAAACAATTGATGAAGCGAGTGAAAATCAATACTAGCGCTAATTTTGGTGGAGGATTTCACCAAGATCCATTTGGCCCTTCTGAGCACGATCAGCAAGGCGATATATTTGAAGGTGAGTATGAGAAGAAAGCCGATGAAGATAAGAGAATAAACAAGTAGGTGTAGAGCGGGAGCGAGCTCCGTTAAGGGTTACTTTAAGTGAGTCGTGATCGAAATTATCGTTTCCGTATCTATTTACGAATACAAAAAAGACAAGAGTGCAGGCTCTTGTCTTTTGCTTTTTCTAGGGACTAAGAACGATAAAATTCGTTCCTGTTTTCTAAATTGCCCCTTCAAACCCCATTTGTCGCCATGCTTCAAACGCAATAATGGCAACGGCATTGGATAAGTTCAAACTGCGACTGTCTGGCATCATCGGAATGCGTATACGCTGTTCCATTGGTAAAGCTTCAATGGTATCCGCCGGTAAGCCGCGTGTTTCAGGGCCAAATAATAAAATGTCACCTGACTGGAATTTTGCATCGACATGATGGCCAGTGGTCTTAGTAGTGCAGGCAAAGATACGGAAATCGTCACCTTTTTCTTGTTGTAAGTATTCGATAAATGCTGCGTAATCTTTATGGCGCTTTACGTGTGCTAAATCGTGATAATCCAAGCCCGCTCGACGTAATTTTTTTTCTTCTAAATCAAATCCAAGTGGCTCTATTAAATGCAGATTGGCCCCACAGTTAGCGCAAAGGCGGATGATATTACCAGTGTTAGGGGCGATTTCTGGTTCAAATAAAGCAATGTCGAACATAGAGTTACTCAAATAGTTAATAAGAAAGTGCGGCAAAGTATATACCTAAGTCACTTCAAGTTGCGAGTACCCTAAGAGCTAAACGCTGGTGGGCAGCTTAATATCAACGGCTAATCCACCATGTTGGCTTCTTCTCGCTTTAATGGTGCCGTTATGATGCACAATCGCATTTTGAGTTATTGCAAGCCCAAGACCCGCGCCACCACTGTCACGATCACGCGCTGCCGAAACACGATAAAAAGGTCTAAATATGGCATCTAACTCGTGTTCTTCTACACCTTCGCCATCGTCTTCAATGGTTATCGTAATCATGTTATTACGCTGGGAAAAATTAACCCAAATACCATGTAAACTGTAGCGAATCGCATTTCGAATCACATTTTCAACGGCGCTGGTGAGTAAGTTGGGATTACCCGTTAAATAACCATTCGGTATCGGGTTGCAATGTAATGTTTTGCCTTGTTGCTCTGCCTCAAATTGTCCATCATCAATAACATCTGACCAAAGCTCTGAGGCGGGTAGGTGTTGTCTGATTTGGTGGGCATCGATTTGCCGACGAGACAGTTCAAGTAACTCGTTGATCATTTTTTCCAAACGTTCGGCTTCGGTATCAATACGGGTGAGCTCTGCGCTGCCACCTTGTTTGCGTATGGCTAAGGCATTCGCCATACGTAAACGTGTGAGTGGGGAGCGTAATTCGTGTGAGATGTCTGACAGTAAACGTTGTTGTTCGGAAATTTTATTATTAATCGACAACACCATTTGGTTAAAACTTGCGCCCGCTTGCTTAAATTCATTCGGGCCTTTTTCTAATTCTGGGTCGACTTCTAATTCACCTCTTGCCACTTTTTGTGCGGCTTTTTCTAAACGCATTGCAGGCTTGCTTAATGCCCATGCTAGCCATAAAAGTAAAGGTGTACTGGTTAGCATAACCGCGAGCAATAGCTGGAAGGGGCGATCAAGCAGTTGTAATATGAAAGGGGGTTGATGCCAACGAATACTGAAATACATGTGAAGTTTCTGTTTGGCGATAATAACTGGAATTGGACCTGCAATCATTACCTTGCCATACAAGCGTTGCTGAGGAAGCTCAGATTTATCGGCTAAGGTAATAAAGTTATTTAATGCTTTTTGGCGAAAGCCGTTTGATGAGTTAAGCCAATTACCGTCAATGTCAGTAAAGTAATAATTAAACTTACTATGGTCATCATTACTTTGATTGATTTGCCTAATTGATCTCAATGCAGAGTTTGCATTTTGGTATTTTTGTGTAATGTCTTGACCCGACTCTTGCATTAATTTGAGTGGGCCGGTAGGGATATCATGCAGTTGTCTTGGGTCGAGTTGAGATGCGGCTAAAATGGCGAATACTACTAACAGCATGGTTAACCAGAAAATGGCAAAAATACGACCGTATAGGCTAGAGATTTTTGGCAAATTCATTATTTATCCTCAACCATCAAATAGCCTCGTCCACGTAAGGTTTTGATCAGCGGTTTATCATTATTATGTTCCGATAGTTTTTTACGCAAATTAGAAACATGCATATCAATGGCGCGATCAAATGGGCTCAATCGTTTTCCGAGCACTTCTAAGCTTAATGTTTCTTTGCTGATTGACTCACCCATATTCTTCAAGAAATAATCTAATAAAGAAAACTCAGTAGTGGTCAAATCCAGCAGCTTGCCGTTTAAGTAGGCTTCTTGTTTACCAGGAAAAACTTGCAGCCCATGTGGCGGTGGTGTATGGCTCTCTTCCTCTATTTTATTCGTTTGCTGAGTACGACGTAAGATCGCACGAATGCGAGCCAGCAGTTCTCGGTCACTAAATGGTTTCGGTAGATAGTCATCGGCCCCTAACTCCAATCCAATGACGCGATCAACCTCTTCACCTTTTGCTGTGAGCATTAATACCGGTGTTTGCCAATGCTGGCGAAGTTGTTTAAGCATTTCCATGCCATTCATTTTCGGCATCATAAAATCAAGAAGAATAAGGTTAACGCTCTCATTAACGGCTTCCAATCCTTCCAAACCATTGTGTGCTTGAGACACAGTAAAACCTTCTAACGTGAGAATATCCTCAAGTAATGCAGTCAGTTCAGTGTCGTCATCGACTAAAAGAATGTGGGTCATAATGTGCCTTTAAGTGAATAAAGAAAGGTGAGTGGAGTTAACTATGAGGTGATTATCTCTGTTTTTACAAGAAAAACGACCATTTTGACACCGATTTACACTGTTTTACGCAAGCAATACACCTATTTACATTGCAGGATCTATTCTATACCCAAGTAATCTCAAGATGTGAGTTTCAGCGAGAATAAAACAAGCTTTAAGCAAGGCAAATTGAATACGATGATAGTTGTCTATCTCTATTCAGTTTAACGCAGAGTAAAGCTTGTTTTAACTCGCCCTTCGGGAGCGTCATTCAATCTTTTATACGTCGGCAGATTCGTTTGAAAGGTGACAACATTCCGCTCAAATCTTTCTTGTCTAAAAGGTTGGATGAGGGCTCTGAATTCTGCATCTTGAGGTTACTTGGGTATGCAACATAACAACGAAGCACGAAACGTTAAATCAAATGTGCTTAATTATATCCATGATGAAAAGGTAGATGATTATGAAATCAATTATGAAGAAAAGTATTCTTGTGTTACTAGCCGCTCCTCTTGCTTTCGGTTCAGTATCAGCATTAGCTGCTGATCATGGAGATCAACACAAGCCTGGTGGTAAGCATGGTCAAAAATGTGGCATGGGAATGGAACGTGGTATTTGGAAAAAGCTCGACTTAACGGATGCGCAAAAAACACAATTAAAAGAATTGCGCCAAAAAGATCGCGAAGCAATGAAAGCGAATGGCCAATCACATAAACAAGCGATGAAAGCTGACCGTGAGAAAATGGACAGTTTAGTGATGGCAGATAAATTTGATGAAAGTGCGGTACGTACTTTGACGCAAAAGATGGCCGATGCAAGTGTTGATATGAAAGTGTCTTTTGCTAAAGACCGTAATGAAATGTTCAACGTGTTAACGCCAGAGCAAAAAGCCGAGTTTAAAAAGCTGAAAGGTGAACAACATCAGCAATGCATGGAAAAAATGCAAAAGATGAAAGAGCGTAAAGAGGCTCACGCTGATAAAAAAGCCGCAAACTAATTTGCGACGATTTTAAAGGCTATATTGAGCTAATCTATAGCTCCTAATTTGTAAGAAGCAATCATTTGGGTGGTTGCTTTTTTATTGGATGCGGATTGGGTTATAAATAAAAACCTAACAAAAGAAAAACCCCGAGGAGCAAAAGCTCTTCGGGGCTATAGTCTTACTCGCAGCAATCCGGCTACTAATAGTGCTCCATGCATCAAATCCTTGATAGCAGTGCTGTATCCTTCAGCGTATTCCTTTTCATCGCCATCCTAGCGGTGTCCTTGGCCTTATCCTAGCCTGCTAATTCATCCTAATTAGCGCGCATCACTTGTTCCATGAGCGGTGTCCATTACATCATCCTGATGTTTATTCCATGCCTCAATCCTGAGGTGTCCATTGTCTTTCCTTAGTCATTACCATCCTAGTAATGATTTGCGTCCATTCAATGTCCATTTTGCTCCGTGCTGGTGGCTCTATCCTAAGCAACCAAATCTTCATCCTGAAGATGACCTATCCTTGGGTCTTTCCTGTTCCTGTCAGCATCCTTCCGACAGGGTTAATATTACGCAGATACTAAAACGGAACAATAGCGTGACTTCAAATTTCTTAAACAAAAGTCGTAGTCATTATAGTGGTTTTGTTATGAATCAATAGGTTATGTTTTTATTGGTATGTATTTATGATGGTTAAATATTGTTTTTCGCACTGATTTGTGCGAGATCTCGCACAAGGAATCAGTAGAAAGTCTGCATTTTGCTGATAAAACAATAATTATTTAGAGAAAATTACTCATGGTCATGATGATTAATCACCCTCAAAACCTGTATTTTGTTTCGAGAGTGATTGCTTTTATTTGCTTTTATTCGGCTTATTGTGAGCTTGGTGGAGATCTTGAATTAAGGTTTCATTGGTAATATCAACATCCAATGCTTCTTTTTTCTGTGCAGCGGCTAATTTTTTATTATTAGAATTGTTACTGAGTCCATCCCACGTAAATACGACTAATGCTGCCCAAATGCAGGCAAAAGTGATGATTTTATCTGGTGTAAAGGCTTCGCCATAAACGAAGACAGCTAATAAAAACATCAAACTCGGGCCGATGTATTGAATAAAGCCGAGTGTGGCTAAACGTAAACGTACCGCTGCCCCAGCAAAGCACAGTAAAGGTAAAGTCGTCACTATGCCTGCCGAGATCAATAAGGTATTGAGTGACCAAGCGTTGCCTGATAATTGACTGGTGCTGCTGTCTGCCAAAATGAATAGGTAGATTAAAGCAACAGGAAGTAAGACTAAGGTCTCAATAAATAGTCCAGTAAAAGCATCAAGATTAACTTTTTTACGCAGTAATCCGTACATACCAAAGCTAAAGGCTAATACCATGGCAATAATCGGAACGGAGCCAAAGACGACAAGTTGCACAATAACGCCAATACTGGCTAACGCGACGGCAAACCATTGCAGCTTACGTAACTTCTCATTAAGAAAAATCATTCCCAGAATTACATTAAATAGTGGGTTGATGTAATAACCTAAGCTGGCATCTAACATGTGGTCGATACTGACAGCCCAAATAAAAACTAACCAATTGATGCCAATGGTGATCGAGGTGATCAGCAGGTAGATGACTTTAGTTTTCGAGCGCAAAGTCTCTTTCACTACTTGCCAACCTTTGGTGAAATACAAAAGAACAGCAAGAAAGATAAAAGACCAAATCACGCGATGGCAAAGGATTTCAAAAGGGGGGACATCGCCGAGTGCTTTGAAGTAAATAGGGGCAACACCCCACATGGTATAAGCAAGGATCGCTAACAGCACTCCTTGTTGTGTTCGTTTTAATTCATCATCCATTCTATGGCTTACTTTTATTTTTATTAGTAAAGCATGAGTATAAAAGTGATGAACATTATTACCTAATGAATTACAGGAATACCCAAGTTGCCGTGAAGTAAATATGCTAACGATTGCTGGTTTCAATCGGATGAAAAGCCCACTACAATAGGCGGCTTTACAGTCAATTACCGTGGTTTGATTTTTATTTTGACTGTCCCTGATCCACCATTTTGATTGAGATAGCATGCCTAGCCCCGAAATTGCCCCGAGCATTGAAACAACATCTAGCATTGACACGGCAGACACTATCTCGCCATCAGAAATGACGCCTGCTCAAATTTTACAAGACGTGTTTGGTTACCAAAGCTTTCGAGTGGGGCAACAACAAGCCATTGATAACGTGCTTGCCGGACAAGACAGTTTGGTGATTATGCCAACTGGTGGCGGTAAATCGTTGTGCTATCAAGTGCCGGCGTTATTGCAATCTGGCCTAACCATCGTTATTTCTCCTTTGATTTCCTTAATGAAAGATCAAGTTGATCAGTTAAAAGCCAATGGGGTGGCGGCTGAGTGCATTAACTCATCGATGGAGCGAGAAGAGTTGATTCGGGTGTATAACCGCATGAATAACGGCCAGCTTAAAATGGTGTATATCTCACCAGAACGCATCTTAAGTCGTGATTTTAGTGAACGTTTAGAACATTTGCCGCTAAGTATGATCGCGGTGGATGAAGCGCATTGTATTTCACAGTGGGGGCACGATTTCCGCCCTGAATATGCGTTGCTCGGACAAATTAAACAACGTTTTCCCCATGTACCGGTTATGGCGTTAACCGCCACGGCAGATGAAGCCACCCGTAAAGACATCATTTCTCGTCTCCAGCTTAATCAACCTTTTGAGTATCTCGGCAGTTTTGATCGCCCCAATATTCGTTACACCTTATTAGAAAAGCACAAGCCAGTTTCACAAGTGATCCGTTACTTGGCGACCCAAAAAGGTCAGTGCGGCATTATCTATTGTGGCAGCCGTAAAAAAGTCGAAATGGTGACGGAGAAGTTATGTAATAACCACATTCGAGCCGCTGGATACCATGCGGGTATGGCGAACGATGAACGGGCGTATGTGCAAGAAGCGTTTCAAAAAGATGATATTCAAATTGTGGTTGCCACGGTCGCTTTTGGTATGGGGATCAACAAACCTAACGTGCGTTTTGTATTGCACTTTGATATTCCACGTAATATTGAATCTTATTATCAAGAAACCGGTCGAGCAGGGCGCGATGGCTTACCGGCTGAAGCGGTGATGTTGTATGACCCAGCTGATATGGGGTGGCTGCGCCGCATGCTGGATGAAAAAGAAGACGGCCCACAAAAACAAGTGGAAACCCACAAACTTAATGCCATGAGCGCCTTTGCCGAAGCGCAAACCTGCCGTCGCCAAGTGCTGCTCAATTATTTTGGTGAATATAGCCCGAAACCTTGTGGTAACTGTGATATTTGCCTTGATCCACCAAAGCATTTTGATGGCACTGAAGCGGCGCGCAAAGCTTTGTCTTGTGTGTATCGGGTTAATCAAAGCTTTGGGGTCGGTTATGTGGTGGAAGTGTTGCGCGGTATGCAAAATATTCGTGTGCGTGACAATGGCCATGACAAGATCACCACCTATGGCATTGGTAAAGAACACAGCCATGATTACTGGGTCAGCATTATGCGCCAGTTGATCCACAAAGGAATGTTGACGCAAAATATTACTCGTAATTCTACTTTGCAACTCACTGAAGAAGCGCGCCCATTATTGCGCGGTGATATGGAGTTACAGTTAGCGGTGCCCCGTTTAGATACCGCGGTACGATCGGCCAAGAATGACAAACTGGTCACCAAAAATTACGATAAAAGGCTGTTTGCTAAGTTGCGTAAACTGCGTAAATCAATTGCCGATGAAGATGGCTTGCCACCTTATGTGGTGTTCAGTGATGCCACTCTGGTGGATATGGCGGATATTCTGCCAACCTCTTACGGTGAAATGTTAGCGGTTAACGGTGTTGGTCAGCGTAAGCTTGAAAAATACGCTGATGCCTTTTTAGATGTGATTCAGGAGCACCTGACGGTAGGTGAAAGATAAGCATGGCAATGTTTAGTCTGCGAGAATTTGATGCTGAAGTTGGCCGGATTATTTTAATCAATCCGAGCTTTGATTTTGATTCATACCCACCATTAGGTGAAAAGTTAGTGTCTTTGTTATCGGCCAGTGTTGTTGAAACTCAAAGCGATGCAGACCTGCATTCTTGGTTGATCGACTTTGAAGGCTGCCAACTATTTTTACGTGCCGAGCATTATTCGGAGACCATGTGGATTGAAGCTTTATCGCCACAAACAGGGGTGGAAGAGCTGCAATACCTCGCTCAGTTATTTGCAATGGGAATAGGCTAGTTCCTCATTTTTCCTAGCGAAAATTATCAGCGAAACACTCGAGTGATAAATCTCGCCACTTGTTTGATAAACGAACAGTTGAAGTGACAATACATTTCGGTATAATCGGCCAACTTTCTGGATAGTCTGACCTTTGAGTCAAGCTATTCACTGTATTTTTAACACGTCATTATGGGTTCCCTCGCCCCCATACACTAAAAAAAGGTCACAATATGTCACGTTCAAACTCTGTGTCTGCGCAAGCAGAGACGACCCAATACTCTTTTTCTAGCAAACCTAGTTTTTCTAAGCCACAACAAAATAAAGCACTATTTTGGTTAGTTCTTTTCCATTTGCTTGTGATCGCATCGAGTAACTATTTAGTTCAAATTCCTTTTACCTTATTTGGTTTACACACCACTTGGGGCGCGTTCACTTTTCCGTTTATCTTCTTAGCCACAGACCTTACAGTACGTATTTTTGGTGCGGGCATAGCAAGGAAAATAATCTTTTGGGTGATGTTGCCTGCTTTAGTGATTTCTTATGCGTTATCGGTATTATTTTTCCAAGGCAGCTTTCAAGGGGCAGGGCAGTTAGCTGTCTTTAATATGTTTGTTGCTAGGATCGCTATCGCAAGCTTTATGGCGTATTTGCTTGGTCAAATTATGGATGTGCATGTCTTTAACCGCTTGCGCCAATTAAAGCAGTGGTGGGTGGCTCCGACCTGTTCGACTTTATTTGGCAACGCTTTAGACACCATAGCCTTTTTCTCGATTGCTTTTTATATGAGCAGCGATCCTTTTATGGCTGAGCATTGGACAGAAATTGCATTGGTGGATTACAGTGTGAAACTGATCATCAGCTTAGGACTGTTTGTCCCAATGTATGGCGTATTATTGAATTATTTAATGAAAAAGCTCACAACGATTGACTCTGCAACACTCAAGCATGAGGCCAATGCTTCATTGTAATGTTAATGTGCTGTTTAAATACCACCGTTAAGAAGCCAGAAATATTTTTCTGGTTTTTTTGTTTTTAATCAACATGTTAATTTTAATATTTTCATTTTATAAAAATTAAATGATATTTTTTCTCATTTAGACTTGATTTATTAATGAGAATGATTATTATTAACAACGTCGAAAGGGAAAAGAGAAACACAGCATTACGATGTTTGATTCTTCGTTTCTTTAAGACACGACATTGCTCACATTGCTTCCAGTGTATTTAGCTTTCGTGGTAGGTGTTTCATTTTTACATCTAACCATCTTTTGCTAAGCGGCATCCATTCGGTGCCGCTTTCTTTTTTTTAGGCTTACCGATTTTATTCCCTTCGTTGATTATCTTTTCTTTTGTTAAATTAATTAGGCACAATTTTTGCGCAACATTGCTTGTGATCAATTGTTTTCCACAAAGGATCCACGCATAACTTTTTAATTAACGATGATCCATATTAATTTAACTTATTGTTTTAATTCTATTTTATTTATTTTTCGTATAAGATCTTGACAATATTTTAATTTGTGAAGAAAAGTTAACAACACAGTTATCCACAGGTGGGTTGCATTGTTTCGTTGATCTATTCACCACTGTGGTGCATGAAATAGGCAAAATAGAAAAAAATGATCAGTTAAGAGGCATTATTTGTTGAAAGCTTGAGCGGTGTGGTTTGAATTTGCGAATGAGGTGATAAACGTCTCGGAATCAGGTCAAGCAGCGAGGCCAAGGAACAAGTATAGGCGTGGATCCGAATCCTTAGACGTGGCATTCTAGAGCTATTATATTGGTTTTCTCCTCAGCTCGGATATCAGACACTATGGCAACAATTGCTGACAATTCATTGATCCTTATCGATGGCTCATCTTATTTGTACCGCGCATTTCACGCTTACCCTGAAAGTATGAACAATGGCAATATTCAAACGAACGCCGTTTATGGTGTTGTGAATATGCTGCGCAGTATGATGAAACAATTTTCTTCTGAACGTATTGCGGTGATCTTTGATGCCAAAGGCAAAACCTTCCGCGATGACATGTACTCAGAATATAAAGCCAACCGTCCTTCAATGCCGCAAGAATTGCGCGATCAAATTGAACCTTTGCACAATATTATTCGTGCGATGGGGTTACCGCTAATTTGTGTGTCTGGTGTAGAGGCTGATGATGTGATTGGTACACTATCGTCACAAGCCTCCAAGCAAGGTATGCCGGTTCTGATCAGTACTGGCGATAAAGATATGGCGCAATTGGTGGATGATAATGTCACTTTGATCAACACCATGACCAATGTGGTGATGGATAGAGATGGCGTGATTGAAAAGTTTGGCTTGCCGCCAGAGCTGATTATCGATTACTTAGCCTTGATGGGTGATAAAGTCGATAACATTCCCGGTGTTCCGGGGGTAGGTGATAAAACCGCTGTCGCTTTATTACAAGGCTTGGGTAGTTTAGACACGATTTACCAAAATTTAGATAAAATTGCCGAGTTGTCTTTCCGTGGATCAAAAACCATGGCGAAAAAATTGTTAGAGAATAAAGACAATGCGGATATGTCCTATCAACTCGCTACGATAAAACTCGATGTGGAATTGGATTACCAACCAACTGATTTGTGTAAAGCTGAGCCGAATAAAGATGAATTAATTAAGTTGTTTGGTGAGTTGACGTTTAAATCTTGGCTAAATGAATTATTAGATGGCGGCGATGGAAAAATAGAAGCCAGTGAAAGTGCTGCTCGCTCGAGTGTTACTGGTTCACCGAGTACGGTCAAATCGGCGACCACTGCTGATGCGCTTGAAGTGGATATGAGCTCGGCCAATATCGATCGTAGTCAATACGAAACCATTTTCGATAAAGAAGTCTTCCTCGCTTGGTTAGATAAATTGAAAGCAACCGAGGTGTTTGCGTTTGATACCGAAACCGATAGCTTGGATTATATGGTCGCAAACCTAGTGGGTTTATCGTTTGCTACCGAAGAAGGCGTGGCAGCTTATGTGCCGGTTGCCCATGATTACTTAGATGCCCCGCAGCAACTGGATCGTGATTGGGTGCTGGAACAACTGAAGCCAATCTTAGAAGATCCGAAACAAGCCAAAGTCGGTCAAAACTTAAAGTACGATGCCAGCGTATTAGCGCGTTACGACATCGACATGCAAGGTATTGAGTTTGATACCATGCTGGCTTCTTACGTGTTTAACAGCGTAGGTGGTAAGCATGATATGGACAGCTTAGCGTTCCGCTTCTTGCAACATAACTGCATTTCTTTTGAGTCATTAGCGGGTAAAGGCAAAAAGCAACTGACCTTTAATCAGCTCGATATCAATGATGCCGCACCTTATGCGGCGGAAGATGCCGATGTGACCTTGCGCCTTCATCACCGCTTACAAGCTGCCTTAGAGCAAGATCCGGGGCTACTTTCAATCTATAAAGAGATAGAAGTGCCTTTAGTGCCGGTAATTTCTCGTATTGAGCGCACTGGCGTGATGATTGATGACATGCTTCTTAATACCCAATCGCATGAGATTGCCGCACGTTTAGAAGAGTTGCAGATAAAAGCGTTTGAAGTGGCGGAGCAAGAATTCAACTTAAGCTCACCGAAACAATTACAAGCGATCCTATTTGAAAAAATGGGTTTGCCGGTCGTGAAGAAAACCCCGTCGGGCGCCCCATCGACCAATGAAGAAGTGCTACAAGAGTTGGCATTGGATTACCCATTACCAAAATTGATCTTGGAGCATCGTGGTTTAGCGAAATTGAAAACCACTTATACCGATAAACTGCCGAAAATGATCAACCCACAAACTGGGCGTGTGCATACCTCGTATCACCAAGCGGTCACCGCAACCGGGCGTTTATCCTCGACCGATCCAAACTTACAAAACATTCCAATTCGCAATGAAGAAGGACGTCGTATTCGTCAAGCCTTCATCGCTCCACACGGTTGGAAAATTCTCGCGGTCGATTACTCGCAAATTGAATTACGCATCATGGCGCATTTGTCGGGTGATAAAGCCTTATTAGATGCGTTTGCCCAGGGTAAAGATATTCACTCTGCTACGGCGGCAGAAGTGATGGGATGCAGCATAGAAGAAGTGACGACGGAGCAGCGTCGCCGCGCCAAAGCGATTAACTTTGGATTAATTTATGGCATGAGTGCTTTTGGACTGGCTAAACAGCTTGGTATTCCTCGTGGTGAAGCTCAGCAGTACATGGACGTGTATTTCGAGCGTTACCCCGGCGTCATGCAATATATGGAAGACACCCGCTCACAAGCCACAGAACAAGGCTACGTTGAAACTTTATTTGGTCGCCGTTTACATTTACCAGAAATTAAATCGAGCAATGGTATGCGTCGTAAGGGGGCTGAACGTGCTGCGATCAATGCACCAATGCAAGGCACCGCTGCTGACATTATTAAAAAGGCGATGCTAATCGTCGAGCAGTGGATTCAAGCGGAAGGGAATGGCGATGTAAAATTGCTGATGCAAGTACACGATGAACTGGTATTTGAAGTGAAAGAGAGTGAATTAGCGCGTATTGAAATAAAAATACAAAAACTGATGGAATCGGCTGCTCAGCTAAATGTGCCATTAGTGGCCGAATTCGGCCATGGAGATAACTGGGATCAAGCACATTAGAATCATGTTACTTTTGTTACACTAAATAACATGAGCCACCTCACGAGGTGGCTTTTTTTTATGCGAAATAAGATGATGATTTATTATGTTATTTTGTTACTTAGACAAAAAAACTGAAAAAAAAGAACAAAAAAACTTTGAACTGAACGGCATTTACGGTAAATTAAACGACGTAGGGTACAGAGGTAAGATGTTCTATCTTTAAGACCTTTTGTTTCACGTTATTGGATTAGGCTGTTTCAGCCGCCCCAGTCAGTTTTTGACTGGGGCGTTTTTTATTGTGGAAAAGGAAAATACAACGATTATAATATGTTGATATTTATTGATTTATTTTCTTGATTCAATAGTGGTTTAGAGCTTGAATAAATATCAAACTCCTCTTTTTTTAAGCCTAATGCTTCTATTTCTTTGTGTTTATACGATTCATTTCTAACCATTTTCACTTTGTTGTAAAACGATCAGTTTTTGATGGCAAATTTCAACTGAAATTCAAATTAATTTACGTTTGAAAACAAGGTTGAGAATGAGATCAAGTTTTTGTTGAGAAATGGATGAAAACACGTCGTTTATTTCGTGAATAAATGGATTTTCAAAGAAGGGGAGCGGAGTGTTTATTTTGGCTAACTTGTGTTTTTTGATGAACTGAACGATGCTTGAAACATAACAAAGAAAACCTCCTTTTATCTCCTATTTTACCCCATCGGCCGCCATGCTTTTGGGGTTTTCTTTTGAATGGGCTTTCCACTTAACATAAAAAAGCCGCTAAAAGGTTTTAGCGGCTTATTCAACGTTAAAAATTTAGAGAACCAAGTTCACTTACTTGTCTAAGTTGTTATCAACTTCTTCTTCTGCAAACTCTTCGGTTAGTTCTTCTCTACGAAGTTGCTCTAGAGTTTCGTCTGCCATTAATGCTGGGGCAAACCATGAATCAAGCTTATTACGCAATTGATCAACACCTAGACCTTTTAATGATGAAAAGACATCGACTTGTACATCACCACAAAATGCCATTGAAGCCTCACGGATTTTAAGCAATTGTGCCTTGCGAGGGCCTTGCTTTAGCTTATCGGCTTTAGTCAGCAATACTTGTACCGGAATATTCACTTCTACAGCCCAGTAAATTAATTGCTGATCCAAATCTTTCATTGGATGACGAATATCCATTAATACCACTAAACCTTTTAAACATTCGCGTTTTTGCAAATATTCACCTAAGGATTTCTGCCATTTCTTTTTTAACTCAACGGGAACTTGGGCAAAGCCATAACCGGGTAAATCGACGATATGGCAATTTTCGGTTACTTTAAACAAGTTAATTAACTGAGTTCGACCCGGTGTTTTACTTGTTTTCGCTAAATTCTTTTGATTAGTTAGACGATTTAAAGCACTGGATTTCCCTGCATTTGAGCGACCCGCAAAAGCGACTTCGATGCCTTCATCTTCTGGTAGGTGTCGAATATCTGGGGCACTCGTAATAAAGTGGGTATTTTGATAATGGATTTTTTCCATATTTGTTAACTCCATCTCCACTTTTGTAGAGGAATGATTGCTTTCATGTATAATTGTGTACAATTAGTTTACTTGTCAGGGGCAAGACTAAATGTAGTGTACCATGAACACTTGTGTATCGTGGTAGTGGAAGCCGAATAATTATAAATGGAATGTCATGAAAAAATTAGTCCTCATTTTTAGTTTAATTGCCAGTTGTTCTGTGTGGGCGCAAGGTAGCATTGACGCGGGCAAAGAAAAATCAGCCACTTGTGCCGCTTGCCATGGTGCAGATGGTAATAGTGTTGTCACGCAATACCCAAAGCTTGCGGGTCAGCATGTTAAGTATCTTGAAAAACAGCTACATGATTTGAAGTTGGGTATGACTAGCGGTGGTAAGCAAGGTCGATATGATCCGGTTATGAGTGCAATGGCGATGCCATTAACTGATCAAGATATTGAAGATTTGTCGGCATATTATGCTTCTTTACCACAATCGGAAGGCTCAACACCTGAGAGCGTAGTTGAAAAAGGTAAAGCGCTTTACTTCGCTGGTGATGCAAGTAAAGGTTTAACTGCTTGTAGCGCTTGTCATGGCCCTCGTGGTGAAGGCATGGAGTTAGGTGGTTTCCCTAAAATCTCTGGTCAACAGGCGGATTATGTAAAGGCTCAGCTGATCAAGTTCCGTTCAAGCGAACGTAATAATGATATGAATGAGATGATGCAAGATGTGGCTAAAGGTTTGTCTGATGACGAAATCGACACTTTGTCTCAATACATTGGTGGTTTGCATTAATCATTCAGTGTGTTTTGAACCAAGGTTATTAGAATTGGTTTGATTGAAACTCACCTTGAAATAAAGCCTTCTTATTGCTTAATGCCAATAAGAAGGCTTTTTTAATGGGTTTTAGGCGATTCTAAGGAATGTTTGCTAAAATTGATTAATAAAACTCCACTATAAACTTCATTTCTGGTATGTTGCGCATCCTTAAGATAAAGGGGTAAATTGATGGATATTTACTCGGTTGCGTGAAAGCCATCAAACTGATGCTTATGTTGAAGATGAGCATTGTCAGTACTTTCAAAACGATTGTGGTATTTCAACGCTAGAATTCTCAAAAATGCGTTGTGGCACCGACAGAAAATCAATGTATGATCTTTTTAAAATACCCCTAACGTTTAGGTGAGATAGGCAAAATATGATGTTGCCACCTTCATTTTGATCACCTAGATATAGCGAAATTGACGAGTTGACATCGCCGGTATAAGAAAATCCGAGTGGTGATTAACTTGAGCTTGAATTTATCAGTAATGATGTCATGTTACTGAAAAAGGCGCAGTGATAAATGGCGACCTTTACGATAGGAAAATAAAGAATGTCACGTAATAAAAAATCTAGAAAACCAGGTTCTACAGGCAGTGAAGAGCTGATTGTTACTCGCAACCGTTCTGAATCGGATGTGGAAGGGCGTTTAAGAAAGCGTGCGAATAAGCGTAAAGGCTTAAAATCAGGTAGCCGTCATTCAGATGGTTCGGATGAACGTCATTCGGGCAATAGAGGGCAATCGAAAGATCCTCGTCATGGTAGTAAAAAGTTGATTCCTCTTGTTGTGGAAGCAAAAGCAAAACCAAATAAGCAACAGCGTAAATTGAATGCGCAGCAAGAGCTTGAGGCTATTCAAAATGATCCTCAATTGAATGTCTTGATTGATCGCTTGGAAAATGGTGAAAAATTAGGTGCTGGTTTACAAACTTTCGTTGACCAAAAACTTGATCGCTTAGAAATATTGATGAAGCAACTGGGTATTTACGACGATGAAGAAGACGAGATAGAATCGGAACCAAACTTTGAACCTGAGTTCAAACAAGAATCAAGTCCGAAGAAATCGAAAAAGCCTGCTTCAGATGAGGATTTATTGTCGCAGTTTGAAGATTTGGATTTAAACGATTTTAAATAACACTTATCACCTTTACTGATGAGCAGTAAGGGTGTTTCTTGAAAGGAATGTCATGCCTATCGTATTGTTAGCTATTGTTGGAGCCATCATTATTGTTGCCTTAGCCAGCTATGCTGGTTTTTTGCTAATCAAAATAAAAAAACAAAAGCAATTAATTGAAATTCAACAGCAAATAGCAATAGAAAAGCGTAATAACAATATTTTTGAAAACGTTTCTACTCTATGTAAAGCGGGCATGCAGCAGCAATGCGATTTATCTGAAATCGTCATTCGTGTTTATTGCATAATGGACTATGTTCAAGGTGACGACCGTGTTGATTTTTCAGTAGATTACCCAGCCATTTATGAGTTGTATAATATTGTAAAAGACATGGGGCGTGGTGAAGAGCGCCAACAGCTAGAAAAGAAAGTTCGAATGAAACAGACATTGGAACGACAAAAAGCTGAAGCTCGCCTAACGGATGATATATTGAAAGAACTGACTCAATTAAAACAAAAAATCGAACCTCTTAATAATCAGATCCCAATAAAAATGATATAGAACAAGTTGAACTGCATTTACACCTTTATTGGTATATCAATATTCGCGGATAACAGATATTCATAGTAAGCTCACTTAGTTAGTGAGCTTTGTCGTTTAGAATTTAAGTGGTAATAAACATGTTGAAAGAGCAAATTGTTTGGGATCAAGCGATGCTAGAGAAATATAACTATTCTGGTCCGCGTTACACTTCTTATCCAACAGCCGTTGAATTTCACGAAGCGTTTACCATTTCTGATCTTGATATGGCTTATGCTGATTATCCTGATCGTCCGTTATCGCTTTATATCCATATTCCTTTTTGTCACAAGCTTTGTTACTACTGTGGCTGCAATAAAGTGATTACTCGCCATCAACATAAAGCGGATGATTACCTACAAATTCTTATTCAAGAAATCCGTGAACGTGCACCATTAATTCGCCAGCGACAAGTTAGCCAGTTACATTTTGGTGGTGGTACGCCGACATTCCTGACTAAAATTCAAATGACTCGCATTATGACCGTGCTGCGGAGCGAGTTCACCTTTACTCAAGATGCGGAAGTGAGTATTGAAGTTGATCCGCGTGAAATTGAGCTTGATATGCTGGATCACTTGCGCAATGAAGGCTTCAATCGTCTGAGTATCGGTGTACAAGATTTTGATAAAGAAGTTCAACAATTGGTTAACCGCGAGCAAGATGAAGACTTTATTGTGGCTATGGTTGAAAAGGCCAAACAACTCGGTTTTCGTTCAACCAATTTAGATTTGATTTATGGACTGCCTAAGCAAACATTAGCGACTTTCTCAAATACACTGGAGAAAGTATTGGCGATGCAACCTGGTCGTTTATCTATTTTTAATTATGCTCATATGCCACAACTGTTTGCCGCGCAAGCAAAGTTGAAAGAAGAGGATATGCCTTCTGCTGAGCAAAAAATGGAAATCCTCCAATACACCATTAACACCTTAACTGGCGCTGGGTATCAATTCATCGGTATGGATCACTTTGCCTTACCAGATGATGAACTTGCTGTCGCGCAAAGAGAAGGTGTATTGCACCGAAATTTTCAAGGTTATACCACACAAGGTAACTGTGACTTAATCGGCTTTGGTGTGTCGTCTATTTCAATGGTTGGCAATAGTTACGCACAGAATCAAAAAGAGCTGAAGAAATATTACGCTCAAGTTGACGAGCAACGTCAAGCGTTATGGCGCGGTGTGGTATTGGATCAAGATGATCTTATCCGACGTGAAGTGATCAAACAGCTTATCTGTAACTTTACCCTAGATAAAAATCAGATTGAGAAAGCGTTCAATTTACGCTTTGAACAATACTTCCAAGATGATCTAGGTTTGCTACAAACCTTTATTGATGATGAACTGGTTGAAATGAGTGAATCACACATTAAGGTAACGCTACGAGGAAGATTGCTGATTCGTAATATCTGTATGTGTTTTGATAAATACCTACGCAGCCGAGCTCGCCAGCAACAATTTTCTCGAGTGATCTAGTTCAGATTAATTCTAAAGTTAAGGTAAGATTGCGAAGCGTAGTGTTTAAATACAGTACAATGGCTTAAGTGATAAAAAGCGATGTTAGATGAACTCTAGCATCGCTTTTTTGATCTCAGCCTCCAATTCCAGAAAGAGAAATTAAGCCATTACTGGTATTGGTATTATTTACTCTAATTTATTGCGACTTGAGTCATGGTTAATATGGAATTGATGCGTCCAATCTTCTAGTGGTAGCGGTTTACTATACAGATAACCTTGCGCTTGTTGGCAACCTAGGTTTTTTAATATGTCGGCTTGCTCTTGGGTTTCCACCCCTTCGGAAACAATAACAATATCCAATCCTTTAGTCATACCTAAAATAGCGGCGGCAATGGATGATTGTGCATTTTCTTTAGTTAATATTTGAACAAAGGAAAGATCTATTTTTAGGCAGTCAAATGGCATTTGGTGTAAGTAAGATAATGATGAATACCCGGTACCAAAATCATCAATAGCAATCTTGACGCCCATCTTGCGAACAGCAGTAATATTGTCTAAAACAATAGGGTCGTTATCAACAATATTAGATTCAGTAATCTCTAAAGTAAGGTTATGAACACTGAGTTGACTAATCTCCAAAATATCTTCTAATTCATTGATAAAGGTAGGGATGCCCAATTGATGGACGGAAACATTTACGTGTATATGAAAGCTTTCAGGCCAGACCCCTTGATCAATACAACGTTTAGTATCACAGCATGCTTGCAGTAGAATTTGATAGCCAATTTGGTAAATTAATCCGTATTTTTCTGCAATAGGAATAAATTCAAGTGGTGAAATGATCCCTTCCTTTGGTGATACCCATCGAGCTAGGGCTTCTGCACCAATGGTTTTGTTAGTACTTAAATCGATGATGGGTTGGTAATAAGCAATAAACTCTTTGTTTTTGATGGCTTGAGTGATTTTTGCTATATTTTGGGTTCGTTTTAATGAATCTTCTGCCATTTTTGGTTGGTAAGCTGAAATACGCAGCGGTTCTTTTTTAGCAAAGCTTTGAGCAATACTGGCATTGCGTAACCAATATTCGATATTCGAATCGATCGGTGTGCTGGAATGGCCGATAATTGGCGTGATTAAGACGTGCTCTGCTCCCATTTTTATCGGCGAAATAAATTGTTGTTTCAGAAGATAAACAAATGAGTTGATATCTTTTGTATCATGAAGATCGACGGCATGAATGGCAAATTCATCACCACCGATTCTAGCTAAATTGTAGTGGCTTGGAATTAATGATTTGAGTCTTTCACTAATAATAATCAGCACTTGATCGCCACGCATGTGACCTAAGCTGTCGTTAATATCTCTGAAGCGTTCTAATCCGATGATGAATAGGGTACCTGCTTTTTTACTCTTGGTGTTCTTACTGGCTTCAATTAATCCTTGCCTGCTGTAAGTATGAGTCAAAGAGTCATAAGTTAATTGAATTCTCAGAGCTTCAAATGAAGCTTTTAGGTTATTGGCCATTTCAGTGAAAGACTTTACCAGTGTTGTGGTTTCTTCGATGTAGCCATAGTTAGGGATAGAGGTATTCCAGTTTCCTTTTGCTAATTGGCGAGCGGCTTTTGCTGTTTCATTGATAGGTTTGGTAATGGTATTAAACACAACAAAGCCTATCGCGGAAGCAATTAGACAGATCAAGAAACCAAAAAGTAGTGCTTTTTGTTGCTTAGCAGGTAAGTCTCCCAGTAACTCGGATTCAGGTAACGTGACAGCAATAGTCCAGTTTAACTTATTGTCATCAACGAATGGTCCAACGTAGGAAAAATAGCGTTTACCACCAACATAAAAAACCATGATTGATTGGTTTGAATGTTCGTTTTCTTTATTAATAATTTGATTGGCTGTCGCTCTAATGATGGGATCGGCACTTTCGGTAATCGTTATACGCTTACCTGTGATTGATAATGGATTTTTATTGTTACTTTTAGGCTCTTTTTTTGAAATTATCGAGTTTTCAATATCGGAATGAGCAATCAGTTG
Organism: Vibrio rumoiensis 1S-45; assembly: GCF_000286955.2. Classification (GTDB taxonomy): domain Bacteria; phylum Pseudomonadota; class Gammaproteobacteria; order Enterobacterales; family Vibrionaceae; genus Vibrio; species Vibrio rumoiensis_A. The sequence continues at coordinate 86,276 of NZ_AJYK02000008.1, forward strand.
TTTATTCTGATCAAAGATAAAAATTGAGGAATTATCTCTTTTCTTTTGTTCTGCTAAAAATTCATCGAAGCTATTTAATTTTACGTCTGCGGAAAGTACACCAACCAGTTCAGTGCCTTTCATTACAGGAGTTAAGGCAGAAAGTGTCACTTCTTGTCGGTCATCATTGTTGGTATAAGGATCGGACCACATAGGTTCTAGGGTTTCAGCAACCGGAGCGTACCAAGGACGAACGCGAGGTTCGTAATCGTTAACACTAAAAAGAACATCTGAATCTCTGGTTTTTCCATGGTAGACCAGCAAGCTATTATTGGTTTTGTGATCTTTTATTAAGAGGGAGAAATCATGATTTTTTTCACGTCGTAGGCCTACATACTGTCCAAATGCTTGGCCACCAAAAGCGAGTGAATCTAATTGTGGGATGTGGCTTTCTAAACTGCTGTAGGTTAAACGGAAAAAATCAGTGAGGCGGGAAACATCTTTTTCTTCGTAGAGATTGTTATATGAAATAGCCTCACTGAGGGCGATACTGACTTTAAAAGGGGCATGGAGGAAGGACAATAAGTTAGATTCAATATTTTGAGAAATACTGGTGAGCTGCTTTTGGCTCATTTCCTGCAACATTTTTTCATAGGTCATTTTTTGCACCACGGTGATGATCAACATAGTGATCACTAGCACAATCGTAAATGGCAAAATAACCGCAGTGCGCAATGATAAACGAGGAAAAGTCATTCGGAACTCGCAAGAAAAAAACTGAAACAAAATAAGTCTAAGTGTACCTGATGTTGGTTGAATTAAAACTGAATGCAAACGAGTTTTGTGGGTATTTAATCAAATTATTGCAGATTTTGTGTTCATCTATATTGTTTGATTTTTACTATGGATGGAACGCCAGACCATATGCGCATTCCCTTATATATACTAAATAATTTGATTATAGTTTGGTCTGGCGGTTTTGTAGCTGAATTATGGGATCTGCAATTCTTTTAATTTTCTGGTGAGTGTATTTCTTCCCCAGCCTAATAATTTTGCAGCGTCTTGTTTGTGCCCATTAGTATGATTGAGGGCAGTTTGTAGCAATATACGTTCAAATTCGGGCTGAGCAACGGTCAATAATTCGGATTCACCGTTAACTAAGGCTTGTTGCGCCCAAATGCCGAGTTGTTGTTGCCAAGAGCCTGAGCTTTGATCATTGCTTGTGTGGCGTTTTTCATTGACCAATTCGGCAGGAAGATCGCTCGGTAGTACTTCACTGCCACTTGCCATCACGGTTAACCAACGACAAATATTTTCTAATTGACGAACATTACCAGGCCAAGGTAGTTGATTGAGCTTTTCTACTGTGGCTGGATGAAGAGTCTTTACATCCACACCAAGTTCATCTGCTGCGCGACCGAGAAAATGTGTTGCCAGTCTTTCTATATCTTGGCGGCGTTCACGCAAGGCTGGAATATGGACACGTATAACATTTAAGCGATGAAATAAATCTTCACGGAAATCACCATCATTGACCAATTTTTCAAGGTTCTGATGCGTGGCGGCAATAATACGGACATCGACGCTCACCGGTGCGTGCCCACCAACGCGGTAGAATTGCCCATCGGCAAGCACCCGTAGCAAACGAGTTTGAATATCGAGTGGCATATCGCCAATTTCATCTAAAAACAATGTCCCTCCATTGGCTTGTTCAAAACGCCCTTGGCGAACACTGTTTGCTCCGGTAAATGCCCCTTTTTCATGCCCAAAAAGCTCTGATTCAATTAAATCTTTTGGAATCGCCGCCATGTTTAAAGCAATAAAAGGGTTTTTCGAGCGAGGACTATGACGATGAAGCGCATGGGCTACTAGCTCTTTACCTGTTCCTGATTCACCGTTAATAAGCACTGAGATTGAAGAGCGAGAAAGCCGTCCAATTGCCCGAAAGACTTCTTGCATTGCTGGTGCTTCGCCTAAAATTTCTGGCGTTACTGACTGGATAGCCTCTTCGGTTGGCGTGGCTTTACGTTGCTCGTGGCTGTGAGCAATTGCACGTTCAACTAAGGTTAAGGTTTCATCAATATCAAATGGCTTTGGAAGGTATTCGAAGGCACCTGTTTGATAAGCATTAACCGCAGCATCGAGATCTGAATGTGCTGTCATAATAATCACTGGAAGATCAGGGTGGCTACCTTGTATTTGTTTTAACAAGGCAAGGCCATCCATACCCGACATTCGAATATCTGAGATTAAAACATCCGGCGTTTCTTTTTCTAGTGACAATAAAACACTTTCTGCATCGGCGAAGGTTTCGCAATGTATATTGGCAGAAGAGAGTGTTTTTTCTAATACCCATCGGATTGAGCTGTCATCATCTACGACCCATACAAATCCTTTACTCATATCCTATATTCCTTGCGCAAGTTCGATAACGAGGTTCAACATGATTCATCACACCGTTTGGATTGGTAAATAAATCGTAAAAACGGTATGACCAGGCCAACTTTCAACGTCTATTTTACCGTTGTGTTGGTCGATTATATTTTGTGAAATAGACAGACCTAATCCTGTGCCACCTTCGCGGCCACTGACCATTGGGTAAAATAAGGTGTCTTGTAATTCACTGGAAATGCCGGGGCCGTTATCGCAGATCTCTATCCTTGCGACTAACTTGTGTCGGTGGCCATGAATATTGGCTTGATAAACGGTTCTGGTACGAATACTGATCGTCCCATCAGGTTGGTTAGCTAATATTTGAGCGGCATTACTGGTGATATTGAGGAACGCTTGCTCCATTTGATCGGCATCCATCACAATGTGTGGCATGCTTGGATCGTAGTCTCGTTCTATGATGACTTGATTACCAAACTCCAATTCCACTAATTGGCGAGACTTTTCTAATACTTCATGTAAGTTTACCGGGCTTTTCTTACCGGGTTTTTGAGGGCCAAGCAAGCGATCGACTAAAGCTCTTAAGCGATCAGCTTGTTCGATAATAATCTGGGTATATTCATTCAAACTTGGATCAGGAAGCATTCTGCCAAGTAATTGTGCTGCGCCTCTTAATCCGCCTAATGGATTTTTGATCTCATGAGCCAGCCCACGTACTAATAATTTAGCGGCTTGCTGCTGAGCATGTTGATTCAATTCTTGGCTTAGGCGGCGTTGTGAGTCAATTTTTCGAATTTCAACTAACAGCATCAAATCTTGTCGATGTTCAGATTTAAGTGATAAAGGGCTAGCGGTGACTTCTAATAAAATCGGTTTACCGTTAATCACAAAGGTAACGTCGCTGTCGGTAATACTTTGGCCACTTTGCAGTGGTTGAGTAAATAAAGCGAGATCCATCGAGGCGTGTTGAATTAACTCGGATAAAGGTTGGCGATGTAGCCTTTTCGCACTTTGAGAAAATAATTGCTCTGCAGAAGGGTTGGCGTAGTGAATCGTCAGTTTGTCATCCAACAATAAAGTAGCGGTAACTAAATTGCCAAGAATGTCGGCTGCTAGTGCATTACTGTTGTTTGAATAAGGTGTCATCATGCTCAATCCTATTTATTGCACCTAAATGGTGCACTAATAAGCGTCAGTATGGGGCATGATAAAAATCAGTACAAATAAAAAAAGAAACTCGTTAAATACTCGGATACAAAGCCTAGTAGGGCTGTGCTTGCGGTAAGTTTTGATGTTTATTGTTTATCATGCCATTACTTCACGGTGGTTCTATGTAAGTGCACCGTGATTGGATTGGATGATGCAATAACCTTGCCGCTTTCGACAACATTCACTGAAAAGGTGTGGGCGCCTCGATTTATATTTTCTAATTCCCATAATAATGTTGTTTGTGGTGCGCCATAAGGTTGCGTATCTAGCATTAACTGTAAATGTTCACCAATACCGAGCTTACGGTTTAAAGCCACTTGCACCGCGATGATGCCTCGATTGCTGCGGATGGTTTGATTCTCAGTCAAGTTGGTAATGTTGAGCGATATTTTTTTGGTCTCGGTTGGTTCCATGTTCTCTGGTATGGCTGGTAATGCAGTCATCGCCGCGCTTAAAGTGGTGTCTGGTGTGTCTATCGGCTTGTCGATAGTTGAACTGCTGCCATATTGAGGGGCTGGCGCAGGTGCTTTAATATCGGGCAATTTGAGTCTTTCTTCATTTTTAACCTGCTCTGGTGGCGGTGTATCACTAAAATGCAAAATGCCTTTACTGTCTGTCCACTTATAAATTTCATTGGCCGCGGCAAAATGAATAGGCATCGATGAGATCAAAAATAATAAGATGTGTGAACGTTTGATAATGAGCACAATAAATGACCTCGATTGAATTTATATAAGGTATAGATTAAGTGATGATGTTTTAACCTCAATAAAAAAAAGGCTCACCTGAGAGGCGAGCCTAAAATTTTCGTATTTCTTACACTGTTACAGAAATAAATCTGCAGGTGTAAACCTACGAGAATTAAACTGAGTAGTACAGTTCAAACTCAAGTGGGTGAACAGCCATGTTTACGCGCTCAACATCTTTAGATTTCAGCTTGATGTAAGAATCAATGAAATCATCAGAGAATACGCCGCCAGCAGTTAAGAACTCACGATCGTCGTCTAGTGCTTTAAGCGCGATTTCTAGAGATTCCGCAACTTTCGGGATTTCTGCTGCTTCTTCAGCTGGTAGGTCGTACAAGTCTTTATCCATAGCATCGCCAGGGTGGATCTTGTTCTTAATACCGTCAAGGCCAGCCATTAGTAGCGCTGCAAACGCTAGGTATGGGTTAGCCGCTGGATCTGGGAAGCGAGCTTCGATACGACGTGCTTTCGGGCTTGGTACCACTGGGATACGAATAGAAGCTGAACGGTTACGTGCAGAGTATGCAAGCATAACTGGTGCTTCAAATCCTGGGACAAGACGCTTGTATGAGTTAGTCGATGGGTTAGCAAAGGCGTTGATTGCACGCGCATGCTTGATGATACCGCCGATGTAGTAAAGCGCCATCTCAGAAAGGCCACCGTACTTGTCGCCAGCAAATAGGTTGACACCATCTTTAGCAAGAGACATGTGAACGTGCATACCAGAACCGTTATCGCCAACTAATGGTTTAGGCATGAAAGTCGCTGTTTTACCGTATGCGTGAGCAACGTTATGAACAACATACTTGTAGATTTGAATCTCATCCGCTTTTTCAGTTAGCGTGTTAAAACGAGTTGCGATTTCGTTTTGGCCAGCTGTTGCTACTTCATGGTGATGTGCTTCAACCACAAGACCCATTTCTTCCATGATTAAACACATAGCAGAACGAATGTCTTGAGATGAATCAACAGGTGCTACTGGGAAGTAACCGCCTTTAACGCCAGGACGGTGACCTTTGTTACCGCCTTCGTATTCAGTGCCTGAGTTCCAAGCCGCTTCTACGTCATCAATTTTGAAGAAAGCGCCAGAGATGTCGTTACCGTATTTGATGTCATCAAATAGGAAGAATTCTGGTTCTGGACCAACAAGAACGGTGTCAGCAAAGCCTGCTGCACGCATGTGGTCTTCAGCGCGTTTTGCGATTGAACGTGGGTCACGATCGTAGCCTTGCATGGTTGCAGGCTCAAGAATGTCACAACGGATATTTAGCGTTGAGTCTTCCGTGAATGGGTCAAGAACTGCGCTTGAAGCGTCAGGCATCATCACCATGTCAGATTCGTTAATGCCTTTCCAGCCAGCAACTGAAGAGCCATCAAACATTTTGCCGTCTTCAAAGAAGTCAGCATCTACTTGGTGTGCAGGAATAGAAATGTGCTGTTCTTTACCTTTTGTATCAGTAAAGCGCAGGTCAACAAACTTAACTTCGTTTTCTGTGATCAGAGAGAGTACGTTTTCTACTGACATCTTGGATAACCTCCGGTGTTATTAATACTGTTTGAGCGATTAAAGCGTTTTACATTGAATGTGTGCTTTAAGCGATCTTGATTCTTTTAATAAGTAATCAATGATGCTTATAGTCTAGCTAGAATCGTGCCAAAAAAATAAATCCTTTAAAATCAAAGAACTAAAGTTATAAAATCCAACAAGGTGCAACCTTGTGCACTTAAATGGTGCGTATATGCACGGAATTGGTGCTCTTTGCGCTATCCTGATGCAATCGGTTAAATAACCCCTCTATTCAGCCGAGAATTTGATCGTTTGTCAATCGAGTTTATGGCGATCAGACCGAGTTTTTACGAATAGAGATAAATAAACCCAAAGCGATGCTTTATTGGTATAGACTTGATTTACTTACATCCGAATGGCGATTAAGTGATTAAATTGAAAAAAAAGAGTAAATAATCGCCACTTTGATCACATATTTCTAGGTTTTTTTCTAAAATCTGGTACATTTACGACCGTTTTTTTAATCAAGTTCACCCACTGTCTGGGTGTCTTTTATAAGTGAATCGAATTCCATGACTACTCCACAGATTGATAAGTTAAGAAATATCGCGATTATCGCGCACGTTGACCACGGTAAAACGACTTTGGTTGATAAGCTATTACAGCAATCAGGAACACTTGAATCTCGTGGTGAAGCTGAAGAGCGCGTCATGGACTCAAACGATATTGAAAAAGAACGTGGTATTACCATCCTAGCGAAAAACACCGCTATTAACTGGAATGACTACCGCATTAACATCGTAGACACCCCTGGACACGCCGATTTCGGTGGTGAAGTGGAACGTATCATGTCTATGGTTGACTCTGTATTGCTTATCGTTGATGCGGTTGATGGCCCAATGCCACAAACTCGCTTTGTAACACAAAAAGCATTTGCTCACGGTTTAAAACCAATTGTAGTTATCAACAAAGTTGACCGTCCTGGTTCTCGTCCTGATTGGGTTATGGATCAAATCTTTGATTTGTTTGATAACTTAGGCGCAACGGATGAACAACTAGACTTTAAAGTGGTTTATGCATCAGCATTAAATGGCTGGGCATCCATGGACGAAGGTGTCGTTGGCGAAGATATGCAACCATTATTCCAAGCGGTTGTTGATAATGTTGAATGCCCAAATGTTGATATCGAAGGCGCACTGCAAATGCAAGTGTCTCAACTTGATTACAACTCTTATGTTGGTGTTATCGGCGTATGTCGTGTGACTCGTGGTAGTGTTAAACCAAACCAACAAGTAACGATTGTCGGTGCTGATGGTAAGAAGCGTAACGGTAAAGTTGGTACAGTTCTTGGTTATCTAGGTCTTGAGCGTCACGAAGTGGATCAAGCAAACGCGGGAGATATCATTGCGATTACTGGTTTAGGTGAGCTGAAAATCTCTGACACCATTTGTGATATCAACAATGTTGAAGCAATGACACCACTTTCTGTTGATGAACCAACAGTAACCATGACATTCCAAGTAAACACTTCTCCGTTTGCGGGTAAAGAAGGTAAGTTCGTGACTTCACGTAACATCCTTGAGCGTCTAGAAAAAGAATTAGTACACAACGTAGCATTACGCGTTGAGCAAACTGACAACCCAGATAAATTCAAAGTATCAGGTCGTGGTGAACTTCACCTTTCAATTCTAATCGAAAACATGCGTCGTGAAGGCTTCGAGCTAGCGGTATCACGTCCTGAAGTTATCGAGAAAGAAATTGATGGCAAACTAATGGAACCGTTTGAAAAAGTGACTATCGATGTGCTTGAAGAGCACCAAGGTGGCATTATGGAAAACATCGGTATCCGTAAAGGTGAGCTGACTGATATGGCACCAGATGGTAAAGGCCGTGTTCGTATGGACTTCTACATGCCTTCTCGTGGCTTGATTGGTTTCCAAACGGAATTCCTAACACTAACTTCAGGTTCTGGTCTTCTTTACCATACGTTTGAGCGTTACGACGACCATAAAGGTGGCGTAATTGGTCAACGTAGTAACGGTGTATTAGTTTCTAACGCAACTGGTAAAGCATTAACGTACGCATTGTTTAACTTGCAAGAGCGTGGTCGTTTATTTGCAGAACACGCAGATGAAGTTTACGAAGGTCAAGTTATCGGTATCCATAACCGTAACAACGACTTAACCGTTAACTGTTTGAAAGGTAAGCAGCTAACCAACGTACGTGCATCTGGTACTGATGAAGCTCAAACGCTTTCTCCTGCGATCAAGTTCACTCTAGAGCAAGCTCTAGAATTCATCGATGATGATGAACTAGTAGAAGTAACACCAGAAAGCATCCGTATTCGTAAGCGTCATTTGACTGAAAATGAACGTAAGCGTGCCGGTCGTGCTCCTAAGTAATATTGCTTTAAGTTATTAACCCAAAAGCCGATGTTGTGATGACATCGGCTTTTTTGTGTCTGTAGAATGGCTTTTTATGTAATATCAATACCAGTAATTCAATGGTAATTATTAGGTTGGTATAAGTGCGATCACTAGATTTAATATTGATTAATGAAACTTTTAACCTGTAAGTGATTGATGGCTGATATAATCAAAGCGTCTGAAATGGCAGTGATTGTCGTATTAGCGTATTTACTTTATGCCTGCAAGTAACAACATCGATAGGTTTAATCTCATGGAAAGAAAAATCAGTATCGCCATACATTATTTTTTGCACCTTAAAAATCGAGTGATTCGGGATCGCCTCACGGTAAATGCTGGTTACATGGCGTATATTACCTTGCTGTCTTTGGTTCCATTATTAACAGTGGTGGTGACGGCTTTATCAAAGTTTCCTGTATTTGAAGGCATTAGTCATCAAATACAGGAATTCGTATTTGAACATTTTATGCCGGCGGCGGGAGATGCGGTAAAAGAAGCGCTAAACACTTTTATTGCTAACACATCAAGTATGAGTGCAGTTGGTGGTGGTTTTGTGTTTATTACCGCGATGCTGCTAATTTCTACCATAGATAAAAACCTTAATTTCATTTGGCGTGTAAAGCATAAGCGCCGTATGGTGTATTCTTTTTCTATGTATTGGATGGTATTAACCTTAGGCCCTATTTTTATTGGTTCAAGTTTGGCTTTAAGCTCTTATATCACTTCCGAACAAATCGTGAGCAAAGAAGTAGTAAGTGGTATTTATCGCATATTGCCGGTGCTGTTCTCGATTTTGGCTTTTATTGGGCTTTATATGTTAGTGCCTAATATTAAAGTGAAGGTGCATCATGCGATCATTGGTGCGATTGTGTCGGGTATCTTGTTTGAGCTATCTAAAAAAGGCTTTGCGATGTACATTACCGCTTTTCCTTCTTATCAATTAATTTATGGCGCTCTGGCAGCAATCCCAATCTTATTTGTTTGGATTTACTTGTGCTGGTTTATCGTATTGGTTGGCGCGGAAGTGACGGCAAGCTTAGGCGAAAGAGAAGAATGGTATAACGATGAACCTTATCATCCGATCGTCAAGTTGAAAGAAAGATTTAAAAAGAGGAACGATTCGTGATTGCCCTTATCCAAAGAGTAAGTGAAGCTAATGTTAAGGTTGATGGCGAAATTGTTGGAGAAATCCAAAAAGGTTTATTGGTGTTACTTGGCGTTGAAAAAGAGGATGATGAAGCGAAAGCCAAACGCTTAACTGAGCGTGTGCTCGGTTATCGAATCTTTGAAGACGACGCTGGGAAGATGAACCTTAATGTGCAACAAGCGGGTGGTAGCGTGTTAGTGGTCTCTCAATTTACGCTACCTGCGGATACTCAAAAAGGCATGCGCCCAAGCTTTTCGAAAGGTGCGGATCACACGCAGGCCGAACGTCTATATGATTATTTTTCTGATTGCTGCCGTGAGACCGGTATCGTGACTCAAAATGGTCGTTTCGCGGCGGATATGAAAGTGGCTTTAGTGAATGATGGCCCGGTGACATTCTGGCTACAAGTATAACCATCGTTCACATAATGGATGATCAAATAAATTTAATAGTAAGGGATTTACATGTTTAAGTTAGTGACGCCCAAGACTGAATCTGACTTGCAAAAGTATTACCATTTTCGTTGGCAGATGTTGCGTGAACCTTTTCATCAACCACAAGGTTCAGAGCGAGATGAATACGATGAAATGAGCGCCCACCGAATGATTGTCGATGGACGTGGACGTATTATGGCCGTTGGCAGAATGTACCTTACTCCGAATAGTGAAGGGCAAGTTCGCTATATGGCGGTACATCCTCAACACCGCAGCAAGGGCTTAGGTTCTTTGATCTTGGTGGCGCTAGAATCGTACGCACTACAAGAAGGCGCTAAGCGTTTAGTGTGTAATTCTCGTGAAGATGCCATTCACTTTTATAAGAAAAATGGTTTTGAAAATCAGGGCGAATTAAGCGATGAGGTTGGCCCGATTCGTCATCAACAAATGGTAAAAAAACTTAATGCGCTCGCGAATGTTTCTCGTCGCCCAGATTGGTGTGATGAATTGCAAAAGCGCTGGCGACAAGAGATCCCGATTTGTGCTTCGATGGGGATTCGTATTAGTCAATATACGGGCTATCAGTTTGAATGCTCTGCGCCACTTAATCCTAATATTAATCCGCATGAAACGATGTTTGCTGGTTCGTTGTTTACCCTAACCACATTGACTGGTTGGGGAATGGCGTGGCTATTGATGCGAGAAAAAGGCCTAGAAGCCGATATTATTTTAGCAGACAGTCAGGTGCGCTTTCGTGCTCCAGTGACTAAAAGCCCTATTGCGGTGACCTCTCTTGATGGGATCAGCGGGGATTTAGACCGTTTAGTCACAGGTCGTAAAGCTAGGATCATTGTGAAAGTTACTGTTTACAGTGGTGATGTCGCTGCCGTTGAATTTACCGGCACCTATATGCTGATGACAGATTTTCTTGGTGAAGCACCGATGGTGAAATAACCTGAGGTTCAGGCAAAGCTGCCAGTCATTTACTTGCAGCTTTCTTCCACTAACACTGAATCTCGTTTACCGAGTAAATTGAACGTCAAACTTTGGCATTTCCCTTCTAAGCGATATTGTAATTTACCTTTATCTGGGTATAAAAAGTCATAATCTCCTCCAAAATGAGCAGAGAAATCTTTCGCTTCAATATCAAAAGGCTTAAGTGATAATCGACCACGATCAGCGGTTAACTGGATATCACTAATGGTCACGGGTTCCGCTGGTTTATTTTTATCCATTATTGATGATCCACCTTGTTCTGGTTCACTTTCTTCTACGCTATCTGGATGAACCAACGGTGGCAGATTAATACCTTGATTGCGCAGCCATAAATTTTGGAAGTCATCATGGCTAGAGGCTCGTGTGACGCTTGCATTTAGCTGGCCTGTCACACTACGATTAAAGATCAGCTGATCGCCATATAGCCCTTCTCCTTTAATCGTAAAATCGGTAATACCATCCAAATGCAAAGGAAGGTGGAACCAACGAGTAAAGAAGCGTAGCGGAATACCAGAGGCCTCAAGATCCACATTCCAAGGTTGGCTCGTTTGGCTAAATGCCATATTTGCAGTGCCTTTCACTAAACCATCATCAAGAGGAATAAATAGTTTATCTAGCCCAAAATGGCCTTCTTTGCTATGCATGCTAAGTAATAGATTACGGCTATTCACACCGTCATAGCTAGCGCTGCTGGCACTGATGCTAAGTTGACCGTTCCATAATCCCCATTGACCATCACGCTTAATATCCAGCTCATCACCATCAATGCTTAATCCAGAGGCTTGCTTTGGCGTGGTGGTGGTTAAATCGATAAATTGAACATTATTCACACTCACCATTTTGGCCTGAATATTTTTAATCTGGCTCAAATAATTTTTAAATAATTGTTTAGAACGTGGGCTTGGTATCCATTTTAGATTATTTAAGTTGAGTTGAGTTAAATTCAAGCTGGTGGGAGTAACTTGCCCTTGTAAATGGATGTTGCCTTGTAGCATTTCAAGGGAGATATCTTGGATGTGCGCTAAATTTGGTTGCAGGTTTACATCCAATGCAGGAGAGTTAATGGCTTGTCCTAATAGGCTCATGTTATCGGCGGTTGCAAAAATACTGGCGTCTTGTTGTTGCCACAGTTGCAGTGGTAACTCGACGTGTTCTGCGTTTATCGTAACGTTATTCGCGCTGATGGTCGGTGTTTCGAAGCTGGATTCTGAGATGGTCAGCTGATCAATATTCATCGGAATGTGGTTAAACCCATCAAGACTGGCTGTACTGATATTATCGAAATCATTTTGTTGTAAACGTAGACCCGTAATATTCACGCGTGGTACTTGCCATTCTTTTTGCGTGTTCATTTTGGTGGCTTGGCCAGAGAAGTGTGCTTTTCGCCAGGTAAATCGAATATCGTAGAAGGTGGCGTTTTTTTCGGTGAGATCACCATCAATAAAAACGTGATTGAGTGCTTCGCCTTGCCAATAGAGTTGATCTGCAGATAATTGCATTTCGCCATAAAAAGGCAGGATTTTCGAATCACGAACCTGAGGCGATTTTATTTGGATATTAACATCTCGCCCCACCCAGCCATTATCAGCAAAATCAATATTGGCTACCGACAGTTGATTTAATCGAATATATGGTGAGACCGATAGCGTTGGCCAACCATTTTGTAATTTGACCCCTTCAATTAACACATTATTAATCTGAAATTGATTGTCTTTCCACAGTGAGTCTCCTAACCAGATATCGACCTGGTTAAGCAGCAAAGGAGAGGCATTCTCTTGAGGAATAAGCACACCTTCTAATTGAATGTGCTTAGGTTGCTGATAAGAATAATTGACGGCGCGTATTTTGATTGGCTGTTTCAAGCCATACTCAAGTACGCCATTAACAAGCTGTGGAGCATATTTAGTGTGAAGGGCGGCATAAGAAGCGGTGAGAGCAACCACTAACAATGAAATTAAGCCAACAATAATGGCAAGTAACTTTCTCATGTAACGTCCTGTTTTTGCATTCAATGAAGGGCGGTGAGTTTTAGAGTATGCCCTTATCATGGACAATTTATAGAAAATAGCACCAAGGTTGAAGCATTCTTTTTATTAAGTGCTGTAATGAGGGATAACGAACCATGATATCCAATGGTATGAGTTGAATGAAAAAAGGGCAAAATTTAGTATATAAAGTAAAAACGAGAAGCCGTATGACTTCTCGTTAATGTTATTAATACCAAATAGGGTCAATTAAGGTAATTGTGGCCCAGCACTGACTAAGGATTTACCTTCATCGTTATCGGTGTATTGAGCAAAGTTTTTAATGAACAATGCCGCTAACTCATCCGCTTTCACCTGCCACGCATCGGTAGACGCATAAGTATCTCTTGGATCTAGAATGGATGGGTCAACCTTTGGTAGTGATGTTGGTACTTCCAAGTTAAAGGTTGGGATGATTTTCGTATCCGCTTGGTCGATTGAACCATCTAAAATCGCATCAATAATACCGCGGGTATCTTGAATCGAAATGCGTTTGCCGCTGCCGTTCCAACCGGTGTTGACTAAATAAGCCTCAGCGCCTGCCGCTTCCATACGTTTTACCAACACTTCAGCATATTGAGTTGGATGTAGGGTTAAAAACGCCGCGCCAAATGCCGCAGAGAAGGTTGGGGTTGGTTCAGTGATGCCGCGCTCAGTACCTGCCAATTTGGCGGTAAAGCCGGATAGGAAGTGGTATTTAGTTTGCTCTGGCGTTAATTTAGATACCGGAGGTAACACGCCAAAGGCATCGGCAGTTAAGAAGATCACTTTCTTCGCATGGCCAGCTTTAGAGACTGGTTTTACGATGTTATCAATGTGATAAAGCGGGTAAGACACGCGGGTATTTTCCGTTTTAGAACCATCATCAAAATCAATGGTGCCATCGTCCGTTACCGAGACATTTTCTAGCAGTGCATCACGACGAATCGCATTGTAGATATCCGGTTCCGCTTCTTTCGATAGCTTAATGGTTTTAGCGTAACAGCCACCTTCAAAGTTAAACACACCATCGTCATCCCAACCGTGTTCATCATCACCGATCAATTGGCGTTTAGGGTCAGTAGACAGCGTGGTTTTCCCAGTGCCGGATAGGCCAAAGAATATCGCGACATCGCCTTGTTCACCAACGTTGGCAGAACAGTGCATTGAAGCCATACCTTTTAATGGTAATAGGTAGTTCATCATGGCGAACATACCTTTTTTCATTTCGCCGCCGTACCAAGTACCACCGATAATTTGAATGCGTTCGGTTAAATTAAAGGCCACGAAGTTTTCAGAGTTTAAGCCTTGAGCTTGCCAATTTGGATTGGTGGCTTTTGCGCCATTCATCACCACAAAATCAGGTTTGAATGTTTTTAATTCTTCATCAGTTGGGCGGATAAACATATTTTTGACGAAATGGGCTTGCCACGCTACTTCCGTGATAACACGAACTTGCAATCGAGATTCAGGGTTAGCACCACAAAAGCAATCGACGACGAATAAACGCTTATTGGAGAGTTGCTCGGTTACTAAAGATTTGAGATCTTGCCAAATGGCTTGTGTGATCGGTTTATTGTCATTTTTGCCTTGATCAGACCACCAAAGCGTATCTTGAGTGATGTCATCTTTTACTATGTACTTATCTTTAGGTGAGCGACCAGTAAAAATACCGGTATCGACAGACACTGCGCCTAATTCAGTGATAATGCCTTTTTCATAACCACTGAGTTCAGATTTGGTTTCTTCTGCAAACAATAATTCATAATTAGGATTACGGATAACTTCAGTGGCATCGGTAATACCATAGCAAGTGAGATCTAACTGCGCTGCCTGTTGGGTAGCGTTCTCCATAACGGTCATAGCGGGCTCCTTAATAGGAATTTTTGTAGGGATTATTATAATTTTAGGTAATGAGTAAAAAATAACCACTTTCTATGTATGGCTTACTTTACTCATGCTCACTTTAACAAAGTTTGAAAACAAAAAAGGTGGGGTCAAGGGCAATATGATTATTAATCGTATTAAAATAAGTGACGCGGAAAGCATTGAAAAATAGGATTTTAAGGTCAAAAAAACCGACAATGCGTCGGTTTTTTCAAACGGTTGTATGACTTATTGTATACAATGAATTAATGTAGGCTGTTTTTTGCGGCCTTTAAAATTTGATCTACTTCTTTAGAGTCAAAGGCATAGGTAGTCCCGCAGTAATCACAATGCAGTGCAACTTGTCCTTCCGTATTGAGAATATCGTCTAATTCTTCTTTGGCAACGGTAGCAATTGCACCAGCACTGCGCTCACGAGAACAGCCGCAGAAAAACTCAACATCTTGAGGCTCAAAGACTTGTACGGTTTCTTGGTTATATAAGCGGTACAGTACATCGTTAGCATCCAATGAAAACAGCTCTTCATTTTTGATGGTTTCGGTCAGTTTTTCTAAATGCTCAAAGTCACCTTCAGAACCCGTACCATCCGGCATGACTTGCAAGAGCATGCCAGCTGCATGTGCTTTACCTTCATGCTCTCCGGTGCGGAACCATAAGCGAGTTTTCAATTGCTCTGAACGCTCGAAATAACCTTCTAAAATTTCAGAGAGAGTATCACCTTCTAGACCCACCACGCCTTGGTAACGTTCACCTTGTTTTGGTGAAATGGTGATCACTAAGTGACCTTTGCCGATTAAGTCATGCAAAGACGCATCAGAAGCGATGTCACCGTCCCAACGTGCAACGCCACGCATCTTTTGGTCATGGTCGCCATTAATGACCACTAATGATACTGGCCCATCGCCTTGGAGTTGAAGCGTAATCGAGCCTTCAAATTTTAAAGTCGCGGTTAGTAGGCTGGTTGCCACCAACAATTCACCCAACATTCCCTGAACTGGCTTTGGGTAGTCTTGATTGGCAATGATTTGTTGAAAAGCAGTATCGAGCTGAACTAACTCGCCGCGAACCGACAAATCTTGAAATAAGTAACGATGCAAAAGATTATTTGCCATTAGTAAGGGAACTCCCAGCGATTATTGATGTTTAAATTTAATGATATTACGGCGTTGTTTTTTATCAGGGCGTCGATCTGGACTTGGGCTGTATAACGCATTCAGTTTATGCTTTTGCGCATCTTCTTCACGTTTGGCCAAGCTCTCATCAGTCTCACGATAGAGTGTTTGGGCTTCAGGTGCACCACGACGTTGTTCTGATATTTTTTCTATAACAACCGTTTTTTCTTCTTTACCTTGGCGCACACGAACTTTCGCACCAAGTTCGACAATCTTACTTGGTTTGGTTCGTTGGTCATTATAGTGAACTTTGCCACCATCAACCATGGTTCGTGCGATGGAACGGGTCTTATAAAAACGAGCCGCCCAGAGCCATTTATCTAAGCGAACCGATAAAGTTTGTGAGCTCATTCTGATATATAACCTTCAAGGGTTTACAGATGACGTAGTATTACGCCCTAGTACTAGATACAAAGTGGTGATGAGCAATAAAAAAATCAAGGTAGAAGCTAAAAGAAGTCGAAAATTTTAGAGGCTATTATTAGCGGTTAATACATTTTCATCATTGGTTAATCCGATGAGAAAAGGTAGGGAACTTCTGATATTTAGGTGCAAAAATAGAGGTTGTGCATAAAAGTTGATAATAGATGTGTAAAAGTATGATTTAATTTGGTTATAAGCCTTTTAATCGTTAAGCTTGACGTTGTATGGTATGAAGGTTTAAAAATTTTAATATAAAAAGGTGTGGAAATAAGAAGAATGGAGTCTACTTTAACATGTCGACAATGATGGCTTCGAAGGACAATATCAGAGGCCTTTTCGTCCAGCTAGGGCGCCAAATTGTGTTGCATCAAGCACAAATCAGTCGCTGGCTTACGCTCATTTTTACCGCTTTAATTGCGTGGGTTATTGGCGCATTAATATGGGCGATCCTGACACCAGCCCCTTCGGTTGGAAAGTGGTCTGCGACGGCAGTCTCATCTAATGCATCCTCTGCACCTCAAGTGTCTAACATTTCAAATTTATTAAGTGCCAACCTTTTTGGGATCTATATTCATAATCAAGCGCAAAGTGCCCAAAAACAGCAAGTGGCTCAAGATGCCCCTCAAACCCGTTTAAATCTTACCTTAGTGGGCGCGGTATCTAGCAGTAATGAGCAATTAAGCTTGGCTATTATTGCCAACCAAGGAAAACAAGCCACTTATGGTATTGGCGAGACGATTGAGAACACTCGAGCCACGCTTAAAGCAGTATTAATTGATCGAGTGATTATTCAGAATCAAGGTCGCGATGAAACCTTGATGTTAGCTGGGATTGATTACAACAAAGAGCCACAAACCATTGCGAGTAAGCGCGGTGAGCCAGAACAAGATGTTGAAGCTCCAAGTGATGATAATTTAAGTGCTATTCGAACCGAGATTTCTAGCGACCCACAAAAAATATTTCAGTACATTCGTCTTTCTCAAGTAATGGAAGATGGAAGCCTGAAAGGTTATCGCGTACGCCCTGGCAGTCAACGGGAATTATTTGATCAAGTCGGGCTTAAAGAAGGCGATATTGCCACTGTATTAAATGGGAAGGATTTAACCGATCCTTCTCAAATAGCCTCTCTATGGAAAGACGCGTTAGGTCTCAATGAATGGAACTTAACCGTAGAACGAGATGGCCAAACTCATGATATTTACATTCAGTTTTAAAGCGAATAGTCATTCGTTTTTTTAGGATAGCAACGTCACCCATGGTGAGCAGGAGCAACGTGTGAAAAAGTGGTTGAGTAAAATCTCACTAATATTAATGACCGGATTTGTGTCAATATCTGCCTCAGCAGAAGAGTTCAGTGCTAGCTTTAAAGGCACTGATATTCAGGAGTTCATCAATATTGTTGGACGTAATCTTCAAAAAACCATTATTGTCGATCCAACTGTGCGCGGAAAAATTGATGTGCGCAGCTATGATGTGTTGAATGAAGAACAGTACTATAAATTCTTCCTCAATGTTTTAGAGGTTTATGGTTACGCTGTTGTTCAAATGGACAACGGCATTTTGAAAGTCATCAAAGATAAAGATGCGAAAACGGCCGCTATTCCGGTGGTTGGTAATGACTCGACTATTTCCGGGGATGCCGTGATCACTCGAGTTGTACCGGTAAAAAATGTGTCTGTGCGTGAACTTTCTCCTATCTTACGTCAACTTAATGATAATGCGGGTGCCGGTAACGTTGTCCATTATGACCCTTCCAATATTATTTTACTTACCGGACGTGCTTCTGTCGTCAACCGTTTAGCGGACATTATTAAGCGGGTTGACCAAGCGGGCGACAAAGAGGTTGAAGTGGTTGAGCTGAAAAATGCTTCTGCCACTGAAATGGTGCGTATTGTGGATGCGCTAAGTAAAAGCGCAGATGCGAAGAACACCCCTGAATTGCTTCAACCAAAATTGGTTGCCGATGAACGTACCAATTCAATCTTAATTTCTGGTGATCCTAAAGTGCGTCAGCGTTTAAGAAAGCTGATTAGTCAGCTTGATGTTGAAATGGCAACCAAAGGCAATAACCGTGTTATTTATTTACGTTACGCTAAAGCAGAAGACTTAGTGAAAGTGCTTTCTGGCGTATCGGAAAACTTACAAGCCGAGAAAGATTCTGGAGCAGGTTCAGGTACCAATAAAACCAAAGTATTGATCACTGCTGATCCGGGTACGAACGCTTTAGTTTTAACGGCGCCGCCAGATATTATGCAAGCTTTGGAAGAGGTAATTGGGCAGCTTGATATCCGTCGAGCACAAGTCTTAATTGAAGCCTTGATTGTTGAGCTTTCTGAAGGAGAAGGTATTGAGCTAGGTGCTCAATATGCGAATTTAGAAACAGGTAGCATGGTGCAATATTCCAATGCTAATGCTCAAATTGGCCAAGTAGCGATTGGTATACAAGAAGCAAAACCAACACTAGGAACAACTACTACCGTGGTCAGTGCGGATGGTTCAACAACCACTTCAACGACTCCAGATACAAATGGAGATTATTCAACTCTTGCTTCTGCATTAAGTGGTGTGAATGGTGCTGCACTGAGTCTGGTTAAAGGAGATTGGGCAGCATTAGTCAGTGCGGTGGCAACCGATACTAGCTCCAACATTCTTTCATCTCCAAGTATTACAGTGTTAGATAATAGTGAAGCGTCTTTCATTGTTGGTGAAGAAGTGCCAGTAATTACCGGTTCAACCGCCGGTGCGGACAACGATAACCCATTCCAAACCGTTGACCGTAAAGAAGTGGGTATTAAGTTAAGAGTGACCCCTCAGATCAACGAAGGTGACTCGATTCAAATGAAAATTGAACAAGAAGTGTCGAATGTTTTAGGGCCAAGTGGTGCAGTCGATGTTCGTTTTGCCAAACGTCAAATTAACACTTCAGTGATGGTGCAAGATGGACAAATGATTGTCTTAGGCGGTTTGATTGATGATCGTGCCCAAGAAAGTGTCTCTAAAATTCCGCTGCTTGGTGACATTCCTTATTTAGGTGCATTGTTCTCATACACCAATACTACCAAAGAGAAAAAGAACTTAATGGTGTTCATCAAGCCAACGATTATTCGTGATGGTATGGCGCTTGATGGCTTGTCTCGTCGTAAGTACAACTACATTCGTGCAGAGCAATTATACCGAGCGCAAAAGGGCTTAAAATTACTGCCTAATGCGGAAACTCCTGTGATCCCTCGATTTGGTGATGATGCACGTCAACCTTCAGAAATCCAAGCGTTCCTTGATCAGTTGCAGGATGAAAAGTAATGAGTCAAATGATGGATGAATCGTCAATGCAACCCGAGTTAGAAGAATCTGCTCGCCCTGCATTTCGTCTTCCTTTTGCTTTTGCAAAGCGCCATCAAGTGGTACTGGATTACAACGAACAGCAGCAAGCGATTCTTTATTATACGGGCGATCTTGCCTCGCAAGTGATGTTAGAGATTCGCCGGGCATTGGGTCAAGCTTTTGCTCCACAGCATCTCGATGGCAATGCATTTGAACGTAAGTTAACCGGAAGCGTATCAGCGCGATTCTTCGGAAGCTCGCCAATTAATGGAAGACATTGGCGCCGATGATGATTTTTTCTCATTAGCTGAAGAGCTGCCAGAGAATGAAGATTTATTAGAGTCGGAAGATGATGCCCCGATCATTAAATTGATCAATGCCATGTTGGGTGAAGCGATCAAAGAGGGTGCATCCGATATTCATATCGAAAGTTTTGAAAAGGTCTTATCTATTCGTTTTCGTGTCGATGGTGTGTTGCGTGAAGTCTTATCACCAAGCCGTAAACTGGCACCGATCTTAGTGTCGCGTGTCAAAGTAATGGCGAAACTCGATATTGCTGAAAAACGTGTTCCACAAGATGGCCGGATTTCATTACGTATTGGCGGTCGAGCGGTTGATGTTCGTGTATCGACGATGCCGTCATCGCACGGTGAGCGAGTGGTGATGCGTCTGCTGGATAAAAATGCTACGCGTTTAGATCTGCACAGCCTTGGCATGACACCGAAAAACCACGAATCTTTCCGCCAATTAATTGCACGACCTCACGGTATCATCTTGGTAACCGGTCCGACAGGTTCGGGTAAATCAACCACGTTATACGCTGGCTTGCAAGAACTGAACAGCACTGAGCGTAATATCTTAACCGTTGAAGACCCGATCGAATTTGATATTGATGGTATCGGTCAAACCCAAGTTAACACCAAGGTTGATATGACCTTTGCTCGTGGTTTACGCGCCATTTTACGTCAAGATCCCGACGTGGTAATGGTCGGGGAAATTCGCGATCTGGAAACGGCACAAATTGGTGTTCAAGCCTCTTTAACGGGTCACTTGGTGATGTCGACTCTTCATACCAATACAGCGATTGGTGCGATTACTCGTTTACGTGATATGGGCATAGAACCATTCTTAATTTCTTCCTCTTTACTTGGTGTACTGGCGCAGCGTTTGGTTCGAACCTTATGCCCAAGCTGTAAAGTGCCATTTCAAGCCGACATTCAGCAAAAGAAATTATTCAATGTTTCTGAGAATGAAGCCTTAACTTTGTATAAACCACAAGGTTGTGAGAAGTGTAATCACAAAGGGTATCGTGGCCGAACCGGTATCCATGAGTTGTTGATGATTGATGACAAGACCCAAGAGCTGATTCACTCCGAAGCAGGTGAACAGGCGATTGAGTCTGCGATTCGCGCTAAAACACCAAGTATTCGCGATGATGGTTTAGCCAAAGTACGTCAAGGTATTACGACATTAGAAGAAGTGCTGCGCGTCACTAAGGAAGTGTAAATCATGGCCGCGTTTGAATATAAAGCACTGGATGCGAAGGGAAAGCAAAAAAAAGGCATTCTAGAAGGTGATAATGCTCGACAGGTTCGCCAACGTTTAAAAGAAAAAGGCTTAATGCCAACCGAAGTCGTTGAAACCAAAGCCAAAACACAAAGTTCTAAAAAAGGTGGCTTTAGTTTTCAACGCGGTATTAGCACCAATGAATTAGCCCTCATTACGCGCCAACTTTCGACATTAGTGCAAGCTGGTATGCCACTTGAAGAGTGTATTCGAGCGGTCGCTGAGCAATCTGATAAGCCACAGATACGCAATATGTTAGTGAGTATTCGCTCTCGTGTCGTGGAAGGTTATACCTTGTCCGATAGTATGGCGGAGTTTCCTGCGGTATTTGATGATCTGTTTTGTGCCATGGTGGCGGCCGGTGAAAAATCGGGTCACTTGGATGCGATCTTAGATCGTTTGGCTGATTACGCTGAAAATCGCCAAAAGATGCGTTCCAAATTACAACAAGCCCTTATTTACCCAACCATGCTGACCTTAATTGCGATCAGCGTTGTGGCGTTTTTACTTGCTGCTGTCGTCCCTAAAATTGTTGATCAATTTGTTCAAATGGGGCAAGGCTTACCGCTCTCTACTCAATTCCTGTTAACCGCCAGTAATTTTGTTCAACACTGGGGTATCGCCTTATTGCTCGGTATTATTGCGTTCATCGTCGCATTGAAAATGGCGCTTAAAAAGCCAGATTTTCGTTTGAAATGGGATAAACGCGTTTTGGCTTTACCTGTGATTGGTAAAGTAGCTAAAGGGTTAAATACTTCGCGTTTTGCTCGCACTTTAGCCATTTGTTCTTCCAGTGCCATTCCTTTGCTAGATGGCATGAAAGTGGCGGCGGATGTAATGAGTAATCAATACTTTAAATCACAAATTTTAGAGGCATCAGAAAAAGTGCGTGAAGGCACCAGTTTGCGTAAATCATTGGAGCATACTGGGTTATTCCCACCGATGATGTTACACATGATTGCCAGTGGTGAGCAAAGTGGTGAATTAGAACCTATGCTGATTCGCGCAGCGGACAACCAAGACCGTGATTTTGAATCATTGGTGAATATGGCACTTGGCATTTTTGAGCCATTACTGATTGTAGCCATGGCTGGTATTGTGTTGTTTATTGTGACCGCAACCTTAATGCCAATTTTAGAATTGAATAATTTAGTTACGCAAAAATAGATCAACGGCAAGAGCCGCATTCTGAAAATGCGGAACGAATTATCCGGACCTCGCTCTAAAGTGAGAGAGCTTAAAATTTTGTACAGGAGAGAAACATGAGAAAAACAATTAACCCAACCACAAGTAAACAAAAAGGCTTCACCTTACTCGAAGTAATGGTTGTGGTGGTCATTCTTGGGATTTTAGCCAGTTTTGTTGTACCTAACCTTTTAGGTAACAAAGAAAAAGCAGATCAACAAAAAGCAGTGACTGACATTGTCGCATTAGAAAATGCGTTAGATATGTATAAGTTAGACAACAGTGTTTATCCAACGACTGACCAAGGCTTAGAAGCGTTAGTGAGCAAGCCAACAGGTAGCCCAGAGCCGCGTAATTATCGTGATGGTGGTTACATCAAACGTTTACCAAGTGATCCTTGGGGCGGTGATTATCAATACCTAAGCCCTGGTGATCACGGCACGGTAGACGTGTTTAGTTTAGGTTCCGATGGTCAAGAAGGTGGCGATGACGGTTCACAAAAAGACATCGGTAACTGGAATATTCAAGACTTCCAATAAGGAAGTGAATACACCTATACCCTAAGTAAGAGGGGTATAAATCGTAAGGATAACCATGAAGCGTCAAGCTGGCTTTACCTTATTGGAAATATTACTGGTGGTGGTATTAATGTCCCTCAGCGCACTGGCTGTGGTGCAAACGCTACCTCAAAGTAAAGATGACCAAGCTAAAGAACAAGCCTCACGCTTTTTTCAGCGCCTGCAATTGTTGAGCGATGATGCGATTTTAAATGGTCGAGATTATGGTATTCGTCTTGATGATAAAAAATCGACCTACACCTACATGCAATTAGATGAAGAAGGTTGGAAAGAGGTTGAATCGAGTCCTTATTTTACTGAAACCAGTATGGATGACGATTTAACCTTTTCGTTTGAATTGGGTGGTGATGCGTGGTCGGACAGTGATCGTTTATTTAAGCAAGAAGATTTTTATGAAGACCGCTTTGAAGACGACGAAGAAGAAAAAGTGAAGCCGCCTCAAGTGTTCGTATTGTCGAGCGGGGAAGTGACGCCTTTTGAGATATCGTTTGTATCGGATAGTCAACAATCACTAGATGAACGATGGCGAGTCAATGTTACCGAAGCAGGCGTAATTCAATTGCTTGCGCCGGGAGAGGTTAATGAACAAAGCAACTAATCGAGTACGCGGGATGACCCTGCTAGAAGTATTGATTGCTTTGGCTATTTTCGCCACGGCTGCGATCAGTGTGATTCGAGCGGTCACACAACACATTAACACCTTAACCTATCTGGAAGAGAAAACCTTTGCCAGTATGGTGGTGGATAATCAGTTGGCTATGGTCAACCTAGCAAGTTCATTCAATTCGAGCAAAAAAGGTGTTGAAGAGTTTGCGGGTAAGCAATGGTATTGGAGCGCAACACCGATCAAAACAGGATCGGATTTAATAAAAGCCGTTGATGTAAGTGTGGCTATTGATCCAGAGCGTAAAAATACATTAATGACGGTGAGAACGTATGTTAAACCGTAGTGGTAGGCAGATAAAGATCAAACATAAACCAATGTTAGGGTTTACCTTAATTGAGGTTTTAGTGGCGATTATGGTGTTTGCCAGTTTAAGCATTGCAGCCTACCAAGTAGTAAACCAAGTTCAGCGCAGTAATCAAATGTCTTCAGAGAAGACGGAAAGGTTACAAGAAATACAGCGCGCCATGATTATTATGGACAGTGATTTTCGCCAAATGGCCGCAAGAAGGTTTCGCGTAAATGGTGAAGAGGCAAGTAACAATTATCTTTTTGAAGAGCAATATTTGCTCGATTCAGAGTCCAATGGAATTCTTTTCACTCGTTTAGGTTGGCTAAACCCACAGCAATCTTTCCCAAGAGGAGAGATAGTCAAGGTGGGATATCGCACCATACAAGGTAATTTAGAGCGAGTGTGGTGGCGTTATCCCGATAGCCCTGCAGGTCAAGAGCCTTTATACAAAACCATATTGACTCAAGTGGAAGATGTGAGCTTTCGTTTTTATGATAATGGTGCGTGGCAAGATGAATGGCAAACCGCTTCGCAACTGCCTAAAGCGGTTGAAGTGTCTCTTACGCTAAAGGATTACGGTAAATTAACACGGATATATTTAACACCGGGTGGCAAAGCGCCGAGTTCCGCGAGTGATTCGAGTGATGATGGTGATAGTCAATGACGCCAACCAAGGTAAATAAACAGTATTGCTTACAGCGTCGGCCATCACGGCAGAAAGGGGTTGCGTTGATCTTTGTATTAATGCTGGTGGGGGTGTTGGTGGGTATTGCCGCCACTATGACAGAAAGAATGTCGACTCAGTTCTATCGAGCCAGTAATTTGTTACATCATCAACAAGCTTATTGGTATGGCGTAGGGGTAGAAGCTTTAGCTCAAGTGGCGATAGAAGAAACTTACAAAGAAAACGATGACAACATTAATTTAAGCCAAGCGTGGGCATTGCAAGGGACCAACTATCCTTTAGATAATGGTGAAGCCGTTGGCAGTATTTATGACAAACAAGCTTGCTTTAATGTGAATGCGTTGACCGGATTACCCAATACCAATAATAACGGTCAGAGGCCTTATTTATTGAAAGTCTTGGCGTATATGTTACAAGAAGAAGGCATCGATAATTATCAAGCAGAAGTGATTGCCGATTCGATCAAAGAATATGTGGATAGCGATGAACAAGTAACCACACAAAGTGGCGTAGAAAGCGCGACCTATGAAGGTTTTAAACCGCCTTATGATGCGCCCAATACTATGATTGCTGATGCCTCAGAGCTTCGGGCGGTAAATCAAGTTACGGGCCCTGCAATGAAGGTGTTAAATAACGTTGCTTGCGCCATTCCGTCGGCGGATTTATTGATTAATGTGAATACGCTTGAACCACGTCAGGCTTTATTGCTGGCGGGCTTATTTCAACCGGCATTAAGTTTAAATGATGCGGAAAAATTATTGGAAAATCGTCCGAGAGATGGTTGGAAAGATGTGGATACGTTTTTGAATGAATCTGAAATTAGCGGTATTTCACCCGATATTAAAGCGCAAGCCAGTCCATTTTTAGCAGTAACCAGTCAATACTTTGAGCTGGATGCACAAGTAAAAGTAGAAGATTCAAGAGTCAGGCTACGTAGCCTAATATACAGTTCAGATAATAAAACGACCGAAATCATACGTCGTCGCTTCGGAGGGATCAGTGAACGAGTTTCTGACAATAAAGCTGAGCAGTAATCCAAGTGATTCGATACCTTGGTTAGTCTGGTCGAGTAACCTTAAAGACGTTATCGCATCAGGTGAGCTAGTTAATCGCGATCATTTAGATGAATTGGCTTCTTATAGCCAACAACGAATGGTGATTGGCTTATTGCCAAGTAGTGATGTGCTATTGACACACATCACCATTCCTTCAGGTGCCAGTCGTCAATTGAATGCAATGTTGCCCTTTTTACTGGAGGATGAGCTCACTCAAGACATTGATCGCATGCACTTCACTGTATTAAAAAAGCAAGGCGATCAAGCCACGATTGCTACCATTGAACGAGAACGCCTCGCGCAATGGGTCGATGCATTTAAAGAAGTGGGCATTGAGCTGAAAAAAGTACTGCCAGATTGTTTGGCATTACCACAACTTGAAGGGCAGGTGAGCGCGCTGCATTGCGATGACCAATGGCTATTTCGCCAAGGTGAAGTAAAAGGTGCTGCAGTTGATGACGCATGGCTTGAACTCTTTTTGCAATCAGGTTGGCTCGCGCCGGATGGTGACGCTCTGCGTTTTGAAGATGTGCTTAATGACAATCTCGAGCTTGCAGAAAGTGAACCGACGAGCGATGAAGATGCTTTGGTTCAGCGCTTACAAGCGCAGTCTGACAGTGAAGAAAAAAAGGTACCCGTTAAGAAAGAGGTGCGCCCACAAGCGATGCCTTCTGATGTCGATGAGTCGGCGATTAGCATTTGTAGCTATAGCGATTTACCTGTAAATCACGAGCAATTGCCGGGGCTGTGGACGCTTGCCGAAAAAGAAATGATGATGGTGACCTTATCGCAAGGAGCGATCACCTCAAAAGCTAACTTGCTCAGTGGTTCGTTTAAAGCGCAAGCTTCGTGGTTTAAACATTGGCGAGTGTGGCAAAAAGTAGCGATTGCAGCATGTGTCTTGGTAGTGGTGCTACTTATCCAGAAAACCATCGTGGTGCAACAACTGGAAGCGCAATCCCAAGCTTATCATGCAGAAAGTGAGCGTATCTTCCGCTCGGTATTTCCTGATAAAAAGCGGATCCCGACGGTGAGTTATCTAAAGCGTTCGATGCAAGATGAAGAAAATGCATTATCTGGCGCTAGTGGTGATACGGTGTCTGTTCTCGGTTGGATGGCAAAATTACCAGAGTCGCTACAAGCGGTGAAATCGGTGACCATTCATAGCCTTCAGTTTGATGCTGCCCGCAGTGAGATCCGTATTAATGCGCAAAGCAATGATTTCCAATCGTTTGAACAATTGCGGACTGAATTGGCGAAAGAGTTTTCTGTCGATCAAGGGCAGTTGAATAAAAATGGTGATGTCGTACAAGGGACTTATGTCATTAGGAGCAAGGCATGAATGAAAAAATTGCCGCATTAATGGCACCAGTCAATAATTGGTGGCAAGGCATTTCAACCCGAGAGCGCCGTTTGGTGATCGCTGGGTTAAGTTTATTTATTATTGGCTTTGTTTATTGGGGGATATTTCAACCGTTATCCGACCGTACTGAACAAGCACAAATACGCTTAAACACTGAAAAGCAACTACTGCAATGGGTAACCAGTTCGGCTGACAACATTGTGAGTTTACGTGCACAAAGTGGTGTTCGTGGCTCACAACGAAATATGCCGATTAACCAAGTGGTATCATCGACTGCTTCGCGTTTTGATATTGAATTGATTCGTATGCAGCCAAGAGATGACATGCTGCAAGTTTGGGTGCAACCATTACCTTTTAATACATTAATTAATTGGTTGGCAGAATTACGAGATAAGTATGGATTACAAGTGTTGTTTTTAGATGTGAATCGTACGGATAAGCAAGGTGTTGTCGAAGTCAATCGACTGCAATTTCAACGAGGGTAATGGCGTGAAAGGAAAACTGTGGTATGTCATTATTTTCGTGTTCGCCTTACTGGTCAGCCTGATCGCTAACATTCCTGCTGCTTGGGTCTATACTCATGTACCTAAGCAAAGAGGGGTTGATGTACAAGGTATCAGTGGGACCATTTGGAATGGCAGCGTTCAACAATTAACGGCAGAACGCCGCTCACTTGGCGCAGTATATTGGTCATTTCGACCAAGCCAGTTGTTTATGGGTAAAGCGGAATACAAAATTCGTTTTGGTCAAGGCAGCGCGATTAAGCTCAATGGTAAAGGCGATGTTGGTGTTGGTTTTTCTGGTTTATATGCCAAAAATACCGTGGTCTCTTTACCTGTTAGCGAGTTAGTTAAGTTTGTTCCTATGCAAGTGCCGGTAGAATTAAAAGGTCAATTAGAAGTGTCATTAAACGACATTCAGTATTCTGAACCTTGGTGTAAGCAAGCAGCGGGGAGTGTGGCATGGACGGGGGCTCAAATAGCTTCTCCAATTGGACAATTAGAGCCAGGCCCAGTGATTGCTGATTTAACCTGTAAAGATCATATTGTTGATTTAGCAGGCAAGCAAAATAACCAACAAGTGAGCAGCGACTTTAAAGTGAACCTAAATGCTCAATCGCGCTATAAGTTAGAAGCGTGGTTTAAACCTGGTACACAATTTCCATCATCGATGTCTAAGCAGTTAACTTGGTTGGGCAATCCCGATGGGCAAGGGCGTTATCAGTTTACGTTTGCCGGTAAGTTATAAATAACAAATAGGATGGGGATAGTTCACCTATTTGTCTAAGGAGAAACGAGATGGCAAAGCACAAGCATCCTGAAATTTTATCTAAGTCCGTGGTGGCGCAATCTCGTTTATTTGCGATTGAATCTCTTGAGCTTCGTTTCTCGAATGGTGAAGAACGCACTTATGAACGAATGAAACCCAGCCATCGTGGTGGCGTCATGATCGTGCCTGTTACAGCGGAAGGGGATTTATTGCTGATCCGTGAGTATGCGGCGGGTACAGAACGTTATGAGTTAGGTTTTCCTAAAGGCTTGATCGATCCAGGTGAAACGCCAGAGCAGGCGGCAAACCGAGAGTTGAAAGAGGAAATTGGCATGGGAGCGGATAAGCTGTTACCTCTCAAGCAAGTGGTATTGGCACCATCGTATTTTTCAAGCCAGATGACATTGTTTTTAGGGCAAGGTCTATACCCAGAGCGTCTTGAAGGGGATGAGCCGGAAGAATTAGAAGTGGTGAAATGGCCGCTTAATCAAGCCGAAGAATTACTGACTCATTTAGATTTTTGCGAAGCTCGCAGTATTACGGCATTGATGTTTGCACTACGCGCTTTAGCTGAGGAAAGGTAAATATGTCATCATCTAGCGATTTATCTCACTTATTACCCGATGTGATTGGTATTGCTCGCACAGCAGGACAACGCATTCTTGAGATTTACCATAATAAAGAATACCAATCTTTTGTAAAAGAAGACGACACTCCTGTTACCACTGCCGACTTGACCGCGCATAAAATTATTATGCAAAGCTTGGCCGAGTTAACACCCGATATTCCTATTTTGTCGGAAGAAGATGCCGATATCAGTTTAAAGAAACGCTCGAAGTGGGATCGCTATTGGTTAGTTGATCCTCTTGATGGCACGCAAGAGTTCATTGCTCGTAGTGGTGATTTTGCCACTGTCATTGCTTTGATTGAGAATAATCATCCGGTGATGGGCGTGGTATACGCGCCAGTTTCGGGGGTGACTTACTTTGCTTATCAAGGAAAAGGGGCTTGGAAAATTCCTGAAATGGATGACAGCATTCGCATTCATTCTCATAAGCATGAGAGCCCAGAGCAGTCGATCGCGATTGCCATTAGTCGCCGCCAAAACATCAATCGAATCACGGACAACCTATCACCTGCGCGTAATTATGAGCTGGTGCCATTAGGGTCTGCCGCGTTAAAAGCCTGTTTAGTGGCAGAAGGTGCCGTCGATTGTTATATCCGCTTAGGTCCAACGGGAGAGTGGGATACTGCGGCAACACAATGCATCGTTGAAGAGGCTGGTGGACGGATCTTGAGTACCAAGTTAGAGCCTTTGTCTTACAACGAGCGAGATACTTTAGAAAACCCGAACTTTATTGTATTGGGCGATGAAAGTATCGGCTGGGATAGTATTTTAACGGGTAATTTAGAACGTTAGTTATCCGCAGTTCAAATGAAATATTCGGTTATTGTTTTATCAAAGGCTCACTTCAAACCCTTTCACGATGTTGGGGGGATGGAAGTGAGCCTTTTTGTTTTGTGGTTATTATTTACATATAAGAGTGATCACCTGATTCATGATCAGTGGAGTCACGAACCGCGGTTAACTCACCTGGGAATTGTTCAATAAGTTGTTTTTCGATGCCTTCTTTTAAGGTCACATCTACCATAGAACAACCGTTACAAC
The DNA here is from genome assembly GCF_000286955.2 of Vibrio rumoiensis 1S-45. Lineage (GTDB taxonomy): Bacteria > Pseudomonadota > Gammaproteobacteria > Enterobacterales > Vibrionaceae > Vibrio > Vibrio rumoiensis_A. Next base: position 116,243 of record NZ_AJYK02000008.1, read on the forward strand.
CACCGCCGAATTGGACTAACGCGACACCAGAGTCAGAAATACTGATCAGGCTAACGTTGCCGCCGTGGCTGGCCAATTGAGGGTTCACTTGAGTTTGAATGGCGTATTCAACACGCGCCATTAATGGAGCATCATCATCTAGTTTGCGCATTTTCGCATTCGGCGCTTTTAGTGTGAGCTGAGAACCCATTTTATCGGTCACGTAATCAATTTCCGCTTCTTCTAAGAAAGGCAGGCTGATTTCATCAATGTAAGCATTAAAGCCTTCAAAGTTCAGAACGGTATCGGAAGCTTCAACAGCTTCTGGTGGGCAATAAGATACGCCACACTCAGCACTTGGTGTTCCTGGATTCACCACGAAAACACGGATGTGCGTTTCATTGGTTTGTTGCTCGAGTAATTTAGCAAAGTGCGATTGAGCACTTTCTGTAATAGTAATTGTATCTGACACGACTAATACCTGACTATTTTAGTGGGCTTTTAGGGCATTTTACTCCTCTTATCGTATGAATCCAGACCAATTTGCCGTTAATGAGCAGAAAGTTGAATTTAGAGGGCTATTTTTACGTTTCATCACTTAGGTTCAGGCGTTCGAGCAAGGCAATACACATCGATAGTTTCGACACCGCAACGACGTAGCGCTTTGCATAGTGGGTGTAAGGTGCTTCCGGTGGTGACAACATCATCTATTAAAGCAATATGCTTGCTAAGTGGTACTTGGCGCAACTCGAAAGCATGACGAACATTGCGCGTACGTTCTTTTTTATTTAAGCCTTTTTGCTGCACGGTGGCTTGTGTGCGGCGAAATGCTTGATGATTAACCGAACAATTGACACCTTGTTTCTGCCACTGCTTGGCTAAGTGATGGGCGAGCTCTTCGCTTTGATTAAAGTTCCGGGTGAGTAATCGCCGCCAGTGCAAAGGCACTGGAATGAGTTCTGGTGCAGGAGATTCAATCAAAGGGGAAAGGAGCGCGCTAAGGTCAGCCGCTAGCCAGAATTGCTTTTGGTATTTTAAGGCTTGAATGTATTGCTTAAGTGGCGCTTGGTAATCGGTAATGCAATAGAGTTTATCCCATAAAGGAGGATGAGCTAAACACTGGCCGCATTGTGGCACTGGGGTGAGTGTTGGTAGACCGCAACGCTGACAGCGAGAAGAGGTGTGTTTTAAGCGATCAACACACGATGCGCACCATAAATGAAAAGCGTTATTTTGAGTTACGTCGTGCTTGATGGTGATCCGGCATAAGTGGCATTGTCGTGGTAGCCATTGTTTGAGTTTGTCGAGTACATTCATAGTGAGTGAACCTGAGGTTAATAAAGTTAACTAAGAACGGTGTCGTGATATTTTGATTACTGCCGAGTTAGTTGGGTATAATCATGCCCAAGAGCGACTCTCACTGGGTATGAATTTAGTAGGAAAGGATGATGACAACACTGCATTGGCAATCACAGGGCGAAGGACAAGACATCGTATTGATTCACGGCTGGGGAATGAATGGCGCAGTTTGGCAACCAACCATTGATGCCTTGTCGGTTAAATTTCGTGTGCACAGTGTCGATTTACCCGGTTATGGGTTAAGTCATGCGCAATCGGCGATTGATTTAGATGATATCTGCCAACAGGTATTGGCGCAGGCTCCGAAAAGTGCCGTGTATCTTGGTTGGTCGCTCGGTGGTTTAGTGGCAACCAATATTGCAGTTAAGCACCCAGAGCGTGTTGCAAAGTTAATTACGGTTGCCAGTTCCCCTAAATTTGCAGCAGAAAAAGGATGGCGTGGCATTATGCCAAAAGTGCTCACCGACTTTACTGAGCAATTAACCAATAATTTTAAGCTGACAATTGAAGGCTTTATGATGCTGCAAGCTTTAGGTAGCCCTTCTGCTCGCCATGATGTCAAAGCGATTAAAAAGCAGGTGTTTTCACGCCCAATGCCAGATCCAGAAGCGTTAAAAATCGGTTTGGACATTTTATCGCAAGTGGATTTGCGTCCTGCTTTGTCTGATATTCAAATGCCAATGCTGCGTTTATATGGTCGTTTGGATGGGTTGGTGCCAAATAAAATTGCCGATGCCGTATCGACATACGCCCCGAGTAGTGAATGCTATGTGTTTCAATCTTCGTCTCATGCCCCGTTTATGACAGAGCATGAATTGTTTTGTGAAAAAGTGGAAAGCTTTGTTGCAAACAGGTAAGGCCCAGATAAAGGGAAGCCCGCTCCCGCTATCTAAGTTTCGAGTGTGCTTCTTCAAACCATCTCTAATTTAATCTCTAACGACTTAATGATGTCGTTGATTTCCTTTGGTGGGGTTTGATTGGTCACGATCAAATCAATATCTTCGATTTTACCTAAGTTGACCATGGCATTGCGGCCAAACTTGGAGTGATCGACCGGTAAGAATACTGCGCGACTATTTTCAATAATGGCGCGTTTGACACGCACTTCGTGATAATCAAAATCGAGTAATGAACCATCAAAATCGATACCACTGATCCCTAAAATACCGAAATCTAAGCGAAATTGAGAGATGAAATCTAAAGTCGCTTCACCGGTAACGCCACCATCTCGGTTTCGTACTTCACCACCCGCGAGGATCACCTTGAAATCGGGCTTGGTCATTAAAATAATTGCCGCATTAATATTATTGGTCACAATGCGAAGTTGCTGGTGGTGATCCAGTAAGGCTTTCGCGACGGCTTCCGGTGTCGTGCCTATGTCTATAAATAGGGTTGAGCCATCAGGAATGTGTTTGACTAAGGCTTGAGCGATGCGATTTTTTTCATGTTGGTTCATGACTTTTCGATCACTATAAGGCGAGTTTTCAGCGCTGTTGGCTAAGGTGGCTCCACCATGGTTACGGCGGATTTTATTGGCATCGGCCAGCTCATTTAAATCACGTCGAATGGTTTGCGGGCTGACTTCGAACATCGCAACTAAATCATCGGTACTGACATAGCCCTGATCCTTAACCAGCTCAATGATTTTTTCATGCCTTTCACTCGCTCTCACGCTATTTCCTTATATCTGATGGCTTTTAAAAGTGCCAAGCAGTGTACGTGATAAGCAGAATGAAAGGCAATTTATCACTATTTAATTCACTCAAATAATGCTCAAAACGTTAAACTTATCCCACCTTTTGGGCGGAATCGAACATAGTTTGCGTTCCTTCGGTCGGTTGTTTCGTTGTTTGAGTCACTTTCTGCTCAATATATTCGTTCACCGCCGCTTGCTCTATTTGAGTTAAGATAATGCCAAGTTTGGTGCGACGCCATAATACATCTTGTGCTGTTAGCGCGTATTCGTGCTCCATGAGGTAATCGATTTCACACTGATACACGCCTTGCCCGAAATGTTGCCCCATTTGTGATTCTTGCTTGATGTCTTGCACCACCATTTTTGCTTGAACACCATATTGACGGCAGTAGCGACGAATGGTTTTGTCTTGTAACCAAGGGCATTGCTGGCGAAGCTTCATACTTAATAGGTTTTCATCATACCCTTTTGCGCCGGGTAGCAATGAATCAGCGGTCCAGCTTCTTCCCATCTGAGGAAAGAATGGAGCAAGTTGTTTCATGGCCGATTCAGCTAACTTGCGATAGGTGGTGAGTTTGCCGCCAAAGATAGAAAGAAGTGGTGCTTCTTCGCCTTCTTGCTCTAAAGACAAGGTGTAATCACGAGTAATCGCCTGTGGTGAATCAGATTCATCATCACATAATGGACGAACACCGCTATAAGTTGATACCACATCTTCTTTATTGATTTGATGGATAAAGTGCTTATTCACGATCTCAATGAGATAATCAATTTCTTGATCATCAATTGCCACTTTACGTGGATCGCCTTTGTACTCGACATCGGTGGTACCAATGAGTGAGTAATCTTCTAGATAAGGGATAACAAAGACGATTCGTTGATCGTCATTTTGCAGAATGTAAGCTTGCTCTTCGTTGTGGATCTTAGGCACGATAATATGTGAGCCTTTGATCAAACGAATACCATACGGTGATTGCGCTTCCATGTTGTCAGTAATGAAGCTGCGTACCCAAGGGCCAGTTGCGTTCACCAATGCATGAGCATGACGCTCAAAACGAACATTGGTGCGTTTGTCTAATAAAGTGACTTTCCAAATATCGCCAACTCGTTCTGCCTTTTCAACGTGGCAATAGTTTTTAATTTCAGCGCCATTTTGCTCGGCTTGTTGAATGTTGAGTAGCACTAAACGCGCATCATCAACCCAGCAATCTGAATACTCAAAACCTTTGACCATCTCGTCTTTTAAAACATGAGTTTTACGAAAGTCGACACCGTGACTGCCTTTTAACGTTTCGTTTTTGGCAAATAAGCCACGTTTACCTAAATTATCGTAAAGGAATAAGCCGGCACGGATCATCCATGCTGGGCGTAAAAATGGGCGATGAGGCAAACGAAAACGCATTGGTTTGGCGATGTGAGGGGCTTTTTTTAATAGCACTTCGCGTTCGGCAAGTGACTCGGACACTAAACGAAACTCATAATGTTCAAGGTAGCGCAAACCACCATGGATCAGTTTTGAACTGGCAGAAGAAGTAGCAGAAGCAAAATCGCTCGATTCATATAAACCGACTCTTAAATTTCGGCCAGCCGCATCAGCTGCAATGCCCGCACCATTGATCCCACCGCCGACAATAATGATATCTAACACTTCATTTACATTTTCTTGCTTGTTCATCTTTAACCTCTGTTCGAATTTATGAGTTTAATGTTCGTTCGAGCATTTGTGGGTAATCTACCGAAAATATAAATTAAGTCTAGTGTATTTTTTGTTAATTGTTGGTGGTAAAAGCGCGTATTTTCATAACTCATTGTATTTTTTCGTTTATTTTGTTTTTTGTGTGATTTTATACATTAACCATTTTTATGTCATGGGTAAACTCATAGTACGTTCATATGTTTTTTCATTGTATTTTTTAATTTTTGTTGTTCAAACGATTAAAAATATGAGCGTACGCACATTTATAGTGATTGTTTGTTTACATTAATTAAACATCTTGTAGTTTTGCGCTCGAATTCTTCCAATAACCAATAACCAATAACCAATAACTAATAAAGAATGGGTCGTCACTATGTCTTTAGATAAAATGCAAACAAATAAAAATAAACAATTGCTCGGGGAATGTATTTCGGAATTTATCGGTACAGGGTTACTGATCTTTTTCGGTGTCGGGTGTGTGGCCGCTTTAGTCTTAACTGGAGCAAGTTTTGGTCAATGGGAAATCAGTATTATCTGGGGGGTAGGGGTTGCGATGGCAATTTACTGCACCGGTGGTGTGTCTGGGGCGCATATTAATCCGGCGGTAACCATTGCACTGACCTTATTCCACGGTTTTGATAAGCGTAAAGTATTACCTTATATAGGGTCACAATTATTAGGTGCATTCAGTGCGGCTGCTTTGGTGTATGGCTTATATGGCAACTTATTTACCGACTATGAATTGACTCACAATATGGTGCGTGGCTCACAAGAAAGTTTAGCGTTAGCAGGCATATTCTCTACTTACCCTAATCCATTGTTAAGCTTTGGTGGTGCGTTTGCCGTCGAGTTTGTGATTACTGCTGTCTTAATGTTTGTGATTCTTGCGTTAGGTGATGATCGTAATGGTGCACCTAATGGAGCAACCACGCCACTATTAGTGGGCTTGTTGATTGCGGTGATCGGTGGCTCCCTTGGTCCTCTCACTGGTTTTGCGATGAACCCTGCTCGTGACTTTGGTCCAAAATTCTTTGCCTACCTTGCTGGCTGGGGCGATATGGCCTTAACTGGCGGTAAGGATATCCCTTATTTCATCGTTCCAATTTTAGCGCCAATTATGGGGGCTTGTTTTGGTGGTTGGTTATACCCGAAAGTGATCGGGAGTTACCTTACCAATGATGAACAAGTATCAACTGAAGCCGTGGTTTCAGCCGATACGTCAACAAATGCTTAAACATCACGATTAAAAATTTAACTGATTCTGAATAGGAAATTATCATGGAAAAGAAATATATCGTCGCTTTAGATCAAGGCACAACAAGCTCTCGCGCAGTAGTACTCGATCGTGATGCCAACATTGTTTGTAGTGCTCAACGTGAGTTTACACAGATTTATCCTCAAGCAGGTTGGGTTGAACATGATCCATTGGAAATTTGGGCCACTCAAAGCTCTACATTAGTTGAAGCGTTAGCCAAAGGCGGCCTTCATTCGGATGAGATCGCAGGTATTGGTATTACCAACCAACGTGAAACCACCATTGTATGGAACCGTTCTACCGGTAAACCTATTTATAACGCGATTGTTTGGCAGTGCCGTCGCACTGCTAGCATTTGTGAAGAGCTTAAAAAAGCAGGGCTGGAAGAGTACATTCTAGAAAATACTGGCCTAGTGGTTGATCCATACTTCTCTGGCACCAAAGTGAAATGGATTCTCGATAATGTTGAAGGAGCTCGCCAGCAAGCTGAAAAAGGCGAGCTTGCTTTCGGAACAGTAGATTCATGGTTAATTTGGAATATGACACAAGGTCGTACTCACGTAACTGACCCAACGAACGCTAGCCGCACCATGTTATTCAACATCAATACGCTTGAGTGGGATGAAAAATTACTGGATGCACTTGGCATTCCGAAGTCAATGATGCCTGAAGTGAAATCATCATCAGAAGTGTACGCACAAACCAACATTGGTGGTAAAGGCGGAACTCGTATTCCAATCGCAGGGATTGCCGGCGATCAACAAGCTGCGTTATTTGGCCAAATGTGTGTTGAAGCAGGGCAAGCGAAAAACACCTACGGTACTGGCTGTTTCTTATTAATGAATACTGGCGATAAAAAGGTCACTTCACGCAACGGTCTTCTTACTACGCTGGCTTGTGGACCAAAAGGTGAGGTGAGCTACGCACTTGAAGGCGCAGTATTTATGGGTGGCGCATCGATTCAATGGTTACGTGATGAACTGCAATTAATTGGCGATGCCGCTGATACAGAATATTTTGCCACTAAAGTTGAAACCTCGAATGGCGCGTATGTGGTGCCGGCTTTCACAGGCTTAGGTGCTCCGCATTGGGACCCGTATGCTCGTGGCGCGATTGTCGGTTTAACTCGTGGTGTTAACCGTAACCACATTATCCGTGCAACACTGGAAAGTATTGCTTATCAATCACTGGATGTTATTTCAGCAATGCAAGCCGATTCAGGTATCAAGCTGGACTTCTTAAAAGTGGATGGTGGCGCAGTGGCCAATAACTTCCTAATGCAGTTCCAATCTGATGTTCTTAACACCGAAGTTCAACGCCCAGTTGTCACGGAAGTCACCGCGTTAGGCGCAGCCTACCTTGCTGGCTTAGCGGTTGGGTTCTGGGGCAGTATTGATGAATTGAAACACAAGTCTGTCTTGGACCGCTCATTCCAACCTTGCGCTGATGATGGCAAACGTGAACGTCGTCATAACGGCTGGAAGCGTGCGGTTGAATGTGCCAAAGGCTGGATTACCGAATAACTCCGTTTTATTGACGGAATAAAAATACTGTAAAGGCTCATTAAGAACGCCTCAAACAGATAGATAAACGACGAGCATAGAAGTAATGGAGGCATTGCTTTTATGTTCTAGTTTGATTTAACCATGAGCTCAACGTTCTGGTTATTTCTTTTTAACCTCATATTTTTATCGCGATTAAATGGTTATTTTGCTGGCATAACACGCTGGTGTTTTATTGTTCATAAAATTTACTAACCACATCAGAATAAAATATGTTCTCAAAAATATTAATAATAAATCGAGGTCATAATGATTCATATTTTCAAGCCTAAAGCGCATATAGAGCGTTTAGCCGATGATAAGATCAGCTCCACCTATACTCGCTTACGCTGGCAACTTTTTTTAGGCATCTTTTTTGGCTATGCGGGTTACTACTTAGTACGTAAAAACTTCAGTTTGGCAATGCCATATTTAATTGAAGAGGGCTTTACACGTGGTCAGCTTGGGGTGGCGCTTTCTGCTGTTTCGATTGCTTATGGTTTATCTAAATTTTTAATGGGCAGCGTGTCCGATCGATCCAATCCTAGGTATTTCTTAACGGTCGGTTTGGTGATGTCCTCACTGATTATGTTGTGTTTCGGCTTTATGCCGTGGGCAACGGGCAGTGTGACCGCAATGTTCATTTTACTTTTCTTGAATGGTTGGTTCCAAGGTATGGGTTGGCCCGGTTGTGGTCGAACTATGGTGCATTGGTGGTCAAAGAAAGAGCGTGGTGAAATTGTTTCGGTATGGAACGTTGCGCACAATGTAGGGGGCGGCTTAATTGGTCCACTATTCTTGGTTGGCTTATGGGCATTTAATGATGATTGGCGTTCGGCTTTTTATGTACCAGCATTTGCTGCGCTTTTAGTCGCTTTTTATATTTGGTTAACCGTGCGCGATACACCTCAATCATGTGGTCTTCCGCCGATTGAAGAATATAAAAACGATTACCCAGAAGACTACAGTAAAGAGCATGAAAAAGAGCTTTCTGCCAAAGAGATTTTCTTCCAATTTGTATTTAACAACCCAGTGTTATGGATCATTGCTGTTGCTAACGCCTTTGTTTATTTGATCCGTTATGGCGTACTTGATTGGGCTCCGGTTTATCTTGGTGAAGTGAAGCATTTTACCGTGGATAAATCTTCTTGGGCGTATTTCTTATATGAATGGGCGGGTATTCCTGGAACGCTACTGTGTGGTTGGATTTCCGATAAGTTATTTAAAGGTAAACGCGCACCAGCCGGTATCTTATTTATGGTGCTCGTTACCATTGCTGTGCTTGTCTACTGGTTTAACCCACCGGGCCAACCAACCATTGATATGCTGGCGTTAATTACTATCGGTTTCTTAATTTACGGACCTGTGATGTTGATTGGTTTATACGCACTTGAGCTTGTGCCTAAGAAAGCGGCGGGTACTGCGGCTGGTTTAACCGGTTTATTTGGTTACTTGGGCGGCGCAGTCGCAGCGAACGCAGTTCTCGGTTACACCGTGGATCACTTCGGTTGGGATGGCGGCTTCATGGTATTAACCGCAGCCTGTGTGATTTCAATCATTTGCTTTATCGTGGCGCATTTCGGTGAAGGTAAATACCGTGGTGAAAATAGCCTTAAAGTGAAAGTAAGCTAATCATTATTGATTAATGTGTCATCAAAAATTCACTGTGCTTTATTTAAGAGGTCACTCAAAAAGAGCACAGTGTTTTTTTAGATTCGTATTTGAAGAACCATGCTTAAGAGAAGCTTGTTTAAGAAAATAGAATTAACTGACTTGCCGAAGGAACTATCAATGTTATCAACTCAACTTTTATTGAAAAAAAGAATAATGAAAAAAAGAGCCTGTGTCTTGGGTCTAGCCGTGATTTCAAATATTGGTTTAGCCAGTGTTAGTTGGGCGAAAGATCCGGCTCAAATCGTGGTTGCCCATCGTGGCGCTTCTGGGTATTTACCAGAGCATACTCTGCCAGCAAAGGCCTTAGCGTATGGAATGAAACCCGATTACATCGAACAAGATGTAGTGATGACTAAAGATGATCAACTGGTGGTATTGCATGATCACTATTTGGATCGCGTAACCAATGTTGCAGAGGTGTTCCCCGATCGAGCGCGCGAAGATAACCGTTATTACGCCATTGATTTTACGCTAGCTGAAATCAAGCAACTTAAAGTCACCGAAGGTTTTACTCTGGATGATTCAGGTAAGCCAAAAGCGGTATTTCAAGATCGTTTCCCAATTTGGCAATCTAACTTTTCTGTACCAACTTTTGCCGAAGAAATTGAAATGATACAAGGTTTAAATAAAACCTTAGGTTATGACGTTGGGTTGTATCCGGAAATTAAAGCGCCAGCTTTTCATCGCCATGAAGGAAAAGACATCAGTAAAGCTGTGCTGACTATGTTGAAAAAATATGGTTACACCAGTAAAGACGATAAGGTTTATTTACAATCTTTTGATCCAATTGAACTTAAGCGTATTGATAAAGAGTTAATGCCTGAAATGAAAATGGATCTCAAATTGGTGCAGTTAATGGCTTACACTGATTGGAATGAAACCATGGTGTATAAAGGTGATACATCAACGCCGTATAGCTATGACTGGATGTTTAAAGACGATGGCATGCAACAAGTCGCACAATACGCCGATGGTATTGGCCCTTGGAAACCAATGGTGATCGATGACAAATCAACCTCATCAAACATTATGGTAATGCCATTAGTGGCACAGGCGAAAAAGGCAGGGTTGAAGATCCATCCTTATACGTTCCGTGCTGATGAAGGCCGCATTCCAAGCTATGCCAAAGATTTTAATGACATGTTAGATATTTTTTACAATAAAGCTAAGGTCGACGGTGTGTTTACTGATTTTCCAGATAAAGCGGTGACGTTTTTAAATCGTAAATAATGGTTTGAGGCAGACTCTGGTGTATTGCTATTCAGCACGCTGTGAGTAGATTCCTGCTCTCGCTAAGGCTCGGCAGGAATGAAAGTCTTTAATTTTTCGGGTTACGGGCAGTCACATGCACGTAACCCGAAATTCGTTTATTTACTTCTTCGCTTTAGCAAAAGCTGCGGCAAACGCGCCGCCCATGGCTGCATTGGCTGATTCAGCTTGTTTCTGTGGTTGGGATTGACGAGGTGCATTACGGCGATCATTGCTTGGCTTACTGCCACGTTGTGATTGCTGCTCACCCGGCTCGTCGGTTAAACGCATGCTTAAGGCAATACGCTTACGCTGTATATCCACTTCCATCACTTTCACTTTCACGATGTCACCGGCTTTCACCACTTCGCGCGGATCGGCAACAAAGCGATCGGTGAGCGCTGAGATATGCACTAAACCATCTTGGTGTACACCGATATCTACGAAAGCGCCAAAGTTAGCAACATTCGATACCACGCCTTCCAAAATCATGCCAATTTCCAGATCTTTCACTTCCGTTACGCCTTCAGCAAAGGTGGCGGTTTTAAACTCAGGACGAGGATCTCGACCCGGTTTATCCAGCTCTTTGATGATATCGGTCACGGTTGGTAAGCCAAAGGTCTCATTGGTAAAATCACTGGCGCGTAAGTTACGTAGAAAATCGCTATCTCCTAATAAACTTTTGGTCGCTTTACCGGTTTTCTCGGCAATCTCTTTGACTACAGGGTAGGCTTCTGGGTGAACGGATGAAGCATCTAACGGATTTTTACCATTCATAATACGTAAGAAACCCGCACATTGCTCAAAAGCCTTAGGCCCTAAACGAGGCACTTTTTTCAAAGCAGTACGAGATTCAAAGCGACCTTGTTCATCTCGATACGCCACAATATTTTGCGCCATTGCTGTCGATAAGCCTGCAACGCGAGTTAGCAGTGCCGCTGAGGCCATGTTCACATCGACACCGACGGCGTTTACACAGTCTTCGACGACGGCATCGAGGCGTTTAGCTAGCATGCTTTGGTTGACATCGTGCTGGTATTGACCCACACCAATTGACTTGGGATCGATTTTTACGAGCTCTGCCAGTGGATCTTGAAGGCGGCGTGCAATTGACACTGCACCACGCAGCGATACATCCATATTAGGAAATTCATTGGCAGCAAGTTCAGAGGCAGAATAGACCGATGCACCGGCTTCACTGACAATGATTTTCTGAACTTTTAGATTGTGACGCTTAATAATATCGGCCACCAAAGTATCGGTTTCACGCGAAGCAGTACCGTTACCAATCGCAATTAGGTCAACGTTATGCGCTTGAACTAATTTCAAAATAGTGTTGGTTGAAGCTTCGATTTTATTATGGGGTTGGTGAGGATAAATAGTCTCAGTTGCCAGTACTTTACCGGTGGCATCGACTACCGCTATTTTTGAGCCCGTACGCAGTCCCGGATCCAGACCTAAGGTGGCGCGAGGGCCAGCAGGCGCTGCCATTAATAAATCTTTTAAGTTGGTGGCAAACACTTCAATCGCTTCAATTTCTGAGCGTTCTTTTAATGCACCCATCAATTCAGTTTCTAAGTGCATTGAAATTTTAATGCGCCATGCCCAACTGATCACTTGTTTTAGCCAAGCGTCGGCAGGAGAACCATTAAAATACAAAGCATAGTGTTGCGCGATAATGGTTTCACAATAAGAGCCACGAACGCTTTCTTCTTGAGCAGGGTCAGCATTTAAGCTTAATTGTAAAAAGCCTTCATTACGGCCACGTAACATCGCAAGTGCACGGTGTGATGGAACGCGGCTGATTAATTCGTTGTGTTCGAAGTAGTCTTTAAACTTCTCACCTTCTTGTTCTTTTCCTGTGGCGACTCGTGATTGCAGTTCAGCGTTCTTTTGTAAGTAAGTACGGACTTTGTCTAACAGGTTGGCATCTTCTGCCATGCGTTCCATTAAAATGGCTCGTGCGCCATCTAATGCAGTTTTCGGATCGGCAATCGAGTCTTTAACGTACTTCGCTGCTTCGGTTTCTGGATCGAGCTGGTGGTTTTGCCATAATGAATCGGCGAGCGGCTCAAGCCCAGCTTCAATCGCAATTTGACCTTTAGTGCGACGTTTTGGTTTGTAAGGCAAGTACAGATCTTCTAAGCGCGTTTTACTGTCGGTGGCTAGGATCTCTTTTTCAAGCTCAGGCGTGAGTTTCTCTTGGTCTTTGATTGACTTTAAAATAGTCTGACGACGGTCGTCGAGTTCACGCAAATACGAAAGGCGAGCGTCTAAATTACGCAGTTGGGTATCGTCTAACCCGCCAGTCACTTCTTTACGGTAACGGGCAATAAATGGGACGGTGTTGCCATCGTCGATTAAAGTGACAGTGGCAAGAACTTGTTCAACGCGAACATTTAATTCTTGAGCGATGATCTGACAGATTTGGTTCTGTTGGCTCATGGAGTCTCTCTTGTTATACGTTATTATTTTATACCCACCGACTTGATGCTAACGCTTTGTTGATGGCGCTTACCGCAGTATCAATGGCTTTGAGTATCACAGTTATTTCACTGAAGTTATCACTGATTCTGCAAGCTAAACCCTGTAGGGGCAAGTGATTAATCCTTGAAGGGTTAGAAATTAACTAAATTATGACGGTGAGCCCTTATGTATGGAGTGAGCGTGTTATTGAATACGTTTATACCTAAGTAAAGGCAATAACTTTGAGCATAAGTTATGAATAGGCATAATTTTGATTGTTTCGTAGTATGTAGGATGAATATATCTTTTGAATTTAGCATGAAAAAGCTTTAGTTTCTTATGATAACAATGCCATAGGATTGAATGTGAAAACCAAACTGATCACCCGTGAAGGGTACAATAAACTGAAAGCGGAACATGACCATTTGTGGCATGAAAAGCGTCCTGAGATCACTAAGATCGTGACTTGGGCGGCAAGCTTGGGTGATCGTAGTGAAAATGCCGACTACACTTTCAACAAACGTTTGTTACGGCAAATTGATCGTCGAGTGCGTTTTTTACGAAAATTTTTACCAGAAGTGACGATTGTTGATTATTCACCGCAACAAGATGGCAAAGTTTTCTTTGGCGCGTGGGTGGAAATTGAAAATGAAACCGGTGATATTAAAAAGTTTCGTATCGTTGGCCCAGAAGAAATATACGGTGATGCAAAAGGTTATATCTCAATTGATTCCCCCATGGCGCGTGCTTTATTGAAAAAAGAAGTGGATGATGAAGTGGTTGTCAAAACGCCAGAAGGCGATAAAGAGTGGTTCATCAACCATATTTCTTATGAAAAGCCATAAAAAAGGTATGTATTTGTTACAAACTGGTACTTAGTTAAAGACAACAGGCTTTATTTTTAAGTATTCTGAGCATCAAGATTGTGGTGGTTTTCGAGTACACCGATAGACAGTTAAATAGGAAGAAATGAATGCAACAAGAAAATTATAAAATTCTAGTGGTCGATGATGATGCTCGTCTGCGTTCATTGCTCGAGCGTTATTTATCAGAGCAAGGTTTTCAAGTTCGTAGCGTGGCTAATGCCGAGCAAATGGATCGCTTATTGACGCGTGAAAATTTTCATTTAATGGTGCTGGATTTAATGTTGCCCGGTGAAGATGGCTTGTCGATTTGTCGCCGTTTGCGTAAAGATAATAACCAACTTCCTATTGTGATGCTGACGGCAAAAGGCGATGAAATTGATCGCATTGTTGGTTTAGAAGTTGGTGCGGATGACTACCTACCAAAACCATTTAACCCTCGTGAATTATTAGCACGTTTACGTGCCGTATTGCGTCGTCAATCGGTAGAAGCGCCAGGTGCTCCGAGTTCTGATGAAGAGATTGTTGAATTTGGTGAATTTACTTTAAACCTAGGAACGCGTGAAATGTTCCGTGGTGAAGAGCCAATGCCACTGACTTCTGGTGAATTTGCAGTCTTAAAGATTTTGGTGACACATGCTCGTACGCCAATGTCTCGTGATAAGTTAATGAACATGGCGCGTGGTCGTGAATATTCTGCGATGGAGCGTTCAATCGACGTGCAAATTTCGCGTCTGCGTCGCATGTTAGAAGAAGACCCAAGCCACCCGCGTTATATTCAAACGGTGTGGGGTTTAGGTTATGTCTTCGTTCCTGATGGCAAGAAGGTTTAATTACGAGGGTTATATTTTCAAATTAAAGTTTGATTATAGATCTTTGTTATAAAGCGTCATCCCGGAAACGAGGAACGAGTTATCCGGGATCTCCTACCGTAACTGAGACTTAACGTGCGGTAGGGGAACCTGACGTAGCGAAGAAACTATTATTTACATATCAGCATGTTAAATTGATTTCTGCTCTTGATTAGGCTCGGTAGGAATGACGTTTTTTATTAGGATATCACTCGCTTTAAAATATCCATGAGCCACACACGTATTTTCAATAGTTTAATCGGACCCGCCCATGCTTCGCTTTCGCAGTTCACGAACTCAAACCGTATTTTTCTTGGTGGTACTCTTGATTGCCAGCCAAGTCTTGTCTTATCTGATTGTTTTCAATTACGCCTTATTACCAAGCTTAAAGCAATTCAACCGTATTCTTTCTCATGAAGTAAAAGTGATGTTAGATGAAGAGGAAATGCTTAAAACAACAGGTAATGAAGAGCGTCCGTTTCGGCGTGAATTGCTTGCCGAGCTTGGAGTGTCTATTTACCCAGATAACGCACCGGAATCACAAGAGTTTTTACATGCATCTACCATCGATTTTTTAAGTGAGGAGATGAGTGCTCAAGTCGGATCGCCAACCGAGGTGCGTTTAATCTTAGGCGAAGACAACTATGTATTATGGCTGAAAATAGAGGCCATGCCGGATCGTTTAATCCGCATTCCATTAACTGAATTACAAGAAAAAGATTTTGCTCCGTTGTTTCGCAATAGCTTATTAATCGCCTTAATGTTGATAGCAGGTATGTGGTTCTTTATTCGTTTGCAAAACCGACCTTTAGTGGCATTGGAAGCGGCTGCTAAAAAAGTGGGTAAAGGGGAAATACCTGAGCCTGTGCCTGAGCGTGGCGCTTCAGAAATCTTAGCGGTAACCAAAGCCTTTAATCAAATGTCCAAAGGCATTCAAGCATTAGAAGAAGATCGCGCTTTGTTGATGTCAGGCATTAGCCATGACTTACGCACTCCTTTAACTCGCATACGTTTAGCCACAGAAATGATGTCACCGCAAGATGACTACTTGGCTGAAAGCATGATTAAAGATACCGAAGAGTGTAATGACATCATTGGTCAGTTTATGGATTATTTAAAACCAGCTCAAATTGGTGATCATGATGCGGTTGATCTGAACCAAATGGTGTCGGATGTCGTGAGGGCGGAAAAAGATAAACACAGTATTGATTTTGAATTAGCCACTGCAGAAGGATTACGCCATGCTTTAGGCGAAGCAGTGGCCTTAAAGCGGGTTGTCTCGAATTTGGTGGTGAACGCAATTCGTTATGGTAATGGCTGGATTAAACTCTCGACTGGGATCTCGGCGGATAATAAATTGGTTTGGGTAACCGTTGAAGACAATGGCCCGGGTATTGATAAAAATCAGTTAGAGTCGTTATTTGAACCTTTTACTCGTGGTGATACTGCGCGCGGAAGTAGCGAAGGGGCCGGTTTAGGTTTAGCGATTGTGAAGCGTATTGTAAGCCAACACCAAGGCTTAATCGTCGTGACTAACCGCAGTGAAGGTGGTTTGAAAGTTCAGATCAGCATTCCGACAGTGAAGAGCAAAAAGAGTAAAGGGTAATGTGGGATTCGCTTTATGCCTTCACATATTCACTGCGCTCACCTAACCAACGTTCCACAATCGCTTTGGCATTTTGTGGATACTGTTGATGCACATGGCGGGCGATGCGTTGAACTTCGGGGATGAGGTATTGATCTCGCAATAAATCGGCAATTTTAAAATCAGCCACACCAGTTTGCTTCGTGCCTAATACTTCACCGGGGCCGCGAATTTCGAGATCTTTTTGCGCAATCACAAAGCCATCATTGCTTTCTCGCAATACGCCTAAACGTTTCTGCGCCGTTTTAGAAAGCGGCGCATGATAGAGCAACACACAATGGCTGGCGACGGAACCGCGGCCAACACGTCCACGCAGTTGGTGTAATTGTGCTAATCCTAAACGCTCTGGGTTTTCGATGATCATTAAGCTTGAGTTAGGTACATCGACCCCGACTTCAATTACAGTTGTCGCCACTAACAAATTCAATTCACCTTGTTTGAATTGTTGCATGACTTGTTGTTTTTCTGCTGACTTCATTCGACCATGTACTAAGCCTATTTTGAGTTCTGGTAATTGACGTTGCAGCTCTTCGGCGGTGTCGGCAGCAGCTTGAGCCTCTAAAACTTCTGACTCATCAATTAAAGTACACACCCAATACGCTTGTTTACCTTCTTGAGCGCAGGCTATACGTACTCTTTCTATAATGTCTTTGCGTCGAGTATCAGCAATCGCAACGGTTTGAATCGGCGTACGACCTGGCGGCAGCTCATCAATCACCGAGGTTTCTAAATCGGCGTAAGCGGTCATCGCCAAGGTTCTTGGGATCGGGGTTGCTGTCATGATCAGTTGGTGTGGGTAGCTGGCCGCTGCTTCGCTTTCAATATCGTTGTTACCATTCTCAATCTGTTTCTTGCCTTTCTCCCGCAGCTCTAAGCGCTGGTGGACACCAAACCGATGTTGCTCATCAATGATGACCAAAGTCAAGTGATCAAATTCGACGTGTTGCTGAAACAGTGCGTGAGTACCCACTATCATTTTAGCTTCACCCGATGCAATACGTTCAAGTTGAGTTTGTTTGGCTTTAGCGGTGAGTTTTCCTGCTAACCAACCAACTGAAATCCCAAGTGGTTCAAGCCATTGAGCAAAGTTGAGAGCATGCTGCTCTGCTAACAACTCCGTCGGCGCCATCAATGCAACTTGATAGCCTTGCTCTAAAGCATGAGTGGCAGCTAGTACGGCGACTAAGGTTTTTCCTGAACCAACATCCCCTTGAACCAAACGCATCATCGGGTGGTTTTTCGCCAGATCGGCTTCGATTTCTTGAACCACTCGCGCTTGAGCATTGGTAGGGATAAATGGCAAGGTGTCTAATAATGATTGCTTTAGTTTACCTGTACATGATAACGGCAAAGCTAAATCTTGCTGTCCTTTGCTACGAATCTCTAGCATAGAAAGGTTTTGAGCCAGCAGTTCTTCAATAATCAAACGTTTTTGTGCTGGGTGTTTACCTAATTCAAATTGCTGCATGTCAATGTCAGGTGAAGGACGATGAATAATATGCAGTGCTTGGTTTAAGGTAATTTGATGATCGTATAAACCACTGGGTAGAAGCTCACTGACTGCGGCACTGTCTAATAATGCTAAAGCCTGATCGGTCAGGTTTTTGAGTGTGACTTGACGTAGCCCTTCCGTGGTTGGGTAAATGGGCGTTAAACTTTGCTCTAATTCGGGCTCATTGGAGTCACTGATAAAATGGTAGTCGGGATGCATAATTTCCAACCCCATGTTTCCGCGCTTAATCTCACCATAAGCATAGAGTGGGCGGCCTTCAGCAAAACTGTTTTTCATGCCAGCATTGAAATTAAAAAACCGTAAGGTCAACGTGCCATTGCCATCACTGACTTTTACGGTCAGCATTTTCTTGCGGCCAAAATGGGTATCGCAGCTCATGACTTGGCCTTGAATGGCAGCAAACAAGCCGGCATGTAATTTAGCGATAGGGTAAATACGTGTGCGATCTTCGTAGCGCAGAGGCAGATGGAACAATAGATCTTGAACTGAGTGCAAACTCACCTTTGCTAGCTTTTCAGCCACTTTAGCCCCAACGCCAGAAAGCGAGGTGAGTGGAACAGCAGAAAGGATTTGAGTTTGCATTTAAGTTTCTCGTATTTTGTTGAGAATCCCTCGGTTTGAGTTAAGAGGACTCTGCTGAGGATTCCCTATAACATTTTGAGTCTCAATATACCGTAGGAGATCTTGGATAACGCGCCCCTCGTTTTCGGGATTACGTGTTTAGCTTTCTTGGTATGAAGCGAGACTAAGGACTCGCCCCCTAATCTTTGTACCGAATCCCTTTTTCCTGCCCATCAGGCATAGTTTTAAAACGCTTATGCAACCACATCCATTGATCGCCACCACGTAAGATGAGCTTTTCAACGGTTTTATTCATGTGAATAGCAGCGCCTTCCGGATCGCGGCGTGGAAAACCTTCACTGATATCTTGTTCAATCCGGAAGTCGTAACGAAAACCAGTACGGAAGCAAGACACCGGTAACACTGCGCATTTACTTGCATCAACTAATATACTGGTGCCAGTTGTGGTACAAGCATTGGGCACGGCAAAGAAAGGAACGAATACCGCATTTTTTGCGCCATAATCATGGTCAGGTAAATAGAATAATTTCTTACCTTTACGCAGTACCTTCAACATACCTTTGACGTCTTTTCTGTCGACCATGATATTACCACTACGAGTACGACCCCAGTGTTGAATGAAGTTGTACGCAGGGTTATTGTGTGGGCGGTAAACGCCATAGCCAGGAGAAAACAATGCACAGCAGCGCGCAGTCAATTCTAAGTTGAGGGCGTGAACACCACAAATTAAAGTGCCTCGGCCTTGTTCTTCAAATACCGTTAAGCGGTTAACGTGATGATAACCTACATGTCTTTTTAAACGCCAGTCTGGCCAAAACCATGCAATGGCCGTTTCAAAAATAGCAAAGCCAGTATTTTTAAAGTTTTCTTTGACGACGTAGTCTCGACGAGTATTGCTGATGTCGGGGAAACATAATTCTAGATTGCGTTGTGCTACTTTAACGCGTTTTTTCGCAACAAACATCGACAAGTAACCAATGCCACGACCGATCCAAAATAAAACGCGATAAGGTAAAATATTGACAAAAATTGCAGCAAAACTAAACCCGATCCAGATAAGCCAGTATTTAGGGTGCAGTAAGCGAATGGAAAATGTAGGAGGAATAAAACTGACTAATGATTCCTCTTTTTGTGCATTTTTTGTGGTTGTCATTGTTTACTCTCTAAATTAATACGTAACATGTTTCTTTAAATAAACGGCAGAGATATAAGAATAATCGTTTAAAGAAACCCTTGGTGGCTTAAGTGAGATTTTAATCAAAAATTAAAAAGAACAAAGCTTAACAAGGTGAAACATTAATCCATTTGTGCTTTTAGCAGTGCCCAGTATTGATCAAAGTTCTCTGTAGGTTGGTATTTAAAATCTGAGCGAACAAAACGATTCAAGCTGCCTTCGACTTGCCCAAGTAATTGCGCCGCTAAGATTGATTCATCCACCGAAAAACTTTTGCCTTCTCGAATTTGTCTTTCACGCAAAATTTGGCGTAATTGTGCTTCAATACGATCAAATAATTGATTGATACGACTGCGCAAACGTTCATTTTCAAACATCAATGCGTGGCCAGACATAATACGTGATAGCCCTGGATTGCGTTCCGCAAAGGCGAGTAATAACTGTAGGACTAAACGAATTCGATTTAAAGTGTCTTTTTCTTCCGCCAAAATACGGTTGATACGTGACAGCAAAGCATCTTCGATAAATTCAATTAAGCCTTCAAACATGCGCGCTTTACTTGGGAAGTGGCGATACAACGCAGCTTCTGAAACACCGACTTGTTTTGCCAGCTTAGCTGTTGTAATCCGAGACGCGCCATCGGTTGATTCTAACATTTGAGCAAGTGCCTGAAGAATTTCTTCTCGACGGTTCGTTTTTCTTGGCCCAGCCATGGTTGTTCCTTGTGTAAAGCGATATGAATAATTAAGTACCTAGTTTCTAGGAGTTTTGCTGCTACTTCTTCCCTGAATGCCCAAATCCACCTTCACCACGTTCGGTTTCGTGAAAATCTTCAACAAGATTAAATTCTGCTTGAACCACAGGAACGAAAACCAGTTGTGCGATGCGATCACCCGGTTCAATAGTAAAAGTATCTTGACCACGATTCCAAACAGAAACCATTAATTGACCTTGGTAGTCAGAATCAATCAAACCGACTAAGTTACCTAAGACAATGCCATGTTTATGACCAAGGCCAGAACGAGGCAGAATGGTTGCCGCCAAGCTAGGGTCGCCAATATGTATGGCAAGGCCTGTTGGTACTAGGTGCGTTTGCCCCGGTTCAACGGTTAAAGAATTATCTAAACAGGCACGCAAATCTAATCCTGCGGAGCCTTCTGTTGCGTAAGCGGGTAATGGAAACTGTTGGCCAATACGAGGGTCTAGAATTTTTAAATCGATTTTTTGAGCCATGATGAATAGATCTTCTTTTATTTAAGTGCTGTTTTTATTGAGAGCGCGCTTTTTATTTCGAGTATTGCTGATATTGCAATGCCACAATGTCCAATAATTGCTTGGCTAATTGTTGCTTGCTGGCGGTTTCTAAAGCTTGTTCGCCGTCTTGCCAGTATAAGTGCAGCGCATTATCGTTGCTATTAAACCCTAAACCGGCCACCGATACATCGTTTGCACAGATCATATCTAAATTTTTCTTGGCCAGTTTACCACGAGCATACTTTTCAACATCTTGGGTTTCTGCTGCAAAACCAACGGTAAATGGGCGTTGCTCTTGTAGTGCTGCGACGGAAGCGACAATATCTGGGTTTTTTACCATGACGATTTGCATTTGATCACTATCATCAGTTTTCTTGATTTTCTGATCGGCCACTTGGCTTGGGCGATAATCAGCAACGGCAGCACAACTAATGAAAATCTGATTATTGATGGCTTGTTGCATGGCCACTTGATGCATTTGTTGGGCACTTTCAACATTGATACGTTGAACGTTACTCGGGGTGTTTAATGACACTGGTCCGCTTATTAATGTGACGGTTGCGCCTAAGTTAGCCGCAGCTTCTGCAATAGCAAAGCCCATTTTACCTGAACTGTGGTTAGAGATATAACGCACAGGATCAATGGCTTCACGAGTAGGACCTGCAGTAATAGCAAGCGAAATACCTTGTAGTGGTTTTGGGCCAAAGAAATCTTCACTGTGAGCAACTAACTCCATCGGTTCTAGCATGCGGCCATAACCCACATCACCACAAGCTTGTTGCCCAGCAGCGGGGCCCCAAATCATCATGCCCCTTTGGGTTAAAACAGAGAGGTTTTCTTGGGTTGCCGCATTGGCGTACATTTGTTGATTCATCGCAGGGGCAACGGCTATCGGTGCGTCGGAAGCTAGAATTAAGGTTGTCAGTAAGTCATTACCCATACCTGCGCGCATTCTGGCAATTAAATCAGACGTTGCGGGTGCCAGTAATATTAAATCGGCCCATTTGGCCAGCTCAATATGCCCCATTGACGCTTCAGCCGCAGGATCCAATAAGCTATCAGACACTGGTCTGCCCGAGACAGCTTGCATGGTGAGCGGCGTAATGAATTCTTTAGCTGCAGGCGTCATGACAACTTGCACTTGAGCCCCGCGTTCAATTAAACGACGAGTCAAATCTGCGCATTTGTAAGCCGCAATGCCGCCACTGATCCCTAATAGGATTTTTTTACCAGCCAAGCTTTGTGGTATTAAGCTTTGTTCCATCACAATAAAGCATCCAATGTAAATTTGGTTAAGGTATTTTAGTTAGGCCCTACGCAAGTAACAAGCTCACGACTTACAGACAAAAGCCATTATTAATTAACTCAGCTGCGATAGCGAGTAAAATAGCCGAGTTAGAATTGTTTTAAGTTATCATAACTTTTCAATTTGAGGAGCGATCAAAATCGATAATCTCGCTTGTTGAGGTTGGTGAATATGTTTCGAGTCAATTATCACTTCACCTGTAACTTACCTTTATAGGAATCATTATTAAGACCAAGTGACATTTTCATCTAGATAGGTTTGAGTGTTAATCCAGACACTGCTTTTATCTTCCTTTCACTATTCATAAGGAATACTAAGTGGCTACTATGTCTTTAAAGATGCTCCCAGAAGAATCCCGCCCAAGAGAAAAATTATTAGCCCGTGGTGCTCAATCGTTATCCGACGCTGAACTTCTTGCTATTTTTCTACGTACTGGTTTGCAAGGCATGAATGCGATTGAATTGGCAGACTTCTTATTAAGAGAATTTGGCTCACTTCGTTCACTACTTTCTTCGACTCAGACTGAATTTTGCTCACACAAAGGCTTAGGATCGGCAAAATTTGCTCAATTACAAGCAGTAGTTGAGATGACCAAGCGTTATTTGGCCGAAACCTTAAAGCGTGGTGATGCTCTAACGAGCCCAGAACAAACCAAACATTATTTAAGTAGCGTATTACGAGATAGGCACAGAGAAGCCTTTTATGTGTTGTTTTTAGATAATCAACATCGGGTGATCAGTGATGAAGTGTTATTTGAAGGCACGATTGATGCAGCATCAGTTTACCCAAGAGAGGTGGTGAAACGTGCCATGCATCATAATGCCGCAGCATTGATCCTTGCGCATAATCACCCATCTGGCGTAGCAGAGCCCAGTGATGCTGATCGAAGGATCACTCGCCGTTTAGTCGATGCGATGGCGTTGGTGGATATTCGGATCCTCGATCATTTTGTGGTGGGGGATGGGGAAGTGGTGTCGTTTGCTGAAAGAGGGTGGATGTAAATAGGGACGCGATGATTCTAGGTGCTAGGGCGCTTAGCTTGTAACTAAGATAAGATTAAACAGTTCATCAGGTGAAGTGTTAACTCCGCGAATGTTGGCAGAGAGTTTGACTATTTATCTAAAAAAGTGTCGTTCAATGTGAATTACTCGTGCACGGAACATCTACAATGCTAGTTGGGTTAATGAATCTAAGTTACAGTTGGTTGTAATTGATTGATATAAATAAATTTATTGGATTTTTCTTTCTTTTTCGAGTGTTGAGAAACGAGCATTCGAGTCACACATTCACTTTTATTCAAAAAAAGACTTAGCTTTTGAGAAAAATCTGCTACAATCCGCGCACTAATTTTTAGAAACTAATTCAGCTTAGTGTTCTTGTGCAAAAAAAAGCGTTTAAAAGCTGCTCTGCTCAAAAAAAGATCGAGTTTTTCCTGAAAAGGATCCGCACAGGTCTTGAGCAATGCAAGTCAAGTTAGTATAATGCGCGACCTTTGATAGCCTTGGTATGGTTTTTCCATAGCGGTTTTTGCCCCAAGGTGATATCGAGCTGAAACGATTTGGAGAAGACATTCATGTCCCGAGTATGCCAAGTAACTGGTAAGCGTCCTGTAACGGGTAACAACCGTTCACACGCACGAAATGCTACCAAGCGTCGTTTTCTGCCGAACCTACAAACTCACCGTTTCTGGGTAGAAAGCGAAAAACGCTTTGTTAAACTACGTCTAACTGCTAAGGGTATGCGTATTATTGATAAGAAAGGCATCGATGCTGTTCTTGTTGATATCCGTGCTCGTGGCGAGAACGTATAAGAGGAATTTGAACAATGGCTAAAGGCATTCGTGAGAAAATCCGTCTAGTATCATCTGCTGGAACTGGTCACTTCTACACAACTGATAAAAACAAACGTAACATGCCAGGTAAATTTGAGATCAAGAAATTTGATCCTGTAGTTCGCCAGCACGTTATGTACAAAGAAGCTAAAATCAAGTAATTGATTTCCTCTTTGAAAGATTCAAAACCCAGACTACTTCGGTAGGCTGGGTTTTTTTTTGTCTTTTTTATCGACTACTGAGATTTTTCGTTACTTGTGATTTGAAGGTTTTGCTTTCATTGGTTGCTTCCCTGAAGCGATGAAGGTGTGATCAGGGAGCGATATTCAGCGCGTTGTGGTTAGATTCCCGCTCTCGCTTAGACTCGGCTGGAATGACGATGGGTCGCTAGGCTTGGTGGAATGACGATGAATAGCTAGATTTGATTAGAGTGATGAACCATAAGTAGACTTTCCTAGAAACTAGTCATTAAAAATTGACTCTTAGATTGATTGAGAAAGTTTTAAGAACCTTGACTTGATTTTGTCTATGAGGCACTTTCACTGGAACAAGATGTCTCTAGTCTTTCCTAGGGACTCGGATCTCGCACTAGGATATATTATGCCCGAACTACCCGAAGTTGAAGTCAGTCGAATGGGGATCACCCCGCACCTTTTAAATCAAACCATTCAAAAGATTGACGTTCGTCAACCCAAGTTACGTTGGCCTGTGCCAGAAGAAATATTATTACTTCAAGGTCAGGTGATTCGTCAAATTCGTCGTCGAGCCAAATACTTATTGATTGATACGGATACTGGAACGGCACTTATCCATTTAGGCATGTCGGGTAACTTGAGGGTATTGGAGCAATTTATTGAGCCAAATAAACATGATCATGTGGATCTTACGTTAACCAATGGCAAGGTTTTACGTTATCACGATCCAAGACGTTTTGGTGCTTGGCTATGGTGTGAAATCGATACAGAGCATGATGTGATGAGCCACCTTGGGCCAGAGCCTTTAACCGATGAATTTAATGCTCAGTACTTATTTGAAAAAGCCCAAAGCCGAAAAGTGGTCACAAAACAGTTTATTATGGATAACAAGGTAGTAGTTGGTGTTGGTAATATTTATGCAAGCGAGTCTTTATTTGGGGCAAGAGTACACCCGAAAACACTTGCCAATAAACTGACACTTCAACAGATCACTTTACTGGTAGATGAAATTAAGAAAGTGTTGGCACGCGCGATCACTCAAGGTGGGACGACGTTAAAAGATTTTAACCAAGCGGACGGTAAGCCCGGCTATTTTGCTCAAGAGCTTCAAGTGTACGGTAAAGCTGGTAAAGCTTGCCCAGTTTGTTCTGAGTTGATCCAAGAAGAGAAAATAGGGCAAAGGAATAGTTTTTTTTGTGAAAGTTGCCAGAGCAATGATGGTGGTAAGTGACATCTAGGTTGGTTTGTTCTCAACAACGCTTAGAGAGAGTGAACAAGTAGGTAAGAATCGTTATCCCTGAATCGACTAAGGAGCTATCAGGGATCTAAAGCGGCGTATGGTCAGGAGATTCTTGCTACCTTAAGCTTTAACTCGCTCTTTTACCTTACCTACTACATACGGATGCAAAAACTGATCAACACTTCCGCCATGAATCGCGACTTCACGAACGATAGTTGAAGATAGGAATGCAAACTCTTCGGTTGGGGTTAGAAACACACTTTCTAGTTCAGGCATCAGCTTCTTGTACATGCTGGTCAAACCAAATTCGTATTCGTAGTCGACCGTGGTACGCAAGCCTCGAATCAGGATATTGGCCTTCTGTTGTTTAGCAAAATCCACTAATAAGCCAGAAAAACCAACGACGGTAACATTGTCTAAGTCTTTGGTGACTTCTTTTAGCATGTCGACACGTTCATCCAATGTAAACATGGTTTTTTTACTTGGGCTTTCTGCTACGGCCACCACTATGCTGTCAAACAAGCGAGAACTACGTTTAATTAAATCAAAATGACCATTGGTAATCGGATCAAAAGTGCCTGGATAAATGGCTGGTGTAATTAATTTTGTCATTGGCTTACTCGCTGAATATCGCATTTTGAAGTTACTTGGGTATAAATGTCTTTATACAAAGATGAAGTGTGCACAATATCAAATTGTTTGAGCTTTTCCTTGCCACCCTTTTGAATTTTGCGTCTTAACGCTTTATCGTTTTCAATCTGATCAATCTGCTTGGCCAACTGTTTTGCATTACCAGGCTCACATAACAAACCTGAAATTTCATGATCAATAATGTCTGGAATACCGCCAGCATTAGAACCTATAACAGGCAAACCTGCCCCCATAGCTTCAAGAATGACAGAACCTAAACCTTCAGAATAAGAAGGGTGAATCAACAAATCGGCTGCGGCAAACCAAGTGCCCATATCTCTTTGTTTTCCCATGAAGCGAACATTGGTTAACCCCCGAGCTTCATGCTCTAACGCTTCTCGTTCTGGGCCATCGCCGAGTAGCAAAAATTGGACTCTCGGGTTACTCACACCTAATAGTTTTGCCGCTGCTACTGTGGTATTAAACCCTTTGTTTTTCAGCATGCTGGCCGCATGAATCACAATGAATTTACCACGAAATTGGTTCCAAACTTGATCGACTCTATTTTGATCAACGGGATAATTGATGGGGGAGCTAGGGATTTTATAAATGTTTGAAAAATCATTAAACTCTTCAATCTTTGAAACGATCTCATGGCTCAACCCAATTAACGCTGCTGCTTTACGATAAGCAAGTTTTGGCAACCAACTATTTTCTAATGGAGTATCTGTACGTCGTGTCACAATGTAAGGAACACCATGAAATAAATGCTGAATCAATGCCCAATAAATCGCTCGCCCTTCATGCACATGAATAGCCACACAATCTTTGGTGATCTTTTTACTGTGCGCTTTGGTGTAGTGTTTAGCAAAGACTATTTTACAACCTAATTTACGAACTTCCCGAATCCACTCACTTTTAGGGTTCATCACAACCGTAAGTTGGTAGCCTTCACGTATCTGTTGTTTGATCAGTTGTAGGGTTTGACGCTCGCCACCATTAAAGTCGCAGGCAAGATTGACGTGACATATCTTCATTTAAAATTAGTGCTTGAATTAATGAGAAAAGATAGCTTACTAGAATTTCGCAACAATGGTAGTAAATCATTAACTTCAAAGTGATTCGAATGGTAGTGCGGCAGTAATAACTTCAAGGAACGTAAGTGGATCATCAGTGATTATTTAATAATTGATTTTGTTGGTAGTTATTCTACAAAGAGTGACATAAAATCAAGTAATAAGAATAAAATGATTAGGAATGTAAAATGAAGTATTTAGTCACAGGTGCCGCTGGCTTTATTGGTTCTGCGGTTGTTGAGCGTTTATGCGATGCAGGCCACCAAGTAGTGGGCATTGATAATCTCAATGATTATTACCCTATTGAGCTAAAACACGCTCGGCTGAATCGATCTGAACATGCTAATTTTACGTTTATCGAACTTGATCTTGCGGATAGGGAAGGTATTGCCGCATTATTTGCAGAACAAGGCTTTCAGCGCGTGATTCACTTAGCGGCTCAAGCAGGAGTGCGCTATTCAATTGATAACCCAATGGCCTACGCAGACAGTAACTTGGTTGGGCACTTAACCATTTTAGAAGGCTGTCGCCATCATAAAATCGAACACCTCGTTTATGCATCCTCGAGTTCGGTCTATGGCTTGAATCAAAAAATGCCATTTAATACATCAGACAGTGTAGATCATCCTATCTCACTTTATGCGGCCACTAAAAAGTCCAATGAATTAATGGCGCACACTTATTCTCATTTATACGGCATCCCAACAACAGGTCTACGCTTCTTTACGGTATATGGCCCTTGGGGGCGACCTGATATGGCTTTATTCAAATTTACTAAAGCCATAGTAGAGGGTAAATCAATCGATGTTTACAACAACGGAAATATGCAGCGAGATTTCACCTACATTGATGACATTGTCGAAGGCGTGATCCGTATACAAGATGTTATCCCACAAAAAAATGCCGACTGGAATGTTGAAACTGGTTCACCTGCAACCAGTTCTGCGCCTTATAAAATCTACAATATCGGCAATGGCAACCCAGTGAAACTCATGGCATTTATTGAAGCACTAGAAAGCGCCCTAGGAATTGAAGCCAAAAAGAACTTTATGCCAATGCAACCGGGTGATGTATACGCCACTTATGCTGATACTGAAGATTTATTTAAAGCAACAGGTTATAAACCTGAAATGTCAGTTGAGGAAGGCGTAAATCATTTTGTTAAGTGGTATAAAGAGTTTTATTCTATATGATCATTGTATTTATGTATAAAAGCAGGTTAAAAAAATGTCTCTAAAGTTAGAATATAGTCATTCAAAAACGTATAACTTTGGTGATAATCTCAACCCGTGGCTTTGGCCTAAGTTACTCGGGGGGATTCTTGGGGAAAGCCAAGGTGCTTATTTTTTAGGTATAGGGACGATTTTAACTGAGCGCCTTATTAATGAAAAATTAGCAGGTGCACAAAAAATAGTAATTTTTTCATCAGGGGTGTGGGGGCATAGTTTACCGACCCTCACCGATAATTGTGATGTTTACGGTGTTAGAGGGCCTAGAACCGCAAAGTATTTAGGTTTAGCTGAAGAACTAGTTGTAGGTGATGGTGCATATTTATTAACACAAGTTTCTTACCCTAAAGCCCAGAAAGTTAAAGGTAAGGTTGCTTTTATACCCCACCATAAAAGTGAAGATTATATTGATTGGAACGATATCTGTACAAAGTTAGGCATAACGTTTATTTCTGCTAAACAACCTGTAGAGGACTTTCTTTTACAGATCCAAGAGTGTGAATATGTTATTGCTGAGGCAATGCATGGTGCGATAACTGCCGATGTTTTAAGAATTCCTTGGATCGGTGTTACTTTTTCACCATTGTTCGAGAAGGAGAAGTGGTTTGACTTTGCTGAAGCAATGAAGCTTGAGTTGAATTTGCAGGCACTGCCTTTCACTTCTAGCTATAAGTTACCTATGTTCAAAAATATAGAGCACGTTATTAGAAAGAAAAGCAGCGTGTTTTTTAAACATAAAATTAAATGGAAAAACCTCCCCGTAATTTGGCGCCGTTCGAGTAAACATAACGTCTTAGCATTAGAAGATAAACTGACGGAATTAAAAGAGTCATCTTTATGGCAGCTTAGTCGCCAAGAGGATTTTGATTTTATTTGTCAAAAACAAGCCAAGACATTAGACAAGTTGAAGTCTGATTTTTCTGAAAGTTAACGGAATACCAGTAATAAAAAGTCAGTATTTGAGTGAAAATCCATCTAATTTAGGCTACGTTTTTATAAACATCCATAGGTTAACTAGAGCAACGGCGATGAATGTCGATGCTCTATAAATACCTCTTTTTATGGCGATTACAGGTGTTCTAACTCTTTGCGTTCGATTACCTATAATTGAAATGGCATTTCCTGTTTTAACTGCAGGGGGAGTAACGCCATAGATAGGCTGTAAGTGCAAATAAGTATGGCGTAAAAATAAATCGACAGGCATTTTAAATGTCTGACTGCTTTTTATAAAAGCTTGAGCGCATTGAGGGGATATAATATATCCAGTTGTGCATTGAGGGATTTTAAATAAGTAACATAAAGATGAATTTCGAACTTTATCTGTTGTTATAAATAATTTTGTTCTCCACGGTTCTATACGAATGAAGCCTTTTTCTATGATCCATTGTTCACAGTCAGTAATGATCTTTTTGAAATCCTCTTGCACACTTAAGTCATCTTCTAGAACAACAATAGGTTCATTTAATTCACAAGCTTTTTCCCATGCTAAGAAATGACTGGCATAGCAACCTAATTCACCAGGTTTAGCTTCACGTCCCCGATTGATTATATAGTGATCTCTATCATAACGTTTTAATAGTGGATGTTTTCCATCTTTACCGTTAACAGCATCAATGAATTCAAAATTAATATCTTTATTTGAAAGGCTTTCCGTAACGTGCTGACGACGTTCTGTAGAAGATGGAATGCTAATAACAAAAACTTTCATAAAAGTCCTAACGGTAATTATTATTGATTATTTGAATGAGATCTTAACCATAAATCTGCATACTTACTGAAAGTATTATTCATGGTTAGCCACGCTAAAATAAAGCCTCTGCGCCCATCAAGAAAGCCCAATCGGAAAACATACATTTTCAGAAAGCTCGCAAAGGCATGTAATAAGGCTGTGGATAGGCTGCTTTTTTTCTTTCCTTCTTTATCATCAGCCCAAATCTTTATGTATTTGGTATTTTTATTAATACATTGATGTAATGAGTCATAAGTATAGTGGTGTAATTTTCCAGATAATTTTTTAATCGTGATACCTTGAGGCTCTTCCACTTTTTCATGAACCATGGCTTCATTGTATTGAGTAAGATGGGTTGGGTATAAGCGTACCAGCCAATCAGGAGACCAGCCTGAATGTTTAATAAACTGACCAAATGCAGAACTCAGCCTATTTATTTTATAAATTGTATTATCGGGATTATTTTGTAGCGCTTCTTGTATGCTTACTTTTAATTCGGGAGTAACTCGCTCATCTGCGTCTAGCCATAATACATAATCACAGGTGACATAAGTTTGTGCTAAACGGCGTTGTGGACCAAATCCAGGCCATTGAGTATTAGTGTAAATATTATTAGTGTACTGTTTGGCGATTTCAGTGGTACGGTCGTCACTTCCAGCATCCAAGATGATGATTTCATCCACCCAACCATGAACCGTATCTAAACAAGCTGCCAAATGCTTTTCTTCATTTTTAACTATTAATGCTACTGCTAGCGTTGGTTGGTTCATGAAATACCCCAAAAAGAATAATTATTGCTGAGAGAGTTTATCAAATTGTTGAATAACGGATTCTAAACTAATTTGTTGCATAAGATCAGAGCCTTTAACTCGAGTTCCCCAAGGCAGTTCAGATACCGGTTTACCATATTGTTGCAATACACAATTATCATAAACGCTCACCGTTGAGCTTAAGCTTAAATAAGGCCCAGTGCGTTGTGGATTACTATGTGCGTATAAGCCGATAACTGGGGTACCTTGGGTGGTGGCCATGTGGGCTGGACCAGAATCTGGAGCTAAAACAATATCGGCTTTTTTAAGTACGGCTAATAACTGCTTTAAATTTGTTTTTCCAATCAAGTTGGTGGCTTGCTGGCGCATGTGCTGGCCAATATCATCACCAAGCTGGATTTCTCTTTGACTTGGAGAGCCACATAACACCACTTGGTAGCCTTGACTGATCGCATGATCCGCGAATTGGGCATAACGTTCAGTTAACCAGTTACGTTCATCTTTACTGGCTGCTGGGCTGATCACTAAGGTTGGTTGCTGTGGATCAATATGAGTGTTGACCCAAATAACGTCCTCACTGTTAATGGGCATATCCCACTTTGCAGGGGACTTAGGTACACCTAAATAGTCAACGAATGATAAAAAACTGTCCAGAACGTGCTGTGATTGAATGTCGTCAATTTTCTTGTTAGTAAACAGCCATTGCCCTTCTTTGGCGCGCTTTTTATTAAAACCCACTTTGTATTTGGCCTTTATACCTGTTGTGAGCAAGCTTGCTCTTAAGGCGAGTTGCATATGCACTAAGGCGTCAAATTTGTGATGTTTAAGCTGCTGCCATACGGCTTTCATGCCGGCATAGCCTGCTTTTTTATCAAAAATGACAAACTCTATACCGTCTAACCCATCTAATAATTGCGCTTCTACTTTACCAATAATCCAGGTGATCTTGGTTTCAGGCCAATGCCGTTGTACTGCTTGCACGGCAGCGACAGCATGACAAACATCGCCAATGGCGGACAACCTTAGAAAACACAATGATTTAGGCGAAGATGTGAATAAAGGCATAAGACCGTTCGAGTTAAAAAATGTAAAAAGATTATAGGGGAATATGGAGAGAGTGACTAGAGTAGCAGGGGTTTAGTAACGTTTAGACAGTAAGCTTATTTATCGGTATATTCTGAACCCATGAAAACATTGAAATTACATAAACAAGTCATTTGGTATGACGACACCTTAATAAGCCAGCAAATTGAGCAGTGTTTAGAGGCACAATATTGGCAGCAACAAGGGAAAGTCATTGGTTCAGCGCAAGGCCGAGGCACCACATGGTTTGTTCAAACGGAAAAACTCCCCGCGGCACTTCGTCATTATCGTCGAGGTGGGCTGTTTGGCAAATTGGTAAAAGATCATTACTGGTTCTCTAGCTGGCACAACACTCGCAGTTTTCAAGAATTTCAATTATTACAACATTTGATCCAATCGGGTGTGAATGTCCCTAAACCGATTGCCGCTCGCGCAATGAAGCGAACGTTTTGTTATCAAGCGGATATTTTGACGCAAAAAATTGATAACGCTCAAGACTTAGTGGGCATCTTACAAAAGCAACCTTTAGAGCCTGAGATCTACCGCTTAATCGGGCAACAAATCCGTCGTTTGCATGAGGCCAATGTGAATCATACTGATTTGAATATTCATAATATTCTGTTAGATGGTAACGATTGCGTTTGGATTATTGATTTTGATAAGTGCCATCAAGAGCCTGCTCGAGCAGAAGTGACTCTTTCCGCTTGGAAGCAATCGAATTTAGATAGGCTATTACGTTCATTTAATAAAGAACTCAATAAGCGCAACATTCAGTGGTCACAAGAGCGAGATTGGCAGGCCTTACTTGAAGGATATCGTCAACATTCAATGAATTAAGATCTTCTCTCCAAACCCTGTTTAGGTATGGAGTCGTATCTCTTTTATACAGGGTTTGGCAGTTGGATAGCCTCTACTGTTTTTTGAACGGCGCCTTTATTACGATGAACCACTGCTAACGCTCGTTCGCCATACAGGCTCCTTTCTTGTTTATTGGCAAATAGTTGCTTCATTTGAGAGGTTAATTCATCAATATTTTGGCAAATGAGAGCGGCTTTTGCTTGGGTCAGTTGCTCGGTAATATCGGTAAAGTTGTAGTATGACGGGCCAATAATACAAGGTAAGCCAAGCGCAGCAGGTTCTAATAAATTATGCCCACCGACTTTATCGCCGAGTAAACTTCCTCCCATAAAACACACATCACTGGCCGCAAGTAGCACCAACATCTCACCCATGGTATCGGCAAGATACACTTGAGTATGTTCAACATTCGCGGATGTTTGTGTTCGGCGAGCAGCAGTAAAGCCTTGAGAAAGGCAAAGCTGGTGAACATCATTAAAACGTTCAGGATGCCTTGGCACTAAAATTAATAAAGCGTTAGGGTCTTGCTGTAGCAAAGCTTGATGCACCATGAGCACTTGTTCATCTTCGCCATGATGAGTGCTTGCTGCAACCCAAACTGATCGTTTCTGACCAAGCTGTTGCCTCAAGGCTTGACCTGAAGTGGTAACACTATCTGCAATATCAATATCAAACTTTAAGCTACCGGTAACGCTAACACGCTCAGTAGCGATACCAAGCCTAATAAAGCGATCCGCATCATCTTGATGTTGACATAGCACTTGATCAATATGTCGAGCCAGTAAATTGAAGATGGATTGAAATTTTTGATAGCGAAGGGCAGATCGTTCCGATAATCGAGCATTAATCACTGTTATAGGGATACCTGATTTTGCCACATGATGCAGAGTATTTGGCCACAGCTCGGTTTCCATAATGAGCATGATTTGTGGGCGAATGGCTTTCACAAAACCTTTGACTGCAAAAGGAAAATCCAATGGCATATAACGGTGCTCGGCAATAGCACTTAGCTTTTCAGCCTGCTCTGCACCGGTACTGGTTGTCGTGGTGATCACGATAGGAATGTTTGGGTATTGCTGTTTCAGAGCTTTGATAAACGGGGTTGCTGCAATCGTCTCACCAACTGAAACGGTATGAATCCATATAGGTTGTACCGCGGTGTCTGCTAATACTGGCGTGCGTCCGAAATGTTCTTTCCAGCGCGCCCCAAAACTCGGTTTACCCGCTTTTTTCTTATATAAGCCAAATAAGAGAACAGGGGAAAGCAAAGCAAGTAAAACCGTGTAAAGATAGCGGATCACAATGAGTACCTATAATGATTGATAAGCGTCTAAGACTTGCTGAGGTGCTAAATCTTTTAAGCACTTTAAATGGCCTAAAGGACATTCACGCTTAAAGCATGGACGGCATTCAATATCGGTGTGAACAATCGCTACTTTTTCTGCCAATGGCGGGGTGTATTGTGGAGACGTTGAGCCATATACCCCAATGACTTGGCACCCTACCGCCGCCGCTACATGCATTAACCCAGAATCATTACTGATCACAGTTTCACACGCGCCAAGCAAATCTACGGCTTCAATTAAACTTGTTTTACCTGCCATATCGAAAACATGCTTTTGATTATCCGGTGAGACTAACCCTTTAATGGCTTGAGTCGTGACTTGATCTTTAGCTGAGCCAAACAACCACACTTGTTTTCCTTGGTTAATCATCGAATCAGCAACAGACGCATAATGTTCAACAGGCCACTGTTTTGCTGGGCCAAATTCTGCGCCTGGACATAAACCAATAATCACTCTATCGCGGTTCAATTCAAACTTTTCTATTGTATGGCCTTGGGTAAAGCCATCAATGTGTAATTTAGGTTTTGGTAAAGAATCCATTCCACCTAAAGAAGATGAGTTCACCATTTGGGCTTTCGGGTAAGCCAATGCCACGTAGCGCTCAATCATAAATTGGAATGATTTCTTATTAGGACGAAGATCATTTAACAATCCATAACGCATTTCACCCTTCCAGCCTGTACGTACTGGAATCCCTGCAAACCACGGTATTAACGCTGATTTTGCTGAATTAGGAAGAATAAAAGCATGGGTATAATCTTGAGAACGCAGTTCTTTACCAAGTGCTCTGCGACCAAGAAGATTGAAATCACCATGACCAAGTGGCATCTCAATGGCTTGATGTACTTCTGGCATACGCTCTAAAATTGGCTTACACCAAGCAGGAGCTAGGACGTCAATCAAAGCATCTGGATGCTGTTGCTTCAGAGAAATGTACAGCGATTGTGACATCACCATATCGCCAACCCAAGAAGGGCCGATAACAAGAATTCGATTCATAAACCAATGACCATTAATGTTTATACAGCAGAGTTCAAAAAGTCATAATATTCATCGGGAACACCACAGAATATGACTTCATTTCTAGGGATAAGATGATAATGGATTTTGTTGCCATTTTTTATAAGGTAATTATAAAGTGGGGCGATATACAACTCACCTTTTTCCCATTGCTCTTGAGGAAGGTCCAAATAAGCAAGATAGGCTTCTTTATATTGTACGATGGACTTAAAGTAATACAAGCCAGTGCAACACAAGTTGGATATCGCTCTTTTTTCAGCGGTTTCTATTACTTGAGTAGAGCTTGATGACATTGGTTTTGCAAATGACCAATTGTCACCTTGCCCTGAAAACACTTCTAAGTACCCATCCCACTGATCGATTGCCTCTGGGAATTGGAAATCTGGGCGGAAAGTATCAATATTGAAAACAGTAATGAGTTCAGAGGTAGATTCTATATCCTTTAATCCTAAATACACCGTTTCAGCTTGGCCTCGAGTTTCTTCATTCAAGGTGATAATGGTAACGTTTTTTATGCCAAGTGCGTGGCAACGTTGTTGTACATATCGTGGTGTTTGGTGTACATCACGAACAATGAAAATAAAGTGCTCGGTAGTAAAATAAGCTTCAAAACTGCAAACCGCATGATCAAACAAACTTTTACCATGAGCTTCTAGCATGTACTTTGGTTGGTTAAAACCAGCCTTGAAGAAGCGGGAACTTAATCCAGCCATTGGAATTACTATCATAATTCAGTCTCTAACATCTTGTAATATAATCGGAAAGCATTGGCTAGTAATGCATTTTGCCTCATTGGATCATCACTGTGTAACGGTAGCATAGAAAGGAAAAGTTGTACTTGCATAGCATATATTTCACTTTCACTTAGCTGATAATCGATATTGAGTGTATCTAAAAAAATAGCCTGTACCGTTTCTAAATGTTGAGTGTTAGGTAAATTAAAATTGATTTTATAGTTATCGAGATCGACTTGATAATAGCCGGCAATAATCCAATCGTATAAGCCTAATACAGAATGAGAAATTTTTGCGATATCGTAATGAATGTAACCATATATAGACATATCTCCTTGGGTGGTGATACCACGAGGATCGATGGTTTTTATTTTATTTTTTCTGAAATCATACAGGATGTTACTAAAACAAAAATCACCATGCATGATGCTCGCTTCCGAGTGGCTAGGCAGCCTTTTGGTACTTTCACTTACGAGTTGCTCTAAAGATACCGGCTCACATTGGTTAAAATGCCACAATGCTTTGTTATCGTACTTTCTTGCTCGACAGAATGTTGCAAGCCTTTCGTTGGTTTTGTTGATGAATAATGCATTGATACTATCAACTTTTGAATTTTTAGGTGGCGACACTTTACGGCATTCTTCGATAAATAAAGATAACTGTTTAAAGATCTGTCCCCACACCATTTCAGGTAGGCGAGCAAAAACAAACAATTCATTTAAAGCACATTGAAATAAATATTCTAAGCGATAAGAGTAATTAGAATGTGTTTCAGTATTACCTAAAAATTGTGGGGTAAAATGCTTAATAGAATAAGGAATTTCTTTAAACCAATTGGCTTCTGCTTGAATTTTTATATCGTGAGCGCTGCTCTTTTCGATCCAATCTGAATTTATTTTCAGATGATTAAAGGCTCTCTGAGTTGTAAATTTAGTCTTTGACTGATAGTAAGTATTGACATGGCCAAAATCCATCCAATCATGTATTTGGATGGTCGAAAGTTTCACGTTTTCATTGTAAGTACTTAAAGCTGACAAAAAATCCCAATGGTTTTGGCTGAGAGCTTGGATTAATAAACGGGGAGAAGAAAAGTTAAAGTAACCGCTGATTATCTCACTACTTAAATTTAAATCATTAGAATCGATACTTAAACAATCACTGGACACTGGAGAGCTAATGCTCGCCCAATTATAAGCGCTATCGGTATTAGCCACTGCGATCACATTCTTTTGTTCGGGAATGCTAAGCAAAGTATCACCATAGAGAATGGACAGTTCAGAATCCATTGGTTGCGAGGCAAGAGCGATAGCAGCAATGATTGACTCACCTAAAGATAAATCATCAGGAACCGGAAGAAGAGTAACATTATGCTCTTTTAACCAATTTTCATCGTACTCTTCAACATGATAAGACTGAGGTATAGAGAGGAAAATGGCCTTATTCTTTGGGACACGTTTTAGCTGATGCTGAAAAAGACGCCTATTCCCTAGGGGAAGAAAGGCTGGAGGGAGAGGCCCAAATTCAGCTCTTAACTCTTGTTCAATATAGGCGGCAGACATAATCAAAAACATTAGTTAGTCTCTTTTTTGATCATGTCATGGATTTCTTCTAATGTCATTGAGGTGAACTCAGAAGGACGTATTGCTCTATCATCAATATAAAAGCCTTCGGTGCCACACCAAGGCTTTCCTACTAATACTTCATCGTACGGAACGTCATGTTTATCTAACCATTCAGTGATGATAGGTAAAGTATAAATATTGATTTTTCCAACGTTACCTTCATATGTCCTCATATTACGAGCGGTAGAAATGGTGATAATAAAGCCTTGATTTTTATACTCTCTTAGCTTTTTTATGACGCCATTGTTTGGTGAGACATTATGATAATCAGAGGTGTCTGCCTTGGTAATAGTACCATCAAGGTCTACGATGAGTCTTTTCATATAGCAGTTACGTTTTGAAATAAGTTATACTACTTTAACACTTACTCGATTTGAGATATACCACCTTTAATTTCACTTTGCTTTTGGTGTTAGAGAATTGTTTTAATTGTTAATTCATCAGAGTGATAACCAGCTTATTTATAAGGTATCTCTTTGTTATTTGATTCGTAATGAGATTTAGATGAAAGAATTTAAAGATATCACTGTCGTTGTCCAAGGCCCAGTGCAAACATTAAATGGTCGGGAGCAAGAAGAAAATATCACTTATAAATGTTTATCTTCAATACGTAAATATCTTCCCGGTGCAAGTATCATTTTGTCTACTTGGGAAGGGCAGAATATCGAAGGGCTAGATTTTGATGAGTTGGTGCTTAACGCCGACCCTGGTAGTAATATCCGGAATATAAAGCCGAGTGGCGAACAACAAAAATATAACAACAATAGGCAGATTGTATCGTCTTACAATGGATTAAAGAAAGTTCGAACTCAATATGCGATGAAGCTTAGAAGTGATAACTACCTAACATCCAATAGCTTTGTTCAATTGCAAAAAGATTACAAACAACGATCTGAAAAGTATAAGTTTTTAAAAGAAAGAGTCGTTGTTGCGGATGTTTTTTCGCGTAAATATGCCAAAGGATTCCCTGTCGCCTTCCACATTAGCGATTTCTTTTATTTTGGATTAGCTGAAGATGTACTGTCTCTTTGGAGTATGCCTCTATTTGAGGACTTTCAACCAACGGATCATTGTCAATACAATAAAGGATACCCTGACTTTGTAACCGACTGTACGCAAGAGTTATTTATAAAAGCGCTGCAACAATTTGATCTATCTTTAAACCTCGAAAGCTTACTTGATAACGATAAAAACAAGCTCTATCAATCTGAGCTTTGTATAGCGAATAACCTAATAGTTGCGCCAATGAGTATGATTGGTTTGGAGTTAACAGAAAAGTTTAAAGGCAAGGCTCGAGTATCTAGCCCTAAGGGCAAAGCTGCACATATACATTTTTTTGAGTGGCTTATTTGGTATAAAAAATATTGTGATGTAGGTATAGAGCTAGATGATTTAAAAATTCAACGCTTGACCCTTTTCTTTCGTCGGCTTTTTTATATATTTCCATATAGATTGGAAACATTATATAAAATAAAAAAAAGAAAGAAAAAGCACTAGCTTTAGGTGTATGAATTTCCGTTATTCATCTCTTTTAAATTCGTATTTATAGATTAAGTGAAATTTATCATTACGTAATTTGGATATAAATAAGGTAACCCATTCCGGTTACCTTATTAATAGAAAATATTTTTAAATATTAGTTATTTTCATCTCATTTTATTGGTTAAGTAAGGTGAAGGTAAATGAGGTCTTATATTCAATGTTAGATATTTCGGTCGCTTAACATTTTAAAAAAGTTTAAATGTAATTGAGCTGTATCTTGTAGAGAAAAGTTATTTATTACTCGTTGTTGAGCTAATTTACCCATAGATTTTCTATGCTCTTCGGAGGTACATAATAAACGAATTTTTTCAGAAATAGAGGCGCTGTCATTTACGGGAACGACATAACCAGATTCACCATCGACTAATAGTTCTTTGCCACCACCAGTAGTCGTTACTATAGAGGGAACAGCCATGGACATAGCTTCAATAATAGTTTTGGGTAGCCCCTCTCCACTCACGGATGGTTGAATCTGCATATCACTTGTTGCAAGGATTTCAGGGACATCTTTTCGATATCCTAAAAAATGAATACGTTCTTTCATACCGCTAGATTTAGCTAACGCTAGGTTCTTTTCTGTATCCATATCTCGACCGATCAATAGAAAATGCAAATTTTCAATATCGGATAATTGTGAAGCACTATCAAGTAAAACATGAACGCCTTTACTTGGTCTGGCATTGGCAATACAGGTGACAACAATTGCATCTTCAGGAAGATTTAACTTTGATCGCTCGATAGGTTGTGCTTGATACCAGCTTAAATCGTGTCCTTTATAGATGGTTACAACATTATCTGAATGAATCCAAACACGCTTCTTTACATCATCAGTTACAGCCTGTGCAACACAACTAATACCATTGACCCTCGGGTGCAAGTGAGTGAGGTAGGCTGTTGGATCATATCGATATAAACCACCAACTGTACCTCGATAAGTCACCATTTTGGTATTTTTAAAACCAATACATGCAAAAGCAGCATTGGGAATTGTTTTTGAATTCATGGCATACACTATATCGTAATGAGTACTTTTAAGTTCATTGCGTAATGTTTTAATGGTCTTGCAACAAACTTTTTTAGTTGGGTAGCAATCAATAACTTTAATACCATTTTCTTTAAAGCGTGGAACATATTCAGATTGTCCCTGAGTAACAATAGTTAAGGTATGGCCAAGTTTAACCATTTGAATAAACATCTCTGCCTCGGGTCTGACACTATTCCACGAATCTTTATAGGAGCTGAAAATTAGAATATTCATAAGTTGCCTTTAGGGATTTTTAGCTTGATAGCTCCACTTGTGATTAAAAACACAGC
Source organism: Vibrio rumoiensis 1S-45 (assembly GCF_000286955.2). Taxonomy (GTDB): domain Bacteria; phylum Pseudomonadota; class Gammaproteobacteria; order Enterobacterales; family Vibrionaceae; genus Vibrio; species Vibrio rumoiensis_A. Next base: position 156,563 of record NZ_AJYK02000008.1, read on the forward strand.
TAGAATTAATGGATAGAAAATAGCTCCAGAGTTATGGGCAAAAAAGGATTGAGTTAAGCAGTAACCCATAGTAGAGAGAATATGAATTACACCACACTGTTTTAAGGTCTCTTGTTCAAGACTTCGAGTATCTAATTTTGAGAATAAATACAAAGGATAGAAAAAAACAGCAAAGAAAGCACATAAACCAACAATGCCAAAGACGGATAAGTACTCTAAAAATTGGTTATGAGCATGCATTGGTATCCAGACATTTTCAATTTTAGGTATTTGGCCTGTTTCAATTTGTACTTTTCTTGATTCTACTCTTTGGATATATCCAGCTCCAAATAAAGGGTACTCTTTAGTGGTTAAAATGGCACTTTCCCATAATGCTAAACGGACGCCCAATGAAGTTTCGGGATTACCTCTATCGAATTGATTGATATCATTTACAGCGCTGGTTAGTCTACTTTCAAAGTTTTGAGACTGTCCTATGCCCACTATCACTATTCCAATTGTTACTAGGCTTAGTAAACATACCTTTTTATTTATGAAGAATTGTTTATTGCAGTAAATTAAATAAATGAAAATAATAGGCAATATAATCCAAGCCCCACGAGAACCGGATAAAATACTAGAGGATAACCCTAGAACTACTGAAGCTAAAGATAAAATAAATAAAGGGTAGTTTCGGGTTTTTATAAAATAAAAAGAAAAACAAGCAGAAATAAGGCCTATAGTTGTGATCATATCTCCATCTTGGATAGGCATGTATCCTTTGAACCAAGGAATGCTGGGGATATTTGTAAATGCTCTAATCTCGTTATATTTTTGGGTTTGGATGATGGCAATAGCAAAGCCAGTAAATGATGCGATTGTTGTACCTAACATCACCCATATCAATTTTGGTGGGTATTTTAAAAGCAGTACAATGATTAAAAGAGAAATAATAAATCGACTAGGTTGGTCTATATAAGATAATTTTCCACCTTTGATTAAAATTGAAAGTGTAATTATTGTTATGAATGTGAAAAATATAACAGTTAAAACCCAAAATTTATTCGGAAGTTCTGATATTTTTATGGGATATATAAAAAGTATAGCTGGAATGATAAGAAAGAAGCCTGCAATATTATGTCCTTTACCTATGATAAAAAATGAACCGATAGATAAGCAAAGACATAAGCTAACCAAGATGTTGATTTTAGGGTTATTTTTTTGATAATAAGTTAATGGGGTAACATTCATTAGCAGTTCTTTGTTTTATAAGGGTTAATGTCTGAATTTGGTCTTGTTTTTAATAAACGCAAAATCCACATGTACTGTTCAGGCTTTAGGGTCACGTATTCTTCAATACATTCATTCATCATACGAGCATCTTGGTGCTCATCGCCGGTTGGAAAAGGCAGAGCGGGATAAAAATCAAGCTCGTACTGGCCAGTTTGACTATTATACATAGCAAAAAGAGGGACGATTTTCGCTTTACTAAGTTTAGATAATCGACCTAACCCGGCAATAGTGGCTTTTTCTGTGGCAAAGAAATCAACAAAAACACTATGGTCACGCCCTAGATCTTCATCCGGTAAGTAATACCCTAAATAGCCATCTTTACGCACTGATTTAATAAAAGGTTTAATACCAACACTGCGATCATAAACACGGCCACCATATTGAACACGTTGTTTGTGCATTAGCCAATCTGCGACAAGGTTTTTTTGGCTTTTCGCCATAGCGGAAACAGGAAGCCCGCGCGATGCTAATAAAATGGCTGGAATATCGATAGCCCAAGTGTGCGGAACTAACAGAATCACTCTTTCATCTTGAGCTAGAATATCTTCGACATGCTCTAATCCACGAATGGTGGTGTTTTTTTCTAGCCATTGTTTGCTGCGTAAACTGGTTGAAGCAAAGCTCATCATAAACATAATGGCCGTTATGTACATGTTGTATAACATTGCTTCGCGTTCAGACTCAGTTTTATCTGGAAAGCACATGGATAAATTGATGCGAGCGCGCTTTCCAGCACCCGATTTGGGTTTAACGGCTAACTTTGCAAGTGATTTAGCCAGTGCATGTTTAATACTTTTAGGTAAAAAACTCGTCAAGCAAGCAAAGAATACGGCAATCCAAGTCCCCCAATATTTAGGCGCTAAAAAGCCCCATTGAAAAGTCGGATCGTATGCATATTCATCAAAGTCGTTACGTTGTTGCGTCATAAATACTCGTATTCAAATATTAAGCAAGAAAGAACAGTAGGTAAGGCGTCTAATACAAGAGCCTCACACTTATTGGTTTACTTATTTATCTCAGCCAAGTACTCAGCAACACCTTCGGCGACGGTTTTAAACTCTACTTCACACCCTGCTGCGCGAAGTTTATCTAAATTAGCTTGAGTGTATTCTTGATAAGCACCTTTTAAATGCTCAGGAAATGGAATGCTTTCGATATTGCCTTTACCATGATGCTTAACGACGGCTTCAGCCACCGCACGGAAAGGTTCTGCTTTGCCTGTGCCACAGTTAAAAATGCCGGATACACCACTTTCCATGAACCATAAATTCACTTTACAAACATCGCCCACATAAATGAAATCACGTTTAAACTGATCGCTGCCTTCAAACAATTTGGCATTTTCACCGGCAAGTAATTGATTATTTAAGTGGAAGGCGACCGAAGCCATGCTGCCTTTGTGTTGCTCACGAGGGCCATAAACATTGAAATAACGAAAGCCAGTAATTTGCGAAAGTGTTTCGCCATGTTCTTTCGCATCAGCCCATAAACGGCGAACATAATTATCAAATTGTTGCTTTGAATAACCGTACACATTCAATGCACCTTCATATTCTCGCTCTTCAATAAAGTCCTGATCTTGTGCGCCGTAAGTGGCAGCCGATGAGGCGTATAAGAAAGGAATTTGTCGCTCAATAGAATAATGCAGTAACTCTTTTGAATATTCGTAGTTATTCAGCATCATGTACTTGCCATCCCATTCAGTGGTTGCCGAGCAAGCACCTTCGTGGAAAATAGCATCGATTGGGCCGAAATCATCACCCGCCATCACTTGGGTCAGAAAATCATCGCGGTCCATATAATCGGTAATGTCTAAATCGACTAGGTTCTTAAATTTGTGACCATTTTTTAAGTTGTCGACAACTAAAATGTCGTTATAGCCAGCTTCATTTAAAGCTTTAACAATGTTGCTGCCAATCATGCCAGCGCCGCCTGTAACGATAATCATATTTACTTCCTAGAAAATTCAAAACATAGACAGGTGAAGTATATCAGAAGAAAGACTGAGCGCGAAAACATCTCGACATTTACAGAAATGAACGATTTTCAGCTTATTATTATACTGCCATTCAATGAGTTCACTTTTGTTAGCTTTTCTTTAAATGCTTCTTTGGTATCAGATTCACCATGAATTAAAAAAACTGTTTTTGGGGGCGTAGGTATTCCTTTAATAAATGCGAGCAAATCATCTTGGTCGGCATGGGCCGAATAACCAGACATGGTATGAACTTGAGCGTGAACGGCTACCGGCATTTCATTAATGTAAATCGTATGATTTCCTTGCTGAATTTTTCGACCTAATGTGCCGTTCGCTTGATAACCCGCAAGAATAAGATCGGTGCGCTTTTCTGGTAAAAGTGCAGTGAGGTAATTCATGATTCTCCCTCCATTACACATACCGCTAGCCGCGACGACAATAGCCGCCTCATTGGTTGATGAAAGGCGGTTGATTAACTTTTGATGTTCCTTATGACTATCTATCGTGATCAACTGTTCGAATGATAATGGATGTCGTTGATGTTCATCACCAACCAAACATTCCTCATTCCATAGTTGTTTAAAGTGCTTATATTCTTTGGTGACCTTAAGTGCTAAAGGGGAATCAAGAATAATAGGCAAGGTCTGCCAAAAATCATCAGATGTGGTTTTGGATTCTATGCTGTGAGCAATTAAACGTTCGATATCAAATAAAATCTCTTGAGTTCGGCCAACGCTAAAAGCTGGAATTAAAATCACACCACCATCGCGTAATGAGCGTTTTACAATAGCTTCTAATCGTTGTGAACGTGTCGCCACATTATCATGAGATTGATCACCATAGGTTGTTTCAATAACTAAATAATCCGCTTGCTGCGGTGAAACTGGATCGGGCAATAATGGTGTGTTTCTTGGGCCTAAGTCGCCAGAGAAAACAATGATTTCTTTATTGGGAAGTTGGATCTCCACATAAGCAGAACCAAGAATATGTCCTGCAGGTGAAAATCGTATATAAGCTAGATGAGAATCAATATCGCATTTAAGATCAAGCCATTGATGATACTTTATCGGTTCAATAAGCTTGGTAATTCGTGCCAGTACTTGTTTTCGTTGTTTGGCATTTAACCCAAGTTGCAGCCTTAACCCATCATCGAGCATTAAGGGAATAAGCGCGGCAGTAGCTTCTGTGCAATATATGGGTTGATCAAATCCCGCTGCTAACAACCATGGCAGTCGACCAATGTGATCAATATGAGTATGGGTGATAATTAATGCTTGTACATGCTCAATTGGAAACTCAATGTTTAACGACTCAACATCGTTTTCCTTAGCATCGTTACCTTGAAAAAGCCCACAATCAATAAGAATACCTTTTCCATCAATAGAAAGCTCATGACAGGAACCTGTTACGGTATTTTTTCCGCCATGATGACTTAAATAATAATTATGACCGGAGTGTAATTGGTGAGTTTGGGTTAACATCTATCCACCTAATGACAATTGTAAATATTAAATTAATTGATCTTTTATAAACAAAATATTAAGCAATTTCACTCTAATATATTGAAGTTAAATCAATATATTAGAGTGAAGGAGTTAAAGTGGGGTAAATCTGCATAGAGTGTCACATAAGTAAGAAAATGCTGACTTTGATAGATGGTTTATTTAACCATTCAGACTCGCAGTACCGGCCAGTTAGTGATAAACTTCACAAGTATTTTTACTATCTTTTTCTAAACACGCCTTGAGGATGCGTCTAACCTTAGGGCGGTAGCATGCCATTTTCAGGAGTTCATGTGAGCCAGCCACAACCCCCAACGCAACATTCAACCGAACAAGCCACTGTACATCCTCACTACTATTATCCTCAACAACAAGAGGATGAAATTGATTTACGTGAGCTGTTTGCCGCGTTATGGCAAGGCAAATGGATTATTATTGCTTGTACATTGGTATGTACCGTGTTAGCAATTGTTTATGCATTAATAGCAAAGGAACAATGGTCTTCAACGGCTAAGATCGCACAACCCCAAGTGAGTGATTACAGCGAATATCAAAATCAAGTGATGCAATTTCAACCGATATTTGATGTTTATCAAGATGACGGTACGGTATTGGTTAGCAATGCGTTACAAGGCTTAACGCAAGCGAATAGTCTCTATCGTTTATTTATTGACGAGTTTAATTCTTCGAGTAACAAAAAAGCATTTTTAGAAACATCGCCAGTATTTCAAAAAGACAAAGATTTGTTAGATGACTCTAGCAATGAAGACAGTGTACGTAAGCTTTATTATGACTGGTACAAACTGTTATCTATAAAACCGGAAGATGCTAAGCAACTCAATAGTACTTATGTTATGACAGCCAGCGCTGAAACATCACAAGACAGTTTTGATATGCTGAAAAGTTATATTCAGTTTATTGATGAAAAAGTACACCGTAAAGTTATTAATAATTTAGTTGCAACTATTAGCTCTAAAGAAAATGAGCTCCATCAACAATCTATCATGCTTACTAAACAAGCACAGCAACGTTTAATAGTAGAAAAAGAACGCAGTGAATATGCTTTAACAATTGCTCAAGCTGCTGGAGTAACAAAGCCCCTACAAAACTTCGGTGATAAAGAATTGTTTGCAATTAATTTAGGGTCGGATGCACTAAAAGCGAAAGTAGAAGCACTTTCTAAAGTTAAAAATCTAAGTGTAATTGAGCCAAGATTAGAGCAACTAAATTCAAAGTTGGAGCAAATTGAAAAATTAAAGATTAATGATGGTATTAGGTTTTCTGCATATAGTTATTTGGAACAGCCTGAGAAAATGGTATTTCGAGATAAGCCAAAAAGAGCTGTCATTACATTTTTTGGTTTGTTGTTAGGGGGAGGTATTGGTATTGTTTTTGTGATGTGTCGATTTGTATTTACACGGAAAAAATAGTTTAAATTATTTAGGGTTAGTGATTACGTAAACTATATTAATTAGGTCGACTCTCTAATTAATAGCTACAGACTAAAAAGCTAGATCAATTTTTTATAAGTTTATGCTATTTATTAATAAGTCACATCAATCTATTCGTGTATATTAAATGGCTAGCAGGTAGTTTAATGTTTTTTTTATTGAATAACAAAGACACATTGATGGTGTTCCTGGATAAGTTAATTATTGCAGGAAAGGGGCCGATTATAATTGTGGGGATTTTGTTTTTTTTAAATATAGAAGAACAAGGTTTATGGTATACCTTTATTAGCTTATCGGCTTTGAGTGGATTAGCTGAAATGGGGTTCACCACTATTATTAGTCAATTTGTAAGTCATGAGCATGCTAATCTTAAAAATAAGAATGGATACTTGCGTGGTAAAAGAAAATCATTAGATAAAGCATTTGGGCTTGTTCGATATGCCGTACGAGTATATTGTTATATTGTACCATTAGCTATTTTTATATTAACGGTGGTTGGTTGGTATTTTTTCAAAGATCAATCATTTACAATACTAATTGCTTGGTTTGGATATTGCATATTATCTGGGTTGAATCTCGTCGCGAGTTTATTACAATCAATATATCGCGGCTTTGATCGCGTATTTCATACTCATTTAATTAAAGCTGTCAGTAATGTGATTTCGATTGTGGTACTGTTTATTTCTCTGTTTTTAGGTGCGGGTTTATTTGCCTTGCCTATATCTATGGCTGTATTGTTACTGTCAGCATTGATTTTATTATTTAATGTAGATAAAAGATTTTGGCTGCAATTAATTCGCCATAAAATCAAATACTTTCATTCATGGTATGATGAAATTATTTCTTTGCAAGCTAAGTTTTCAGTGAGCTTTTTTTGTGGTTACTTCATGTTTAACCTTTTTGTCCCGCTTGCGTTCAAGTATCAAGGCGCTGTAATCGCTGGACAATTAGGTTTAACATTAACAATTGTACGAACAATTTCATCTTTTTCATATACTTGGCTAGAATCAAAGCTTCCCAGTATGAATATGATGGCAGCCAAGATGCAGAGAGATAACTTAAATCAACTATTTTGGAAAAAAACCCAGTTATCTGTTATGACTTTCTTTTTTGGTTCGATTATATTATTAATGATTATATTTTTAATAAATAAATATTCTTTTTATGAATATAGGGTTCTTGATTTTAAAGTGATATTTTTTATTGTTTTATCTGAGGCTTCGATTGTCTGTATGAGCATTTACGCTATTTTTGTGAGAGCACATAAAATTGAGCCTTTTCATTATGTATCAATTATTAGTGCTTTTTCTGTTGCAGGTATCTCTTTTTATTTTATGATGGCATCAGATGTTTATTACTTATATATAGCTTTGGCAATTTTTCAATGGTTCATTATGTTACCTATGTTTTTGGTTGTGGGCTATCAAGCAATGGAAAAGTATTACTTGTTAAATAATCAGCGATTGGAAATGAGAAAATAATGAAAGGAAAAAATATACTGATCATAGGTTCTCAAGGTTTCATTGGGAAAAATATTGTTGAAAAGTTATCTGAAGATAACAACTTAGTTCTATTTGACCGTGATTTTAGCCAGCTAAATACAGCAGTACTTAATTTATCAAACGTAAAGTTTGTTGAAGGAAACTTATCAGCTTATGAATTAATTGAAAATACGATTACAATTAATCGTATCGATATAGTTATACATTTAGTTTCTAGCCTTATTCCATCTAGTGAAAGTAGTGATTTTTTTAATGAGTTTCAAGAGGTAATTGAACCGACATATAAATTATTGAATTATCTTTGTAAGAAAAAAATAAAGGTTATTTTTTTCTCATCTGGAGGGACGATCTATGGTGAAACAAATGAGAATTTAATTACTGAAAAACATGTTTCTGAACCTATTAATTATTATGGCTACAGTAAATTATTGATCGAAAATTATATTCAATATCTTCATCGAACTAATGGGTTAACATATGTCATTATCAGGCCTTCAAATGTTTATGGAAAGTATCAACGGTTAGATCGTAAGCAGGGTTTTATAGCTGTAGCTATAGGCAAAATTATTGCCAATAAAGCGGTTGAAATTTTTGGTGATGGCGAGACTATACGTGACTATATTGATGTTACAGACTTAGCGTTGGTTATAAGTAAGCTTGTAAAGCAAGATATTAAGAATAAAGTACTGAATGTTGGTTCTGGAGTAGGTGTAAGTTTAAATGAAATTCTTACTCACTTACAGTCTATCATTCATAAAGATATAATTATAATAAATAAAAACAATCGAAAGGTTGACGTGGACAAGGTTATTTTAGATATAAGAGAGCTTAAAAAAAATATCAATTTTGAACCTAAAGAAATAGGTCAGGGGATTAAAGATTTTCTTTCTTATATAAGAGAAAATAATGAGTGATAATAACTTAGCATTAGCAATACCAACTTATAATCGATGTGATATATTGGCAGAAAATTTATTAAATATGATGCCGGAATTAAATAGGTTTAACATTCCTGTGTACATTTCTGATGATAGTTCAAATAATGAAACAAGAGATATGATTTCAGATTTTAAAAAATCATATCCTTATATTTATTATTACCGTAACACCCCAAGTTTAGGACATGATGATAATTGTTATAAGACACTTAGTTTACCTAATGAAAAATATATTTGGTATCTGGGTGACTCAATGATTATTAAGCCTGGATCGGTGGAAGCTATATTGAAATTAATTAGAAACAATTCTTATGATTTCATTATAACGAATAGTGAAAATAGAGGCTTGTCCTTAAAAACAGGTTTACTAACTGATAAAAACAAAGTTTTTTCAGATCTTGCTTGGCACCTGACATTAACAGGAGCATGTATTTACAGCAAGGATATAATAAAAAAACATAAAAATATTGATTATTTTAAAAATTTCCCACAAACATCAATTATTCTGAAGAGTATTTGCCAGGATTGTAAGCTTTATTATTTGAATGAGTTTGGAACTGCACTTAATGTAAAGAAAGTAAGCTATTGGAATGATAATGTATTCGATGTTTTCGCTAAAGATTGGGTTAAATTTATCAGATGCATACAAAAATATTGTGATGAAAATTTTGATGCCACGGAAGTAATAAAGAGTCATTCAAAAAATACAGGTATATTTGGTGTTTCTAACTTGATTAATTATCGAATATCAGGGGTGTTAAATTTCAGGAAATATACAAAATATC
>NZ_AJYK02000009.1 GCF_000286955.2 Vibrio rumoiensis 1S-45
GACACCTATCCTTATTTGTTATATTGGTTTATTGAACTCTTGTTTTATTTGCATTACGGTTTTACCACCGATAGCAATATTATCATCTGACTGTTCTCGAATTGAAACTAAAAATAGTTCTTTGGGTATGCCAGTCACTTCAACAGAAACGTCAGTTAACCTCTCGATTAGCTTTGCTTTAACTTTTGGTGATAATTGACCGGATTCAAATGTAATAAATGGCAAAATTATATTCCTTTAATATTATTAATAATAAAATGGCCTCTTAGATAGACACTATATAAATATATCGTCTATTTAAGCCAACTATATGTTATTAGCTAGGCTTTCTACTTTTTTAAACCATTTTTCTCTTGTGTGCTTGTTCGAGCTTAATACAGGACCAAAATACGTTGAAGATTTGTTTCTAATGCCCGAAAATTCTAAAATAGCCCTTTTTAATTGCTTGTAAATTAGGTTTCCTTGAAAGTACTTGTACCAAAATGGTGGTGTATCTAGCGTAATAATTAACTCAGAAGTACGCCCGGTTAATAGCTTTTCTATCGCCGATTTCCCTCCATTGTATTTAAAAGCAAAACCAGGCAAAAAAGTTCTATCAATAGCGCCTTTAAATTTTGCAGGTATGCTTCCCCACCAGACAGGACTAACGATAACAATATGTTCAGACCATTGAATCATTTTTTGAAAGCTTAACAAATCAGGCTCTAAAGGAAGTTCTTTATCATAACCTTCACTTAGATTTAGCTTAAAGTCCATCGCTGAAATATCTATTTTTTTAACATCATGCTTGAGTCTAGCTTCATTAAAATAATGTTCAGCGATAGATTTACACATACTAATTGACTTCGGATTAGCATTGATAACTAGGATTTTTTTCATAAATTTACTCTGCATTAATTAACAACAAATGCAGTATAAACTCTCACCTATGGGTTAGAGTCAAGATGTTTTAAACACGTGTCTATTGAAACTTGAAAATCTGTAATACTATTTTTTTTAATTTCTAAATTCTTTATTTCATTCTCTATCATGTTATATTTCTGATTTAGAAAATCACGTACTAAATACCAATCAAACCCTTCCTGTTTACTAATCAACACTACCATTTCAGAAAGACTAATACCTAGTGTTTGTGCTTCTTTAATTATTTTAATAAGTGCGATGTTTTCTGCGGTGTAAACGCGGTATTTCCCTTCTCTTGATACTTTCAACAATCCCACAGATTCATATAGTCGGATAGCTCTTTGTGTCGCTCCAGACAATTTTGAGGCTTCTCCGATGAACATAGAATTTTCCTTATTTGATATAGAGTTGGCAACTAACGCTACATTAAGCATAATAAAATAGCAGGTTAAACTTTGGTCGGAACTTCTATGGCTGATTAAACTTCTAAATCGTGCCAATGTATTTCGTTTATATGCACCATACTATCCTTGGCATTTAACCGTATATTAGCAATAAACACGTATAAAACCGGATGCTTTTAATACATGATTACCGCTAATTAATTTATCACCATAAAATACTTCAACCATCTATTTTTAAAAGTATTTTGAAGATTTAATGTGATGGTGAAAGCGAGAATTGAATGTAACGAGCTAATTGTTACAGCGATGAGCTTTCACGTGAGTTTTATTGGTGTGAGAGATCTCGGATAACTCGTTTCTCGTTTCTGGGTTGATGAGTTTGAATAGTTGCTAACACTTTGGTTTTTATGAAAAATGCAGTGAGATATAGATGTTATGACTTTTTCTTACTCAGTTGAACCAGTGTTTCATGCCATGCTGTATTGCCATCTTTCTTGGTTAAATCATATTCAGTACAGAACTGAGATATCGTCATATTGTTGTCACCAGTTGCTAACTTTAACGCTAACTGGACTTGTTGAAGTTTGCTTTGAAGGCGGTATGTTTGCGCTCAGCAGAGCCTATTCTAGGGGCGGCTTCTCCCAGTAGAAATTTCAGCTGAGCGACACCTATCCTTATTTGTTAT
>NZ_AJYK02000010.1 GCF_000286955.2 Vibrio rumoiensis 1S-45
CAGTGGGAGTCATACCAACGCCGCATTAAGGTGTGAGCAACGCTACCACCAAACTAAACCATACCACCGTAAACACGAAACCCAACGATGGAATGAAAAATGCCAAGCGTTGGGAATCACTCTTAAATGCTTTGTTATGTGATAATTTCACTACCACGCTCCAACACCCAACAACGCTCGTTTTTGGTGTAGCCAATTTGTCCATAATAGTCATTGGCTGCCGGTGCGGCGATTAAAAACAGTTTACATGTAGGCTCAATTTGAGCTTGAGTTTGAACTTGTAAATGCTTGCCTATTCCCGACCTTTGGTACGATTCATCAACCGCTAGGTCGGACAGATAACAACAATAATGGAAATCCGTAATAGAGCGAGAAATACCAACCAGTTTAGGACCATCCCAAGCAGTGATTATGAGATTACTATTGTCCAACATACCGTTGATACATTCGATATTTTCTATTGGTCTACGCTCTCCCAACGTCGAGCGCTTAAGCAAACCAATAAACTCGTCAGCTGAGATCTGTTGGTTAACTTTGTATTCAATATTCAATGTGACCTCCTTATCACATAGACATAATGACTCCCACGAAG
>NZ_AJYK02000011.1 GCF_000286955.2 Vibrio rumoiensis 1S-45
TTTCTTAAGCTATTTATACAGTTTGAAATTTATTTTAATCTTTGTAATGGTGATTCTGTGTATCTGTGGAATAGATGATTTATTTGTTGATATATATTATTGGATTCGTCTTTTCTGGCGTAAAGCTTTTATTTATCGTCATTATTCAAGAAAACAGGCAGACGAATTATATAATAAGCATGAACAACCACTTGCCATTATGGTTCCTGCATGGCAAGAGCATGGTGTTATCGATAAAATGGCAGAGTTAGCTGCTTCCAAGCTCGATTATGAAAATTACCAAATATTTGTCGGTACTTACCCTAATGATCCTGAAACACAAAAAGATGTCGATAAAGTTTGTGCTAAATTTCCAAATGTTCATAAAGTTGTTTGCGCCCGACCTGGGCCAACAAGTAAAGCTGATTGCTTAAATAATATTATTACTTCTATTATTTAGTTTGAAAATAAAGCAAAAATTGAGTTTTCAGGTTTCATTTTACATGATTCAGAAGATGTCTTATCACCGATGGAATTGAGATTATTTAATTATTTGCTACCAAGTAAAGATCTCATTCAATTACCTGTTTACCCATATACTCGTAAATGGTATCAGATGACGTCTGGACATTATGCGGATGAGTTTGCAGAGCTACACGGTAAAGATGTAGTTGTGCGTGAAGCTATTTCTGGTCAAGTACCGAGTGCTGGTGTAGGGACATGCTTTAGCCGTAAAGCCATTTTAAGACTATTAGTAGAAGGTGATGGTTTACCCTTTGATATCCAATCTTTAACTGAAGATTATGATATCGGTTTTCGTTTGAAGCAGTGGGGAATGAACGAAATATTTGTTCGTTTTCCTGTAGTAGATAAAGATCAATTGACTTTAAAAGAAAATGCTTTTGGTGTTTCAATGAAAGAAGGCAGTGTCGTATGTGTTCGTGAGTATTTCCCTACTACTTATACAACAGCTGTAAGGCAAAAAAGCCGTTGGATTATTGGCATTGTTTTTCAAGGTTTTAAAAACCACAAATGGACAAAAGATTGGAAGGTTAATTATTTCTTATGGCGCGATAGGCGTGGTTTTATCAATAACACCATTGGGTTTATTTCCACGTTACTCTTATTTCAGATGCTTTGTTTATCTGTGTATGCATATTTTGATAATAGCTATCAATTCATATCTATTATCTCTGATGATAAGGTGACTAGGATTTTATTGATTATTAATACTGTCTTATTATGTAATCGTCTATTCCAGCGTTTTTATTTTGTTAGTCAATATTATGGTTACTGGGAAGGTGTTCTTTCTTTGTTTCGTTTGGTTTGGGGAACTATTATTAATTTCTCTGCAAATATACGAGCAATTAAACAAGTAATTGAGCAAGGAGATCCTCGCAGAGTTGCATGGGATAAAACTACCCACGACTTTCCTTCGATATCAACAGAGTCAAGAACAATTCCAATTGGTAAAATCTTGATTGATGAAGGGTATCTTTCAAAGGAAGAATTAGAGAAGGCATTGATAAATTGTCCATCAAATCAACTTCTTGGATGTTATTTGGTTGGTAATAAATTAGTTTCAAATGATGCATTAAGTAGAGCAATTGCCATACAAGGTGAGTCTGGGTATGAAGCATGTGACCCTTATTCACTCGATCCTTCATTATTTGAATGGTTCCCTAAAAAAATAGCATTAAAATATACGGTTATCCCTCTTAGAATGGAAGGTCACACCTTAATCTTAGGAAAAGAATCAGTTCTAAGCCCTGTTGGACTTGCTGCTATTAAGCGTCGATTGGGTATGCCTGTACAGTGTATTATTACGACTAATGGTACTGTTACAGTGGGTATACGTTATTGGTATCTAAACTTAGACTTAGAGAACCCTATGGATTTATTAGAATGTGCGATTGTGACAGGGAAAATTAAAGAGGAACAAAAACAATGGATTTTAGATATTTATTATTCATCTCAAAGCCAGTTAGGGCGTAGCTTACTCTCTGAACGTTTAATTGAGCCATCAGTACTGAATCAAGCTATTTTAGCTTTTGAAAGTGAGTTAGATACTAGTTTAGGTCGATTTTTAGTTGAACGAAAATATATAACGGAAGAACAATGCACTCGTGCATTAAATTTACAAGTAGAGCAACAAAAGAGTATATATAATTTAATCGAAGATTTTAGTAAGGAGTACTATGAAAACCTTATCTAAATATTTATCGATAATAATGCTTTCATATATAAGTTTGTTTGTGTCAGCCTCGACCGAGAATATATATTCAGGAATGACAGAATCACAGCATTTTCGCACCTATCCATATATTGATAAGGCATTTAAGGAAGAGAACGCTGGGCGATATTTTGATGCCTTAAATGAAGTCGAACATGCATTAGTGATTGTACCAAATCATATCCCATTCATTAAATATGCTTATTCGTTGAGTATTTTAGCTGGTAAATCTGATTTAGACTTGATTAGTCTAATTAAGAAACTTCCTCAACCTGAAAAAGGAGAACTTTTGTTTGAGCTTCGAATTAATGAATCTCAATCTGGGGAGTTGTATACGCGGAGAGAAGTGGATAAATTAATAGAAGATTTAACTGTTGAACAAGCTTCAATATGGTATACGAATCACTTATATCAAATTGAAAATGTAAAAAGTCGGCAAGTTGCTTTGAATTGGAGTTTATCTCAGTCTTTAAAATATAAGAATATACAATCTAAACGGTATGAGGCTTATGCATTAGTCGATATCCATAAATATTCTGATGCGTTAGCTATTTTTGACAGTATGAAATTTAATAAAAAAATGAATGAAAGAGATTTTGAATATCTTGCTTTAATTTATTTTGAATTGGACGAAGATAAAAAAGCGTTTGCAATGATTGATGAGGTATCATCCCAAAAAAGTAAGCAGTGGATATATGCAGTATATGTTGCTCATTTATTAGATGATAACCAATTGGTTATAGCTAAGAATGAACTAAATAGACTTTATGCATCCGGTATGCTGACAGATGATATGGCTCGTCAGAGAAACTATTTAAATTCTTTGAGTTTGAGTGAATTGAATCAATTTGAGGATGAAGGACCTCGTATTGATCGTTGTCTGAAGAATAGCCGTAATTTATTTTTATCTGAAAATAAAGATGCTGCTATAACAAAGTTTTATGATTGTTCACCTTATAATACGCCTTATACATGGATGACTCTTGCTGAGCAGTTACAATCTTACTCTGAATTAGAGAATGCGGTGTTCCCAAGCCCTTTATATGAAAATAAACGCCGTGATATTTTAATCTCATATTATTCAAATATGCGTCAATGGACAAAGATAGTTAGTTTATTAGAAGGTAATAAGTTATCGTCAAGCCATACTCGATCTCTCGCTTATGCTTATTCATATTTGAAGCAATATAAGCGTTCTAGCGATTTAATGTTTGCTCTATATCAAAAAGATAGAATGATTTCAGATGTGGATTTTGCAACTTATACGATGATGCGAACATATAACTCTGAAAGAAGAGTCGCTGATATGTTAAGCGAATCACTTTTATATTCACAAAGGGAGTTTTTAAATAATAAGCAATTAGTCCTTCGAATGACAGAT
>NZ_AJYK02000012.1 GCF_000286955.2 Vibrio rumoiensis 1S-45
GATGATCGGGAACCTCGTGTGTCATTCCAATTAATAAAATAGTAAATTCATCATTTTTACTTTTATTCAAAAGTAAGATCTTACCCAAATAATCTATGAAGATTGATTCTAATTTCCTGATCATTGTCTAGTTTTTACTACAATTCTCTTATTTGTATTATAAGAATATGAAAGTATATATATTAAATTAATGGAGTAAATCAAGAGATTGAAATCACTGTCTTGGTTTTTGTAATTTAATCGCATATAGGTGATATAAAAATGAAACATATCTATCTTAAGACCCTGTTAGCCTCTTCGATAATCCTAGCAGCAGGTTGTTCAAGTAATGGAAGTGATACAAACAATCTGAGTAATCAACTTGGCGCAGATGCTGAGCCAGTATTAACACCAGTAGCGGTTGAAGCGAGCGGGCACGATGGTAACGGCCCTGATAGACTTTTTGATAATGATATTAAAACTCGTTGGTCTGCAAGTGGTGATGGGCAATGGGCGGTACTTGATTACGGTTCAGCACATGAATTTAATGCTATTCGTGCAGCGTTTAGCAAAGGTAATGAGCGTAAAACTAAATTTGATCTTTTAGTCAGCACCGATGGCAAAACTTGGACGCCAGTGCTTCAAAATCAAGAAAGCTCAGGTGGCGTTATTGGGTATGAGCGTTTTGAATTTGCCCCAGTAACTGCGCGTTATATCAAATATGTAGGTCATGGTAATTCATCAAACGATTGGAATAGTGTGACAGAATTAGCACCATTAAATTGTGGAATTAATGCTTGTCCAAGTAATCAAATTATCACTCCTGATGTTATTGCCGCAGAGCAAACAACAATCGCTCAAATGAAAGCAGAAGAAAAAGCCCAGAAAAATGCCCGTAAAGATTTACGTAAAGGTAATTTTGGTGCGCCAGCTGTCTATCCTTGTTTAACCACCGTTAAATGTGACACTTCGTCAGCACTACCAACTCCGACTTTGCCAGCAGCGCCAAAAGCTGGAAATAAACCAGGTCAGAACTTTGATTTAACAACATGGTATTTATCGCAACCATTTGATCACGATAATAATGGTCGCCCTGATGATGTTTCAGAATGGGATTTAGCTAATGGTTATGAGCACCCTGATGTATTTTATACAGCCGCTGATGGTGGCTTGGTATTCAAGACTTTTGTAAAAGGTACTCGTACGTCAGCAAATACAAAATATGCACGTACAGAATTACGAGAAATGTTACGCGCGGGTGACGGTTCAATTTCAACTAAAGGTGTAAATAAAAACAACTGGGTATTTAGCTCTGCGCCAGTCGCGGATCAAAAAGCAGCGGGTGGTGTCGATGGCGTATTAGAAGCGACATTAAAAATTGATCACACGACTACTACAGGTGAGCCAGGTGAAGTTGGACGCTTTATTATCGGTCAAATTCACGATCAAGATGATGAACCAATTCGTTTGTACTACCGTAAACTGCCTAACCATGAGAAAGGAACGGTTTACTTTGCACACGAAAACACACTACAAGGTACCGATACTTACTACAATTTGATTGGTGGTATGACAGGTGAAATTGGCGATGAAGGTATCGGGCTTGGTGAGAAATTCAGCTATCGTATTGAAGTAAAAGGCAACACGATGACCGTCAGTGTTACACGTGATGGTAAGCTTGGTGCGAAGCAAGTGGTTGACATGAGTGAAAGTGGTTACGATGTTGGTGGTAAATACATGTACTTCAAAGCAGGTGTATACAACCAAAATATCTCTGGTGATTTAGACGATTACGTACAAGCAACTTTCTACGAATTAGAAAAATCTCACGACACTTACACTGGTAAGTAATATTAAAAACGAATTAATGAACTTATGATGAAAGCCAGTAGGGACCTCTACTGGCTTTTTTATTTGTTTTTTAATTTACTCTTTATGTTTCCATGCTTTAATTTATGTATGACTGAATTCTACATATTTACTTTCAATTTGATCGTTTAGTTAAGCTTACAAGTGTTTCGCTTTTTTATGAAATTAAGGTAATATCCGGTTAAAACGTAACACCTGTACTCTCAAATACGTGTACTCTCAAATGGGTAAAATCTATGTCTCTTGAAGCTTTTCATCTTATTCGGTTAATACAACAGCAAAGTTCACTAAAAGGTGACGCGATTGCGTTAGAAGGGTTTGAAACTAAAGCACCATGGGATCAAGTTTCATGGGAACAATTGAATAAGCACACCAACAAGCTCGCAAGCGTGCTTATCCAGTTAGGTGTAGATGTTCAAGATAAATGCGCCATCCTATCTCAGAATTGCCCTCAATGGACATGTGTTGATCTCGCCATATTAAAAGCACGTAGTGTTGTCGTTCCACTTTATCCAACCAATACATTAGAGCAAGCTCAGTTTATTCTTGAGGATTCGGATGTAAAGGTACTGTTCGTTAATGATGAACAGCAATATGAAATGGCGTGTAGATTACAAGCTTTAGTGCCGATGATTGAAACCATTGTGGTATTTGATGATTCGGTAGACCTAGACTATACCAAGCAGCATTTTCATTTATATTCTTTGCTTGAAGATGATTTCTTAATTGAAAATGAGACGAACGAGCAATTTGAACAACGCTTGGTTGAAGCTAATTTAAGCGATCTTGTTACCTTGATCTATACCTCGGGTACTACAGGAGATCCAAAAGGTGTCATGTTAGATTATCGAAATTTTGCATCGACCATTTCGCAACATGATGAGATTTTAGATTTTACCGATCAGGATACGTCACTCGCTTTTTTACCGCTAAGTCATGTTTTTGAACGCAGTTGGACTTTCTATGTTTTAAGTCGTGGTGGTAAAAACGTCTATTTGCAAGATACGAACCGTATTAAACAAGCGATTGTCGCAACACGACCAAATACACTATGTGTTGTACCGCGTTTCTTAGAGAAAGTGTACAGCGCCATTCAAGATCAAGTTTCAAAAGGCAGTAAAGTTAAACAAGGCATTTTTGCTTGGGCATTGAAGGTTGGCTCTCGTCAATTTGATGTGACTCAAGGGCGTGCGAAAGGTACTCCATTTTTAACTTGGCAGCATAATCTTGCCGATAAATTAGTGTTTGAAAAACTGAGAAATGCACTTGGTGGGAAATTAAAATTTATGCCTTGTGGCGGTGCAGCTTTAGATGCCAATGTGGCTGCTTTTTTTCATGCGATTAATGTGCCTGTGTTATGTGGCTATGGTATGACAGAAACCACCGCAACCGTAACCTGTAATACTATTGGAAATAGAGTGACAGGCTCAAATGGCAAACCATTATCAGGTATGGAAATAAAGCTTGGTACAGATAATGAAATACTTATCCGTGGTGAAACGGTGATGCGTGGTTATTATAATCGCCCAGAAGAAACCGTATCAAATTTTGAAAATGGTTGGCTAAAAACGGGTGATGCCGGTGAATTTGATGAGGAAGGTAACCTTTATATTACCGACCGCATTAAAGAGTTAATGAAAACCTCTAATGGAAAGTATATTGCCCCACAGCGCGTTGAAGGCAAGGTAGGTTGCTGCCCATTCATTGAACAAGTGGCAATTATAGCCGATGCAAAAAGCTATGTAACCGCGCTCATTGTACCTACTTTTGAGTCGTTAGATGCTTGGGCAAAAGAAAAGGGTATTCGTTATGAGTCTCCTTTGGAGCTTCTACGTAATAGTTATGTGATCGAGCACTTTGAACAGCGATTAAAAATCATGCAAAAAGAGCTTGCCAGTTTTGAGAAGATCAAAAAATTCACGCTATTACCGAATGCTTTTTCTATTGAAGAAGGTTTGATCACACCGACGCTAAAATTGCGTAGAAAAAATATTTACGCGACTTATTCAAAAGAGATACAAGCAATGTATCAACCGATTTGATTGATGCATATCCAAACTGAATGACATCTTCAAATTCATTAATAAACAGAATGTTAGATAAGGTCAATTAATAGGGTAATAATTATTTTAATTTACCCTATTAAAATTGATTGCGTTATAAATAATTTTTGTGCTATTTTCCGCAACAATCTCAAGGTTCAAAGTTTTACCTTAGGGGGATACGCGTAAGGACATTCAAGCTGATTGTGCCATTACGTATGAGTAGGTACTGCTAACATCATGTTATCAGTAGACGGGAACCGATACGTAAAAGACAAACGTATTGTTATAGGAAGCCCAACATTGAATACATTAACCCAGATTTTAAAAATCAGCTTTACACATCTAAACCGCTCAATCGTGGCATTTTTGCGTACGATGGAATGGGCCAATATTACGAGCCTAACTTGCTACAGTTGTGCTCCGTTAAATCGTCGTACTTCAAATATAACCGAACCTTGAGTTCAAACTACTAATTCATCGAATTGCTTTTGCATTTCATGCCCTTATTGTACTTGATGATCTCATTCAAGTGGCAAGGGCTGCTTTTAGTATCTTCAACCTATACCATAAAATTACATGAATAAGTTGAAGTGGTTTGGCTATTAATCCAGCCAATATTTGCTTGTATATACCGTTTGAAGGGTTCTCTTAAATGACCACAGCTTTTGATTTTGAGCTTAATAATGCTCACACACCGTTTACCACCAATATTCCTTATATCGATGGTGTGTATGATCTTGAACTCGATCAGGTTTTGCTTGATCAAGAACAACATGAATCAGCGGTTCGTTCGTATCCACGTCGTTTACCGATTGCGATTAAACGTGCTTATGGTGCTTTAGTTGAAGATACACGTGGCCAACTGTTTTTAGATTGTTTGGCGGGAGCAGGTACCTTAGTACTTGGCTATAACCACCCTGAAATTAACCAAGCGTTAAAAGAACAGCTTGATTCAGGACTGCCTTACCAAACACTTGATATTACAACACCATCGAAAGATCGTTTTATTAAACAAGTGAAAGCCTTTTTACCTCAAGATTTTGCTGAAAATTCCGTGATCCAATTCTGCGGTCCTTCTGGCGCAGATGCAGTAGAAGCTGCCATCAAACTGGCGAAACAAACCACAGGTCGCAATACTATGGTGGCATTTCGTGGTGCTTATCATGGAATGACTAACGGTACGATGGGCATGATGGGGAACCTTGGCACGAAAGCGCGTCGTACTGGTTTAATGTCTGATGTTCACTTTATGCCTTTCCCATACAGCCTACGCTGCCCATTTGGTCTGGGTGGAGATGAAGGCGCGAAGCAAAGCATTCGTTATATTGAACGTATGTTAAATGATGATGAAAGTGGTATTCAAAAGCCAGCGGCTATCATTGTTGAACCAGTTCAAGGCGAAGGTGGTGTGATCCCAGCGCCTGCTTTTTGGCTACGTGAGCTGCGCCGTATTACTCAAGAGCACGGCATTTTATTGATTTTTGATGAAATCCAATGTGGCGTAGGTAAAACAGGTCATAACTTTGCATTTGAAGAATCGGGTATTTCACCGGATATTCTTTGTTTATCAAAGGCGATTGGTGGTGGTTTACCGATGTCGATTTTAGTCTTCAATAAATCGATCGATACATGGAATCCGGGCGAACACACTGGAACATTCCGTGGTAATCAGCTTGCAATGGTTTCTGGTGCAAAGGCGTTAGAAATTATTCAACGTGATAACTTAGTTGAGCATGCAAAATCTGCCGGTCAATATTTGCGTGAAGGCTTAGAGCAAATTCAACGTGAAGTCGGTTGTATTGCTGAAGTGCGCGGTAAAGGTTTAATGCTAGGCGCAGAAGTGGTCAACCCGAACGGTGAGCTAAACAAGTTTGGTGAACGCATTCCAGCATCGGATCTGACCTTAAAAATTCAACGCGCAGCACTTGAGCGTGGCTTGATGATTGAAAAGGGTGGGCGTGATGGTTCGGTATTGCGTTTCTTGCCACCGATCATCATTAGCTTTGAACAAATTGATTTTGCATTGAAAACATTGAAAGCGGCGATTATTGCTGCTGGTGGTGGTATTGATCCTGAAAATCCTCAGCCGTCACAACAAGAATTTGAACATCAAGATTGGCAACAGCACTTTATTCAAACAGGTGCTAAAGGTGCTGATAGCTTTGAGCAAGCGATGAATCAAACCACTCAAGCAATGAAAGCAGTATTTGAAGCCGTGGATAAGCCTTATTCAGGTATTGACCCGCAATTGCTGAAAGCGCAAATTGAAGCGGTGAATTTAGATTCAAGCAACAGTGATTTACAGCAAGTGATCAACAGCACCACCAACTTGGTGGCGAAGAACTCTATTTTTGTTCAGCACCCAAATTGCATTGCTCATTTGCATACACCGCCATTAGTTCCAGCGATTGCGGCGGAAGCGATGATTGCGTCATTAAATCAATCGATGGATTCATGGGATCAAGCGTCTGCTGCGACCTATGTTGAGCAGCGAGTATCGGATTGGTTATGTGCGAAATATGAATTAGGCGATAAAGCCGATGGTGTGTTCACCAGTGGTGGAACGCAAAGTAACCAAATGGGGCTATTACTTGCTCGTGACTGGATTGCCGATAAGTTAAGCCAGCATTCGATTCAAAAGTTAGGTTTGCCTGAATACGCCGACAAATTGCGTATTGTGTGTTCTAAAAAATCACATTTTACCGTACAAAAAACGGCTTCGTTAATGGGATTGGGTGAAGCGGCCGTCGTGTGTGTTGATACGCATATTGATGGCACCATTGATACCAATGCTATGGCCTCTACCTTAAGTGAGTTAAAAGCAAGTGGTTTAATTCCATTTGCCATGGTAGGGACTGCGGGCACAACCGATCACGGTGCGATTGATGATTTAAACGCATTAGCTGATTTAGCCGAGCAACATGATCTATGGCTTCATGTGGATGGTGCCTATGGTGGCGCTTTGATCTTAAGCAGTCATAAAGACCGTTTAGCCGGTATTGAACGTGCCTCGTCAATTAGTGTCGATTTCCATAAGTTGTTCTATCAACCAATCAGCTGCGGCGCCGTATTGCTAAAAGACAAAGCGAACTTTAAGTACTTATTGCATCATGCGGATTACTTGAATCGTGAAACCGATGAATTGCCAAACTTGGTTGATAAGTCAATGGCAACTACACGTCGTTTTGATGCACTCAAAGTATTCATGACCATGCAAAGTGTTGGTACTCAAGCGCTTGGTGATATGTACGATCACTTAATTGAACAGACTCAACAGGTCGCTCAATTAGTGGCAAACAATGCCGCATTTGAACTACTGGCACCGCCAGCATTATCTACCGTATTGATGCGTTATAGTAATGCAAATTTGTCTGTAGAAGCGCAAGATGATCTTAACCGTAAGATCCGCATTGAAGCGTTAATTCGTGGTATTGCCGTATTAGGTGAAACTACGGTGGATGGTAAAGCGGCATTGAAATTTACGATTTTGAATCCGTGTCTTAAACTGTCTGATTTTGAAAAACTGCTCAATGAGATTAATGAATTAGCTCAAGTGTTAACCAGCGAAGGTTCATTACGTTAATCATAATTACGCCTTACTATTGAATGATGGTAAGGCGTAAATTTTTATTTAGATATTAACTTTGAATTATTCAGGATTGATATCCAATGAAATACATATTTTCACTATTTAGATTTGCAATAGTGAAGTTTAAACATTAAGAAGGAAGGTGCATAAAAGATGTCTATTTTACAAATTGGTGCTGGTGGAGTTGGTTGGGTTGTCGCTCATAAAGCGGCTCAAAATAATGATGTTCTTGGTGATATTACTTTAGCCTCTCGTACGATAGGCAAGTGCGAGAAAATTATTGAGTCAATTAAGGGAAAGAACAACTTAAAAGATCCCTCTAAAAAATTAGAAGCTCGATTTGTAGATGCTGACGATGTTGCCTCTTTAGTCGCATTAATTAACGAAGTGAAACCTGACTTGGTTATTAATGCCGGTCCTCCTTGGGTTAACGTCACCATTATGGAAGCGTGTTACCAAGCCAAAGTGTCTTATCTTGATACATCCGTTGCGGTTGATTTATGTAGCGAAGGACAACAAGTACCAGAAGCATACGATCCACAATGGGCATTCCGTGAAAAATTTGCACAAGCAGGTATTACCGGCATTTTAGGCGCAGGTTTTGATCCGGGTGTCGTGAGTGTCTTTGCCGCTTATGCAGTGAAACACTTATTTGATGAGATCGATACCATTGATGTCATGGATGTGAACGCGGGCGATCACGGTAAAAAGTTTGCCACTAACTTTGACCCAGAAACCAATATGCTTGAAATCCAGGGTGATTCTTTCTATTGGGAAGAGGGCAGTTGGAAACAAGTTCCATGTCATACGCGTATGCTTGAATTTGATTTCCCTAATTGTGGTGAATTTAAAGTGTATTCAATGGCGCACGATGAAGTTCGTTCAATGCAAGAATTCATTCCGGCCAAGCGCATTGAATTCTGGATGGGTTTTGGTGATACCTACTTGAATTACTTCAATTGTATGAAAGACATTGGTCTACTAAGCCCAGATCCAATCACGCTGCAAGATGGCACTGTGGTTGAGCCGTTAAAAGTATTGAAAGCGTTATTGCCCGATCCAACGTCTCTTGCTCCGGGTTACACAGGTAAAACCTGTATTGGTACTTGGGTTCAAGGCATCAAAGACGGCAAAGCACGCAGTGTGTTTATTTATAACAACGCGGATCACGAAGTGGCTTACCAAGATGTTGAGCACCAAGCGATTGCTTATACTACGGGTGTTCCTGCCATTACCGCTGCGCTTCAGTACTTTAAAGGTAGCTGGAACGAAGCCGGTGTCTTCAACATGGAACAATTGGATCCTGATGGTTTCCTAGAAACCATGCCAAGTATTGGTCTAGATTGGCATGTTCAAGAACTAGCGCCGGGTCAACCGAAGATTAATATCTTAAAGTAAAAAACGAGGGTCTAGTCCCTGAGCTACCCCTTTAAAGATTTAGGCAGTAATAGTTGTTATTACTGCCTATTTAATTGTTTAAGTCAGTGCTTTCCTTGAAACGAGGAACTAGCACCTAGAAACTGGTTCTCAACGATGCCAAACAATCTCCAAACCCCTTATTTCATGATTGACGAGTCTAAGCTTATCCATAATCTTGAAATTGCAAAAAAACTTAAAGAATTAAGTGGTGTGAAATTAGTGTTAGCACTCAAGTGTTTTTCTACTTGGGGTGTGTTCGACATCATTAAACCTTATCTTGATGGCACGACAAGTAGTGGCCCTTACGAAGTTAAGTTAGGCTACGAAACCTTTGGAAAAGAGACACACGCTTACAGTGTCGGCTACAGCGAAGAAGATGTAAAAGCGGTGGTTGGCATGTGTGACAAGATGATCTTCAACTCATTAAGTCAACTTAACGCACATCGTCACCTTGTGGAAGGCAAGGCATCTATTGGTATTCGTTTAAATCCGGGCGTGAGCCGAGCTGGGCAAGATTTAGCCGATCCCGCGCGTCAATTTTCTCGCTTAGGTGTGCAAGAAGGGCAGTTAACCAGTGAGCTCTTTGATGAGCTTGATGGCGTGATGTTCCACATGAACTGTGAGAACAAATCGGCGGATGATTTCATTGACCTGCTCACCAGTATTTCACAACGTTTCGGTGCCTATTTAGATAAGCTTGACTGGGTGAGCCTTGGTGGCGGTGTATTCTTTACTTGGCCGGGTTATGAAGTAGAAAAGTTGGCTCAAGCATTAAAGCATTTTAGTGAAAAACATGGCGTACAGGTTTACTTGGAGCCAGGTGAGGCGATCATTACCAAAACAGCCGATTTAGTGGTTACCGTGGTGGATATTGTTGAAAATGGTATGAAAACGGCCATTGTGGATTCTGCGACTGAAGCTCATCGCCTAGATACTTTGATTTATAATGAACCAGCTTCGATTGGTGAGGCTTCTGAAAGTGGTGACCACGAATATGTCATTGGTTCTTGTTCTTGTCTTGCTGGGGATCAGTTCTGTATTGCTCGCTTTGACGAGCCATTAAAAATAGGTCAGCGTTTACACATATTAGATAGTGCCGGCTATACCATGGTAAAACTAAACTGGTTTAATGGTTTAAAAATGCCGAGTGTGTATTGCCAACGCAGCAATGGTGAGATCCAAAAACTCAATGAATTTGACTATCAAGACTTTAAGCGGACTTTGTCGCAGTGGTCGGTTAGCTAATTCGAAGTCATTTGGGAACAGTGGTTGAAAGTTTGATAAGGAATATCACTTTCGCTTGTGAATTGTCAGAAAATGCCGTCATGTTGAATCATGGTGGCATTTTTTCTTTTCAAAGAGAAATGAAGGGCATAGAGTAAAGGAGCTAACAAAATACGTTGTTTGTTATGAAATGAAGGAGTGCTCGCTATGCTCGTTAAATCGTCAAATGTTATTGCTCAACATGGTGCTAAATCAGCGCAGTTATTACTGGTTTTTTTAGAGGAGCAACCAAAAGAATTTCAACACAAGCTCATTCCTAACTTGGATTATATCGATCCAAGAGCACTAAATGATAATGGTATTACTCTACTTGAAGTTAGCCATATCGCAGGGAATCAGTACACTTTATCTTATCAATATGATTGGTTTGTATTCAGTGGTTGTACCGATACCGATCTGACTGGCACAGATAAAAATAAAGTGTCCTTTAACATATCAGAAAATGGCGATCTTACTTTTGATCTTAGTGCTTTAGGTTTGTAATTTTAGAAAGCTTATTGATAAGGTGAGGCTTGTTTGTGAAGCCTTACCTTTTTATTTCCAGCCTTAGAGTGTTTCGTTAATGACTCGTGTGCCAGCACTAATAGCTTGTAATTCAGAGATAATATCTTGGATGTTGGTTTCAGAAGGGATTTGAATACTTAACCGAGAGGTAAACATGCCTTCTTGAATTCCGGTTTCGCCCGCTAGAAATACGCGATGACTATGAATGCTTAGAATTTGTGCTCGTTCTTTTTCAAGAGTATGGGTGATTTCGCTGACAATACCAGAGCGTTCATCAGTATCAAACCTTAGCTCATAGACTTCTTCTTCAGGATGTTTTATAGGCGTAGCAGGCGCGAAATGAACAGTAAGGCTTGGTTCGGATAAAAACGCTTGCTGAATGGCGTTTACTTGATCGGTGGGGCATTCAATTTTGATGAGGCCAGCCACTTGTTGATCTAAATAGTTAATCTTACTCACGACCCAACGAGCATGGCTTTGGTGACTCATTAAAGCTAGTCGTTTCAACGATGTAGGCTGGGCTTCACCCGAAAAGTTAACGATAAATAAGGTGGATTCAGACATCATATTCTCCCATTACCATTATTTAACCAGTTTCAATACTTATAAGTGTATCCACCAAATGGGAAAAAGCATCATTGAAATCTTAAAATTACTGTATTCGTTTCCAATTTATTTGTATTTTTAATTCACTTTACTTAAAAACGGACTGAAAAATTTAAGGAGACAAATTGTGAATCAAACGGCGCACCAGAATCTATAGCAAAATTCGCCGCATCTTGATTGCCAAACCAAGGTGTAGTATTAAAGCTGGCGTCTGCATCTGCGCCCCATGAATCTGTGACCCAATGGTGAATATGCCCTACAGGGTTTAAGAAAAATAAACTGATATTCCCTAAAATGCTTGAACCAAAAACTTCACCATCCATTTCAGTAGTCAAATAATGCTCGGCTTTATACATACTTTCACCCACCATCGCGCCAAAAAAAGGTGTGATAAATAAATCTTGCCAAGATGGGACTTCTGCAAACGCTTCTACACCGTATTCCCAGAAAAATGTCGACATGGTAAATGAATAAAGGAATGAGTCGAATTCATTAAAACCTGAATGGCGGGCAGCGGTGTAATACACACCACCAAAATATGGGTGCATAATATAATTAAGATAATGGGCATCCTCATCCCATACCGGGCCTTCAGACACATTTTCTTTCCACTTATCCCCTAATCCACTTAACGAGCGTTGATCGCTGTCCCATTTTGTTACACTTTCTGGTAATAATGTCATTAGGCCGACGGTGGCGACACTGAGCCCTAAAATAGTGTAAGTTTGTTCTAAGAGGTAATCCCAATCTCTACCATCCGATGTAGTAAGGTAACGTGGTATGTTGTCACTATTGGTCGCTGCATTAGCATTGAGATTTAATGAAAAATCTTTATTGGCTTTTGGTGGCTGGCAATAAGTTTCATTGGCAATGTTGATATCACAGCTTACGGAATAGGAAAATGAACCGTATTGCAGGGGCGTATCGGCTGATGTCGGGCTTGCAAACGCAATACTTGGGATGCTGGTAATCAATGCAACGATGGCAGATTTATTCACTCGGTATATCCTTATTTTTCGGGTGATTCATTGATTACAACTTATGCTAGCGTTCAAGGTGTTGGATAATATCAATAAAACGTTCAACAATGTTCAAGTTTCTATATTGTTTTCGTATTTATTTGTTCCGAATAATTCATTTTATCAATATAAAAATCAAGAGGGTTAGTAGATGGTCAAAATTTCCATGCTGAGTACAGGGGAAGAGGTATTACATGGCGACATTGTTGATACTAATGCGTCTTGGTTATCGGAACTGTTTTTTGAGCAAGGTTTCGCTCTCGATTATCGAAGTACCGTTGGCGATCAACTTGAAGAATTAACCACCGAGATTATTGCACTCAGTCAGCGTAGTGACGTTGTTATAGTAAATGGAGGCTTAGGACCTACAAGTGATGATTTAAGCTCTCTTGCGGCAGCTCAAGCAGCTGGAGTTGCACTTGAATTAAACCAAGAGTGGTTGGCGACCATCACCGAGTATTTTTCACGTATTGGCCGTCCTATGGCTGACAGTAATGCAAAGCAAGCGATGCTTCCGCAGGGCGCTATAGTTATCGATAACCCAGTTGGCACAGCATGTGGATTTAGTATCGAATTAAACGGTGCACTGGTTTTGTTTACCCCAGGAGTGCCGTTTGAATTTAAAAAAATGGTACGTGATGAAATCTTACCGACTTTAAAATCACGCTTTCCTGATGTTGAAAGATTAGTATGCAATAAGATTTATACCTTCGGTCTAGGTGAATCTGGAATTGCGGATACATTAAGCTCGTTAGATATACCAGAGGCTTTTAGCTTAGGTTACCGTTCGTACATGCCTTTTATTGAAGTGAAAGTATTTAGTCCGTATTCAGATTCAAAAATTGAAACGGTATTAACTGCGATTACAGAACAATTGAAAGATAATGTATTAGGTATTAATCAGCCATTAATTGAAGTCTTAGGTGATGGGTTGATGGATAAACAATGGCAGTTATCTGCATTAGAGCAAGTGACTGGTGGTGAATTAGCGCGCCAAATGTATCAATCTGAATCAACCCAGCAATCATTCATTCAAAGTGTTGTTGATAATCAAGCTGAACCATTAACTGAATTGACGGATGCGTTATTGCTGGCCAATGAATACCGTTTGGATACGCAATCCGATATTGTTTTAGCCAATTTTAAACTAGATGATGAAAGCTTTGCTTTAGCATTGAGCTCTAAACTAGGAAATTACGTTCAAAATGTGACTTTTAAGCGTACTTATCCGATTAAAGCTCAGCAAGTATTAATCACTACGGTACTATTAGATATGTTGCGTCGTCATATTAACGATGAATCTCCATTCGTGGAATTTGGGCATTTTGAACGGTTATCCGTTATTGAGAGAAAGCAATGAATGTAGATAAAGCGAAGAAACGTATCGCCAAAAAAGTAAAAAATGGGTTTAAAGGTTACCCACTTGTCACGATTACTTACTTTGGCCAAGACAAGGATTTAGCCACCGAGGTCTCGATTAGCTATCTAGAGGCGGAAGGAGAGCAAGTTCAGGTACAAAATTTTAAATGTGAAAATGAAATTAGAGATGATGAAACCATTCAGTCTGTTCTGTTAAAAGTTATCGAACGATCGAATGCAGCAAGTGTAGTAGAGGAGGACGGCATAACCCTTCTTTAAATGAAGTTTTCTAACATACTCAATACCCACAGAATTTTTTAGCGTTTTCTGTTGGGTATTTGAGCATTTGGTTACTGATTAAGTTGTTCATGACATTTACATGACAAATGAAATGAGTGTTTTTCATAATGTGCGCTGATGATTTTAAATGAGATGTATTATGAAATTATCAACACTTTTACCAGCACTACCTATTCTGTTTATTACCACATCTACTTACGCTGCTGATGAATCAACCTCTGTAACGGATAGTGGAAAACTTTCTGGTGGTGCTAAGCTAGGCTTTATTTATTCTAATGCTTCTACCAGTTCGACATCCTTGAATTCAGGTGGCTGGCTGAAGTATGAGAAAGAAAAATGGACAAACGATTTTAAGGCTAGCACCTACTATACAAAGTCCTCTGATTCTGAAGATGATGGAACCAACAAATATTCATTAAGTTATAAGGTTTCTTATCAGATTGCTGAACGATATAAAGCTTTTATTGATAATGAATATGAGCATGACCAATTTGAAACTTATCGTGCGGTCTATTCAATGACCACTGGTATAGAAAGAGCGTTAATTAAAACTGAATCTAGTGAATTGAATGTTGGTGGTGGTCCTGGTTATCGTTACAGTAAACGACAGACGAATGATATTGATGCACCTAATCAGGTATCTGAAGATTTAATTGCTAACGCTTTCATCAACGGAAAAACAAAACTAACCGATAGTCTTTCCATTGGTGGGGATGCCGAAGTTGATTATGGTGAATCTAATACAACCTATACTTTTGGTGCAAATTTAAGCAATAAGTTAGTCGGTAATGTGGCGTTAGTTTTAGATGCTCAATATATTTATAATACCGAAGTTGCTTCGGATAAAAGTAACGATGAGATCTACACCACTGTAAGTATCAGCTACGATTTCTAAATTCATTCGCGTGTATTGAAATAGATGCTCATTTCATGAGTTGATTGGCTTATGTGAAAGCATGTAAAGTAAGGTACAAAACGAAAAAAGGCTAAGTCTTCATATTAAGACTTAGCCTTTTTGTTATTAATATACGTAAGTGATATCAAAATGCAGAATTCACATCTAATCTTTTAGGCAGTCATATTAGGCGCGTTGTTTTACTGATTGGTAACGAACATGCTCTAAAACTACATCTGATTTAGCCTTGCAGATACAAGGTAAAATTTCTTTTGGATGAGTAAATGCCAATGCAAATCCAACATATTCGACATCACCAGAAACCAACTCACACTTGCAAGCGCCACAATGCCCATCACGGCATTGAAACTCAGGTGCTAAATTGGCTTGCTCCATCGCTTCTAATAAAGTATCGGATGGGTTAATCAATATTTGACGGTTATGGTTGATTTGCATTTTTTTCATAAGTAATTAGTGCCTATTACAGTTCAAAATCACCGAAGTCACCCGAATCGACTTCATTATCGATTTGGCCAACTAGATAAGAACTGATTTCAGCTTCTTGTGGGGCAACTTGTACGTTATCTGAAGATAACCAAGCATTGATCCAAGGGATTGGATTGCTAGTCGCATTAGGATAAGCCATATCTAAACCAACTGCTTGCATGCGAATGTTCGTAATGTACTCAACATATTGACAAAGAATATCTTTATTTAAGCCAATCATTGAACCATCTTTAAATAGGTATTCTGCCCATTCTTTTTCTTGTTCTGCCGCTTGTTTGAATAGATCAAAACACTCTTGTTTACATTCTTCAGCAATTTGCATAAAGCTGAAATCATCTTGACCATTTCGTAAGATATTCAGCATGTGCTGTGTACCAGTCAGATGAAGAGCTTCATCACGAGCAATCAATTTGATGATCTTAGCATTACCTTCCATCAGCTCACGCTCAGCAAACGCAAATGAACACGCAAAGCTGACATAAAAACGAATGGCCTCTAATGCATTGACAGACATTAAGCATAGGTACAATTGTTTTTTCAGATCGTACAAGCTAACTTTAACCGTCTCACCATTAAGTGTGTGTGTACCTTCACCATAGCGGTGGTAATCATTTGTTAAACGGATCAATTCATCGTAGTAATGTGCAATGTCTTTCGCACGCTTTACAATGTGCTCGTTTTCGACGATATCATCAAATACAACACTTGGATTGTTCACAATATTACGGATGATGTGCGTGTAAGAACGAGAATGGATAGTTTCAGAGAAAGACCACGTTTCAATCCAGGTTTCTAATTCAGGCAAAGATACTAATGGTAAAAGAGCAACGTTAGGGCTACGGCCTTGTATTGAATCCAGCAGTGTTTGATATTTTAAATTACTGATAAAAATGTGTTTTTCATGCTCAGGTAACTTATTGTAATCAATACGGTCACTTGATACATCGACTTCTTCTGGACGCCAGAAAAAGGATAATTGTTTTTCGATCAGTTTTTCGAAAATTTCGAATTTTTGTTGGTCATAACGAGCAACGTTGACGGACTGACCTAGAAACATAGGTTCTTTTAATTGATCATTTTTATTCTGATTAAAAATACTGTAAGCCATGTTAACCTCTTAAATGAACGGTGATCCTCACCACTCATCGTGCAACTTATTGAGTAAAGATAAGTGAAATGCACGTTTACCATTATGGTAATTCTTAATGAAAGCAGCCTGCGGTAAGGCAGGCTACGTAAAATCATGAATAATGATTAGATCTTACAAGCGCCGCCTGCACAATCATCATCTTCTACTTCAATAACTACACCTGAATCGTTTTGGTCATCGCTCGCACCATCACGAGTGTTATGGTAGTACAACGTTTTTAAACCATATTTGTATGCAGTTAGTAAGTCTTGCAACAATAACTTCATGGGTACCTTGCCGCTAGGCTGTACGCTTGGGTCATAGTTTGTGTTCGCAGAAATTGACTGATCAACAAACTTTTGCATGATACCTACCAATTGTAGGTAACCGTTGTTTGACGGAATTTTCCACAGTAGCTCGTATTGATTTTTGAGTGTTTGATACTCAGGAACGACTTGCTTCAAGATACCGTCTTTTGATGCTTTAACGGATACAAAACCGCGTGGTGGTTCAATACCATTGGTTGCATTTGAAATTTGTGAAGACGTTTCAGATGGCATTAGCGCTGTTAAGGTTGAGTTGCGTAATCCATGTGTTGTGATTTCATTACGCAAGGCTTCCCAATCAAGATGTAGAGGTTCATTACAAATCGCATCTAAATCTTTCTTATAAGAATCGATTGGTAGAATACCTTGAGCATAAGTTGTTTCATTGAAAGCAGGACAAGCGCCTTTTTCTTTCGCAAGCTCAACAGAGGCTTTTAACAAGTAGTATTGAATGGCTTCAAAAGTGCGGTGGGTAAGACCATTAGCACTGCCATCAGAGTATTTCACACCGTTTTTCGCAAGATAGTAAGCGTAGTTAATTACACCCACACCAAGAGTACGACGGTTCATGGTCGCTTTACGAGCTGCTGGAAGAGGGTAATCTTGGTAATCCAACAAAGCATCTAATGCGCGAACGACTAAATCTGAAAGTTCTTCAAAATCAGTTAACGATTTAATTTCGCCAAGGTTGAAAGCTGAAAGAGTACACAGGGCAATTTCGCCTTCTTCATCATCAACATTACTTAATGGTTTTGTTGGAAGAGCAATTTCCAGACATAAGTTAGATTGACGAACGGGTGCGACACTTGGATCAAAAGGGCTGTGTGTATTACAGTGATCGACGTTTTGAATGTAAATGCGGCCGGTTGAAGCACGCTCTTGCATAAGCAATGAGAATAAATCAACGGCTTTTACTGTCTCACGTTTGATAGATGAATCAGCTTCGTATTTAACATACAGTTCTTCAAATTTATCTTGATCTTCAAAGAATGCATCATATAGACCAGGAACATCAGAAGGTGAGAATAAACTGATGTGACCGCCTTTAATTAAGCGTGAATACATCAGTTTGTTTAACTGAACACCATAATCCATGTGACGAACACGGTTTTCTTCCACACCACGGTTATTTTTCAATACTAATAGAGATTGAACTTCACCGTGCCATAATGGATAAAACATGGTCGCAGCACCGCCACGAACGCCACCTTGAGAACAGCATTTTACGGCAGTTTGAAAGTATTTATAAAATGGGATACAGCCAGTATGGAATGCTTCGCCATTGCGGATCTCAGAGCCTAACGCACGGATACGGCCAGCATTAATACCAATACCTGCACGCTGAGATACGTAGCGAACAATAGAGCTTGCAGTAGCGTTGATAGAATCAAGGCTATCACCACATTCAATTAATACACATGAGCTGAATTGACGAGTAGGGGTACGCACACCAGCCATAATTGGAGTCGGTAGAGAAATTTTAAAAGTAGACACCGCATCGTAAAAACGTTTGATGTAATCTAAACGTGTTTCTTGTGGGTACTTAGCAAATAAACAAGCAGCAACCAAAATGTATAAAAACTGTGCGCTTTCGTAGATTTCTTTCGTTACACGGTTTTGAACGAAGTATTTGCCTTCAAGCTGTTTAACGGCGGCATACGAAAAATTCAGATCACGGTTGTGATCAATGAAATTATCGATGATTTGGAATTCTTCAGCAGTGTAATCTTCTAATAAATGCTTGTCATATTTACCCATATCAACCAGTTTTGATACGTGGTCAAAGAGTTTTGGTGGCTCAAATTGACCATAAGCTTTTTTACGTAGATGGAATACGGCTAAACGAGCGGCTAAATATTGATAATCAGGGGTTTGCTCTGAAATAAGATCCGCAGCGGATTTTATGATGGTTTCATGGATATCTGAAGTGGTAATGCCATCATAAAATTGAATGTGCGCTTTAAGTTCTACTTGAGATACCGAAACGTTTTCTAGGCCTTCCGCAGCCCAAGTGATCACTCGGTGGATCTTCTCAAGATCAATCGTTTCTTTGCACCCGCCACGCTTAGTGACTGTCAATTGTTCGTTCATTCGAGTTGAGTTCCCTAACTAAAATTATAACAGGCTGAAAATTTGATATTTAGGTTGTTGGCAAGCATTATTTGTGATTTCACATTATCTCTGTTGAGAAGTGAAAACACTATATATTGGGTCGTTCCAACGTATGGGTTACAAGATAGTGCGAAAGGGCTTAATTTTCAAGTTACGAAAATGTGATCTCTTGTGGATAACATTGGGATAGAAAATTTTCTGTAAGTAGACACTAACCTTTGCAATTATGTATTGCTTGAATGAAGCAGATTGTGAATTTAAAAGTGCCGATTTTCTATGCGATCAAAAAAATATTTATCTTGATCTTTATAATAAAATGATCTCGAAAATGAGTGATTTAATAATGAGCGATCAAGCACATTTTTTGATTGCAATAATGTAAAAAAGCGCGATGAAAAGTCATTGCGCTCATTTGTGGAATTTTTAAAAATTAATCTCTATTAATAATGATTAATTTATGAGTTTGGTGTGGATAATGTAATTTACATCCACATTTTTGCCTAAAGAGTACTCATCAGTAAGAGGGTTGTATTTTAAACCGGTAATAGACTGTTCTTGCAGTGGGGTATGATCCACCATTTTTAATAACTCTGATGGTTTGATGAACTTAGCATGTTCATGTGTGCCTTTCGGGACTATCTTCATAATTTGTTCCGCACCGACAATCGCAAATAAATAAGATTTCATATTACGATTTAAGGTCGAGAAGAAGACATGTCCACCCGGTTTCACCAGTGTAGCGCAGGCTTGAACAACAGATAAAGGATCAGGAACATGTTCAAGCATTTCCATACAAGTGACGACATCATAAGTTTGAGGGTTTTGCTGTGCATGATCTTCAATGGTGCTTTGTATATATGAAAGAGAGACACCGGCTTCTAGAGCGTGCAGTCTAGCGACTTCTAATGGCTCTTTACCCATATCGAGCCCTGTGACTTCAGCACCTTCTTTTGCCATGCTTTCAGCTAAGATACCGCCTCCACAACCGACATCTAATACTTTTTTACCGAATAAACCATTCGCACTGTCTAAGACAAAGTTAAGCCTCAATGGGTTGATTTGGTGTAATGGCTTAAATTCACCATTAAGATCCCACCAACGAGAAGCCATATCTTCAAACTTCTTAATTTCAGCAGGATCAACATTTTGTTTAGTCGTCATTCTAGTCATTCTTTGAGTAATTAACGAGTCGCAACTATAACAGGAAAGGAAAGCGCAAGAAAATGGAGACTTTCAATACTGTGAAAAGAAAAGTTACTGAAAAAAGACATAAAAGTTAACTCAGTTCAATTTTTCTGCAGTTAAAGCGTGAGGTAGGCATCAAGTGATTAAAAGCACTATGAAATAGATGCCGGATTGCATATTTTTGTGTTATATTTTTACACCTTGTGCGTATCGCAATTTTAAAGCTATTTTTACAGCTTTTACCAAAATCACGCGATCAAAAAGATATAGAGGGATAATGGCTCTATGAGCGATTTAGCTAAACAAATTACGCCAGTAAATATTGAAGATGAACTTCGCGGTTCATATCTTGATTATGCGATGTCTGTCATCGTGGGTCGTGCACTTCCAGATGTACGTGACGGCCTAAAACCCGTTCACCGTCGTGTTTTATTCGCGATGAATGTACTGGGTAATGATTGGAATAAGCCTTATAAAAAATCTGCCCGTGTGGTTGGTGACGTAATTGGTAAGTATCACCCTCATGGTGATAGCGCCGTTTACGATACTATCGTTCGTATGGCTCAACCATTCTCACTTCGTTATATGCTTGTCGATGGTCAGGGTAACTTCGGTTCGATTGATGGTGACTCTGCCGCTGCGATGCGTTACACCGAAGTTCGCATGTCCAAAATGGCACATGAACTTCTCGCTGACCTTGATAAAGAAACGGTAGATTACGTCGATAACTACGACGGTACCGAAAGAATTCCAGCCGTTCTTCCTACTAAAATTCCAAACTTACTTGTCAATGGTTCTTCAGGTATTGCAGTCGGTATGGCCACCAACATTCCACCTCATAACCTAGGTGAAGTATTAGATGGTTGCTTGGCATATATTAATAATGAAGATGTCACCATCGATGAGTTGATGGAATATATTCCTGGGCCTGACTTCCCAACGGCAGCATTAATTAGTGGCCGTAAAGGCATTATCGACGCTTATAAAACAGGGCGCGGTAAAGTTTACATGCGTTCTAAAGCACACATTGATGTTGAAACGAATGGTCGCGAGACGATTGTTGTGACGGAAATTCCGTACCAAGTGAACAAAGCTCGTGTCATTGAAAAAATTGCAGAATTAGTAAAAGACAAAAAAGTTGAAGGCATTAGTGCGCTGCGTGATGAGTCGGATAAAGACGGCATGCGTATCGTGATTGAGTGTAAGCGTGATGCTGTGGGTGAGGTTGTTTTAAACAATTTGTACTCTCAAACTCAGCTGCAAACGACGTTTGGTGTGAACATGGTTGCTCTTGATAACGGCCAACCGAAATTGTTCAACTTAAAAGAAATGCTTAAGTGTTTCGTTGATCACCGTCGTGAAGTCGTCACTCGTCGTACGATTTTTGAATTACGTAAAGCTCGTGATCGTGCTCATATCCTTGAAGCCTTGTCTCTTGCTTTATCAAATATCGATGAAATTATCGAACTTATCAAAAATGCTCCAACGCCAGCAGAAGCTAAAATTGGTTTGGTTTCTCGTGGTTGGCCGCTTGGTAATGTTGCTGGCATGCTTGAGCGAGCAGGTACAGATGCAGCACGTCCAGATTGGTTGGAAGACCAATACGGTATCCGTGATGGTGAATACTTCTTAACCGAGCAACAAGCACAAGCGATTCTTGAATTGCGTCTACACCGTCTAACGGGCTTAGAGCATGAGAAAATTCTTGATGAATACAAAGCACTTCTTGATGAAATCGCTGAATTAATTCACATTCTTTCAAGCACAGAGCGTTTGATGGAAGTGATTCGTGAAGAATTAGAAGCGGTTCGTGAAGGCTTTGGTGATGCTCGTCGTACCGAAATTACTGCTGCTGTGCATGATATCGATATGGAAGAGTTGATTGCACAAGAAGATGTAGTTGTCACACTTTCTCACGAAGGTTACGTTAAATACCAAATTCTAAGCGATTACGAAGCACAACGTCGTGGTGGTAAAGGTAAGAGTGCAACCAAGATGAAAGATGAAGATTTCATCGAACGTCTACTTGTTGCTAACACCCACGATAATATTTTATGTTTCTCGACTCGTGGTAAAACTTATCGCCTGAAAACATACCAACTGCCGTTTGCGAGCCGTAATGCTCGTGGTAAACCAATTGTCAATATTCTTCCATTAGAAGAGAACGAGCGTATTACCGCAATTCTTCCTGTGACTGAATTTAGCGAAGATAAGTTTATCTTTATGGCAACGGGTGACGGTACGGTTAAGAAAACATCGTTAGCAAGCTTTGCGAATGTACGTTCTAACGGCTTAATTGCAGTAAATCTACGCGAAGATGATTCCCTTATTGGTGTTGACATTACTAACGGTGAAGATGAAATCATGCTGTTCTCGAAAGAGGGTAAAGTGGTTCGCTTCAGTGAAGGTCATGTCCGTGCAATGGGACGTACTGCTTCTGGTGTACGTGGTATTCGTTTAGCAGAAGGCGATCAAGTGGTATCACTGATTGTTCCTGTCAGCGATGGTGGCGATGTGCTTACCGTAACTGAAAATGGTTATGGTAAACGTACGGTGATTACTGAATACCCAACCAAAGGACGTGGCACTAAAGGTGTTGTATCGATTAAAGTTTCTGAGCGTAACGGGCAAGTAGTCGGTGCAGTTCAGGCGCTAGATGCAGATGAGTTTATGATGATTACGAATGCAGGTACTTTAGTACGTACTCGTGTATCAGAAGTGAGCCAAGTAGGCCGTAACACTCAAGGTGTGACACTGATTCGTACTTCAGAAGATGAGAAAGTTGTAGGATTACAACGTATCGAAGAAGTCGAAGATGAAGTGCTTATTGATGGTGAAGGAAACGCTGAAAATTCGGACGCTTCTGAAGAACCAACGTCAAGCAACCCATCAACTGATGATGCTGCTGAAACTGACTCAAACGATGAAGAATAAGCGATAAGCTTAATCATTCAACGTATTAAACCGGAAGTGTTAAGCTTCCGGTTTTTTTATATCAATTTTTGCATTTTATAGAAACATCACCAGAACCACCGTATTATTAAATAATGAATACCATATGGCGAGTCTTGAGAATGTGTGTTTCCGTCGAGGTTTTACTTGATTACTCAGTTAAACGTTATATTATAACAAAATAATTTGCTATGTGATTTATCCCTCATTTTATGCTGTCAACGGAAGTGTGGGGAATACCAATGATGGCAATTGGTAAAATAATAAAAGTGAGAGAAGTATGGCTGAAGTTCGTGCCAGAGTTGATTTTAAAGTTGGCTCTAAAAGTGATATTGATGCAGAATTATTGTCCTTCCACGGTCTTAAAACAGATAAAGAACACGTCGCAATCATCTTTCAAGCGGCTGATAAATCTGAGCAAGCCCCATTAGTTCGTATGCATTCTGAATGCTTAACGGGTGACGTTTTCCATTCATCACGTTGTGATTGTGGCGAACAACTGGATGAGACCATTGTAAAAATGGGTTTACATGGCGGTATATTGTTGTATTTGCGCCAAGAAGGGCGTGGTATTGGCTTGTATAACAAAATTGATGCCTATCGCTTGCAAAGTGAAGGGATGAATACCTATGAAGCGAATAATCACCTTGGATTTGGTGATGATTTACGTGATTTTTCCGAAGCCGCTGAAATGTTGAAGGCCTTAGGGATTGAGAAAATCAAATTGATCACCAATAACCCAAAGAAAATGAAAGAATTACAAGAGTTTGGAATTGAACTAGAAGAAGTTATTCCTACCCATGTTCATATGAAACATGGCAATGAAAGTTATTTGAAAGCAAAAGCTTCCCATGGCAAACATCGACTGAAATTCGAAAAGTAAAACCAAAGGCCTCTCAGAGGCCTTTTTTATGTCTGTGTATATACCTACCGCTTATTCTTCCATCAATATTGAGTTACTTGCCAATAATCATAGATGTTACAGTTGTAAATTTTCTGTAAGTAAGTATGATTTCGAAACTCATATCTTAATGATAACTATTTTTACTATCATCTGTATTTATTCAGGGAAGAACTATGTTTAAACTCAACTCATCTCATATTATTGCTTCAGCTTTACTGCTTGGCAGTCATTCTGCATTTGCCGCTGTAGAACAAAAAGATGTCGTTAAAAACTACGCAGACCTTGCTTATGCTGTTTTTGATGATGCCTCTATCACGGCGAAACAACTACAGACATCTGTAGATGCATTGATTAAATCGCCATCACAACAAACCCTTGAACAAGCACGTAAAGCTTGGTTAGCATCTCGAGTACCTTATCAACAATCTGAAACCTTCCGTTTTGGTAATGCCATCGTGGATGATTGGGAAGGGCAGCTTAATGCGTGGCCTTTAGATGAAGGGCTTATCGATTATGTTGCTAAAGGCTATCACTTTGAGCTTGGTAATGAAGGTGCACAAGCTAACATTATTGCGAATAAATCGATCCAAGTTGGTACTGACAAGATTGATGCATCTAAAATCACACCAGAGCTTTTGGCTAATTTGAATGAATTAGCAGGATCGGAAGCCAACGTGGCAACTGGTTATCATGCCATTGAGTTCTTATTGTGGGGTCAAGATCTACAGGGTACACAAGCGGGTGCTGGTGACCGTCCATACACTGACTATGTAGTAGGTAAAGACTGTACGAATGGTAATTGTGACCGTCGTGCTCAATACCTTGAAGCGGCAACTCAGTTGCTTGTACAAGATTTAGAGTGGATGAAAGCGCAATGGGCTGCGGAAGGTAAAGACAATTATCGCAGTGAACTATTAAGCCAGCCGGCAGAAGATGGTATTCGCAAGATGATGTTCGGTATGGGCTCACTTTCATTAGGCGAACTGGCTGGTGAGCGTATGAAAGTGGCATTGGAAGCAAACTCGACAGAAGACGAGCATGACTGTTTCTCTGATAATACTCACAACTCACATTTTTATAATGAACAAGGTATCTACAACGTATTTAACGGCAGTTATACTCGCGTAGATGGCTCGGTAGTAAAAGGCGCAAGCATTAAAGATCTTGTTGCAGAAAAAGATGCGGCAGCGGCAAAACAAATTGCAGAACAATTTGATGCCACCCGCAATCAAGTTCATACATTGGTTGATTCTGCTGAAAAAGACAACCAACACTTTGATCAACTTATTGCTTCAAATAACAAAGTGGGTAATGAACTGGTGAATGCGTCAATCAATGCGTTAGTTAAACAAACTGAAGCGATTGAAAAAGCAGCGGCTTTAATTGGGATCACAAGCCTAAGCCCAGATAACGCTGATCATGAATTTTAATCTTTAGAAAATGGAAAAGGGCTCTGTAATATGAGCCCTTACAGGATGTACCATGAAACTTTCTTTTTTAACAACCCTCTTATGTTTCACTCTTCCTACAACTGCATTCGCTTATGGTGTTAAATCTGGTGGCGATACCAGCACGAATAAACAAGGCAGTAATGCGTTTTCCATGCCTTCTAATAATTTACCTATCTCTAAACGATTAGACTTTAGTGTGGGTAATAGTTTTTTTCGTAATCCATGGGTTCAAGCACCGGCAACGACTGATGCAAGAGATGGCTTAGGTCCATTATTCAATACCAATGGTTGCCAAAATTGCCACATAAAAGATGGTCGTGGTCACCCTCCTGAAGAAGGAGAAGATCAAGCGGTATCCATGTTAGTGAGAATGAGTATTCCCGCATTAACGGATGCGCAAAAACAACAGTTAATTCAATCTGGTGTGATCCCCGAACCCACTTATGGCGACCAGCTTGAAGATTTTGCGATTCCAAACGCTAAACCTGAAGGTAAAATTAAAATTGAATATGAAAAATTTAATGTGACTTTCAGCGATGGTGAGAAAATTGAATTAAGAAAACCTAAGTTAATTTTGCACGACTTAAATTACGGTGAGTTGCACCCTGATACTATGCTGTCAGCACGTGTTGCCCCGCCTATGATTGGTTTAGGTTTACTTGAATCAATATCGGTAGAAACCTTACAGCAACTTGCGGAGCTGCAGGCCAAAGAAGGCAAAGGGATCTCCGGTAAGTTAAATCAAGTATGGGACGCTCAAACTCAATCGACCGCTGTCGGCCGATTTGGTTGGAAAGCAGGGCAACCTACGCTTATTCAACAAGATGCAGCAGCCTTTAATGGTGACTTAGGGTTAACCAGCACCTTATTCCCCACTGAAAATTGTTCACCCAAGCAAACCATTTGTGCTGAGTTACCTAATGGTAATAGCCCTGATGATGAAAACGTTGAAGTGAGCAATAAGATAATGAATTTTGTGGAATTTTATTCACAACATTTAGCTGTGCCGATCCGCCGTAGCACCACTGACTCTTCAGTGCTGCGTGGTCAGGAACTATTTGAAGATGTTGGCTGCGCCTCTTGTCATACACCGGAAATAAAAACCGCTAAACGTGAAGAATTACCTTCATTGTCTGAACAAACGATTCACCCATACACTGACATGCTACTGCACGATATGGGAGAAGGTTTAGCTGATCATCGTCCTGAGTTTCTAGCAACAGGAACGGAATGGAGAACTCCACCGTTGTGGGGGCTTGGTTATACAGAAGAAGTGAATGGTCACACCTATTTCTTACATGATG
Organism: Vibrio rumoiensis 1S-45; assembly: GCF_000286955.2. Lineage (GTDB taxonomy): Bacteria > Pseudomonadota > Gammaproteobacteria > Enterobacterales > Vibrionaceae > Vibrio > Vibrio rumoiensis_A. Next base: position 26,739 of record NZ_AJYK02000012.1, read on the forward strand.
GACGCGCCAGAAATGCCATGGAAGCGGTGTTATGGCATGGTGGTGAAGCACAAGCTGCAAAAAATAAAGTGTTGAATTTAAGTAAGGCAGATCGCACCGCGTTGATCGCTTTTTTGAATTCGCTATAAATTAAACCGTTTTGATGGAGTCATTATGTTCAAAACACTAGCCGTTGTCGTTTCAGTGAGCCTATTAAGTGGTGTGATTTATTACACCACATCTTCATATTCTACTGCTGAAAATTTGTCTGAGCCTTCAAATAGTCAGCAACAAGTTCATCAAATTGAAGAACATTTTGCACAGCAATTTTCCTCGACAGTCAGCAACCTACAAACGTCGGTTTCCCAATACTGTTCGCCGGAAGCAAACATGACACTGAGTGATGTTCAAGCTAAGTGGTTAGATTCAATGCATGCTTGGATGTCATTACAAGGACAAGCAAAAGGGCCACAAGAAGCGGTTTCGTTGGGTTGGAATATTCAATTTTGGCCGGATAAGAAAAATATTACTGGTCGTAAGATGGAGCAACTTTTACAAGATAATACCTTGTGGAATGCAAGCTCTATTGCCGAGCAAAGCGTTACTGTGCAAGGCTTAAGTGGCTTAGAGTGGTTACTTTTTGACACTAATTCTGAATTTTCTAAAGGCAATAAATCGGCTTGTACATTGGTTAACGCAGTCAGTGATAACCTAAAAAATAATGCTGAAACGATTGAACAACAATGGAAAGTGAACCCTTGGGCTTCGTATGATCAGGATCAATGGCAAGCGGAATACCTTGGTTTATTAATGAATCAATTGGATTTTGTTTTGCAAAAAATGAGCCGTCCGTTAGCAAAAATTGGGCATCCACGCCCTTATTTCTCAGAAGCTTGGCGTTCAAAGCAATCTCTTGCGTTGATTAAGTCTAATGTAGCAGCACTTCGTGAACTTTACCTTGCAAATGGGAAGGGGTTAGATGCGCTATTAAGGCTTAAAGGAAATGTTGATTTGGCTGATCGTTTAGCCGCGCAATTTGATCAGACGTTAAGCACTTGGCCAAAAGAAAGCAGCTTGTTTGATATGCTGCAAACCAAAGATGGCTATCGAGAAGCGCTTGCGCAATACAACAAACTCGAGCGGATTAAATACTTATTGCATGATGAAGCGGCCGTTGAACTAGGTGTTGTGGTTGGGTTTAACTCCACCGATGGAGACTAAGTCGGTGGATAAGACGTTAAGTAAAGACCACTCCGTTGATGCAAAAAGAAGAAAGTTATTGATGCTTGCCGCTCTAGGTGGCGGTGCAACGGCATTAGGTGGGCTAAGTTGGCTCTATCAAAAAAACAATCAACCGCAAGCAGCATTAATTGGCAATTCAGTCGGCTTTAATCAGCAGTTTCACAGTGTGGTTGCAGATTGGCAAGGCAATCCTATTTTTCAAATACCGCTGCCAGAAAGAGCGCATGGGGTGGCGATTAGTCAGATGAGTACCATGGGCTTTACCGATGCGGTTGCCTTTGCTCGTCGACCAGGCAGTTACTTTCAAGTGTTTGATTATAACACTGGTGAGAAAAAGCAGCTTATTCAAGCAGAAGGCAATCGGCATTTTTATGGTCATGGCGTTTTCAGCCTCGATGGACAGTATTTATTGGCAACACAAGGCATTCAAGAAACAAGCCAAGGCTTGATTGGTGTTTATGATGTCAACAACGGTTATAAAAAAGTGGACGAATGGCATGGCATTGGGATCGGCCCGCATGAAATTATTCGTTTGAATAATGGGAGCTATGCCGTTGGTGTGGGTGGTGTGCATACATATGGTCGTGAACCATTGAATCTTGATACCATGCAGCCGACATTAACTCGTCTAGATAGCCAAGGAAATATTACCTGCCAAGTTGGGCTGGCAGATAAGAAATTAAGCATAAGACATCTTGGCTATGATCAGCATGACTTAATCTTATGTGGGCAACAATATCGTGGCGAACCGGATGATTACCCTTCTTTAATTGCGATGCAAAAAGGAGATGGTGAGTTAACGCTATTAAATGCAGAACCTGAAGAATGGGCTATGTTTAATCATTATATTGCCAGTATTGCGGTGGTTGATGATTACGTACTTGCGACATCACCACCGGGTAATTGCTATGGTATTTGGTCAATATCACAAAATAAACTCCTAGAACTAAACCCGTTACCAGATGCTTCAGGCGTGGTGGCTCACCAAGGGCGTTTCTATGTAAGTTCAGGCTCTGGTGAGGTTGTCACTAGAAAACCCATCAACGAAATTCAGCATCATAATTCCAAGGTTCGCTGGGATAACCATTGGAATGCTATCCCCAGTTGATAAGAGGCTTATCGAATCCCTCTGACTTGTTAATTGATGGCTGAACTGGCATAGTTTCGATCATAAAGTGTCGAACAAAATGTTTCGAGCATGAGTTGCCATTAATTTCCGATGAGATAGTCCATTATGAGCCTTCAATACCAATCTGTTCCCGTGACACCTTTCCAACAAAATTGCTCTATTGTTTGGTGCGATCAAACCATGAAGGGGGTCATTGTTGATCCCGGTGGTGAAGTGGAGCACTTAATCACCATCATCAATACACTTGGTGTGACGCTTGAAAAAATCGTATTGACCCACGGACATCTTGATCATGTTGGAGGCACGCCAGAGCTTAAATCAGCAATGAATGTTCCTGTTATAGGGCCGCATATTGATGATGCATTCTGGCTACAAGGCTTAATGAATCAAAGTCAGATGTTTGGCTTTCCACCAATAGACCCATTTGAGCCAACACAATGGCTGCAAGAGGGGGATACCATCGAATTTGGTGAGGAAGTTCTGCAAGTTATTCATACGCCCGGGCATACACCTGGTCATGTCGTGCTATACAGTCAATCCGCCAATATTGCCTTTGTAGGGGATGTACTTTTTAATGGCGCAATTGGCCGTACCGATTTCCCTAAAGGTGATTATCAAACCTTGATTAACAGCATTAAAAACAAATTATGGCCGTTAGGAAATGAAGTCCGATTTATTCCCGGTCATGGGCCAGAATCAACATTTGGACAGGAACGTAAAACGAATCCATTTGTTGCCGATGAAATGCCACAATATTAATCCTGTTCTTGATGGTTATGGCTGGCAGCTAGATAGCGGCGAGCCATTCCAATGAACACTTCTTTCGATTTAATTAAATCACCTTCTGCGATAAACAAATCAAATCCCCATAATTCTTTTTGGATCGCCATTCTATTGGCTAGCATTGCTTGTAAACCTAATAAGCGACGTCCATTTGGGAGTGTATAGGGTGTATCATTCATAACAAAATCTTCAAACTCACCTTGTCTACCATGCTGCTTTAGCCCGACCATTAATAAACTGCGTTGATGGAGAAGAATTTGAGTAATGATTTTAGGGCTCATACGTTCAATACAACTTTGATATTCTTTTATCTCAATACCGATCCATGGAATAGGGGTACACCAACCTTGAAAATCATACGAACACTCACCAATGCGTTGGATATTGGTCCAATTTAAGACCCAACCACCTTTAAATAAATGTTGTTGGAAATGTGTTTCAGTAAAGGTAAAGCCTAAATTTTGTCCGTACACATATTGCTTGAGGGCAAATAATAGAATTAATGCAGTAGCAAAAAATAAAGAGGCCACTTTCAGGTTCAACCAACTTTCAATGATAAAACTCATCATTACTATCGCGGCCCATAAGGCGTATTTTACCCATAAGGGGATGTTTGGTTGAGGTTGGAAAAGTTGAGTTGTAGGCATTTTTCCCCTAATAACGAAGTCTGTTAAGCAAAATATATACCCAAGTAATTTGAGTATGACGGTAAAAGTGATGTGGGGAAAGAATCAAGTTAGATTTAAAAACTGACGTTTACCTTCCTTAAGTGAAGGTGCAACTTTTCTGGCAGCATTCACTTACCTTAACTGTGTAGGAAACTAGGCTCATGGGACTTTGGGTGCTTCTAACCCTGCTATGACTTCAACTATTTTTGCTATATCACATTATGAATAAAATTGCAGACAATCGATGATTTTCAGCTCATTTCAATAAAATAATAGTAATTTAGCTCAATTTTTAACCGATAGCTGTAATTTTGATTTGGTTTTTGTTATAACTCCGTTCAACTTTTTTTTACCACACTAAATTTAGTGACTTGTGGAGAACTTCAATGAGACTTGCACATAAGCGCAATGTACAACTTAAACTTAAAAAAACAATTAAAGCAACCAAAGTAACGGCTGAAAAAACCGTAAAAAAGGTTAAGCCTAAAGCAGAAAAAGCGGCAGTAAAAGTAAAAACTGTTGCGGCTAAAGTTGATAAAGTTGCCAGTGCTGCTGTTGAAGCTGCCGTAGAAGCATCTCAAGATGTAAAACTAACACCAAAACAACAACAAGTATTAGATATCGTTGCTGCCAACTCTGACGGTATTAGCCCTAAAAACATTGGTCTTGAAGCAGGCCAAGAAGATGCAAAAGCCGCAGCTTGGGCAACCGGTGGCTTGAAAAAGTTAGTTGAAGAAAATCTTGTAATTAAAGAAGCAGTGGGCAACAAAGTAACTTATAAATTGGCTTAATTACGAGTAGATTGAAGCTTTAATCAATCAATATTCGATAAAACCCTCACTTTCTATTAAGTGGGGGTTTTGTTTTATTAGAGTATTAATAGACCAATATCTCAATTTGTTAAATTGATAAGTAGAAAAAACAAGAAATAATACCTACCTAAAAGTACGTAGTAAGTTTTAATCTTTAAATATTAAAGCATTGATATAAATCATTTTTAATATTTTATGTAAGTATATATACGTAATACTTTAGTTTGAGGTGGCTTATGGGTTCTTTTGCCTGAATCATTTCTTTTGCGTAATTATCCTGATTTGAAATTATTAAAATACTTCTAGTCTTTGAATGCATTTTTATAATAACAAGGGACGCCGAGAATGAATGTAATGAAAAGGATCGCGCAAAGCGCCTTAAAAAAGACGCTTATTGTTGCAATGGCAACGGGAGCCATGTTTTCGACTCAAGCATTTGCTGCCGAAAAAGTTTACCGCTTAAAACTGGCTGAAACATGGGGAGCAAACTTCCCAATATTTGGCGATGCGACCAAGAACATGGCAAAAATGGCCAATGAAATGTCGAATGGTCGTTTAGAAATCCGTATCGATTCCGCTAACAAGCATAAAGCGCCACTCGGTGTGTTCGATATGGTGAAATCTGGCCAATATGATATGGGACATTCAGGTTCTTATTATTGGAAAGGCAAGGTACCTAACACTTTATATTTCACTTCTATGCCTTTTGGCATGCTACCTGCTGAACAATATGCTTGGTTCTATTATGGCGGTGGTATGGACTTGATGAACCAAGTTTATAGCCCTCATAACCTTTTATCTTTCCCTGGTGGCAACACTGAGTTTCAAATGGGTGGCTGGTTTCAAAAAGAGATCAATTCAGTCGATGACCTTAAAGGGTTGAAAATGCGTATCCCAGGCTTTGCCGGAGAAATCATGGCAGAGCTAGGTGCAAAACCAACTAATATAGCCCCGGGTGAGCTTTATACAGCACTTGAACGCCGCACGATTGATGCATTGGAGTGGGTTGGTCCATCACTGGATTTGCGTATGGGATTCCACAAAATTGCACCGTATTACTACACAGGTTGGCATGAGCCAGGATCAGAGCTTCAATTCCTTGTGAACAAGCAAGTGTGGGAAAAATTGCCTGCGGATCTACAAGAAATCTTACGTATTTCAATGAAGACAGCAGCCTACGATATGTACATTCAAGCGGTACACGAAAGTGGCAAAAACTGGGCATCCATTAAAACCGAATACCCGAACGTAAAAGTGAAAGACTTCCCGCCAGAAGTTATGGACGCGTTACGTGCTGCTAATGATAAATTGTTGAAAGAGCATGCATCTCAAGATCCATTAGCGAAAGAAATTCAAGCTTCGCAAGCGGCATACTTAAAAGAGGTGCGCGCGTGGACGGATATTTCAACCAAAGCTTACTTGGATAACGAAGCTAAATAGCCGTTAAACAATGTAGAACGGTAATGATGAGAAACCGCAAAGCCTTTTATCCGTAAGATAACAATGTGGCTTTGCGGTTTTGATTATTTACGTCATTTGAATACCTACCTTATTGGAAGGTATAGGAAGGATTCATTCTCAAGGAGTAGTGAGAAATGAGCTTATTGCTAAAGCTAGAGAGAGGGTTTAACCGGTTTGGTGACTTGCTCGGCTGGGTAGCCAGTGTGCTATTTATTTTACTAATGTTGAATGTCGTTTATGACGTCGTGATGCGTTATGCCTTTAATGATGTGTCGATTGGCATGCAAGAAATGGAATGGCATTTATTTTCAGTGGTGTTCTTATTAGGCGTACCTTACGCCATTCGCACTAGTGGTCACGTTCGTGTCGATGTGCTTTATGAAAACCTTTCCGTTCGTACTCGCGCGATCATTAATATATTCGGAGTATTGGTCTTTTTGATGCCATTTTGCTTATTAGTCGCTTGGTATGGCGTTAACTTTGCTCAAGAGTCTTATGATCTTGGTGAAACCTCAGGTGATCCGGGCGGTTTACCTTATCGTTGGATTATTAAATCGACGATTTCTCTTTCTTTTTTCTGTATGGCGATCAGTGGTATCGGCATGCTACTTAATTCTATTAATCGTTTGATCAATCCAATGCACCCAGAACTTGGCCAAGAAGATAAAGCAGCCAATGCACAAGGAGGTTTATCATGATCGGTATTGTCATGTTCATCGTCGCTTTGTTTGCGCTCCTTATTGGTTTTCCAGTTGCCTTTACCTTTGGTGGTATTGCACTGATATTTGGAATTTGGGCGGAAGGGCCAGAAATGTTTGCCTTCATGCCGTATCGAATTCAATCCATCATGCAAAATACGGTATTGATGGCAGTACCTTTATTTGTATTCATGGGACTTGTTTTACAAAAAACCAAATTGGCAGAGCAGTTGTTAGAATCGATGGCTCGCTTGTTTGGTGGCATTCGTGGCGGTATCGCCATTTCAACGGTATTAGTTGGTGTGCTACTTGCCGCTTCTACTGGGGTAGTTGGTGCATCGGTTGTGGCAATGGGATTGATCTCCTTGCCAGTAATGATGAAGTACAACTACAACAAGGGACTTGCCTGCGGAACGATATGCGCATCGGGCACCCTAGGGCAAATCATTCCACCTTCTATTGTGCTGATTTTACTAGGCGATGTATTAGGTGTTCCTGTTGGTGATTTATTCCATGCCGCGATTTGGCCGGGCTTAGTTTTAGTGGTGGCTTATGTTATTTATATTTTAATTTATGCGAAGTTAAACCCTGAAGAAGCGCAATGCATGACGCGTGAAGATAATGTTTCGCGCAAGGAAGAAGTACGAAAGGCATTATTTGCGGTCATTCCACCTTTGCTTCTGATTGTGGTGGTTTTAGGTTCAATTTTTGCAGGCATTGCAACACCAACAGAATCGGCGGCATTAGGCGGGGCAGGTTCAATTGTTCTTGCGTTGTTATATCGTCAATTTAGTTGGAAGATGTTGTACGAAAGTGCGCAAGAAACGGTCAAAGTGACTGCGATGGTATTCGCGATTTTGCTTGGCGCAACCGCGTTTTCAATGGCGTTTGTTTACACCGGTGGTGATTACCTCGTCGAAGAGTGGATGACATCATTACCGGGCGACAAATGGGGCTTTTTGATTGTGACGATGTTGGTTATTTTGGTGTTGGGTTTCTTTATCGACTTTATTGAAATTTGTTTCATCATCGTGCCAATTTTAGTACCAGTTGCTGAGTTGATGGGCATTAACATGATGTGGTTTGGTATTTTGATTGCGATGAATCTACAAACCTCGTTCTTAACCCCACCATTTGGTTTTAGCCTTTTTTACTTAAAAGGGGTTGCACCCAATGGCATTACGACGCGAGATATTTATAAAGGTGTCATGCCCTTTATCTTGATTCAGATTGCGGTGTTAATTTCATTGTTAGTCGTACCTGAGTTCTACGGTATGTCTGCTTTTTAAAATATATCAAAATACTCAAACAGATTGAGTAGAAAACTCTTAACCCCGTGTATTGTTTTGTGAGCAATCGCGGGGTTTCTTTTTGTTTATTCTTGAATGAATTAGAAAATTGCTACTATCAATAAATGAATTGGATCAAACATTAGGCAAATGGAATGCCATTAAAAGTAAAATTATTTCTTCTCGCTTTAATTCCTTTACTGTGTGTCACTGCCAGTATTAGTTGGATCTTTGTGCACCAAACAAAATCATTAGGGCAAAAAGAGATTGAAACTTTCCGAGCCAAACTGCTTGAATCGCGAGAACATGCTCTGCAAGACAATCTTCAATTGGCGATGGCTGCGATTAATCATGTGTATGATAAAGCAGACGTAACGGATGATGCTGCTAAGCGCCAAGTGAAGACGATTTTAAATAATTTACGCTATGGGGAAGATGGCTACTTTTTTGTTTACGATAAAGATGGGGTTAATCTTGTTCACCCAACACAACCTGAGCTAATTGGAAAAAACCTCATCAACCTGCAAGACAATAATGGAAATTATTTAATCCAAGCATTGTTATTTGAAGCTCAAACAGGGGGCGGCTTTCACCAATACCTATGGCAACAGCCGAGCAGCGGTAAAATGGAAGAAAAACTGAGCTACGCGACTTGGCTCGGAAAGTGGGAATGGATGGTGGGAACGGGGTTATATATTGATGATATCGAAAGGGAAGTGGTCGAGTTAACTAAAAGCATCAATCAAAACATTGAAGCCACTTTTTTTTCGGTTGTTGCTTTATTAGCCGTAACGGTTGCAGTCATTATTGTCTTAACACTTGCCATTAATCTTCATGAGCATAAATTAGCGGATAAAAGCTTAAAAGAATTGGTGCACCGAACGGTTTTATTTCAAGAAGATGAGAAAAAGCATCTCGCCCGCGAATTGCATGATGGTATTAACCAACTGTTGGTTTCGAGTAAATGTCATTTGGATATACTGTCTCACAAAATGGGACAAAAGCCGGAGATGGATGGTGGGACCTTATCTCAAATCAATAAGGCTGAGCTTTCTCTGCAGACGGCAATATTAGAAGTAAGACGAATTTCTCATAATTTAAGACCCAGCGCACTCGATGATCTAGGTTTAGAAGCAGCATTAAATTCGTTATTGGATGACTTTTCTGAACACTCTCAGCTTCCTATTCATCGAGACATTCAATTAAGAACTGGCTCTATCGATAGTGAAATTAGCACGACATTGTATCGAGTGGTTCAAGAATCCCTGACCAATATTGAAAAGCATGCGTACGCTTCCAATGTTGATATCCGTTTACAAAGTTTAAAAAATACCATTCAACTGATTGTTCGCGATGACGGAGTGGGTTTTCAACTGAATGATATCGTCAAAAAGAAAGGAATAGGGCTACGGAATATGCGAGAGCGTGTTGAATTCATTGGAGGGGATTTTGATATAAACAGTGAACGCGGTGGCGGAACAGAAATAACGGTATTATTAGAAATGGACATGAAATCTGCAAAAATTCTCCATCATGGACAGATAAGTGTGAATGAAAAGGAGGTATGAGCATTATGAGTGAAGCAAAAATAAACATTGTCGTGGTTGATGATCACCAAGTTGTCTTGGATGGTTTTGTTGCGCGGTTAGAACTGGAACATGATATTGATGTTGTGGCGACGGCAAGTAATGGTATTGAAGCGGTAGAAGCGGTACGAGCCAGTAAGCCGGATGTAGTCTTAATGGATATCAGTATGCCTCATTGTACTGGATTGGAAGCGACAGCAGAGATCAAAGCACATTTTCCAGATGTGAAAGTACTGATCTTAACGATGCATGACAACCGTGAATACATCATGAAGGTGATGCAAGCGGGAGCAGTGGGCTATATGTTAAAAGACATTTCTTCAGATAAATTGATCCAAGCGATTAAAACCGTCTATCAAGGCTCAACGTATTTCTGCGAATCCGTCACTCAAACCTTGTTTACACAATCCATTCCGCCCATTCCACAAAAAATTAACCCATTAAGTCGTCGTGAAGATATGATTTTAAAAATGGTCGCGCAAGGTGAAAGTAGCAAGAAAATCGCTAAAGTATTGAATATTAGTTACCGAACGGTGGAAACACATAGACAAAACATCAAGCACAAACTAGATTTACACTCGACGGCTGAATTGACGAAATACGCGGTTGAAAAAGGCCTATTATCCGCTTAAAACAGACGATGTTTAGTGAGCGAAATATAATTCAATTGTCATTTGAATATTAAAATAGTGGGAATAATTGTCATAACTTAACAATAATCGTTTATTTTTTAAACGAATAAACCTTGTTTTCATGGGTTTTAGTGGATTTTTCTGACACGATCGTTAGGATTTAGCCGTCAATATTATGTGTGTTTAGTCTTTTTTGTTTAGTGGGCGAAATATTTCCCTGCTAGCATAAACACATTTTGTGTCACAAATGAACGAGGTTGTATGACAAAAGGTATAGATAAATACAGTATAGACAGCACTGACTATACAGTTGGGCAAGATAATGTCCAAAAATGGGGGTTTGATGTGCATAACTCCGTTTTCACCATTAGTGCCGGTTTGATTCTTCTTTTCTTAATTGGTGTGCTTGTCGCCGATCCATTAACCGCAAAAACAGCGTTAGATGGCATAAAAAATTCAATTATTAACACTTTTGACTCGCTATTTATTATTGCGGGTAACATTTTTGTCGTTTTTTGTTTGTTATTAATCGTTTCTCCATTCGGGAAAATCCGCTTAGGTGGCGATACGGCGACAGCAGAACATTCTTATCTATCATGGCTTGCGATGCTTTTTGCGGCTGGTATGGGGATTGGGTTAATGTTTTGGAGTGTGGCTGAACCGGCTGCTTATTATACCGATTGGTTTGGTACTCCACTGAATGTTGCTGCAAATACTCCAGAAGCGGCACGTATGGCTCTTGGCGCGACAATGTATCACTGGGGTTTACATCCTTGGGCGATTTACGCGGTTGTGGCTTTGTCTTTAGCCTTCTTTACTTATAACAAAGGCTTACCACTTTCTGTTCGTTCGATCTTTTACCCTATTTTAGGGGATCGCACTTGGGGTTGGCCTGGGCATATCATTGATATTCTTGCAGTATTAGCGACTTTATTTGGTTTATCCACCTCACTTGGTTTTGGTGCACAACAAGCGGCAAGCGGTATAGGCCATGTATTTGGCATTGAGTCGGGGGTTGGATTGCAAATTATTGTGATTATCGGTGTGACTATTTTGACGACCATTTCCGTTGTCCGCGGCATTGATGGTGGCGTGAAACTGATTAGTAATATCAATATGATCGTTGCATTAATCTTATTAGTATTTGTTGCAGCTGTAAGTTTCGCAGTGGTTTCACGTACTGTGCCAGAGACTATTATCAGTTATGTAGAAAACATCATTCCACTGTCGAACCCGTTTAACCGCGCAGATGAAGGTTGGATGCATGGTTGGACCGTTTTCTACTGGGCTTGGTGGATGTCTTGGTCACCATTTGTGGGTATGTTTATTGCTCGTGTATCACGTGGCCGTACGGTTCGTGAATTCGTGACTGCAGTATTGTTAATCCCAACCATCATTACTTCTGTATGGATGGGAACATTTGGCGGAGTCGGTATTGATCAACTCGTGAACAAAATTGGCATGTTAGGTCAAAATGGTTTCAATGATGCGACGATGGCCATGTTCCAAATGTTTGATGCATTACCAATGAGCCAAGTAATTTCATGTGTCGCTATTTTACTTATCTTGGTGTTCTTTGTGAGTTCATCAGATTCAGGTTCGTTGGTTATCGATAGTATCACTGCTGGTGGTAAAATCGATTCACCTGTTCCTCAGCGCATTTTTTGGGCTGTGATCCAAGGTGCGGTAGCAATTGCATTGCTTTGGGTTGGTGGCAGCAACGCGATTGCCGCACTTCAAGCTGCAGCCATTTCAACAGCATTACCCTTTGTGTTTGTACTGTTGATTATGTGTGTGAGTTTGGTACTTGGTTTAAGAACAGAACCTCGTTCCTCGAAATAATGGTATATATTTAAAAAAACAAAAGGTTGGCATCACGCCAACCTTTTTTATTTGAGTTTTAAACTAGGATACAAATAAGATTAAAAACCTAACTTAACACCAAATATCTTTAATTGGTGTGTCTGGGCTGTAATGATGCAGAATTTGAGCTTGCAGTAATTCTGCGGTAGCAATGGCGTCAACCAAAGCATGATGAGGTTGATAAGCAGGGAGGTGATAACGACTTCTACTTGTACCTAATCGCACCGATTCCGGCTTTTTACCACGTAACTTATCCCACCAGCCACTAACGGCTTTCGCTTGGATTGCTGACTCAATGGCAAGTGTGTCGACCATGGGAAAAAGAATGCCTTCACCTATTCGTTCTTTTAACGCGCGATCGAAAAATTGACGTTCAATATATTGGTAATGTACAACGACAATTTTACCGGTTAATGAATCTAATACTTCTTCTAGAATTCGACGTAAATCTGGTGCATCGGATAAGTCATTGTGGGTAATGCCATGGATCACAACAGAATCTTCATTAAGTGGTTTTCTAGGCTTCACTAACCAGTGTTTACTGTGTTTGCAGTAAATACGATTGAGTGTAAAAGGGATCAGTCCAATGCTGATGATGCCATCTTTTTCAACATCCAACCCGGTTGTTTCAAAATCTAAAGCGACAAATTCAACTTCAGATAGCAAAGTATTCGGATCGATAACACCTGCTTGATAGAACTGCTTTAATAACCCATTACTGGCCGATTCTTGCTGCTGTACAAAGTATTGCTGCCAAGTGAGCTTAGGATCAAGCTGAACTAAGGGGTGCTTATTTTTCATGATCACTTCCTAGTTAACGCTTGCGACGTATCGGCGCAGTTTTAGTCGCTGGAGGTGGGGAATTCTTAAATGAATTACCATGATATCGGTACTTAATGAAATTCTGTGCATTACTGAGGATCTGGAATGCATCTTTTAAATTACGACGTTCAAAATCGGACATGTTTTCAGGTTCGATGTTGTTATCGGGTTCGACCTCGTTTTCAACATCTAATGCTTGATGTCGAATGCGCACCATTGAAATGTATTCCATGGCATCTTGTAAGTCTTCCGCACGACCTTTAGGTAAGATGCCGGCTTCAATGATGTCATCTAAGCGCTCAAATGAGTTCTGTGAGCGTGATCCTACGGCTAATGCATGCACTCGTATCAGATCCGCTAATGGAGCAGTACCACGACGCTTAAGGTTGATTGAATTATTATGACGACCATCTTTTTCCATGACGAATTCTTTAAAGAAACCGAGTGGAGGAGTTCGGCTTATGGCATTTCTCGCAAGGCACGCTAAAAACTTATTATTCTTACTTGCTCTTCGAACGATAAAACCATTGAGATGTTCAGCCCATTTTACGCGCCCGTAGACACCATCAAGATCAAAAAAGATTGAGCTGTTAAGTAATGCTTTCGGGTTTGGATTATCAATCCAATCGGCAAAGCATTCTTCCCATTCAGTACGAGTCATACGCCACATAGGGTTGGTTGCCATGATGTCACCAGTACACAACAGGTAGCCGCAACGTGATAGCCCTTGGCACACAAATTCTGATAGCTTTGCAAAATATTCATTGTGTAAGTTTGCATCGTAGCTATTGTCTAAAATGATCGCGTTATCTTGATCCGTTACAATTAATTGTTCATCACGAGCCATTGAACCTAAGGCTAGAAAGCAATATGGAATAGGGGGTTCGCCTAATTGTTCCTCTGCAAGTTCAATAATACGCTGCTTAAAACTGCGACCGATTACGGCCATCGCACTGCCTACCATATGCGAATTGGCATCTTCATGTACCAAACGCACAAAGCAGTCTTTGACTTGCTCGGAAATGGTAACTAAGTCATCAATAGACTGCTGATGGAAGATTTGATTCACTAGCAATAAGCTGTTTTGTGACTCGTAACGGATAATATCGGAGACTTCAATAATCCCGATGGGTTGTTTATTTTTGAGAATAGGTAAGTGGTGAACGTTACATCGTAACATTGCCAACATGGCTTCATACACATACGCATTGTGATCCAATGATATTAACTCGTGTGACATCACTTCACTGACTTGAGCATTAGGATCTAACCCTTCAGCAAGAACGCGTGTGCATAAGTCCCGATCGGTAATAATCCCGATGACTTGGCTGTCATTGTCTTCATTAATTTGGATGGCTTCATCAACGATTAATAGTGCAGAAATGTTTTCGTCTGCCATCAGCTTGGCGGCATTTTGAATCGTTTGGGTTTTGTTTAATGTAAAGGCTTCTCGGGTAATGAGTGTTTTTACTTTTGATGTCGTTAAATCATTGGCGTTTTTATTGTCTGAGATGGCTTGGCGCAAGCGAGCGTTATTTTCAACTTCAACAAAATCAGCAAAGGTATCTTCATTTTCATACAGGTCGTTAAAGACCTCTTCCGGTATGCAGTAGATTAATGAATCCATAATTGCGGTCGCAGGTAGGCGAACTTTACCGTTCATCAATAATCCCATCTGACCGAAAATATCGCCTTCATCTAATCGGTTATATAGCTCACCTTTACGACGGTATATTTCGACGACACCAGAACGCACCATGTATAAATCTTTGATATGATCGCCGAATTTGATGATGGGGGTATTTTCACGGTAATAAGCAATTTCCGTATTGTTGGCAACATAGGCTAACTTATCTTCTGGCAATGCATCAAAAGGTGGATATTGGGCGAGAAAATTTTGGATTTCTTGTAATTCAGCTTCCATTAGGGTCACGACTGCATTTTTGAATTTGTGTAACTATAGGCAATCGAGAAAAGGAACTAAAGCATTAATCTTAAAAGCGTTCTAAATGAACGAGGTCAGTAATGAAAACAGCACAGAAAAAGAACACAGAAAAAGAAAAAACGATGGAAGCGATCATTAAAGAAAGCTCACATCGTTTTATATTGGTTAGCTAGAGCTTCAAGACTCTAACGATTAATCGACTAACACGGTTTGAATATCGATTTCATTATGTAGGCTACGGTGAACAGGGCAGCGATCGGCAATTTGTAGCATGCGTTGGCGTTGTTCTTCAGTAATATCACCTTCAATGATCAATTCACGATAAATGACATCTTGAACGAATTTTCCATCAAGGCAGGCTTGGCAGTCTTCGTTATGAACACGGTCATGGCGCAGTTTGACTTCAATCTTAGTGATATTGAATTTCTTTTGGTTAGCGTACATGCGTAATGTCATTGAGGTACACGATCCCAACGAGGCTAATAGTAAATCATAAGGGGTCGGCCCTAAGTTACTGCCACCAACTCGTATAGGTTCATCGGATGGGAATTCATGTGAGTCGGTAATGATGTTACGTAAGAATGCATGGTTTTTTTCTGTTACCACAACGTGACCACTTTCAACTTGTGTGGTTGGCGCTTCGATCTTACTTGAAATGGTAAGGTAGCGTTGTACCCAAGCTTGAATCGTTGTTGCAACGTATTCTGCATCTTGCTTGTTCATTAACAAGTGATCCGCTTTATCTAAACTAACAAAACTTTTCGGATGTTTCGCTGCGGTGTAGATTTTCTTGGCTTGTTCAATTGAAACGGTTTTATCGATAGGAGAATGGAAAACCAATAATGGTTTATGCAAATTCGCGATACGATCGATTAAAGTATATTCTTGCAAATCATCAATGAATTGCTTTTTGATAGAAAACGGACGACCAGCTAAATCGACTTGTTTACATCCTTGTTCGACGATTTCATCAATATCATTCGCAAATTGCTTGAGTACATGACTTGGTTCTGCAGGGGAACCAATGGTGATGATACCTTTAATCTCAGGGATTTTATCGGCAACGGCAAGCACAGCAGTTCCACCTAAACTGTGACCAATTAAAAAGTCAGGAGCTTGGTAGTTTTGACGCAAGTAACTTGCTGCTGATTCAAGATCTTCAACATTGGCAGAAAAGTTAGTATTGGCAAAATCACCATCACTGCTGCCAAGCCCTGTGAAGTCGAATCGAAAAACAGCAATGCCTTGGCTTGCGAGTGTTCTAGCAATACGAGAGGCAGATGACACATCTTTTCCGCAGGTAAAGCAATGGGCAAACAATGCGAAGGCGGTAGGCTGCTCTGGCAATTCGAGAAGCCCAGCTAACTCAATGCCTTGAGAATTAGTAAAGGTAAGTTTTTTCTTTTGTACTGGCATAACAATTCCTGATTTTATCGAATAAGGTAAGAGACATTATTAATAAATAAGGGGAAAGATAATCTCTCCCCAAATATTGGCGTGGCTTAACCACGACGCCAAGTATGATATTTCTCTAACCAATTTAAGATGGTTTGTGGTGCATGGTTTCGCTTCCATTCACCAGCGGCATATTTATTTCCTTCCGCCCAAGTAGGGTAAGCGTGAATTGTGCCTAAGATTTTGTTTAAGCCTAAGCCATGCTTCATTGCAAGAACGAATTCCGCAATCAAATCACCGGCTTGTTGGCCAACAATCGTCACACCTAAAATCGTGTCTTTACCTTTCGGTGTGATCACTTTGATGAAACCTTTGGTGCTGCTTTCAGCAATAGCGCGATCTAACTCTTCAAATTCAAAGCGCGTGACTTCGTAGTCAATACCTTGTTGCTTTGCTTCTGTCTCATTTAAGCCTACGCGCGCTACTTCTGGGTCGATGAAGGTTGTCCAAGGGATCACTCGGTAATCCACTTTAAACTTCTTAAAGGTACCAAATAGAGCATTCACAGCAGCAAACCAAGCTTGGTGCGCGGCAACGTGGGTAAACTGGTAAGGACCGACAATATCGCCCGCGGCAAAAATGTTCGGGTATAAGGTTTCAAGGTAATCGTTAGTTTGGACAGTACGGTTGGTTTCAATACCTAATTCTTCAAGCCCATAGCCTTCAAGGCGAGCAGAGCGACCCACAGCGCAAAGGAGTTGGTCGAATTCAATTTCAATTTCTTGACCTTCATGCTCTACAACAATGATTTTTTTATCACCTTGCAGTTCACAGCGAAGTGCTTTGTGACCAGTTAGGATCTCAACACCGCTTTCTGTTAATTCTTTATGTGCAAGCTCAGATACTTCTAAATCTTCGCGTAGCATAATGCGATCAGCCATTTCAACTTGAATCACTTTTGAACCAAGACGAGCAAAGCTTTGGGATAGTTCACAACCGATTGGTCCACCGCCTAATACAACAAGGCGTTTTGGTGGGGTATCGAGTTCGGCAAAGGTTTCCCATAACGTATCACTGGTGACATAACCCACATCATTTAAACCAGGCAGTGGCGGAACAAATGGACGCGCACCGGTTGCAATAACAATACTGCGAGTGGTTAAGCGTTCTGTGCTGCCATCTTGAGCTTTGATCTCAACTGTCCAAGGGTCAATGATGGTGGCATATCCAGTTTTGACTTCTACGCCTAAACCTGTGTAGCGTTCAATGCTGTCATGCGGTTCTACTTGAGCCACAACATCGTGCACACGCTGCATGACCTTTTTAACTGAGAAAGTAGGGTTGTGGTTATCCAGACCGTAATTTTCAGCATGGCGGAACTGCTCTGCCACTTTGGCGCTTTTGATGATCGCTTTACTTGGAACACACCCATAGTTTAAGCAGTCTCCACCCATTTTATGAGTTTCAACTAACGTGACTTTTGCACGAACGGTAGCGGCAATATAGCTGCTCACTAAACCTGCTGCACCACCGCCAATGACTACCATATTGCGGTCGAATTTTTTAGGTTTTGTCCATTTTGCATAGACGCGACGTTTGTTGATTGATGAGATGATCGATTTCGCTACCAAAGGGAAGACTCCTAGTAATGCAAAAGAGAATAGTAAGTTGAAAGATAAAATGCCTTGTAAACTATCCAGTTGAGCCAGTTGAGTACCGGCATTTACAAACACAACCGTACCAGCAAGCATCCCAATTTGGCTTACAAGGTAGAAGGTAATGGTTTTGATCTTAGTTAAACCCATTAATAGGTTAATTAAGAAAAATGGAAAGATAGGGACTAGGCGTAAAGTGAATAAGTAAAATGCGCCGTCTCTTTCTATACCTTCATTGATTGGTTTTAAACGTGCAGAGAATTTCTTTTCAATCGACTCTCTTAGCAAGTAACGCGATACTAAGAATGCGAGTGTTGCACCAATGGTTGATGCGAAAGAAACAATGATTAAACCAGTGGCTAAACCAAATAATCCACCAGCAGCCAGTGTGAGTATTGCTGCACCTGGTAATGAAAGTGCGGTTACTAATACATAAATTAGAAAAAAGCCCACTGCGACCAATACAGGGGAACGCTGTTGCCAGTTGCTAAAGTCATCCATGCGGGCCTTTAACCCATCTAAGGTTAAAACCTGGTGTAAATCAAAAGCGAAAAACAATCCTATAAGTAAGATTGCAGTAGCGAGTATTATCAATTTTTTAAGCATACATATTTCCAGTAAGTGATATTCCAATCAAAGCACAAATTAGATGGGCTAATTCAGTAGAAAGGCGTTCATAGGTAAAACTTTCACATTTATCAGGAATTTTTGCAGCTTTGTTTTGAGTTGGTTGGTTTTTTTCAGATGTTTCCTACGATACATTGAAGGTAAGGCTGCTATCGAATCCATAAAACATGTGCTGGATGAATGGATTGGACTGTAGGAATTAACGAAAGTAACGATGAATGTAAACAAATAAAAAAGACCAGCAGGTGCTGGTCTTTAGGGGCAATTTTATCTTGATACGATATACGTAAGGAAAAACGCTATAAAACGGCTGCGATACCTTTACAAAGTGGGCCCATGTTATTTTTGGTCATGCCAGCAACGCTGATACGACCAGAACCGACAATGTAGATAGCAAATTCATCTTTCAAACGAGCCACTTGATCTTTATTTAAACCAGAGAAAGAGAACATACCGTTTTGAGATTCAATGAAGCTGAAATCTTGAGTCACGCCTTCATCTTTTAACGTTTGAACGAATAGGGTACGCATCTCTTGAATACGGTCACGCATTTCAGCGACTTCTTGTTCCCATTCTACGCGAAGGGCTCCATCGTTCAAAATTTGTGTTACTACTGCTGCTCCGTGTGCCGGTGGGTTAGAGTAGATTGAACGAATGATTTTCTTCACTTGAGAAAATGCGGTGGTTGCCGTTTCTGATGTCGCTGCCACTAATGTGAAAGCACCAACACGTTCATTGTATAAACCGAAGTTTTTAGAGAACGAACTTGCCACTAAAATCTCATCACAATATTGTGCGAAAGTACGAAGACCAGAGGCATCTTCTTCAACACCTTTTGCAAAACCTTGGTAAGCAAAGTCAAACATAGGCAATAGATTTTTCTCTGCACACAGTTTAGCCAGTTGTTCCCATTCAGTAGCAGTTGGATCGATGCCTGTTGGGTTATGACAGCAACCGTGAAGAAGGATGACATCACCCGCTTGGGCTTCTTGAAGGCTTGCGAGCATGGCTTCAAAATCTTTATCGTGGGTTTCTGCGTTGTAGTAATTGTATTGCGCTGTTTCCAGACCCGCTGCTTCAAACACACTAAAATGGTTCGCCCACGTTGGGTTGCTGATCCAAATTTTAGAGGCGTCTAATTCACGCTTGATAAATTCACCCGCTACACGAAGCGCACCCGTACCGCCCGGTGCTTGGGCTGTTTTTGCGAGTTTCTCAGTAACAATCTTAGAATCAGCACCAAACAATAATTTTTGTACGGCTAGACCATATTCAGCTGTACCTTCAATTGTTAGGTAAGACTTGGTTTTTTCAGATTCTAATAAAGTAGCTTCTGCTTTTTTCACTGTCGCAAGAACCGGTGTTTGACCATCTTCGTTTTTGTAGATACCTACACCTAAGTTGATTTTAGTATCACGAGAATCATTCTTAAATTCTTCCGTTAAACCAAGAATCGGGTCAGCAGGTGCAGCAGGTACTTTTTCAAACATAATTCCATCCATGTAAATGAGTAAATAATTCGATTATTTATACCGCCATAAGCGCGCGGATACAACCGTAAATCGTTATAACAAAGGGCATTCAGTGTAATTAATTTACTTACAATGCGTATCTACTCTAGAAATTTAAAGTAAAGACGAGTTTTGAACAAAATAACCCGACATTTATGGTCATTGTTAACATTTTTAATCTTTAAAATTCATAACGTCATGACAGGATCACAAGTTGCGTTTACTCTTCATTATTCGAATGAATCCAAGGACTGGACTATGACACCTCAAACCAAATCATTTTTAAACCATTACCTCTTTGCTCTTAATGAAAATCTACGCCGTCGTTACACCTCATTTAGTGCTGATTATTTTTGTTCAACAGAGAAAGATGCAAATACTTGTGCAGATCTTGTGGTAAAAGGCGAAAAAACCGCAACCTGTAGTTTGAAATATTGGTATGACGTTGCCAATGAACCGGTACCCACGGTTGGTCACTTACAGGTAGTTCTTAACTGGCAAGGTGAACCTCAATGCATTATTGAAACAACAGAAGTATTTGAAATACCATTCAATGCTATGACTGAAGAATTCGCTTTCCAAGAAGGTGAAGGAGATAAAAGCTTGGATCACTGGAAAATGAGCCATCGAGATTTTTTCGAAAAAGAGTGCCAACAAGAAAATATCGAATTTGATGACACCATGATGTTAGTTTGTGAGCGTTTTAAAAAAGTCTACCCTTGAGTATTTATGTCAAATAAGGAATGAATATCCATGTCAAAAGTCACCTTAAAAGGGCACATAATAATACCGACAAAGGATTTGTCTGTTGTGTTAGCTGAGTTAGTGAATCATCAGCGTCTCACTTTAGAAGAGCCCGGGTGTTTAGTCTTTAATGTCACCCAATGCACATTGAATCCACAAAAATTTAATGTATATGAAGAGTTTATTGATACAGCTGCTTTTGAATTACACCAAAAGAGGGTGAAAGCTTCACATTGGGGAAAAGTGACCACCAATGTTAAACGGTATTACGAAATAACTCAGTAGAAGATTGAGCTTCATCGTTATTCGTGTTTCACTTCTCATACAATAATAACGATAGAGAAAACCATGCCAACATCGCCTAGCACTTCTAAACCTTTGATGAGCCCGAAAAATAAAACCATGATTTTAGTGATTGGTGTGCTTTTGATCGCAGCTAACTTACGAGCTCCGGTGACAGGTATTGCACCTATGATTGATTTGATTTCTCAATCATTTCAATTATCGGCAACTCAAGCTGGCATGCTTACCACTTTACCACTTATTGGTTTTGCTTTATTTGCGCCACCCTCTGCCTATTTAGCCAAAAAATTTGGTCTTGAGTACACCATTTTTTCAGCCCTGGTACTTATCGCTGCTGGGTTGTTGTTTCGTTCGGTAGGTAATGTCAGCGCGCTTTTTATAGGCACTGCACTTATTGGTGTTGGGGTCAGCATTGGTAATGTTTTACTGCCAATTGTTGTGAAACGTGATTTTCCAATGAAAGTCGCCATTATGACATCCAGTTATGTGCTTGCGATGGGGATTGCTTCGGGGGCTGCATCTGCTTTTTCTATTCCATTAGCCAATGATTATCAATTAGGCTGGCAAGGTGCACTGGCGGCACTTTCCATCTTAACGTTTATCGCAATGATTTTTTGGTTACCGCAATTACCGCATAACAGTAAGCCAACAACAGTTAATAATTCGGATCTTAAGCCAGTCAATTTATGGAATAAAGCACTAGCGTGGCAAGTTTCTTTGTATTTAGGACTAGGATCTTATTTTACTTATACCGTAATAGCTTGGTTGCCGAGTATATTGATTCAAACGGGGTTTAGCTCTGAAGAAGCAGGTATTGTTCATGGTGTCTTTCAAATCGGTACCGCATTACCGGGCATTTTTATTATTCCTCTTATGGCTAAATTAAATGACCAACGTCTACCCGCGTTCAGCATTTGTTTCATCGCAGGAGTGTGTTCGGTAGGCTTATTATATTTACCCCAATTTTCATATGCTTGGTCATTTTTATTAGGATTGTGCTCGGGCGCTTGGTTTATTCTTGGTTTGTCTTTTATTAGCTTAAGAACCAGTAGCCCACTACAAGCAACGACCTTATCTGGGATGGCGCAGTTTATTGGTTATTCATTAGCAGCAATTGGCCCAATGTTAGGTGGCTATTTGCATAGTATTCAAAATGGGTGGGGGGCAGTCATTATTATGATAGTGATAGTATGTGCCACTGCAGGTTCAATAGGTTTATTGGCTGGGCGTAAAACGGTTATTGATTAATGGTCAGTCGCTGTAAATATAAGCCTTTAGAAACTTAAGCAGTTAGAAACCTAAACGATTCAAGTCTTGAGCGTCAGGCATGTATTGTCTACAATGGCGCACTTTTATTTATTTCAGGTCTATAAGCATGAGCGATACTAATTCAAAACCAACCTTACCCGATCGCCTTTCTGGGAATTCTCGTAGCCCTCATTTCGTAGCGGAATGTTTTGATCACCAAGTTGGCATTCGTTTTAATGGTAAAGAACGTACTGATGTTGAAGAATATTGCATCAGTGAAGGCTGGGTGAAAATTGCTTCACCAAAAGCAAAAGACCGCTTTGGTCAGCCAATGCTGATCACATTAAAAGGCACGGTTGAAGCTTTCTATATCTAATTCTTTAATTTGATCGTGATAACCCTTTTACTTGAAGCTGCAGTTTTGGGCATAGAGATTGGTTATTAAAGACACTTACTTGAATCAGTAATAGAAAAAGCCCGTTCAATTTCATATTGAGCGGGCTTTTTAGTATGGCGTTATTTATCTTTTAAAAAGATTAGAAGTTTGCGCTACGTGGTGTACGTGGGAATGGGATCACGTCACGAACGTTGCCCATACCAGTTACGTAAGACACTAGACGCTCAAAACCAAGACCGAAGCCAGCGTGAGGAACTGTGCCGTAACGACGTAGGTCGCGGTACCAAGACATGTGCTCAGGGTCGATACCCATTGCAACCATACGAGCATCAAGTACATCTAAACGCTCTTCACGTTGTGCACCGCCGATGATTTCGCCGATGCCAGGGGCAAGAACGTCCATGGCCGCAACGGTTTTACCATCGTCATTCAAACGCATGTAGAAAGCTTTGATGTCTTTCGGGTAGTTTTTCACGATAACCGGTGCTTTGAAGTGTTCTTCAGCAAGGTAGCGCTCATGCTCAGAAGACATATCGATACCCCATTCAACATCAAACTCAAACTTACGGCCTGAATCTTTTAGAATTTGAATGGCATCGGTGTAATCTACTTGAGCAAAATCGGCGTCAACAAATTGCTCTAGACGCGTGATGGCTTCTTTATCAATGCGAGAAGCAAAGAACTCAAGATCATCACGACGCTCAGCAAGTACCGCTTTAAATACATACTTCAGCATGTCTTCAGCCAGTTTTGCTGCGTCATTCAGATCCGCGAACGCAATTTCAGGTTCAACCATCCAGAATTCTGCAAGGTGACGACTGGTGTTTGAGTTTTCCGCACGGAAAGTCGGACCGAAAGTGTACACTTTACTTAATGCACATGCGTAAGCTTCCGCATTCAATTGACCAGATACGGTTAGGAAAGTTTCTTTACCGAAGAAATCTTCGTTGTAATCAACATTGCCTTTGTCGTCTAACGGAAGGTTGTTGTGATCCAGAGTTGATACACGGAACATTTCACCTGCGCCTTCGGCATCAGATGCGGTAATAAGCGGAGCCGATGTCCAGAAGAAACCTTGCTCATGGTAGAAACGGTGAATGGCTTGAGATAAACAGTTACGAACACGAGCAACTGCACCAATCACGTTAGTACGTGGACGAAGGTGAGCCACTTCACGTAAGTACTCGATTGAGTGACGAGTTTTTGCCATTGGGTATGTGTCGGCATCTTCAACCCAACCAACCACTTTTACTGCGGTCGCAGCCAGTTCAAAATCTTGACCTTTTGCTGGAGATTCAACAATGGTCCCCGTCACTTCAACAGAACAACCGGTTGTCAGCTTTAGGACTTCATCATTGTAATTATTTAACTCATTAGGGACCACGGCCTGAATCGGGTCGAAACAAGAGCCGTCGTAAATGGCAAGGAAAGAGATTCCAGCTTTGGAATCACGACGTGAACGGATCCAGCCACGGACAGTAACTTCACTGTCTACTGGTAATTTACCGCTTAATACGTCTGTTACAGGCGCGTAAGTCATGTTATGTGTATTCTCCATTAAATGCTCGTTCGGTTCAGGATTAACCGAAAACTGTGGTTACAGCTAAAGGTGTCATTTCCGAGGGTAGAGTGAGCAAACTATTTTATGATTTATTAGCACTATTGTTCGAAAAATATTCGATATATTTCATAGTGGCAAGTAATGACATATTACCTATCACAGCATCTGCTTCAACCTTTATTGTGCGTTTCGTTGCATTTTTCATGGTTTGAATTTCATTTGATGCGATAGGAGGCAAAAATAGCGATAAAAGAAATGTGAGAATGGCGATTTGAGTTCAATGTTTGATAGCGTAAAGTGCTTGTTTACAGGTTAATCTTGTTACCGATTAAAGTTACTTAAGTAGACAATATTTGTTATTTTATTGCTTTCGAACCAATCCTTTGATGGCTATCTTTAAAAGTACCCCCTAATTTTGAGAACGTAGCATGAAAAAATACTCTACGATATTAGCTTTATCGTTTACTGGTCTGCTTGCTGGTTGTTCTAGCATTGATGGCGATCAAGTGTCGGTACGATCGGCCACTGATGTTAATGAAAATATGACTTATCAAATCGATCCGATCACCAAAAGCCGCGATCTTCAAACTGCTTCGTATTGGGCAAAATGTGACGATAAATTTGATGGGGTAGGTTACCGCTATCGTACTTCGGTTTATCAGAATGGAAATCACCAAACAGAATTATATGTAAGGTTGAAATCTTCTCGTGGCGCTTACGAATTAAATAAAGCCTTTGATGATAAGGGCGAAACTTACGATGTTAAAATCTACCAACCAGATGTGAAGTCCGACAGTGTGGTGTATGAATACGTTGGCGTTCGTTTTTCCGACAAACAATTAGAACAAGCGAGCCAAGCACCGTTAAACTTACACCTTGTCGGTGATCAAGATAATTGCACCATCATTGTTGAACAGCCAGTTAGCTTTGCATTTGAAGCAAATTTGAAGGCGATACTCGAACCCAAGTAATGTTCAGCAACACAATGAAAGAAAAGTAATTTAACAGAAAGTCATAAGTTAGGAGATTACATGGGCATTACCCGTATTAACCCATGCGCACGTTGGTCAGATGTGACCGTTTATAATGGTATTGCGCATTTTGTTGAAGTAGCGGATTCAGACACCACCGCGGATGTTCGTGGTCAAGCGCAACAAATTTTTGCTCAAGCAGAAGAAATGCTAGCCAGTGTTGGTAGTGATAAATCTCGTGTATTGTCGTGCACCATCTACATCACTGATTTTGCCAATTTCGACGCCTTTAATAAAGAGTGGGAAGCATGGTTTCCTGAAGGATGCGCACCAAGTCGAGCGTGTGTGAAAGCCGAATTAGCTAATTCAGAATTGTTGGTAGAAATCGCATTTGTAGCGGCAGCAGGCTAAAAGTACTCCCTTGTATACTGGATCATAGAGTGTTTGCCGTTAGCGATACACTGATCATAACAAGAAGTTCATAACAAGAAAGGCGCACGTAAGTTTTCACTTCGTGCGCCTTTGTTTTTTCTAGGACCTAGAATTTCGTGCCTAATATCAACAAATAACTTTTACCGCCAAGCCGCCTTGTGATGTTTCACGGTATTTAGCGTTCATGTCTTTACCAGTTTCAAGCATGGTTTCGATGACTTTATCAAGTGATACACGCGGCTCAGATGAACGACGCATTGCCATACGAGTTGAGTTAATTGCTTTAACGGCCGCGATACCGTTACGTTCGATACAAGGAACTTGAACTTGGCCAGCAACTGGGTCACAGGTTAAGCCTAAGTTATGCTCCATGCCGATTTCAGCCGCCATGCAAACTTGTTCAGGGCTACCGCCGAGAAGTTCCGCAAGACCCGCTGCAGCCATAGAACACGCCACACCCACTTCACCTTGGCAACCCACTTCAGCGCCAGAAATAGAGGCATTTTGTTTGTATAAGCCACCAATTGCACCGGAAGCGGCAAAATAACGAATGTAATCTTTTTCCGTGACGGTTTGGATGAATTTATCGTAGTAAGCCAAAACAGCTGGGATGATGCCACACGCACCGTTAGTGGGCGCGGTTACTACTCGACCACCGGCAGCGTTTTCTTCATTAACCGCAAACGCATACATATTGACCCAATCGATCACTGCCATTGGATCTGTTGATGTATTTGAAGACGTTAGTAGTTGTTGGCGAAGGGCAGATGCACGACGAGGAACACGCAGTGGACCCGGTAAAATACCTTCCGTATTCATACCTTTTTCCATGCAGTCGCGCATGGTTTTCCAAATATTGGCAAAGTAAGTGTGAACGTCATCTTGCGAATGTTGTGCACTCTCATTTTTCATTACCAACGTACTGATTGATAAACCGTGTTCTTTACATAGACTCAGAAGTTCACTAGCGGAATTAAACTCATAAGGAACTTGAATAGCTGATTCTACTTTCTTACCAAATTGCTCTTCATCGACAATGAAACCACCACCAATAGAGTAGTAAGTTTTAGAAAAAACCACTTCATCACCAATCCACGCATGAATGGTCATGCCATTTTCATGCAAAGAAAGATTGGTTTTCTGGAAGTTCATTCCACCTTCTTTTGGGAAATCAACCGTATGGCAATGCACGCCAAGCGGTAAGCGTTCCGTTTCATTCACGCGAGCGATAAAGCTCGGAATGGCGTCAATATCTACGTGTTCTGGCGTGTTACCTGCCAGACCCATAATGATTGCGATATCAGTATGGTGACCTTTCCCTGTCAGTGATAATGAACCGTAAACATCGACAGTAATTTTTGTAATATCATGCAACTTACCAAGACCATGAAGATCATCAATAAATTGTTTACCGGCTTTCATTGGGCCAACAGTATGAGAGCTAGAAGGGCCAACGCCAATTTTGTAGATATCAAAAACACTGATCATGTTATTACCTCTGATAAGCCTCTTGGATTAAGAGGCTTTAATTTTTTTACTATGCTGCTTCATGTATAACAGCTTTGTTATTTTGTTTCTGAGACTTCACATTGATTAGCTGAATTATAGTTGAAATATCTATATAGACAGCGTCATATTTCAAAAAGAGGCGTAGATTACAGAAGTAATAGCTGCAACACCACACATTGCTGTAAAGATTTGTGCAAAATGTGATGTTTTAAATTTCGCCATTGCTGGAACCTTACGCATTGCGTAAATAGGCATGATAAACAAAATGGCTGCAATCATTGGTGCGCCCATTGATTCGATCATACCTAGTATGCTTGGGTTGATGATAGAAACGACCCAAGTGGTTAACACGATGAACAATAACGATACTTTGTTAACTTTTGTTTCAGTCATGTTTGAACGTGATTTCACTAAACCCACCAAGCCTTCATGAGCACCAAGGAAGTGGCCGAAGTAGCTAGAAGTGATCGCAGCAAAAGCAACGATAGGCCCTAAATACGAAATCATTGGAGAAGAGTGAATGTTTGCAAGGTAAGACAGAACACTGATGTTTTGCGATTGAGCTTCACCTAATTGCTCTGGTGTTAAAGAAAGCACCACTGAAAATACAAAGAACATAACAAATGCCATTAGCATTGTTGCTGCTCCGCCAGTGATCATATCGGTTTTCTTTACCGCGTTGTCACCATAAACACGGCGTTGCTCTTTAGCAAACTGGCTAATAATAGGGCTGTGGTTAAAAGAAAAAACGATAATTGGAATGGCAAGCCAGATGATTTTTGGCATTTCACCCCAGTTTGGTGTTACTTCAGCCATAGAAGTATTCCATTCTGGAATAAGGAAAATAGAAAGCGCTAATAAAATGAAGACAAGCGGGTACACCATCATTGATGTCACTTTTAGCATCAATTCTTTACCAAAGATCACACCACAAGTCATTAAACTGATTAAAGCACCAGATAATAACCAACGAGGAATAGATTCAAATCCGAGTTGGTTGACTAAAAATGAATCGACCGTATTGGTAATGCCCACACCGTAGATTAAGACGATAGGGTAAATGGCAAAGAAATAAGCAAAAGTAATAATCGTTGCGCCAGTTTTACCAAAATGTTCTTCGACAGTATCGGTAATATCAGCATTTGGGTTTTTAGCGGAAAGAACGAAACGAGCTAGACCTTTGTGAGCCAGCCAAATCATTGGCATGGCAATTAATGCCAAAATGACAAGTGGCCAAAAACCGCCCGCACCCGCTTTAATTGGAAGAAAAAGAACACCAGCACCAACGGCGGTACCGAATAAAGATAAGACCCAAGAAAAGTCTTTGTAGGTCCACTTGCTTGATACCGTAGAAGGCTCTTGAGCAGTATTTACTGTGTTAGTTTGCATTATTGAATTCTCTTAATTTTGGGAACAGGAAGAATTGGCGTGGATTATCCTTATTTCGAGCCATAAAAACAGGATCAAAATCAATTAATATTGCAAACTTTACAGAGTTGTTGCATAACTTGCGCTGTATCACGGAAATGACACAACAATAATAAGAAAAACTAATGCGAAAAAACAATAAATCTATAGGAATTGATGGCTATTTACTCAATGGCACTTTATTGAGCACAATGCATGACGACAGAGATAAACAGCTCGTTTCTTTTGATGAGTAAATGTAATTTTTATTGTTATTTTTTGGTTAATAAAATGAGGTTTATTGGTACTTCAACTAATGAATGGTGAGGCGTCATTCAAGGCAGGGATTATGATGGGTGTTGTTGATAAATAGAGTGATGTAATTGCACCTGTAATGCTTGAATAATTTGAGCGGTTACGCCCCAAATAAAATGCGTTTGATAATTAATGGCGAAGATTTGATGTTGCTTGCCTTTAACTTGCAATGTCTTAGTAAACAGATTGCTAGGATCGAATAGATAAGATGCAGGCACCTCAAAGATATAATCCACTTCATTCTTGTCGATTTGGCTGCTGTATCTTTCGTCTACAATCCCCATGAAAGGCGTCACGCTAAAACGGCTGATGGTGGTGAGTTCGGGAAGTTGACCTATCAGTTGAACTTGAGAAGGTGACAAACCAATTTCTTCATGGGCTTCGCGCAATGCAGTGTGAGATAGGCTAGGGTCTAACTCTTCATACTTACCACCAGGAAAACTAATTTGCCCCGGGTGGTTTTTTAAATGGGAAGCGCGCTTTGTAAAAATGACAGACAGCCCTTCTTTGCGATCAACACATGGAATGAGCACTGCTGCTTTTCGAAGTGATTCACTTTTCAAGTGAGCGACTCTATTCAAACTTTCTGGCTGATAATAGCTAGGAATATTCAAAGAAAACTGTCGTAATAAATCTTGTTTATTCATGAATACTCCTTAGTTGAATATTAAGCATTTATGTCTTGGTTATACCTAAGTCGTTTGGATATATACATTATTCAAGCTTAGATAGAGTGGGTAGAATTCGGCTAACTTTATCAAGAGTTTCTTGGTATTCCGATTCTGCATCACTGTCTGCAACAATACCGCCACCAGCCCATGCGTACAAATTTTGTTGGTAAGCAATAAGCGTGCGAATGGTGATATTACTGTCCATATTACCGCATCGACTAAAATAACCAATACTGCCGCAATACACATTACGTCGATGGGGTTCTAATTCTTCTATTATTTCCATTGCGCGAACTTTAGGCGCTCCGGTAATCGAGCCACCAGGGAAACATGCACGCAGGAGATCGCTAGCTGTTTGATCTTTATCGAGTATAGCACGTATGGTGCTCACCAAATGATGCACCGCGGGGAAGCTTTCAACTTCAAACAAAGCAGGAACGGAAACACTGCCTGGATTGGCGACACGACCAATATCATTCCGAAGCAAATCAACAATCATTAAATTTTCTGCCTGATCTTTTTCAGCATGCTTGAGTTCATGCGCGAGTTGTTGATCTTCGACCAATGATGGTGAGCGAGGTCGCGTGCCTTTTATTGGTTTTGTTTCAATACTATTTTGATTTAATTCCAAAAATCGTTCTGGCGAAATGCTCATCACCGCAATTTCACCGGTGCGTATAAAAGCAGAGAAAGGGGCGTGATTAGAGGTTTCTAATGCCTGATAAGCCTGCCATTCACTGCCTTGATATTGCGCTTTGAAACGCTGAGCTAGGTTGATTTGATAACAATCACCAGAACGTAGGTATTCTTGAATGGTATTAAACTTTTCAATATAACTGTCTTTCGACATGTTGGATTGCCAGTCAGAAATCAGTCTAAATTTCGAATCTTTCGATACGGAATCAGAATGATTTTGAAATTGGTTTTCTAACCATGCTTGGTGCTGTTTAATGTTCTTTCCAACAAAATGTGCCTGTTGCTTTTGATGATCGACAATCAATGCCCATTCGTATAAGCCTATGGCCATCTCTGCGGTCGGAATATCTTGGTGTGATAATTGGGGTAATGATTCAACTCGACGACCTAAATCGTAACTAAAGTAACCCAATGCACCGCCAATAAAAGGGAAATCATCAATTGGCTCTATTGCTGGTAATAAGGTCTTTAGGTACTGATTGACGAGAGTGAAAGGATCGTCTTTGGAGGTCAGGCGAGTCTGCGATTCATTTTCAAGTACAATCGTGGTGATATCACCATGCGTCGTTAATTGAGCAATAGGGTTAGCCACTAAAATATCAAAGCGATTATTCGGATGACCTTCTGCAGCCGAACGTAATAGCATTGCCCAAGGTTGCTGATGTATAGCGGCAAAAAAGTGTTTTGCTAAATCCTGAGAATAAGGAAAAGACTCAATTGAAAGTCCATTTTGATGAAAAGCGGTATATTTTTGAGTCATAAGAGAATTATTTTGATTATTCATTCTGTAATTTGTGACAAAGGTTCAATCGTTACGTGGCATCCGTTGGGGAGCAAGAGTATCATAAATCGCAATTCAGCAATGAAATACTATAAGCAAAGTGAGTCGATAACAGGTTGGTTTCAGCGAATCTAATCCCAAAAAGGGTTTGCTGGTGATTTAAGTGACATTGTCACTGATTGTAAAGCGTCATATACAATCGTTGATTACACCTATCTGTATCCTAATTATTATAATGTATAGAGGCATGTATGACCGTCATTCGTAAGCAAGATGTGATCAGCAGTGTAGCTGACGCCCTTCAATATATTTCTTATTATCATCCACTGGATTTCATTCAAGCGCTTGAAAAGGCTTATCACAAAGAAGAAAGCCAAGCGGCTAAAGATGCGATCGCTCAAATCCTGATCAACTCACGCATGGCGGCAGAAGGGCACCGCCCAATCTGTCAAGATACTGGTATTGTCACCTGTTTTGTGAATATCGGTATGGAAGTGAGCTGGGATGAAACCGACATGACGGTTCAACAAATGGTCGATGAAGGTATTCGTCAAGCTTATACCAACCCAGACAATCCATTGCGCGCATCAGTATTGTCTGATCCTGCGGGCAAACGCATTAATACCAAAGATAACACACCAGGTGTAGTGCATATTAATATGGTTCCGGGTAACAAAGTTGAAATTCAAATCGCGGCAAAAGGCGGTGGTTCTGAAAACAAAACTAAAATGGTGATGCTAAATCCATCAGACGATGTTGCTGAGTGGGTAGAAAAAACATTGCCATTAATGGGCGCAGGTTGGTGTCCACCGGGCATGCTAGGGATAGGCATTGGCGGTACAGCTGAAAAAGCGGCAGTACTGGCAAAAGAATCGTTAATGGAACACATTGATATTGCTGAACTGATTGAACGTGGCCCAGAAACCACCGAAGAAAAATTGCGTGTTGATATCTTTAACCGAGTTAACCGTTTAGGTATTGGTGCACAAGGGCTTGGCGGTTTAACAACAGTGGTTGATGTGAAAATCAAAACCGCACCAACGCATGCCGCTTCTAAGCCGGTATGTTTAATCCCTAACTGTGCGGCGACTCGTCACGTCCATTTCACCTTAGACGGTTCAGGCCCTGCGGATCTTACGCCACCTAAACTGGAAGATTGGCCACAAATTACTTGGGAAGCGGGCGCAAATACTCGCCGCGTAAACTTAGATACAGTGACCAAAGAAGAAGTTCAAGAGTGGAAAACAGGCGATACTGTTCTTCTAACGGGTAAAATTCTAACCGGTCGTGATGCCGCGCATAAGCGTTTACAAGGCATGCTGCAAAGCGGTGAAGGCTTACCAGAAGGCGTTGATCTAAAAGGCAAGTTCATTTACTACGTTGGCCCTGTTGATGCAGTTGGTGATGAAGTCGTCGGTCCTGCTGGCCCAACCACCTCAACTCGTATGGATAAATTTACCGATATGATGCTAGATGAAACCGGCATTATGGGCATGATTGGTAAAGCAGAGCGTGGTCCAGAAACTGTTGAGTCAATCAGAAAACACAAAGCTGTATACTTGATGGCCGTAGGCGGCGCGGCTTACTTAGTGGCGAAAGCGATTAAAAAAGCGCGTGTGGTTGCCTTTGAAGATTTGGGAATGGAAGCGATTTACGAATTTGAAGTCGAAGACATGCCAGTGACGGTTGCCGTGGATTCAACTGGTGCAAATGCTCACCAAATCGGCCCAGATACTTGGAAAGTGAAAATTGCTGAGATGGAAAAATAATAACCCAATACAGCATTGTTCAGTCGTTTAAACGTTTAGAATGATGTTTGAAACTCCACAATAATGCCAAGGCCTAGTTACTAGTTGCCTTGGCTCTTGTGTTTGAAAGTGAATATTTCGGAATAACAAAATAAGTCTGTATTCACACAAAAGGAGGGTTTCCTTCTGTGGTTATTTGATAGATTAGTGAAAAATTTCCTGACTAATCGTGTTAAATTGATTATAGTTTTACGAGTAAGACGGTTAACAGGCTGAATATTTAGGAGATTTTATGCCACGTTTTGTACAGATTTTACAAATCCTTATTGCAGTGATTGTAGGTGGTTACGTTGGTGTGCAGATGATTTTGCACGGTATTGCTATCTTTAACACCGCAAATAACTGGTTTGCAGTAATGACAGTGGTATTAGGTGTTCTTTTAGAACTATCGCTATTCATTATTTATAAGTTGATAGAAGAAGACTAACCGTTTTCTTTCAGGCAGCAAAAGGCTCGTATTTCAATGTAAATACGAGCCTTTTTCTTTTTTATCAACACCGTGCTGATATTGATTTTACCGAGATATGGTATGCTTTGAACAGTTTAGCTTTGTTGTGGAGTGATAAATGAAGATCAAACAAGAAGTGAATGATTTAGTAAAACGCAGTCTAGACCGTCACTTGCGATTAGCCGTGACCGGGCTTTCTCGTGCGGGTAAAACGGCGTTCATCACTTCCTTAGTGAATCAGCTTCTTAATAGCTCAACCCAAGAGAATCTTCCGTTATTTGAACCAAGTCGTAATAAGCAATTACTTGGCGCAAAACGCATCCCTCAAACCAATTTAATGGTACCTCGGTTCGATTACGATATCGCGATTGAACAGCTTCACTCTGCACCGCCACGCTGGCCAGAGCCGACGAAAGATGTCAGTGAAATTCGCCTTGCTATCCGATTTAAACCTAAAAAAGGCGCAAGGCGTTTACTGAAAAGCACCTCAACCTTGTATTTGGATATTGTCGATTATCCAGGGGAGTGGTTACTGGATTTACCTTTGCTCGACATGAGTTTTGAGCAATGGTCACAAAACCAAATGGAATTGCTGAAAGGTGATAAAGCGGGCAGTCAACTACGTTCACAGTTAGCCAAAGAATGGCTGGTGAAACTGAATCATTTTAACTGTTTTGATACTGCGAATGAAAACCGGGTGGCAGAACTTTCTAAAGCTTACACCCAATACTTACATGATTGTAAAGACAGTGGTTTGCATTGGGTTCAACCGGGTCGTTTTGTTTTACCGGGAGAATTAGAAGGTGCGCCGGTTTTGCAGTTTTTCCCGGTTGAACTTGAAGTCGATGAGCATGGAAAACCAACAAAAGAAATTAAGCGAGATTCAGCTTATGCCATGCTGCGTTCACGCTTTAATGAATACAAAAAGAAAATTGTAAAAGCCTTCTATCAAGAGCATTTCGCGACTTTTGACCGACAAATTGTGTTGGTAGATTGTTTGCAACCGCTTAATTCTGGACATGATTCGTTTATGGACATGAGTGGGGCAATCAACCAATTAATGCAAAGTTTTAAATACGGTCGTAACTCTATTTTAAAGCGCTTGTTTTCAGCCAAAATAGATAAAGTGTTATTTGCTGCAACCAAGGCCGATCATGTTACGCCCGATCAGCACGTTAACTTAGTGTCTCTATTGCAGCAATTAGTGCATGAAGCGTGGCAACATGTCTCGTATGAAGGCATTGATATGGAATGCATGAGTCTAGCGTCTATTCAAGCTACAATGCCGGGTTTTGCGTCGGTAGGCGACACCACGTTACAAGCCATTAAAGGCACAACGCTTGAAGAAGAAACCATGACGCTGTTTCCTGGCGAAGTGCCACCTAAGTTACCTCAACAAGAATATTGGCAGAAGCAAGGTTTTGAGTTTTATCAATTCAGACCTTTAAAGATCCCGCACGATCAAGCGCTGCCACATATTCGAATGGACAAAGCTTTGCAGTTTTTGTTAGGAGATAAATTACGATGAGTGAATATAAAAACAAAGTTATCTTCTCGAGCGATAAAGTGGAATCCACGTCATCTTCATCAGAAACATCCCGAAATGAGTCTGAGTATGCACAAGCGCAAGAGACATTAGATAAGTTGCAACGTGATCATTTGGGGGCCAAAGTTACCTTTGATTCACAAACTGAATTTGTCCCCATGACCCAAGCGCAACAGCGTGAAGATAACGAAGTGAATGCTTTAGAAGACGATATGGTGAATATCATTCGTCCAAAATCAAAACGTCGTTGGTGGGTCGCCAGTGGAGTTGCCGCCTTTACCGGTTTACTCGGTTGGCAGAGCGTTCATAACGTGGTGGTTGCTTATCAACAAGGGGATTGGTTATCGCTCGGTTGGACAGGGCTGATTGCTGCTTTAGCCAGTGTTGGGATTGTCTTTACCGTTAAAGAGCTGTGGAAACTGCGCCGCTTACGTCGTCAGCTTAATCACCAAGAAGAAGCGTTTGATTTAATTCAATCACATGGTACTGGTAAAGGTGTGCCTTTTTGTGAAAATTTGGCCGAACAAGCCGGGGTAACCTTAGAGCATGTAGGTTTTGACCGTTGGAAGAAAACCGTTAACGCCAACCATAACGATGCCGATGTGATTGAGCTTTACGATTCTATGGTGATCGCTCAACAAGATAAACAAGCAAAAAAACTTGTCGCAACTTATTCAACCGAAGCGGCTGTTTTGGTTGCAGTAAGCCCGTTGGCAATCGCGGATATGTTTTTAGTCGCGTGGCGTAATTTCAAAATGATTGATGAACTAGGTAAAGTCTATGGCGTAGAGCTTGGTTATTGGTCACGTATACGCTTACTAAAGTTAGTCTTTATCAACATGGCAGCAGCGGGAGCCAGTGAATTAATTGCAGATGTCGGTATGAATGTGATGTCGATGAATGTCGCCGGAAAAATTTCAACCCGAGCCGCACAAGGCATTGGTGTCGGCATGCTAACGGGGCAGTTGGGGATTAAAGCCATGGCATTATTGCGTCCATTACCTTGGCATAAAGATAAAGCCGTTCGTTTAAGTGAAATTCGTAAGTTGGTTGTTGGGCGAGTGATCGGAAAATCGCAAGATAAAGAATCGTAAACAAAACATTAACGAAGTTCTTTTATAAATAAACCGTTTAACCTTAAAGAAGAAAAAATCATGACATGTCCTCCATGCCCAAATTGCCAATCAGAATTCGTATATCAAGATCAAAATAATCTTGTGTGCCCAGAGTGTGCTTATGAATGGAACCCGGATGATATTGAAGAGGGCTTCACCGTTAAAGATGCCAATGGAGCATTGTTAACACAAGGTGATAAAGTCACCATGATCAAAGATTTAAAAGTGAAAGGCAGTTCGCTCAATATCAAAATTGGCACTAAAGCGGTGATTAAACATATTAACGAAGGCAAAGATCATCAACTCGATTGTAAAGTTGATGGTGGTGGCGAAATCTTAATTACCGCCAAATACGTTAAAAAAGCATAGCTACAATCGGTTTATAGCAGACAATATAGTGAGTAGATCATGAAGCTTTTAGTTTTTCTCGGTACGGTTCGAAATAGTACGCCACCTAAACCTGCGCGACTGGGTGTTCGCGTCACAAAAGCGATTATAAAATGCCTTGAAAGCAGGTATCCAGAACATGAGGTTGAATTGGTTGATGCGTTAGACTATCCACTTGATCATGTGTTTAAGCCGCATTTTGCTTATGCAAAAGGTAAAGCTTCAGATGAGCTCAACACACTAGCCAATAAGATTGAAGCCGCTGATGGATTTTTGATGATTAGTCCTGAATACAATCATTCGATGAGTCCTGCTCTTGCCAATCTATTAAATCATTTTGGAAGCTCATTGTTTTCGTATAAACCGAGCGCGATTGTGACCTATTCTGCGGGGCAATGGGGTGGAATGCGTGCCGCTGTTGGAATGAGAACCTTTTTATCAGAGCTTGGATGTTTGTCTGTTTCAGCAATGATTCATGTACCAAAAGCACAAGAGGAGTTTGATAGTGAAGGAGAGGCGCTGAACATTGAAGCACAAGCTCGTTGGTTTGATTATTTCTCTCGCACCATTAATCAACTTATTTGGTGGGCACAAGCAACGAAAGAACAAAGAGAGAAAAATGACCCACACACTATGATTCAGAGTTTTAAAACGACACCAGCAGAACGAAATGCACCGTAATATATTCAATGGTATTGTAATCTGCTTGACGAAAGATTTCCCTTCGCACACACTACTGTCAACTTTTCGTGACACCTAGGAAACCATTGTGCGTTTAGAAGTCCTTTGCCAAGATCGTCTCGGTCTTACTCGTGAATTATTGGATATCCTCGTTTCTAAAAATATCGACTTACGCGGCATAGAGCTAAGTGGTCGTGGAATAGAAGCAGGCAATATGGGGATCATTTATCTTAATTGCCCGGATGTTGAATTTGAGACTTTCAGCCGCTTAATGGCGCAAATTCGCTTGATTGATGGTGTTGCAGATGTTCGTAAAATTCCTTTCATGCCCAGTGAGCGAGAAAGTACCGAACTGAATGCGATTTTAGATACGCTGCCTGATCCGGTAATTTCAATTAACCTGAAAGGGGATATTGAAATGGCTAACTTCTGTGCATTGGCATTATTTAAAGTCACAGTAAAAGAAATTCAATCGTTCAGTATTTTTCACTATATTCCTAAACTTCAATCCGCACCTTGGTTTAAAGCACTTGCCACAGGTGAAGTGAAACCTAAGCAAGGTCAATTTGATGAAGGTTTGCTGCGCTTTCGTGACAAAATCACAATTGAAGGCTTAAATTACTTAATGGATGTCATGCCAGTTGTGATTCATAGTGATGCCGGAGAGCCCATCTTAGCAAGCGCCGTGATCATGCTAAAACCTATCGTACATTCTGAAACTAAGTTAACGGCAGTTCCAGATTATAATCCATTAGGGTTTGAGCACTTCGTAGGCGCTTCAAATCATCATCAGCGTTTGATCTCGCAAGCCAAGAAACTGGCGATGCTAGACCAACCTCTGTTGATTGAAGGGGAAACCGGCACAGGCAAAGAAATGTTAGCAAGGGCTTGTCATAATCGCTCTCTGCGTTCTAATGAACCGTTTTTAGTTTTAAGCTGTGCTTCGATGCCTGATGATGCAGCCGAAACAGAATTATTCGGTAATGCGCCAGGGGCATTTAATAATGATGTAGGCCATAAAGGTATTTTTGAACAAGCGGATAACGGCACTGTTTTCTTAGATGAAATTGGTGAAATGAGCCCGCATCTACAAATTAAATTATTACGCTTCTTACAAGATGGTTCGTTTCGCCGAGTAGGGGAAGAGAATGAAATGCACGTTGATGTACGCGTGATAGCCTCCACCAAACAAACCTTATCGCAATTGACTCAAGAAGGGAGCTTCCGCGAAGATTTGTATTATCGCTTAAACGTGCTTAATTTAAGCATTCCAGCCCTAAGAGAAAGAAGCAGTGATGTATTACCATTGGTCGACATGTTTGTGGCCAAATACGCGCAACAACTTGGATTAAAAGTGCCGGGTTATGACAAACATTTAATCGAGCAACTCACGCTTTACCCGTGGCCGGGGAATATTCGTCAACTAGAAAACTCGGTGCTGCGCGCGATGACGCAATTAGATGACGATATTTTAACATTTGAACACTTCCAACTGCCAACACTTCAAGCAAGCCGTTCGGCGTTTGATGTTCCGGCAGAAAGCTTGAGTTTAGATGGCTCGTTAGATGACATGATGAGTCAATATGAATCGCAAATTCTAGAGCGTTTGTATCAATCATTTCCATCGAGTCGCAAGCTCGCCAAGCGTTTAGAGGTTTCTCATACGTCTATTGCCAATAAAC
The DNA here is from genome assembly GCF_000286955.2 of Vibrio rumoiensis 1S-45. Lineage (GTDB taxonomy): Bacteria > Pseudomonadota > Gammaproteobacteria > Enterobacterales > Vibrionaceae > Vibrio > Vibrio rumoiensis_A. Next base: position 65,538 of record NZ_AJYK02000012.1, read on the forward strand.
TGCGTGAATACGGAATTAGAAAGTCGTAAGTATTATTATGGATATCAACGGATTATCAAGATACATATTAAATGGTGGCCACTTTGATGTTCACGGAAACCGAGTTCGTTTGATCCGAAAAGGCGATGATATACTGCTTTCTCATTTCTATAATGCAAACAAGCAACACTTAGCGTCTTGGGAGCCGATCCGTTCACCTTCTTTCTATACTCAATCTGGTTGGTTTGATCGAATTGAAAATATTATCGCGATGCACTTACGACAAACCGGCTTTAGTTTTATTATTCTTAATCAAAACGAAAGTGAAGTACTGGGTACCGTTAATTTTTCCAATGTATCTCGCTATCCACTTCACGCATGCAATCTAGGGTATGCCTTGGCTGAACAGATTCAAAAACAAGGTGTGATGCACGCGACATTAACCGTGTTAATTGACTGGATGTTTCAAAATCAAAACATGCATAGGATCATGGCAGCTTATATTCCAGAGAATATTGCGAGCGAAAACGTGCTGAAAAAACAAGGATTTGACCAAGAAGGTATAGCGAAAGACTATTTGCTTATCAACGGGAAATGGCAAACACATCATCTTATGTCATTAACCAATTCTCAGTGGCAACCAGACTAAGGAAGGCGTAAATGGAAAGGCTCAATAAACAACTTGTATTACTCATGGAGTTAGACAAGTTAAAAACGGTGCTACGCCGTACTCGAGTTAAGTCTGCCGATGGGCGTTTAGAAAATACCGCAGAGCATAGTTGGCATGTGGCGTTAATGGCGATATTAATGGAAGAACACGCCAATGAACCAGTGGACATTAGTAAAGTCGTTAAAATGCTACTATTGCATGACATTGTAGAGATTGATGCCGGTGACACCTTCGTTTACGATACCGCCGCATCGCAAGTGCAAGAAGAAAATGAATTGAAAGCCGCCAAGCGTTTGTTTGGCATGCTGCCAGAAGAACAAGGCAAAGAACTCATGGACTTGTGGCTCGAATTTGAAGCAGCGCAAAGCCCAGAGGCTAAGTTTGGCAAAGCATTAGACCGAATTATACCTATGCTTTTAAACTATTATAATGATGGGCAAAGTTGGCAAGAACATGGCGTAACTAAAACTCAAGCCTTAACGGTAAATGCACGTATTGAATATGGCTCTGAAGCCTTGTGGGATAAAGCCCAACAGATGGTAGCAGAGGCCGTTGAAAAGGGCTGGTTAAAAGACCAATAAAGCTCATCGCATCTTAATTGTACACCCCAATATTTATACCCAATCTGAAGGGTATTATCACTACTTAAAGCGGGACACTATGTCGTATATACCTTTGGCAGAATACCAAAGAAAGTGGATTTTCACTCATCAGTCTTTACCGATCCCAGAAGAAGACTTGGTACATATTAAACCTATTTCTCAGCAACGTGCCGCGCATTTGTGGATCGAGAATATCAGTAAGCAAAGCCCAGATGCCGAGCGTTTAAGCTCATCGGATTGGCCAAGCAAGGCTGGTTGTTGGAAAGACGAAGTGGATTGGTCAGCGGCATGGGAAGCCGATGAACCAGAACTACCACAAGAAATCCTAGAACATCTTGATTGGCAAGATGATGTCACGGTGTATTTCTGTTATGAAAAGTACAACATCATCGAAACCAAATGGTCAGTTTTTAAAAAGCATTGGAAAAACTTTTTATTTTTCGATGATGGCCCGATCCTGCTTGGTCGTAGACGTTCTGAAGTTTTATGGTTCAGTACCAAAGGCACAGTGAAATTAGGGCACCGCTCTTAATTTATATCACTAGTTGACGATATTAAAACGCCATTGATTATGCATTTTTCTCTTAATCAATGGCGTTTTTTTTGGCTTTCAATTCGCTAAATATGATTTCTATAACTATTTTTAACACACTCGATATTGAATTTATTTGTTTCATGATCAGGAGAATAACGATGAGCAATAATCCAGTGTGTTGGTTTGAAATTTACGTTAATGATCTGCAAAGAGCGAAAACATTTTATCAAGCAGTGTTGGATGTTGAACTGATATTTTTAAGTGATCCCACAGAAAGCCAGGGGATCGAGATGTTAGCTTTTCCATCGAACATGGAAGGGTATGGCGCAACCGGAGCTTTAGTTAAAATGGAAGGTGTTTCTGCTGGTGGGAATAGCACATTAGTCTATTTTACTTGCCAAGATTGCGCGATTGAAGGCGCGAGAATTGAAGGTGCCGGTGGTAAAATTGAGCAAGAAAAAATGCCAATAGGTGAGCATGGCTTTATTGTGGTGGCGATGGATACCGAAGGTAATATGTTTGGTTTACATTCATTGAAATAGAGTAATCCTACCTATCTCTTGATGCAGATCGCAGAGCATTTTTATATAAATTGTGCATGGTAGTGAAAACAGATAGCTTTTGAAATATCGAGCTACTTTTATACCCAAGTGACTTCAATATGCAGAATTCAGATTGATCACACTACTCTTAGGTAAAGAATGGATAACCATGCACAATATTAAAATTCATCAACAAAATGACACCGAACAACTTAAACAGATTATTAAAAACTATCCATTTGCCACTCTGGTGATGAATACGAAAGCTGGTCTCGAAGTCGATCACCTGCCCTTGATTTTAAATCATGATAATAGTGTTGATGTGCTGCAAGGGCATATCGCCAAAGCCAATTCGCTTTGGAAAACATTTGAAAATGATCAGCCAGTGACCGTTATTTTTCATGGGCCTAATTGCTATATTTCCCCTAATTATTACCCCACCAAAAAAGAAAATGGACGAGCCGTTCCTACTTGGAATTATGTGGTGGTACATGTAAAAGGCACAATAAAAGCGATTCATGACAACGAATGGAAGCTGAGTTTGCTTGAATGCCTCACCGCTCAGCATGAAACTGAGCAAAGTGAACCGTGGTCGATGAATGATGCACCAACGGAATACATTGAAAAAATGCTTCCCGCCATTGTGGGTGTAGAAATTAAGATTGAATCCATGTTAGGAAAATGGAAAGTTAGCCAAGATAAACCAGAAGTAAACCAACAAGGTGTTATTGAAGGGTTAAGTAATAGTGATGATACTCATTTACTGCAAATGGCTGAATTGGTTAAAAAGTTTAGTATTAAATAAAAACTATATTTTATCTCTGCATAACTGAAATCAACTAGACTTATGATCTGTAAGACATTTGTCATAGAGCCTCAGTGATAAGGCTTTATGACATACTCAAAAGGATCATGTTATGGATTTTCAGCACTATCAAAAGATTCTTAACGATAGTAGCCAACAAGTGATGAATGTGATGCTGCAAAGCGCCACCTATATTCAGTTATTGTTGGTTTTACTGGTCTTTGGTTTTTCCTTTCTTATCACAAATACTATTCGTAAAAACATTCCAGCCTTAAGTAAGCTCACTAAAAATGAGCCAGTTAATCCATTAAGAAATATCACCGGTAAACTCGGCAATTTGATCTTCCCTTTATTTGCTATTTTCATTATGAATTTTGCAGTAGAGATCAGTCAAAAACTGCTTGGGCATTCGTGGTTGGTGAGTACCGCGTTAACCATCGCATTACTGTTGGTTTGCAACCGCGTGATAGATGATAACGTTCGTTCGCGTTTTATTGCCGTGGTATTTCGTTGGATTGGCTTACCTTTATTATTCCTCCACCTTGTCAATTTTCTCAGCCCACTTGTCAGTGTTTTAGACTCCATTGAAGTCGTGCTAGGTGACATTGCGATTTCTATCTATGATGTCATTAGCGTGATTCTTTTTGGCTCAATTTTGTTTTGGCTTGGCCGGATCTCCAATATCACCGGTAAAGAGTTGATTAGACGACAAAACCATCTTGATTTTAGAACCAAAGAAGTGGCGGCTAAGTTATTTGAAGTCACCATCTTTATTCTTATCTTCTTATTACTACTGCGTATTATGGGAATTAATCTAACCGCTTTAGCAGTATTTGGTGGCGCACTTGGGGTGGGGCTGGGTTTTGGTTTACAAGCCATCGCCTCTAACTTTATTTCGGGCATTATTATTCTTCTTGATAGGTCGATTTCTGTTGATGACTATATTGAACTCGAAGATGGAAGAACCGGTGTGGTGCGTGAATTAACGTTACGTTCAACCACATTAGAAACCTTTGATGGAAAAGACATAATGGTTCCAAATGAAAAGTTTGTGACCGAAAGCTTTACCAATTGGACTCACAAAAATAAAAAACAACGTTATCGTGTCGATTTCTCAGTGGCTTACGATTCCGATATTCGTAAGTTGGTGGAGATCATTAAGGCCACGGTGGCTTCACACGAGCAAGTTATCAGCGGGGAAGGCGTGCCCTTTGAAGAACAACCCGATTGTGAAATTGATGGTTTTGGTGAATCAGGTGTCAATATGTTTGTCGAGTTCTGGATGGACGGAATTGATGACGGCAAAAACCGAGTCGGTGGCGATCTTCTGCTCATGATTTTTGAAGCTATGCGGGATAATGGTTTTGTTATTCCATTCCCACAACGAGAAGTGCGGGTGATTAATCGAAATGATCATTAGACGAGTAGCCGAAATACTGAATAAATTCAATCCATTCGGGTAATAAAGGTGTGCTGATCATCCACAAAAGCAACAAAGCCGCCATGATAGATAAACACGCGCCCACGCCCTTCAACTAAACAGGCAAGCTGTGGATATAAATCTTCGTCATTATCCCGGCTTTGAAAAGTGCCGGTATCAGTGATCACGCCTCTGAGTGGAGGCAAGTAACCATAAGTGCGTTTGGCTTGATCAATCAGGCTCAATTCGCTAACGGTAGAGAAGCAAAAAGGGATCGTGCCGGCTTCTTCGATAAATAGCGTTTTTAGTTCTTCAAAAGCGGTAATCACCAGCCAGTCGATACCATTAACTTGATGGATAAACATTGAGTATCTCGATAATTCTAATGCGGAGATTCTAACATTATTAGGAATAAATCGTAGTAGAAATTGAGTTGTTAAAGGCGGTGATTTTGTGTCATTTCTGAATATTCACGAGGGTTCTTTTAACGAGTTTTTACCCCAAAAAAATTCAACAGCCTGAATATTTGATTACCCTCAAGCACGTCATTCCGGAAGCGAGGAACGAGTTATCC
>NZ_AJYK02000013.1 GCF_000286955.2 Vibrio rumoiensis 1S-45
TTCGATTCCCGCCGCACGCTCCAAATCTTCTCGTTACAAAATCCAATCTAAACCATTTTAAATAACACTCTTTATTGAGTGGTTTTGTGTTTTTATTTTAAATCTGCACTCTATTTCTAATCGCTACTTTGAATAATAAACGATTGAAAAAATTGAACATTTCAAATATGAAGCATATTGGTTACTTAAAGAAAGAGCTTGTATGTGGCTACAGTAATATCACTGCCAGCATGAATTTTTATAAGTTCGTGTCGCAATTCTATTTGCGGCACGAACTATAGTTGGCCCTAATTGGAGCGGAGCTATATATTCTCCGTTAATGCAAGGTTGTATTTAGATAACCTTCCAAGAATGTTTTCCATTGTTCTTCTCGACCATAAAACTCTGTATGAGGTATCTTCTTAAATTGTCCTTTATCTTCAATCATAAGGGTCGGGTAGCCCTGTACGTTCAATCGGGTCATTAATTGATGGCTAATACTAATCGCGTCATCTTCTAAAGCTTCCCCTGTTTGCATCTTTTCTTGCCACAATTGTTGATCGAGCCCTAATTGAACAGCTAACTCTTCCAAACTGCTTAACGTATTGACTGGTTTCCCTTCAATGTAATGTGCTTTTTGTATTGCTTTTAACATTTCAAATGGTTTCAGACCTAAAGACTCTCCAACAAGAATTGCCCGAGTAGGAAGATAAGAGTCTAGAATAAGCTCCTCATTACTCATTACCCGTGTTACATAATCTTTCCCGAAGTGTGTTCCAGTAAGTTTCTGAATTCGTTGATCACTATTTAAAATGTGCTGACGAAACGATGGAGCAATTGTTTTTCCTGGCAACATACCCCCTGGATGAAGGAGTAATTTAAACTTATTGCTACTAACAATAGATTCGATTAAAGCAGTAGCACCGTAGCACCAGCCACACATAGGATCATAAAAATAGTGAATCGTTACCATTTCATTTCCCCCATATGAACCTTAGCACCAATACTTAAAGCAACAGGAAACCCTGAATTTTGATATTTCTCAGTCATTTTCTCAATCAACTGTGTGCTGTTTTTACTACTCTTTTGGGCCTTACTGAAATCGTTAAGATATTGTATAGAATAGCTTATAGTCTCTAAGTTTAAAGGAGCCCCTGACTGCATATGGCCAGGAATAACGATTTCGGGTTGCAAAGCTTGCATATTTTTTAGCTGTTCACTCCATGCTTTTTGACTTTTTTCTGTTTGTATATCTGCCATCCAAAGGTGCAGATTACCAAATATCGCAACGTTACCTAATATGGTTTTGCTTGAGGGTACCCATAAATATGGTCGATATGATAAAATTCCTTCCGTACCTTTAATTTCTATTTTATGTCCCTCTAAAGTAAGGCTAGTTGCTTCTATTGCTTTAGGAATGTAAGGGGCGACGGGAGCATTATTACCTAATTGTGGCCCCCATATCTGCAACTTAGAGTCCAATTTCTTTTCTATAACTGCTTTAACTGCAGGCGTCGTTATAATATTGGCGTCTGGAAACAGCTTATGTAAAACTTCAGCTCCAAAATAATAATCAGGATCTGCTTGGCTAATAAAGATGGTTTTGAGCTCTTTGCCTGTGTCCAATACCTTTGCCGCAATTCGCAAGGCGTCGGCTTTGGTAAAACCAGTATCAACCAACATCACTTCGTTCTCTCCAATAATTAGAGTTGAATTTACATGGAAGCTACTTTCGTCTGCATTATAAACATCAAAAGTAAGTGGCGTATTCTCTGTGGCAAATACGCTACCTGCAACTAGGATAGATGCGGCTAATAAAGTGATTTTTTTCATGATTGTCTCCGTAAATGGTATGGCTTGTTTTGATGAGATTAATCATAAAAGATTGACATGCTCTTAAAAACACACAAAATCAAGCATCTTTGTTTCATAATTCGAGCAAATTAATGGATAAATTAACCGCTGCGAGAGTATTTGTTGATATTGCTCAATCGGGCAGTTTTACCGCTACGGCTGACAGACTTGAAATGTCTCGTCCTATGGTGACGCGTTATGTTGAAGCTATGGAAAAGTGGTTAAACGCACGTTTGCTACACAGGACGACCCGAAAAGTAACGCTTACTACTACCGGAGAGCGATGTCTAAAAGAAGTCGAGACTTGGCTTGAACAAGCGGAAGGTTTAGTTGCTTTAAGTGATAATAGTGAGGAGCTATCTGGGATAGTACGCGTTGCGACAAGTATGTCATTCGGGTTTTCTCAGCTTGTCCCTGCGCTTTTGAATTTTATGTCGATGTATCCCAAAGTCCATATCGATATTGATCTACAGGATTCAGTTGCAGACCTGACAGAAAAACAAATTGATCTTGCGCTTAGAATTGCTTCTAACCCTGATCCCTCTTTGATTGGTAAACCAATTGCTATTTGTGAGTCGGTGCTCGTTGCTTCGCCTGCATATTTAGCAAATAAGGAAGATATATCGGAGCCAGAGGAACTGAGTATGCATAACTGTCTGGGGTATAAAAACTTTCAGCGACACGTATGGCACCTCACGAATGGTACTCAACAAAAATCAATAGATGTTGAATGTAAACTAACCGCTAACGAGGCAACGACATTACTCCATGCTGCACTTCTTGGTGGAGGTGTCGCCATTCAACCAACCTACTTAGCTAATCAATACATCGAGAGCGGCACATTGCAGCCAGTCCTATCAGAGTGGAAGCCCGCCGACCTGACTATATATGCGCTCTATTCTTCCAGAAAACATCAATCTCCGACCGTAAGAGCATTAATTGATTATTTGCAAGAGTATTTCAAAGATAATCCTTGGTAAGACTTTGGTATATAGAGAATGGTGGAATAAAAATTCCCATTGTGAATAAATATGCTTGCAAGGTGTATTAATTGTAAACATCCGATACTTTACTACCGGTTTCCACTTCTTTTAAGATCTTAACGATTTGTGATTCTGTATAGCGTGATTTTTTCATAATCGTTCTCGCGTTTAAGTTAGTTTAAACGCGAGAACTCTAAATGGAAATGCACCTGTTTTAGGGGGGAGGTTTCCCCCCATGTTCTATTTTTGTTGTCGGCGTTCATTGACCGTCTCACTGTAACTATAATTACTTTGAGTATAGTAGTGCTTCCAACGCCAATGCCTCATCACGTCCAGGCATAGGTTTTGAGCCATTAATCTTGGATGCTTGTTTAATCTTTTCAAGTAGCTCAGGCTTGATGGTGTTTTCAGTAGTAAATTGAGTTTTACCATCTTTGTAGAAAGCGTTATTTACCGATGTATCAAAGCTAACCGAATCATCGTATTGACTAGTTTGGTAGAAGCGTAGCGAGGCGTTGTCCTTAAAAGCACCTTGCTTAATTTCATCCGAATATGGGCTTAAACGAAATAGGTAATTAAAGCGCTTGTTATCAATCGATACGTTGTTTTCTACCGTTAACGACCCCGGGTTGAAGTTATCAGTAAATCCATCCATGTTGTTGGCAAAGGCTAGGCTATTTTTGATTATGTGAGCAACTGGTAGGCCTTCCCCACCTAGTTTAAAGCCGTTACCAATGGTGCCACCTTCATTTGGATAATCGAGGGTTTGACCATTTTTAAAGGCAATTGAATCTAAAATAGTTACAGCACCATTTGGACCATCTTCTACTTTGTTGAATAGATCCCAGCCGTCATCTGCATTGTGGTGAGAAATACAACGAATAAAGGTGTTACCATCGCCGACACGTATTTTAGCGGCAAAACCATCAGCATTGATACGTGACTTATCCATGTTGTTGTAGCTTTCACTATCAATTACGGTGTTATGGCTTGCCCATAAAGCACGACCAATACCTTCAGGAGAGGTAATTTGGAAGCCGGTATCTGGTGCGCCATGTGTCACCATTTTTTCAAAGGTATTATGGCTACCATAAACCGTAAATTGACCTTCGGTTATTTCAATATTTTTATAGTGCCAGTAATGCGCTTCGTGGTTGACTGCTCCTTTAAAGCGGACGTTTTCACCAAGAGCGACTAATGATTTTTCTTTACCATCAACACCGCTCACTTCTACCGGAATTGTTGTGGTAGGGTAATCACCATCTTCAAGGTAGATAGTGCCACCTGGCGCTAATAGTTGAAGTGCGGTTTCTAAGCTAGTTGGTTTGCTTTCACTACCATCACCCGCTGCCGTTGCTTTAGGGCTCACGTAGATTTTCATTGGATTATCGATTATCGATGATCGATTTAGTGACTGTGAGTTTATGAACTCGAGGTTTGAGATCAGGGCCTTCAGTAGCCGTAAAGGTAATTTCAAAGTTAGAGGAAGCCTTATCGATATCCGCTTCATAGCTAAACAGTTCACCAGCTTTAATTTTTTTGTTTGATACTAATTCCTTACCATCTTGCGTGACAGCAAAAGTACCTGCGTAGTTGGCACGAGCTTGGATATAGTAATCAGAATCGGCAGTGTGTTCAGAGGATGCATTTTCAAAAACCAGCGGGTTTTGTGGTGCTTGATATTTTGGTGCATCTTTAGTATTTGCTTCCGATAGTTTTAAATCTACATCAGACACGGAAATTTTCGCATTACGTGATGCAAAGAAACCGACATATTGAGTGTCAGAGTTTTGCATTTCAACGATGTTAGCATTGGCACCTTTTAGTGGGATAGTCTTAGTGTTTTTGCCATCATTGAAGGTGACTTCAAAGGTATCATCGGTACGTGTTACAGACATTTCGTACTTAGGTGTTTCGCCAAATTTGACCGCTTGCACGTAGTCTTCGCGAGACATCTTATTTCCACCAGTTCCCCAAGGGTGATAAATGCCTTCGCGATATACTCCATAGATATTCGCTAAGCCGTTAGCATCACCTTTTTTGTTGGCACGGAAGACATTCATCACCATATTTGACGCAGCTGGGAACTCTTCCATTCCTTGTGGTTGAGGATCCATACGAGGTTTACCCACTACATCACGGATCATGATGCCTGCGCCTTCTTGATGGTTAGGTGCAGCACCGGTTTCTGGGCCTAGTTGATCTAAAGTTATTGTTGCTGAGATCGTAAAGTTCACATCGGTTGGGAGAGCCGTGTAGTAGTATGTGACCCCTTCATGTGAGTTGGCAAGTTTGCCGCCACGACTTTCAATAGTGAAGTGTTTTTCAAGTGCGCCAGAGGTGATTTTTTTACCATCTACCGTGACTTGGTTGGTGCCGACTTTTTCAGGAAAAATAGTGGATCCGAAATTCAGATCGGTCGATTGACCAAAAGTAACCGCATGCCATTCTAGAGAATTCACATCAGGTAGAGCCGCAGAAGCAAAAGGACTTAAAGTTAAGGCAATTAATGCCGCGAGGTTTTTTTGTTTCATGGTTATATCCTTTATAGCAAAAAGAGTTTCCATTTGTCGGAAACTCTTTTAGGGGGGAGGTTATTAGAAGTTATATTTCAAACCAGCACGGTAACGAGGAACATATTCATCTTTACCATCAGCAGCAAGGTCGGTATTTTGAGATACCATGCCAAGTTCAATAAATGGTCTCCAACCACTTTCGAAGCCTTTGTATTCAGCTGTGAAGTTAACAAGGTTTAAGTAGTTATTATCGCCGTCGTAACCTGAGCTATCTGATTGCTCCAATTTGTATTCAAAATCGATACCAAGTCCGAAGTCACCAATGTTGTAACCACTTGTTAGGTTTAACTGAGTGTAATGGCTGTTATCAGTGCTTGGTGCTGATACGTTTTTGTAACCATAACGGTAACGTAACGCTACATTCCAATCATCCGTTAATTTTTGTATACCTTTTAAGTCAAGTTTGTGTGTGACGGCACTATCACTTGAATCAAGAGCATAGGCTGGTTGTAAAGTGAAAGAATCGGTAGCTTTGTAGGTATAGCTGATTTTTGCTTCATGTCCGACACTTTCGATCTCACCAAAGTTGACATCATCACCCGCATAACCCCATTTCATTTCTCCACTGATCCCGATACCGTTCTCAAAAGTGTGCGCTAAAGTCATGCGATCACGGTGTCGAGAGGCCATATCTCCTTCTTCTGGAATGAACTCATGTCGTAAGTTGATGCTGGCAGCAGAAGCACCTATAGAAGTAAGAGCGATTGCAACCATAGGTACGAGTAGTAATTTTTTCATATTCAAAGTCCTTTATATTGTTATTTTATTGTCTGTAATCACTATAATAAAACACCGTTCCTATTTTAAAGAAAGATTGGTTTGATTTGTGATCTTGCTAACTTTGTATGAATATATATGTGAACAAATTCACGTTACTTATGATTTAAAATGAATATGAGAGCAAAGGGAATGTGAGAGATAAAAACCCCAGTTAACAGTGTGTTAACTGGGGTTTGAAGATTGTTAGGTGGATGTTTATTGTTGTGGGTTAAGCCTGTAACGCTTGCGGGATTTCAGCAAGGTATACAGCAGGTACACCTTCAAAATCACTGGTAAATAGCACACCAGTATCACCCGGAGTGAACGATGGGTGAGGGTGGGTAATTTGGCGATCGCCGTCTAATACTTCCCATGAAGTACTGTGTTTAGCAAGGCGCGCATAGCTCTTTTTCTGGGTATTTAAAATGTATAAGAATGGGTCATTCTCAATGTCGTAACCGTCAGTATCATTTACATCTACAGGTGCGTCGCTGCCGTCACCTACCATCAAAGATCCTGTATGGTTACTCATTAAATGAGAGCATTGTGGCATTACCATAACTTCTTCATTTTCGAGTGTTTCAGGGTTTGCTTTATAGATAACGCGCTCAGTTTGACCTTTGAAGTAAGAGACATAAGCCATCGCACTGCCATCTGGGATCCAAAATTCGTGAGTACAAGATTCACCTTCCGCATGCTCTTTGATTTTACGAACGTTAGAGCCATCTTCATTGACAAGCCACATACGAGCATCGACTAAATCATGTGGGCCTTCGTGACAGAAGCCAATAGTGTTGTCATCAAATGGGCGATAGATTGGATGGCCCAACCATGCATCGTCTTGATGGATTACTTCTAATGCGCCTGTTTCGATATCTACTTTTATTAAACGACAAGTTGGGTTTGTGTGGTAGAACTCTGCAAATTTTTCCCAAGAAGTCAGTGGTTTCCAGCAACTTTTCTTGATTTCGATACCCACTAGTTTGGTACAATCTGAGTTTGCGACCCAAGTGCCGTAACCTTTCCATTCTTCATCAACGGTATAAATGACTTTTTCTTCTAGTGTTTCAAGGTTAACTTTCATCAAGTTAAGTTCGTTTTTCACATAGAAAAAAGATTTATCGTCGTTAGAGATAAAGCCGCCAAAAGTATTATCGCCTTTACCTTCGGTTAACTGAGTTGCTTTTTGTGTTTTTAAATCAAGTAGGTAGTAGTTACGGTTTGCTTCTTCGTTTACTACGTCAAAATCGCCAGCGAAAAGCAGCTTATTACCGTCAGTGGTAAAGCATTTTTGGTAGAAGTAGTTTCGATGGCAAATGACGTTAGTTGGAGTTAAACGTGTCACTTTATTATTGGTGTCGCTATCTACAAAAGTTTCAAACTGTAGATCGATAATTTGACCTTTAGCCATAATATTCTCCTAAAAGGACAGCCAGTAATCACTACTGGCTGGG
>NZ_AJYK02000014.1 GCF_000286955.2 Vibrio rumoiensis 1S-45
CGGTTCAAGTCCGCCTACCGCTACCAAATATAGAAAAGCCGATCCTTAATAGGGTCGGCTTTTTTGCGTTTGTTATTTAATAAAAAAAGCCTGAAGATGAATTCAGGCTTGGAGGTTAGCCGTAAACGCGATCTTTAGTCGTGATTATTGGTGTAGATCAAAGCGATCGAGTTGCATAACTTTGACCCATGCTTTAACAAAGTCGCTGACAAACTTTTGGTTTGAATCTTTACTCGCATACACTTCAGATACTGCTCTAAGTTCTGAACTTGAGCCGAAAATCAAGTCAACAGGTGTTGCTGTCCATTTCAATGTATCCGATTTACGATCTCGGCCTTGATAGAGTCCTTCATCTTTAGGCGACTTATCCCACTTTGTAGACATGTCGAGTAAGTTAACAAAAAAGTCATTCGTTAATACTCCAGGCTTATGGGTTAATACGCCATTTTTTGAGTGATCGCTATTGGTTGCTAATACACGTAGCCCGCCAATTAATACGGTCATTTCTGGGACGGATAAGGTTAATGTATTGGCTTTGTCTACCAGCATTTCGGTTGGTGATAATGCCAAATTGTTTTCATAGTAATTACGGAAAGCATCGGCTTTAGGTTGTAGCGCATCAAAGGTATGGATGTTTGTTTGTGCTTGTAGTGCGTCATTACGTCCGGCGACAAAAGGAACGTGAACCGAGTAACCCGCATCTTTAGCCGCCTTTTCAATGGCTGCGGCTCCGGCTAATACGATCAGTGATTTATAGTTTTTAATTTTGCCGTGTTAGCGCTGGCGTACAGCCCTTTATGGAAGGGAGGTTCGGGAAGAAAAGTTAATATTAATATTTGGAGATATGGTTAATTTAATTTCGATTAATGTTTTTAATCTCTGTGGGCATCTGAATAAACAAATTGAATGTAGAAAGCATTGAGCTAGAACTTAACAATAAGGCGATAGGTAGCGGTTAATCTGGTTTGCTTATCTGTAAAACATCCACCTTTTGTCAATTCAGGGTATGTTTTGTAAAAACTTTGACAAAACAGTGATTAATCAGTGAATAATTTCTAAATTCAACTATCTTAGATACAAGTTGTTACATTTGTAATGAGCCATCACATACCGTCGTTTACTCCGTACTATCTTTTTTATGTTTCTTTTTGAAAGCGTAAAACGACCTTATAAATTGACATGACCTGCCAATTTCCACTGTTTGTAAATAACTCGGGTAAATTATGAAAACCGTCTCTATTGTGGTGCCTTGCTTTAATGAAAGTGAAGTGATCGATACAACGATTGCTGAATTGATTTCAGTAACCAATGGCATTGATAACTATCAGTTTGAATTGATTTTTGTAAATGATGGCAGTTCAGATGACACTGAATCCAAATTATTAGCGCACAGCCAGCAACATGATAATGTTCGTACTATTTCATTTTCACGTAACTTCGGTCATCAACAAGCGGTTAGTGCTGGCTTGGATGTGAGTACTGGTGATGCTGTCGTATTGATCGATGCCGATCTACAAGATCCTCCTAAGTTGATCGCTGATATGATCGTGAAGTGGGAAGAAGGCTTTGATGTGGTTTATGGCACACGAGCCAGTCGTGAAGGTGAATCTAAATTTAAGTTAGCTTCCGCTAAATGGTTTTACCGCACATTAAATTATTTATCTGAAGTCCCGATTCCATTAGATACTGGCGATTTCCGTTTGATGGACCGTCAAGTGGTTGATCACTTAGTCGCCATGCCAGAAAAATCTCGTTTTATTCGTGGCATGGTAAGTTGGATTGGCTTTAATCAAACGTCTATTAACTATGAGCGTTCTGCTCGTTTTGCTGGTGAATCTAAATACCCATTAACCAAAATGCTGAAGTTTGGTATCGATGGTATTTTATCGTTTTCGGTAAAACCGTTGAAATTATCGATCATGATGGGCTTTGCTTGTTCTGGTTTTGCGATGTTAATGCTGTTGTATTCAGTGTACGTTCGATTGATGACTGATCATTGGGAATCTGGCTGGACTTCATTATTAGTCTCAATCTTATTCATGGGTGGAGTACAGTTAATCTCAATTGGTATTTTGGGTGAATACGTGGCGCGTATTTACAATGAATCAAAAGACCGTCCGTTATATATCATTAAGAAAAGTAGAGAACTCGATGCTGCAAAAGCCGATGAAACTGTTAAATAATCTGGTTTATACCGATTTTAAACAAAAAATTCGTTTTGGTTTAGTTGGCGTGATTAATACAGTGGCAGCGTACCTTGCGTTCGTTGCCCTGTACCAAGTATCTGATCGATATATCGTGTCTTCTGTGCTGTCATACCTTGTTGGCATGCTAGTGAGCTATGCGTTAAACCGCAGTTTTGTCTTTAAAAGCGAGGCCAAGAAAGGGCAGTTTTTGCCATTTTGTATTGTTAACCTGACTTCGCTTGGTTGCTCGACGGCGACCTTGTACCTATTAGTACATTATGGCGGAGTTATGGTTTACCTTGCTCAGGCATTAGCGGTATGTGTGTCGATGGTGATTAACTACCTTGGCTACCAGAAAGTCTTCACTCAAGGTGCTTCTATGAAGTCTATTTTTTCGTTTGTATATCATGATGGGCGAATCGATTGGAAAGAAGTGGCGAAGTGGTGCTTTTTTACTGCATTGGCTATGGTAACCATATTCAATGTTCACATGTCAGTTGTGTCTAACATTGCTCATGATGCCTTACCTTACATGGAAGGATACAGCGATAAGTTTGTATCTGAAGGGCGTTGGATTAATTTTGCTTTGTTCTATACCCTCCGAGCGATACCGTCACCTATTGCGGTGATGTTGTGTGATGCCTTTATATTTTACTTCGGCTATCGGTTAGCGTTAGGCGTAAGAAAAGATACTTGGTTAGCATTGTGTTTTGGCTTATTAATCGTGAGTGTGCCTTATTTTACAATGCTATTTAAGTGGCCAATGACCTTGATCCCTGGTTGCTTTATGTTGGCATTATTTGCTCATGTAAAAGATAAGTTTAACCCATACGCCTTATTAATTGTTTCAGGCATATTGTTGTTTGCTACTTACCCTGCATTCTATTTCTTAATGCCGTTGCTATTTCTTTCAAGCTTAAGTCGTTCATCATACTTTGATATTTTTAAATTCTTATGTGTGTGGGCAATTGGCTATGTCTTGGGTTATGTGGTGGCGAATGGGTTGGTGTACGCTTATACCTATTTTTTCTCCGATCATGCGAGCTTTATTCAATTTGCTTCTTGGAGACGTTCAGATCCATTAAACAGTGTGGCAGGCTTGATTGAAAATATAACCAAGAGCTCGGATAACTTTGAACGTAATGCTTTATACATTTCGAATCTTAGCCCGTGGTTTTATCTTCCTGTTGCTCTAACCACTTTGTGGGCAGCTAAAAAACACCTGAAGTACACTTTAATTGTTTTTCTTGTTGTGATTTCAATTTATGCCAGTGTGATTGCGATGGGCGTAACGGTTCCATTGCGCTCTGGTATTACTTTGCCGATTGGTTTAAGTATGATGATTTTGCTATTAAACAATAAATGCTGGCGAGCAGTGGCTTTGCTGTTGTTGTTTATTCCATTTGCTTATCAAATGCATGATTACAACTCGGGTTATACTAGCAGCAGAGTGGCGATGGCGACCATCTTAGAAAAAAATGATACTCACGGTTATTTAAAACAACCGAAAAGTTTTAAGAAAGTCGTGATCAGTGTTGATGAAGTGAAAACCAGTGCTTACATGTACCAGTTGACGGATTCTAATGCATTTAAAACATTGTCTAATTTACGTTATCACTTCATTCAACCCTATCTGTATAAACAGGGATGGCCACGTTCAAAAATAGAGGTTATCAATGATCCTCATTTAACCGTTCGTGGTGAAGCAATCATTAAAAAAGAAGATGATGTATTGTTTATTGATATCGATTAATCCCCGCTACTTTCTGTGATCAAAGCCTCTACTTATTCAGTAGGGGCTTTTTTGTTTTCATTTATTGACATGGGTACTATTTGGAAGCCTAGATTATTTTGGTCATAGAGCGCATTATGTGAAGTTCTTCTGATAAGTCTTTCAGCCAAATTGTATTTGAAATAAGAATTAAAATTTATTGATAAGTAGAAAGGAATGGATATGGAACAACTAAAAAATCAAACTTTGCTTGCTTCTGTGCTAATTGACGGAAAAGGACAACAAGTATTCAATCCATTCGATAATAGTTTACTTGGTACTGTTGCGATGTCTTGCCAAGCCAAAATTGAACAAGATGTGCTTGATTTAGAGATTGGCCAAAAAGCTTGGCAAAAGAAACCGGCGGCAGAGCGTTGTCGTTTCTTAAAAAAATGGCATCAACTCATCTTGGAAAATGAAGACGATTTAGCCATGCTGATCACGCTTGAATGTGGGAAGCCGTTGAAAGAAGCGTTAGGCGAGGTTCGTTATGGCGCATCTTTTATTGAATGGTTTGCTGAAGAAGGTCGTAGAGCTTATGGTTCAACCATTCCATCGGCAACCAATGACAGAACATTACTGACGGTCAAACAAGCCGTTGGAGTAGCTGCAGCAATTACGCCTTGGAATTTTCCATTAGCGATGATCACGCGTAAAGGTGCTCCAGCCTTGGCTGCGGGTTGTAGCTTTATTTGTAAACCGTCTGAATTGACGCCTCTCACAGCTTTCGCTGTTACCGAGCTGGCTTATCAAGCTGGTATCCCTAAAGACGTTCTACGCATGGTTGTAGGCGAAAGTGCGCATGATGTGGGTGAAGTCTTTACCTATCATTCTTCTGTGCGTAAATTTTCGTTCACTGGCTCTACATTAGTGGGTCGAAAGTTACAAATGCAATGCGCATCTACGATTAAGCGCACCTCGATGGAATTAGGCGGAAATGCGCCATTCATTGTGTTTGATGATGCCGATATTGATCATGCCGTTAAAGGTGCGATTGCTAGTAAGTTTCGCAATGCTGGTCAAACGTGTGTTTGTGCTAACCGTTTTTATGTACAAGATGCCGTCTATGATGAGTTTATTGACAAGCTGGTGGCAGAAGTCGATAAGCTCAAGGTGGGGAATGGCTTAGATGAGTCAACCGATATTGGCCCTGTGATCACTAAAGAGGCGAAGAAACGCTTACTGGATTTGATTGAAGAGGCAAAAGGCCGTGGTGCTAAACAGGTAAATAAAGACGTTCAATTGGAAGGGCAGTTCGTTGCACCCACGGTACTTGTCGATGTTGAGCATGATCGACCAATTGTTCAAGGTGAAATTTTTGGTCCTATTTTACCTATCATTCGTTTTGAACATGAAGATGAAATGATTGCGATGGCAAATGACACAATTTATGGCTTAGCTGCGTACTTTTATAGCCAAGATATGAACCGAATTTGGCGCGTGGCTCATAACCTTGAATATGGCATGGTTGGCGTAAATGAAGGGGTTATTTCGACAGAGGTTGCGCCATTCGGTGGCGTTAAGCAGTCTGGTAATGGTAAAGAAGGTGCGAAAGAAGGGCTAGAAGAATACCTAGAAACTAAGTATGTCTGCATTGGTGGTTTAGAGCGATAAGCCTTAGATTGAACTGATAGAGAAACGCAGTTTAAAGCCAGCAGCGTTTTGTGAGCCTTATACTCTCTATTACATGGAGTTTATCTGTGTGATAGAGAATAAGAACAGTATAGGCTTTATTTTTAACCTAAGCGGCTGAGTGGGTAATTATAGAGTCATGTCACCTCAATACGCAGATACAAAAAAGCCTCATCAAAT
>NZ_AJYK02000015.1 GCF_000286955.2 Vibrio rumoiensis 1S-45
CTAAAGGCGATAACCCTCTTTACTACATAAGCAACGCCCGGCTAAACAACCAATAAAGTGGAGATCGGTTTGAAAGCTGCTTGTTATGTGTTATTGCTCACTCTCGAAATGCGCGAAAACTTCAGCGCCTGTCATATTTTTTGTATCATTAGAAAAGCTATAATAATCAGGCTTTTCGTCTATGAATATTTGGTGGCTAAATTTAAACTTCACATCGCCATCTAACAACCCCACCGGAAAATGATACTGATCAGCTGGCTTCAAATAGTAAAATAGGCTTGTACCACATTTATTACAGAATCCCCTTTCAGCCCATTCTGAAGATTGATAACGAGTAATAGATGATTCATTTACTATTCCTTTAAGCACTCCACCATCAATAGCTAACATTGGTCCGCCTAGCCAATTTCTACACATGCTACAATGACACGCTGCCATTTCTGCTACAGGGCTTGCTAACTCAATTTCCAGCTCCACTGAACCACATAAACATTTTCCCTTAATATTCATACCATTAAACCTCGCTCAATATATTGATCCAAATCTTGCCTACATATAGACATAATGACTCCCGCGAAGGTGCTAGCCTCCAGTTTCCTAGGTTAGCTAAGCCTGAGCCATAATTAGTTTGCTAAAGAACTAAATTAGAAGGCTAGCATGAATAATGAATTAGTGTTAACGCAAAGCATCGGGTGTGGCATAAACTC
>NZ_AJYK02000016.1 GCF_000286955.2 Vibrio rumoiensis 1S-45
TGAATGCAATTTTCAACATGGAAATCAGCCTATTTTACGCATTCATAACTATTATTAATAATTAATGTTCATTTAGGTATTTTAGTCCATGTTTGGTATTCATAATTTAAGCCCTAAACATCAAGCGACAAATCCAGCGGGTCTCTACATGACAACCGCTAGAAACAGCGACATATCGATCAATTACTTAAAAACATTACTAAAATCGAACGATACGAACACCTTTATCTCATTTGAAGACCTACCAACACTACTCAAAAATCTCACACAGCAAACCAAGAATGAATTAAAACATCTTTTTCAAAAGCAAAAGACTTTTTTTATATCAAAAAATAAATCACATTTACACCTAGATAAATTAAGCGATGACCTTGATAAAATTCAATTTAAACATGGAAGCAGTGTTGTCATTTATATTCCAGACCAACCTATATTATTGTCGAAAAATAAGTTACGAGTTAACTTTTTCAAATATTTAAATAAGCTTGCCAGAGTGAAACAGCTCCATATTTCCATCGTTGGATTTGGTCAAGAAAACCATACTCTTAATCATTGGTTAATGGAGCATCCCGAGCTATTTTTAGGTATTAGTACTTTGCATAAAGTCGAACGTACTAAATATGTTTACCAAATTCATTATTGGTTCTCAGATGGTGAAATTACCGCCAACTATGAATACGATGTGATCCAAATGAAAAACCAAGACTTTTCGGTGGATCTTGAATCCATGAAAAGCTTAAACGATGAAGTCATCTCAACTCATGATGGTCATTTTATCCATATCTCAGAAATAGCTATCGACTCCAATCAACACAGCGAACAAACCATGATCAAATACGCAGATAACCAAGCGTTATTTAATGAGATCGATAAGATTAACACCGGTATCATGGTATTGAGCATTAACCAGCAGAGTGAAGTTCATAACATTGCGGTACAAGTTTATCGTTTACGCCACCAATTTGGATTTAAATTCAAAGTAGTTATAAGAGAAATGCAACAATGTCTTCGTTATTCCGATGAGTCCTTTTTGTCTCATGCAGGGATCAACTTAATTGTTCCTTCTAGCGTTCGTTATCCCCGTTTTTTGAGTATGGTTGAAACGTTACAAAAGCAAGAAGTCAACTGCATCATACCGGACTCTATCGATGAACTGCTTTCGCTTGAAACCAATGTTGGTTTCGGACAAAAAGGCTACGTGAATAATCAGCCTTTTGTTAGCCGTTGCCACCAGCTTATTCAGCAATACGAACAGACCAAGCTACAGTTTGCGTTAATCAAGTTAACCCTTTTGCCGGGCATTGATGTGAATTCTTGTTTAAGCATGTGCCACATTAAACGTGATGGTGATTTGATCACTGCATGTAGCGATGCACTGTATGTACTGCTATCTTCAGTACGAGAGAATGATGTCCAAATCGCATTAAACCATATATTCAAACTACCCATTATGGATATGTTTCAAAGCAATACGATTTATACCACCCCTGGCAGAATCAAAGCTCAACTACCGGAAATTGTAACGCAAGCCGTTAGCATCAATGAAAATGCAGCCAGCTTAGCCTCCACCGGTTCTCACTATGCTTCTAACCGAGAAGAAGAGAATCAAACCCATGAACTGGCTTACGCCACTCATAAACCACTCGAGTTTTAATAATGAATATTGATGATTTTATACTTACAGTAAGCATCAGTGTCGCTATAGGTCTACTCTGTGGATTTTTCTTACGAGATATTGCGCGCTTTGTTTTTCATTTATACACATTGTATGTGCGCAAACCAAAATACTTTCAACGCGTCGTCTTTGATGATTTAGAAGCATTGCCTCAAGACTCTACCGATAAGCAGAACTAATACACATGAAAAAATATAATAAAACAACGGAACAAACGATGATGCTAGGTCTGGGTTGGTGGAATCTCTATTTCATCATTAAACTGGCCTTATTCTCGCAAGGTACAATTGGTTTTCACCCTATTGAAAACTTCGCCTTTGTGATTTATTTATTGATTCCACTGCGCCATAAGCTTTTACGATTAACCCGAACGATTGCCGCCTTCCCGATTGCTTTTTATTTAGGCCATTACGATTCATTCTTGCCTCCGCTTGATCGCTTGTGGGCTCAAATGGGTGCTTTAATGGACTTTAAACTCGATTATTTATTAGAGTTAGCTTCTCGCTTTGTTTCGCCTCAAGCCTTACTTGCCATTGTGGTTCTCGCGTTTGCATATTACTTTTTAAATCGAATTTTTCGAGTCTCCATCTTCGTTATTGCTGCGATGATTTATTTCAGTTTACCTAAACCTAGCCCACAAGTTACAGCGCCAGTGGCAGCGGTTCCTGCGGCCACATCCACCACAGCTTCTGCTTCACCAGCGGCTGCAGATGAAAGTGGTCCAGTAAACGACTCCGTATTAAATGAAGCAAAACAGAATTTCTTCGATAACGAAGCCAACCGTGTATCGACCTTCACCGATAGCAGTGCTCAATCCGCGCCATTCGATTTGCTATTTTTAAGTATTTGTTCGGTTGCTTGGGATGACATTAAAATTGCAGGCTTAGAAGATCACCCCTTGTTTAAAGAATTCGACATCATGTTCGATAACTTTAGTGCGGCAACATCTTACAGTGGCCCAGCCCTTGTTCGTTTATTACGCGCAAGTTGTGGTCAAGAACAACATGAAGAACTGTTTAAAGATGCACCAAAACAACAATGTTATTTGTTCGATAACTTAGCGAAGCTGGGCTACGGTGAAAACCTAATGCTTAACCATAATGGTTCGTTTGATAACTTCACTGGGCTATTAAAAGATGAAGGGCATATTGAAGCGCCAATCATGAGCAAGGATGGTCTGCAACCATACCAAGCGGCCTTCGATGGTTCTAATATCTATCGAGATAGTGATATTTTAAATCGCTGGTTAACTAACCGTGAAAAAGACAAGCAAGATAAAGTGGTGGCCTTGTACAACACGATTTCCCTACACGATGGTAACCGCATCATTAAAGACAGTGGTGAAACCGGTATGGTGAGCTACAAACACCGCTTAAAGAATTTGCTCGATGATTTGTATGCGTTCTTTGAAACGTTGAAAAAATCTAACCGTAATATCGTTGTCATGCTCGTACCTGAACACGGTGCAGGGATGCGTGGCGATAAAATGCAAATTTCTGGTATGCGTGAAATTCCAGCCGCGACCATTGTTCACACGCCAGTAGCGATGAAGATATTTGGGCCAAATATGAAGAGAACTGGTGACACTTACCATGTTAAAGACCCTTCTAGTTATTTGGCTGTATCAACGCTGATTAGCCGTCTTTTAGATCAAAACATTTATTCTAAAGGCAGCTTTGATCCAAAAGCATTAAGTCAAGATTTACCACAAACCAAAATGGTTGCACAAAACTCAGGCAGTACGGTTCTGGAATACAACAACAAACCCTACGTGTCTTTGGATGGCCAAACGTGGCAAGAATACCCACAATAAGTCATCCTTCATCGCTTAATTTCAATTGGTGATGATTCTTGATGCTTAAAAAACGTCCTTATATTTCTTTATATAAGGACGTTTTATTTATAGGTAATGTTGTTTAGTAGATAATATTGTTTAGTAGATAAAGTTGTTTAGCCGGTAATCACGTCCAATTATTCAATCAAAAACCTCACCATCATAACCAAGTTTATATTCGGTATTAAAGGCTTCAGGGTGACGCATTGCCCAGCATTCCAATTCATGGCTAATGTGAATTAATCGTGTTTGTTTGGGCTTAATCGCTGCAACAATATCGAGGACATCATTCAAATCATTATGATTTTTCTTAGCCTTGTGATTCGTCAATGCAAGGTATTTTGGGGAATGGTTACAATCCACCAGCAATACATCAATATCATATTGCGCTAACCATGCTTGGGTATCCGCAGGTAGGCCAACCGTATCGGTTAGGTACGCGAGGCGTTTTTGTTGTTTTTGACTTTGGGATGAATTTTGAACAGGGTAAGTGAAGCAATAACCAAAACAGATTTTAGAATGCTGCATCGGTAAAGGGGTGATCTGTATACCTTGCCATTCAAAAGTTTGAAACGCCATTAAAGGGGGTTGAAAATCCAATAAGCCAGAGTGCTTAAATAAGTCATCGCAACCTTGCTCATCTGGCGGGCCATCAACTGCAATCCGCTCCCCGACTCCCCAGCGCAAATCAAACAAGCCATGCACATGATCCATGTGATAATGAGTCAGCAGAATTCGGTCAATACTGCCACTAGGGAAGCGTTGTAATAAGTCATCACAATTGGCATCCAATAGCAGCTGCTTTCCATTGTGTTCAATCAGTGCTGACGTTTTTTGACGTCGATATTGCGGCTGTTCGCTCGCGCGTTGACAAGCAATACAATCACAGCCATACACAGGTAACATGCCTGTATTGCCCGAGCCCAATAACGTAAACTTCATCTTTGATCTCCAAATAATGAGTTCATGACTCATCTAAGGCTTCATTCAGCGCCAAAGGCTCATTAAATGACAAGCGATCACTTGCCTCTAACCTTTGCTGATAATACACATTAAACACTTCTATCGTTTGCTCTAAGCAACCACTATTATCAAGCAATATTGCTCCTTCAATACGTTGCTGATTCAGTTGTTTAGCTCGAATCAAACGTTGCTCAATTTCCTGTAAGCTTTCTCGGCCACGCGCGATTAATCGGCTTTTCAATATCTCGCTTTCTACCGTGATCACCACAGGCACTAATGCTGATCCATAACGTTGCTGAGCTTGTTTTAAATGAGCGCGTGAACCATTCACCATCACATCCACACCTTTCTTCAACCAAGTATCCACCTCACAACCAATACCGTAACAATAGCCGTTCGCTTGCCAATCTAATGCGAATAAACATTTCTCTTTCCGTTGGGTAAATTCTCGTTGTGATAATGCCACGTGGTTTTCATTGCCAGCGCCCGCATCACGCGTGATATAGCGATGAGCGATCACAATATGTTGTGACCAATGATCACGGATCAAATTCATCACGCTGTCTTTGCCTGCACCAGAAGGACCAATCACGTAAAACAAGCGGGCAGCGGATGATTTAACAGTAGCGCTTTGATTGATGGTTTCACGGCTGTTATCCATTAAAACACCTTCTGTCCTTCACGCCACACGCCATTAATATAGGCTTGACCATGTTGATAATGCGCCAGTAACAAATCGGCTCGCTTACCCTCTTCAATCACACCGCGATCAAACAGTTGCAATGATTGCGCAGGATTATAAGTGGCTAATTTCACGGCGTCCGATAACGTTAATGCATTACGTGAATCGTTCGCTAGCGTAAAAATGGCATCCAGCAAACTCACTGGATAATAATCGGAAGACAAAATATCCAACGCGCCAACACTGGCCAGTTCATGCGCAGCAATATTACCGGAATGTGATCCTCCACGAATGACATTTGGTGCGCCCATTAACACATGTAATCCCAGATCTCTTGAGGCTTTTGCCGCTTCAAGTGTGGTTGGAAATTCTGCGATCACCATACCAAGATCTTTCGATTCTTCCACATGGGCAAGCGTTGCATCATCATGGCTCGCCATTGGGATATTACGTTCACGACATTGGCCGCAAATCTCTTCACGATTAGGCGCAGACCATCGCTCAGAATACGCCCTTTGTTGCGCTTCAAATTCCGCCATTTCAGCATCGTCATAGCCGTATTTACCTTGATAATACGTTCGATATTTTTCTAAATTCACAAATTGACGTTGCCCCGGCGCATGATCCATCAAAGACACCAACTGAACTCCGGGAGTATTAACATAACGTTCAAATATTTCGACCGTCGTGTCATGCGGCACTTCACAACGTAAATGCAAGCGATGGTCAACACGGTTAGTGCCATTTTGCTGGCTCTGCACCACGGTATTGATTTGACTATCTAAGATCTCATGGCGTAATTCGCCACGGTGATCGCCCAACGCCAGAGCATTCAATACTGTGGTGATCCCAGCGCCAATCAATTGAGTATCATGCGCTTTCATTGCCGATAGCGGTGGCCAATCAACTTTCGGCCTTGGCGCAAAATATTTCTCCAAATTATCGGTATGAAGTTCGATTAAACCGGGCATTAAAAAGCCATTATCGCCATCTATCGCTTGTGGCAGTTGGCTTGGCGTATTCGACATGCTGCGAATTTCACCATTTATCACTTCCACTGAACCTTTTACTACTTCATGTGGTAGGACTAAATTAACATTGGTAATGATCATCTTGATTGTTCCTTAAACTGAAGTAGTCACATCGGTGGTGTTTTTTACATTCGTAGTATCAGGCATCGCTTGAGTACTCATGTGATATAAGCGATCCGCTACTTGATTACGGTTATCTGCATCATGGAAAATCCCCACAATGGCTGCGCCACGTTGCTTCGCCTCTTGGATTAATTCCACGACAACCGCACTGTTTTTTGCATCCAATGACGCTGTGGGTTCATCCAATAACAAAATCGGATAATCCCAAATAAAACCTCGGGCAATATTCACGCGTTGCTGCTCACCACCAGAAAAGGTTGCCGGAGCTAAATGCCACAAATGTTCACCCACATTCAAACGACTCAACAAGGTTTTGGCTTTTTGCTCGGCTTCTTGGCGATCGCCCCCCATTTCAATCATTGGCTGCATGACCACTTCTAAAGCACTAATACGTGGGATCACACGTAAAAACTGGCTAACCCAACCAATAGTATGGCGTCGAATATTTAAGATCGCTCTTGGCGAAGCTTGAACCATATCTACCCACAAATTTTGGTGACGCACAGCAATCGAACCACTATCAACGAGGTAATTTGCATACAAAGCCCGCAGCAAGGTGGATTTCCCCGAGCCAGAATGACCATGCAACACCACACACTCGCCTTGCTCCACACACAAACTGGCGTGATTAAGCACAGGTAAACGAATACCGCTTTGGTTATGCAGCACAAAGGTTTTGCTCACATCACTCACTTTAAGCATAAGCTTGTTTTGTGTTTCTGAAAGTGAGCGAGGCTCTGTCTGTAACAAATGTTCATTCATGGCGTTATCCCTGTAATACCGAAGAAACCAATAACTGAGTGTAAGGGTGCTGCGGATCGTCTAAGACTTGATCGGTTAAACCGCTTTCCACCACTTTGCTTTGTTTCATCACCATTAATCGGTGTGCCAGTAAACGCGCGACCGCTAAATCATGGGTTACAATCACCACGGCTAAATCCAGTTCGTTCACCAAACGGCGTAATAAATCGAGTAACTTAGCTTGCACCGACACATCTAAACCACCCGTCGGTTCATCCATAAATATCAACTTAGGGTGCGTGACCAAGTTACGCGCAATTTGCAGCCTTTGTTGCATACCGCCAGAAAAAGTCGTCGGCATACCATCAATGCGATCAACCGGGATTTCAACATCCTGTAACCACTGCATTGCTTTCGTGCGAATCTCGCCATAATGACGATCCCCAACGGCCATTAAACGCTCGCCAATATTGCCACCCGCCGAGACTCGAGCGCGCAAACCATCCATAGGGTGTTGATGCACCACGCCCCATTCGGTACGCAATAAATGACGGCGCTGACTTTCAGCCATGTGATACAAACTTTCCAGTTGCGCTACGCTGTCTTCACTACCCGCTTGCAAGTACAAGACTTCACCATCATCCGGTTGCAATCGCCCAGAAATAGCTTGCAATAAGGTACTTTTACCCGAGCCTGATTCACCGACAATCCCAAGCACTTCTCCCGGATAGAGCTCAAAAGACACATCACTAAAACCTTTACCCGGCGCGTATAATTTACTTAATTTTTCGACTTTCAATAACGCTTGTTCACGATTTGAAAACGGTTGTTGAGTAGAGGTTAACATGACGATTTGTCCTCATTTTGTCGGCAATAATCGGTGTCAGAACACACAAAGGTGCTCGCCCCTTGGTCATCAATAATGATTTCATCTAAGAAGGTATCGGTCGCGCCACAAATGCTGCATGGCTCATCCCATTGCTGAATTTCAAATGGATGATCATCAAAATCCAAGCTCTGCACTTTGGTAAAAGGTGGAATAGCATAAATTCGCTTTTCACGTCCTGCGCCAAATAACTGCAATGCGGGCATGTTGTCCATTTTGGGATTATCAAATTTAGGAATTGGCGACGGATCCATGATGTAACGATCATTCACTTTCACCGGATACGCATAGGCTGTTGCGATATGACCAAAGCGCGCAATATCTTCATACAACTTCACTTGCATCACGCCATATTCTTGCAAGGCATGCATCTTTCTAGTTTCGGTTTCTCTTGGCTCTATAAAGCGTAAAGGCTCAGGAATTGGCACTTGATAGACTAAAATTTGCCCCGCTTGCATTGGCGTTTCCGGAATGCGATGACGGGTTTGAATAATGCTCGCCTCAACAGTTTTTTCTGTGGTATTGGCATCGGCAATATTTTCAAAAAATGAACGAATAGAAACCGCATTAGTAGTGTCATCTGCGCCTTGGTCGATGACTTTTAGCGTATCCGATTGTCCAATAATCGTGGCGGTAATTTGTACCCCACCAGTTCCCCAACCGTATGGCATCGGCATTTCTCGCCCTGCAAACGGCACTTGATAACCGGGAATGGCCACCGCTTTTAATAACGCACGACGGATCATGCGCTTAGTTTGTTCATCTAAATAGCCATAGTTATAGCCAGATGTAGGAGTAGAGGCATCCGCTTCCAAAACCTGCGCATTGGTTTGATTAGACATTACCGTTGCCTCCTTGTTTTTGTTCATATTCCTTGTGCATTTCACGCAATAGCGCCAATTCCGATTGGAAATCAACGTAATGCGGCAATTTCAAATGCGAGACAAAGCCAGACGCTTCAACATTATCGGCATGCGCCAATACAAATTCTTCATCTTGCGCGGGGCCATCCACCGCTTCACCGTATTCTGGCGCTTGCAGGGCGCGATCCATTAACGCCACCGACATGGCTTTTCGCTCGGTAAAACCTAAAGTCAAACCATAACCGCGCGTCAATTTCGCTTTGTCTTGTTTCGAGCCTACAAAACCATTAATCATTTGGCATTCGGTCATCTCAACATCGCCAATATCAATGCTAAATCCAAATTCTTCTGGGCACACCGACAACGTCACCTCACCACTGCGAATTTCTCCGGCAAATGGATGGTTGCGACCATAACCACGTTGAGTGGAATAGCTCAGTGCGAGCAGAAAACCTTCATCACCGCGCACTAAATTTTGCAAACGAGCCGAGCGATCACAAGGGTAATTCACCGGTTGCATGGTGATATCTTCTGGCGCTTGTTGGTCGTCGACTTCCACAACCATCAGGTCGGCTTTTTCTAATAGCGATAACACCTGCGGGCTGGCTTGATGTTCCTCGTTATCTCGGTATTCACAACTCTCTGCATTATCATTTTCTTGTGGCTCTTCTCTGTATGCTACGGCCTCACCTTCTGCCAACAGTGAAAAGTCCAATAAGCGATGGGTATAGTCATAAGTTGGCCCTAATACTTGCCCACCGGGAACATCTTTATAAGCGGCTGAAATACGGCGTTCAATACGCATTTGGGTAGTCTCAATCGGCTCACAAACGATAAAGCGCGATAAGGTAGTTCGGTAAGCTCGTAGCAAAAATATCGCTTCGACCAAATCCCCCGCCGCTTGTTTAATGGCTAACGCTGCTAAATCTTTATCGTATATGCCGCCTTCGTTAATAACGCGATCCACCGAGCCGGATAACTGCTCACGAATTTGCGCTACTGATAATTCAGCCAACGCCGTATCACCACGACGCTTTTGGGCTTGCAGTTTATGGGCTGCTTTAATGGCTTTTTCGCCCCCTTTTACTGCTACATACATGGCATCACCTCCACAGTGGTAGAACGAGGCAGCGCAACTACTTGTTCGCCACTGACCACAATAAAATCAAGCCCTAAAGGAAAGCGATGGGTTTTACGCAAAGTCAGCATCGCGTTTAAAGAATCAAAGCAATGGGATTGAATAAATAACGGCTTTTCGGTTTCAATGCCAGGGCCGGTTAAGGACAAATGCAGCGCCGAACCACAAGGCTGATTCGATAAGCCAGCCACTTCCACAATCACTGTGGTACTGCGATCGGGATACTCTTCATTGCCAACATAAAATTGTGATTGAGACCAATTAAAATCAGCAACATCTTGCTCTGCTATTAGCGCAAAATTGGCTTGTTTTTGAATATCATGCTGTTGCGATTTCAAGAGCGAACAACCTAAATGAAAATTCAAATTCTCAGTCACGGCAACATCATGTTCAAACTGCTCTGATAACCATACCGGAGTACTGTTATCTGCCAGCGCCAGTAAAACTTGAGTCGACGCTGGCATCATGTGTCCAAAACCTTGCACTAAGTTAAGTTCCACCAAGGTTCCCGGTTGTGACATTGCAGTCAGTAATTGTCGAAAACAAAATTGACTGTCGTGTATCGTATCGCCAAATCCAGCGGCTATTGCGCTCATGCGGACTCCTAATTCAATCATTGAGTGTGCGTATCCATCAAAATCAAGCGTTAATCGTCGCCACGAACTAAAGTGAAGAAATCCACCTTACTGCTCGCAACCTGCTGCTGACGCTGCGTATGCTTTTTCTCTCGGCTCATTTGCAGCGGCTTTATGATGCTAAGCATCAGTTCCTGCTGATACGTTTCAGACTGCATCAAACCATCAATCACTGCCGCTAATTGCGCGTGAGGTTTATTACGCCCCGACAAATAGCTGTAACCAAGATCGCCACTGGCAAGCTTCACCACACAACGCGTCACCGTAATATCTGCCACATTGAAACGATTCCCAGTTCCGCCCATTCGCGCTTGAACCTGCGCTAAACCAATTTCTGGCGCGCGGATCAATTGGTAATCCGGCGTGTAGTGTTGGGCTTGCCACAACGTGGTTAATTGGTCGAAATCGGCGGTTGCCAAGGTTGACATCCATTGTTGCCGCAAGGTTTTGGTTTTCGGTGTTAATTCATCAGTTTTCATTTAATGGTCCACCACAAGTTCCATCAGATCAGAACGAGTACTGGAGCTGGAATATTCCGCTACCATTTCCGTTCCGCTGATCACATTGAGAGTTTTCACCGTCAGTAACGGCAACGAAGGCGTAATTTGTAACAGTCGACAAGTTTGGTGATTTGGTGGGTACGCACCAATGCGGGTTTTACTGCGGGTTAAAGTCACACCTAAATTGTCACGCAAAAATTGGTGCAGTGAACCCGATTTAAAGTTTTGTAGCACAGGCCACCAATTCAAGTTGGCAAGGTATTGTTCAATCACTGCAAACGGTCGCCCATCCACTTTACGCAACGTGCGTATGTGAATAATGCGGCTATCAAGCTCAACATTGAGTTGCTGTGCTAAATCAGAATTGGCATGAATTAGATGCGCTTTTAAAACTTCACAACGAGGGTGTGACCCCTGCTCTAGCAAGTTACTAGTAAAGGCCGCCTTGGCATGTAATGGATAGCTCAACGGCTGCGCTAACACCATGCAACCTTTCCCTTGCTGACGATGCACTTTGCCTACGGTGATCAATTCGTCCACCGCGCGGCGAATGGTATGGCGATTCACCTCAAAGCGTTCCGCCAACATTTTTTCAGAAGGAAGATAATCCCCACCCGAATATTGATTGGTAATTTCTTGCTCTAAAGTATGAGCAATTTCTAAATAAACCGGCATGACATTCCAGCTCCCTAATCACTTATCTAGACAAGCAAGAAAAATGTGCTTCTTACTTGTTGCTGGAACTCATACTGATGGCTGAATGTGACAGTTAGATGGCTGTTTTGTGTCTGAAAAATGCTATTAATGACTTGTAGAATGGGGTAATTGATTGATTTACTGGCTTTAAAGAGTAATAACTCAATAGTGAGGAAGGAGTTGTCTAGACCTTTGTGTCACATAAGATTCATGGGGTTGTTGGTGAGGGTAGTTTTCGATTATTGATGAGTGCGGCACAATATTTGAGTGTCACTGAAAAAGGCGGATGTTTACATTCATACCTAATTTAGCTCCATCGTTAGCTGAATCCAGTGTTGTACGGAGCAAGGCCTTTCGGCTTTGTCCTTGCTGCCAGCATGAAATGTAATGTGTTGGGGTCAGTCGAACGAGCTAGCCGAAAGGCTAAAAAGATAAGGATAATGGCGACAATTCAGTGGAGGGGTACCAATAAAAGAAAGACAAAAATCAGGCACCAACCAATTGATAATATTATACTTTAATCTTATCAGGGTTAAATTCGTCTAAAGAAAAGCAGAATCCATTACCTACCGCAAAATAATCTCGACAAATTTATAATAATAAGCCGCTTCGGGCTAGTTCAGCACACAGATAAGGTGTCGGCTGCGCGACACCAATCCTTATTTGTTAACCGTCAAAGTCGATAATTATAAGAACACTCTTTGCAGTGTCATAAAGAACCATAAGTGAATACACAAAAACACCAATAATGGCAACATTGAGAAGTAATTCAGCATTGTCTATCGCAATAATATGCTCCGAACCTTTAATACTAAGTATGCTGATTGCTATAACGACCAGTGCTATTTGTTCTTTGATTGAAAGTAGCATTTGGTCGCGTGTACGTTTGAAGCAACTAGCACTACCTTTAGAGTCAACCATTTCACGTACTTTAGTCAAAACAATCCCCATCGTAGTAGCATTAATAGCGAGCAGAGCGATGAGTATCGTAACTAGGTTTTGTGCTAAAAAAGTATGTAAGAACTCAGATCCAAGCCATGAATTCGTCAGCTCAGTAATGAAGCCAACCCCTAAGGCAATGAATGTGGTTTTTACAACGTGTCCAATCATTTAAGCAACTCTTTTAATACTTGGGCGACCTGTTCTGCGTTACCTGTTAATTCCATTTCACCTAACGTTATTTCCTTAACTGTGCGGGAAGTCTGATGATGTTTCTTAATACCATCAATTTTAAGTGAAATATTGCCTCCCCCCTCACTACTATAGTCAACCAAGCCTCTCAACGCAGAGTTATTCTCTTCAAGATGCAGTGCTGAGTCTGGCTCAGATTCAATTTTTAAATTGTTTCTTGTTGAGTTCGTACACTTGGCAAACAACTTAAGATCATCGGGTAATGTCCCTGAGATATTTGCCATATTTGGAGTTATTATTTCAAAATCAACTGACTTTACTTTGCCACGATACTTTCTCAACAATGTCCAAAACTGTTGCTTTTCAAATAATGGTTCGTATATTGCTCGAAGTTGAAAGTGAGTTAACTGCGGCTCTATTTTTTCTAGTATGAGTTTTGCTACGGTTTCACACTTTGCAAATGCAGTTGTTCTTTTTTGAACAGCTATGTACTGCTTATCAGGATGGTTCCAGATCGCGACAAGAATAGACGGCCAACTATCAATGGTTTCATCTTTGAAATCACGAGTTTCCCTGTGAAGAGTTTTATTGTGGGCAATTCGATATAAATAAAAATCACCGTTATGAAGTAACTGCTTTACCACAGTCTTATGCCGTTTATTTGAAAAGTCTGACTGACCTTCCAAAGCTTCAGCAAAAAACTTATTTTTGTGTTTGATCAGTTCCTCAACACTATGAATTCCGTTAAAGAAGTCACCTTGAAAGTATCGGTTAACGGGAAGAATCTGATACCTAAACAATTCAAATGTGTTCGTTTTACTACTCATGATACTCCGAAATTATTCCTTGACGGTTAACAATTTAATAGACGGAAAAAATCCGTATAGTTATTCTGTTTATCATTCCATTCATTATATTATCCAACAAGTTAAACATTTAAATTGATTCAAAAAATCAAACTTGCCTCATAATTAGCCGGCATAAAATACGGGATTAATCCGTATAACTTCCTAAGTCGTGCTCATATCCAAAAACAAAAACGCACCACCTCAAACTTGAAGTAAGCCGTCTTAAATCAACATTCAAATACGTCACACATGCTGATGATCCCGGATAATTCGTCCCTCGCTTCCGGGATGACAACCTTAAGTATTCACTAACAATTTGAATTTTATATGAAAAACAGCCTGTACCCTCCCGTCATCCCGCACATGAGCCTAAGCGAAGA